>NZ_JAPYKR010000010.1:0-298185 GCF_037179655.1 Mesorhizobium sp. Cs1299R1N1 | reverse complement strand
AAACGCTCTTTGACGTATCCATGCCAATGCGAATAAGTTTATCCACGGACGGTCTCCCTTGTTGAGATCTGCAACGACCTCATTCTGGCACATTGCGATGCCGTCGGGGGCCGTCCACCCCAACACGTATAAAGTACGCTCCGTTCCGGTTCTCGGTATCAGCCATTCTCTGCTCGGCCTGACCTGAATCTCAAAACACCCTGTGCTCCAAAACAAAACGGCCCGCCTTTCAGCGGGCCGTTCGTCTTTGATATCGAGCCGCTTACTGGGCCGGCGCAGGCGCTGGGGCAGGCGCGGGAGCTGGTGCCGGAGCGGGCGCTGGGGCAGGCGCGGGAGCCGGTTCGGCTGGCTTGGCCGGTTCGGCGGGCTTCATCGGTTCAGCCGGCGCGGGCGCCGGGGCTGGTGTGCTGGCCGCTGGCGGCTCGGCGGGTGCCGGGTGCTGGCCACTTCTTCCGAAAACGTAATACGCGACTATCGCCAGAATAACGACGACCAGCGCAATCAGCCAAGGGCTGCCGCCACCGCCGCTCGGCCGAGGGGCATTGGTGGACGAATTGTACGGATCGTTTGGGTTTGGGGTGTTCGCCATAAACGTGTCCTCCGGGAAAATGAAAATGGTCAATCAACTTCCATCAACGCGCAACCGTTGATTGGGTTTCACGCTAGCGGAGGAAAACGCCGGAAACGCGGCGTTTGCGGGCCTCCGCTGCCATCCGACTCAATTGACGGCGGTGACAGTATAGCCGGCTTTGCGGAAATCCTCGACCAGTCCCTCTGGACCGGGAAGATGCAGCGCGCCGACCGCCATGAAGGCGTTGCCCTTGGCCAGGATCGGCCCGGCATGATCGACCATCACCTCGTTGCGGCTGGTGATCATGGTCTCCTCGAAGGCGGCATAGCCCGCGGGATCGTCCTGCTCGTCGGGCATGGCGGCGCGGAACAGCGGCCAGAACATGCCGGTGTCGCCTCGCTGGTAGAGCACGATCATGGTCTCGTTGATGTCGTTGACCTTGTCGCCCAGCTTCAGCGTGTCGACCAGACCCTTCATGTGGAAGGCGAGCGGCAGCGAGGCCATGGCGCGCAGCTGGCTCTCGGCCGTTTCCAATCCTTCCACCGGCTTGCCGGCCGCCTTGGCGCTCTCCGCCAGCTTGACGTCGAGCACCGGCGCTCCGCCGGCCTGGCGGGCGAGTTCGCAGGCTGGAAGCGCCATCATGGCCGACAGCATCCATGGCTTCATCTTGGCGACCGTTGCCGGCGGGATGCCGCGCGCGTCGAGCGCGGCGTTCATGGCCGCCGCTTCGTCCGGCGACAGCAATGACGACAGCGTCGTGGAGTCGGTGAACATCATCAGGTCCGGCTCCTTCAGCATCGCCGCCATCATCTTCTGCTTGTCGAGCACGTCGGTGGTCTCGATAATGAGGGTGCCGGCGGCGTCAAAGGCCTTCTGCACATAGGCCGGCAGCGTGGTCACGCGCGGATCGGTCATGTGCATGGTGCCGAACAGGTAGGATGGCTGTTCACCTGATTTTTCCAGCTTCCACAGCAGACCCTTGCCATTGAGCGTGGCAGCCGCCTCGGCCTCGATCTTGTCGTAGGTGGCGGGGCTACCCTTCTGCAAGGCCGACAGCATGTCGGCGCCGGTACAGGTCGGGACTTCCGCGTGCGCCCTGCCGGCGGCGAACAGCAGCACGGCAAGGAAGGACAGGAAAAACAGCACGTTGAGCGCGACAAGCAGTTTCAGCGAGACGGAAGCTGCACGGTCGGCGATGGCGATGACGCGTTTCATGATCCCATTCCTAGGACCGAAAAGCGGCAAAACCGTTAATCGGGACTGCAAAATTGAAGGGTTCAGGCCCTGGGGTGGGCCGATTCGTAGATTTCCAGCAGTCTTGCGGTGTCGACACCGGTGTAGATCTGCGTCGTCGACAGGCTGGCGTGGCCCAGGAGTTCCTGGATGGTGCGCAGATCGCCGCCACGGCCGAGCAGATGGGTGGCGAAGGAATGGCGCAAGGCATGTGGCGTCGCGGTGTCGGGCAGGTTGAGCGCCGCGCGAAGTTTCGCCATGTCGCGCTGGATGATGGCCGGGTTGAGCGGGCCGCCGCGCGCGCCGCGAAACAGCAAGCCCTTCGGATCGAGATGATAGGGACAGAGCCTGCGATATTCGGCGATCGCCCTGAGCGCCACCGGCAACACCGGCACCAGCCGCGTCTTGCCGCCCTTGCCGGTGACGCGCAGCACGGTGTCGGCCTCCGATGCCAGATCGGCCCCGGCCAGCCCAAGCGCTTCCGAAATGCGCAGGCCCGAGCCGTAGAGCAGCGTCAGCACGGCGGCGTTGCGGGCAGCGATCCAGGGTTCTTCGGCCAGCTGACCCTCGACGGAGACCACGTGCCTGGCATCGCTCGCCGTCAGCGGCTTGGGCAGCGATTTGGGCTGGCGCGGCGCGCGCAAGGCAGCCGCACCAGCCGCATTGGCCAGGCCTCGTCGTTCGAGGAACCGCAGCAGCGAACGGATGCCGGCCAATCCACGGCCAAGCGTGCGTGCGCCGGCACCGGCATTGCGGCGAGCGGCGAGGAAGCCGCGCAGATCGGCGGGGCGCAGGTCGGCGATATCGGAAATGCCGGGCGGTCCGCCGATATGGCCGGTAAGGAAGTGCAGGAACTGGCGTGAATCACGCTCATACGCCTCGACGGTTTGCGGCGACAGCCGGCGTTCGCGCGCCAGCATCTTCAGCCAGCTTTCACGCGCCGCCTGGAGATCGGGTTTTGCCGGTATGAGGAATTCCTGCATGGCGGCATTTTCGGGTATTCGGGTTAGGAAGCGGTGAAGAGGCCGTCATTGAAATGACGGCGAGGCGGCGCTAGAGCAGGGGCAAAGGATTTTTCGCCCATGAGCAAACCCCAAAACCCCGTCCAGATGGCCGTGATCGGAGCCGCGCACGGCATCAAGGGCGAGCTCAGGGTGAAAACCTTCACCGGCGATCCAATGGCGCTGGCCGACTACGGGCCGCTCTACGCTAGGGACGGCCGTGCCTTCCAGATCACCGACATAAGGCCTGCCAACACCGTTGTCGTGGTGCGGTTCAAGGGCGTCAACGACCGCAACGCGGCCGAAGCGCTTGCCGGTACGGAGCTGTTCGTCGACCGCTCGATGTTGCCCGACGACGGCGAGGAAGACGAATTCTACCATGCCGACCTGATCGGGCTGGAAATCCGGGATGATACCGGTGCTGCCATCGGCAAGGTCGTCGCGGTGCACAATTTCGGCGGCGGCGACATCCTCGATGTGACGCTCGCCGGGCGCAAGGGTGTGCTTATCCCGTTCACGCAGGCCGCCGTGCCTGCCGTGTCGATCGCCGAGGGTTTTGTCCGCGTCGACCCGGTGGCGGCCGGTCTGGTCGAGGACGAGGATGGCGAGGCGCCGCGCGAGGACGATTTCGACCCCAAGGGCAGGCCGCGCGGACCGCGCGACGCCGGGGGCAACCGGTGAGTTTTGCCGCGTCGGTGCTGACGCTCTATCCCGAGATGTTTCCGGGCGCCCTCGGCGTGTCGCTGGCCGGACGGGCGCTGGAGGCCGGCACATGGTCGCTTGATGCGATCCAGATCCGCGATTTCGCCATCGACAAGCACCGCACCGTCGACGACACGCCGGCCGGCGGCGGCGCCGGCATGGTGATGCGCGCCGATGTGCTGGCCAGGGCGGTCGACCATGCTTCGCCTCCCGGTGATTTGCGGCCGCGGCTGTTAATGAGCCCGCGCGGCAAACCCCTGACGCAGGCGCGCGTGCGCGAGCTCGCCGCCGGGCCGGGCGCCGTCATCCTGTGCGGCCGCTTCGAAGGTGTCGACCAGCGGGTGATCGACGCGCGCGGCCTGGAGGAAGTCTCGATCGGCGATTTCATCCTGTCGGGTGGCGAGCCGGCGGCACTCGTGCTGCTCGACGCCGTCGTGCGGCTGTTGCCCGGCGTGATGGGCAATGCCGTGTCCGGCGAGGAAGAGAGTTTCGAGAACGGCCTGCTCGAACATCCGCATTATACCAGGCCGCAGGAATTCGAGGGCCGGGAGATTCCCGAAGTGCTGATTTCGGGTAATCACAAGAAGATCGCCGCCTGGCGGCGTGACCAGTCAGAGCGGCTGACGAAGGAGAGGCGGCCCGATCTTCTGGGCGCTCAGCCTTTGGTGAAATAGTAGAAGGCGAGAAACAGGCCGACGGCGACGACGAAGCCGCGCACCACGTTCTGCGGCACGCGCTTGGCGATCCAGACGCCGGCATAGCCGCCCAGCGCGCCGGCCGGGATCATGATGATCGCCTGCGGCCAGGCGACGACGCCGCCCGAGACGAAGACGACGATGGCGACAGCGGCGATGACCACCGCCAGCATGTTCTTCAGAGCGTTCAGCCGGTGGTAGTCGCCGGCCTGGGTCAGGCCGAGGGTGGCCAGCATCATCACGCCCATGCCGGCGCCGAAGAAGCCGCCATAGATGGCGGTGACGAATTGCGCCAGCGAACCGGCGAGAGAACCCACGGCCGCTTCATGTCCAGGTTTCGGCGCCGGCTTCAGCCAGGGTCCGGCGGCAAACAGCGCCGTCGCGCCCAAAAGCAGCCACGGCACCAGGGCGCGAAAGGATGGATTGTCGAGCGCCAGCAGGATCAGCGCGCCGGCCAGCGCGCCGCCGGCCGAGATCAGGCAGAGCAGCAGCGCGCCGCGCCAGAAGTGCCTGATGTCGTCCCAATAAGCGAGCGTCGAGGTGATGTAGCCGGGAAATTGCGTCACCGAGGAGGTGGCGTTGGCGAGGATCGGCGGCACGCCGACCAATGTCATGGCGCCGAAGGTGATGAAGGTGCCGCCGCCGGCGACCGCGTTGGCGGCGCCTGACAGAAAGCCCGCCAGGAAGAGCAGGATGGCGTCGAAGACAGACATGGAGGGCCGCCGTAAGGGTGTGTGCTATTTCTGCCTTAGGGAGCTTGCCGGACCCGCGCAACCCGGCACGGCAGGATTAAGATGGTGCCATGCCTGGAGCCATGCCGGTAAAAAATGCGTGGCCAAGGCGTGACAAAGCGCCGAAATAGCTGTATGTGCCCGCCCGTACCGGCAAGAACAATCTGCCGGACCCGTCAACAATGACGGTGTAGTCGCCCCTGCCCGATGTTTTGAAGACAAATGTCTTGGAGACAAAGGACATAGCCGAGCGGTCGAATGGAACTGCAAGGCGAGAGTAGGGCGCTCTGACTGTCGGAAGAACAAGAAGTGGATTTTTAGATGGATCTCATCCGTCAGCTCGAGGCCGAACAGGCCGCCAAGATCGAAGCCAAGCGCAAGCTTCCCGAATTCCAGCCCGGCGACACCGTGCGCGTCCAGGTCCGTGTGACCGAAGGCACCCGCACCCGCGTCCAGGCCTATGAGGGCGTCGTCATCGCCCGCGCCGGTTCCGGCTTCCAGGAAAATTTCACCGTCCGCAAGATCTCCTACGGCGAAGGCGTCGAGCGCGTGTTCCCAGTCTACTCGCCGATGGTCGAAGGCGTCGAGATCGTGCGCCGCGGCAAGGTGCGCCGCGCCAAGCTCTATTACCTGCGCGATCGTCGCGGCAAGTCGGCTCGTATCTCGGAAAACACCGGCGTGCGCGCCCGCAAGCTCAACGATGAGGAGCGCGACGCGCTGAACGCCGAGAAGGCCCGCATCGAGGCCGAGAAGGTCGCTGCTGCCCAGGCGCTGGCCGCCGAGACGGCAGCCAAGGAAGCCGCCGAGAAGAAGGCGGCCGCCGAGGCCGAAGCAGCCAAGGCCGCTGAAGCGACCCCCGCCGAATAAGGTTCGACGAAGGATTTTGAAAAGGCGGCTTCGGCCGCCTTTTTTCGTTTCACCAGACTGTGAACGCTTTCAGTTCCGGGAATACGGAACGGTGGTTGACGCCCAATTGCATAGTGTACTAAATAATCGTGCACAATATGATTGGAGACTACGATATGGCACTCTACACCACACAGGCTCACGTGACCGGCGGTCGGGCAGGCCATGGCGAGACCAGCGACGGCCTGCTCAAGGTCGACCTGGCGATGCCCAGGGAACTCGGCGGGCCGGGCGGCGCCACCAATCCCGAACAGCTTTTCGCCATCGGCTATGCCGCCTGCTTCGAAAGCGCCGTCCGCTTCGTCGCGCGCAAGCAGAAGCTGCCGCTCGAGGATGCCGCGATAACCTCGACCGTCAGCCTGCTTCCCAACGGCGAGGGCTTCAGGCTCGGCGTCGCGTTGGCAGTGGAGACAAAAGGCCTTGATCAGGCGGCGGCGGAAGCGCTTGTATCGGCGGCGCATCAGGTTTGCCCCTATTCGAACGCCATCAAGGGCAATGTCGAGGTGGCGCTTTCGGTAAAGGCGGCATGACGACAAAGGTCGAAACGAAAGACAGCGAGGCCCCGGCGGAGGCCGCCGGGGCGATCCCGGTGCCACGGCTCGATCAGCAGCTCTGCTTCGCGCTCTATTCGGCGAGCGGACTGATGACCAAACTTTACCGGCCGTTGCTCGATCCGCTCGGCCTGACCTATCCGCAATATCTGGCGATGCTGGCGCTGTGGGAACGCGCGCCGAGCACGGTGGGCGACCTTGGCGAAGCGCTGGGCCTGGATTCAGCGACGCTGACGCCGCTGCTCAAGCGAATGGAGGCGGGCGGCCTGGTCACCCGCCGGCGCGATGCCGCGGACGAGCGCCGGGTGCTGGTCGAGCCGACAGCCAAGGGCCAGGCCCTGCGCGCCCGCATGAAGGATGTCGCAGCCGCACTTGCCTGCAGCGTCCCGCTCGGACCAGGCGAAGCGAAGGCCCTGCACGGCACACTCACCCATCTTGTCGCGGGCCTGCGTAGCGCTGTGGCCGACGACCGGTCGACGGACGTGGAAGCGTCGGTCCCCGACACGGGAAAATCCTAGCCGTCAACGCAGCCGTCCATTGCCGTGGCAGGATCGTTCCGGAATCTCCGGATTGAAGGCATCCAAATCCGTTTTCGGCTATCCCGACGCAGCGGACCGTCTTGCATGGCGCTTGCGGAAAGCTAAAGTCGGCGCCGGATTTTCCTGCAAGCCCGGTCGATATCCGGGCGCTTTCAATTTCCGGGGAGTGTTGTCATGACCAAATCAAAATTGCTGCTGGCCGGCCTGCTGGCTCTAGTCCTGGCGCCCGTTGCCGCCTTCGCGCAGGCGCTGCCCGATCTCGGCGGCAAAAAGGTGGTGGTGGTGACGGAGAATGCCTATCCGCCGCTGCAATTCATCGATGCCAAGACCGGCAAACAGATCGGCTGGGAATATGACGCGATGAACGAGATCGCCAAGCGGCTCAATTTCAAGGTCGAGTACCAGAACACCTCCTGGGACGCGATGATCCAGGCGGTTTCGGATAACCAGTACAACATCGGCATGACCGGGATCACCATCAAGGACGACCGCAAGCAGAAGGTGGATTTCTCCGACCCCTATATGCGCTCGGAACAGTTCATGCTGGTGCGCGGCGATGAAAGCCGCTTCACCGACGCCAAGACTTTCGGCGCCTTCAAGGACGGACTGATCGGCGCGCAGGCGGGCACCACGCCATTCTATACCGCCGTCTACAGCGTGCTGGACGGCAATGAGCAGAACCTACGCATCAAACTGTTCGAAACATTTGGCGCCACGGTGCAGGCGCTGAAATCCGGCGATGTCGATGTCGTGCTGACCGACGGCACCGCGGGCAAGGGCTATGTCGATGCTTCGGAGGGCAAGCTGAAGCTGATCGGCGGCCCGCTCGGCACCGAGGATTTCGGCTTCATCTTCCCCAAGGGCTCGGACCTGGTGAAGCCGGTCAACGCGGCGATCGCGGCGCTCAAGGCGGATGGAACGCTCGATGCGCTCAACAAGAAATGGTTCCTTGATTACAAGATGGGGCAGTGAGCCAATCTTGTTGTTGAAGGAGTCGTCTGAGGGGCAGGGAGTTGCGCTGAGGCTGCGCCCGCGTCCCTCTCTCAGTTCTTACGCCACCTGATGGCAGCCCCCTCCATCTCCAAACCCGACTTTCCCTGGTGGCTCGCCGTTGCCGGCGTCCTTGCGTTGGCCGCCGCCCTCGCCATCGCGGCCAGCGATCTCTACGCGCAGGTCTTCGCCACTGTCGCAAAGGGCATCGGCATCACCGTCTTCGTCACCGTGGTCGCTTTCGCCATGGCGTCGATCATCGGCCTCGGCATTGCGCTCATGGGCCTGTCGGGCTCGACCTGGCTGCGGCAGATCGCGCGCTTCTATGTCGAGATCATCCGTGGCGTGCCGATCCTGGTGCTGCTGTTCTGGATCGCGTTTGCCGGCGCGCCGGCCTTCGTCGCGGCCTGGAACGCGCTGACCGCGCCGTTGCAGAGCGCCGGCATTCTCGGCGAGCTGCTGGTGCGCGACCTGTCGTTGCTGTGGCGCGCCATCATGGCGCTGACCATCGGCTATTCGGCCTTCATCTCGGAGGTTTTCCGGGCCGGCATCCAGTCGGTCGAGAAAGGCCAGATCGAGGCGGCGAAGGCCTTGGGGCTGAGCCGCGCGCAGCGCTTCCGGCTGGTCGTGTTCCCGCAAGCGATCCGCACCATCCTGCCGCCGCTCGGCAATGATTTCGTCGCCCTGGTCAAGGATTCCTCGCTGGTCTCGGTGCTTGGCGTCGCCGACATCACGCAGATGGGCAAGGTCTACGCCGCCGGCTCATTCCGCTTCTTCGAGACCTATTCGATAACAGCCTATATCTATCTCATCCTCACCGTCGGCCTGTCGCTGTCGCTCAGGGCGCTGGAACGGCGTTTGCGCCGCCAGCACGAGGAATAGTTTTTCGGCCAGGACAGCGTTAGGCTCGGGTGCTCACCGGAGGAGCGTGCCCATGAACATCGACAAGGCCAATGCGGCGCTGGATTCGGTCTACACGGCCGATACGCCCGAAACGCTGGCGCAAGCCTATGCCGCATGGGCCGCGACCTATGACAGCGAAACCGCCTCGCTCGGTTACCTCCTGCCGTTCCTGATCACCGCCTGGGTGGCGCGCCACGTGCCGGCGGGCGAGGGGCCGCTGCTCGACGCCGGCTGCGGCACCGGCCTGTCGGGACCTTCCTTGAAAGCGCTCGGTTACACCGACATTGCCGGGCTGGATCTCTCGGACGACATGCTCAAGATAGCCGGCAGCCGCAATGCCTACAGCGAGCTGAGGCAGGCGATGCTTGGCGGCCCGCTGCCGTGGCCGGACGGCCATTTCCGCGCCTTCTTCTCCACCGGTGTGTTCACCATCAGCCACGCGCCGGCGTCTGGCCTGCACGAGCTGGTGCGCATCACGAAGAAGGGCGGCCACGCCATCTTCACCGTGCGCGACCAGGTTTTCGAGAGCGGCGGGTTCCAGGCGGTGTTCGATGAATTGGAGCAGGGAGGAAAGTGGCGGGCGGTTGAGGCAAGCCCGTGGTTTCGCTGCTATGCGATCGCCGAGCCGGACGCGCTGGTGAGGACCTTTGTGTTCGAGGTGATCTGAGCGCTGGCGGCACGCCGCAATTGCCGAAAACCCAAAACATTGCTATCTACCCGGCCATGGAAGAGCTTTTTGGCGATCCGGCCTACAAGGGATTCGTGCTGCAGGACAGAAAACGCCTGCCGTCGCGCTTCTCCGCGCGCGTGTCCGGCGCCCTAACCAGCCGACTTCGCTGATCCCTGACGGCCGGCCGCAGGCTTGCGGCATCAGTTCTTTCCCATTCTCATATCGACGGATTTACGCACATGAGCGCACCGCGCACCCTCTACGACAAGATTTTCGACGACCATGTCGTCGACCGCCAGGACGACGGCACCTGCCTGCTCTATATCGACCGCCACCTCGTCCATGAGGTGACCAGCCCGCAGGCCTTCGAAGGGCTGCGCATGAGCGGCAGAAAAGTCCGTCACCCGGAAAAGACGCTGGCCGTTGTCGATCACAATGTCTCGACCTCGCCCGAGCGCAAGTTCGGCATCAAGAACGAGGAAAGCCGCATCCAGGTCGAGGCGCTGGCCAAGAACGCCAGGGATTTCGGCGTCGAGTATTATTCCGAGAACGATATCCGCCAGGGCATCGTCCACATCATCGGACCTGAGCAGGGCTTTACGCTGCCGGGCATGACTATCGTCTGCGGCGACAGCCACACTTCCACCCATGGTGCTTTCGGCGCGCTGGCGCATGGCATCGGCACGTCCGAAGTCGAGCATGTGCTGGCGACGCAGACGCTGATCCAGCGCAAGGCCAAGAACATGCTGGTCCGCGTCGACGGCGTGCTGCCGGAAGGCGTCACCGCCAAGGACATCATTCTCGCCATCATCGGCGAGATCGGCACCGCCGGCGGCACCGGCTATGTCATCGAATATGCCGGCGAGGCGATCCGTGCGCTGTCGATGGAAGGCCGCATGACGATCTGCAACATGTCGATCGAAGGCGGCGCGCGCGCCGGCCTGATCGCGGCGGACGAGACCACCTTCGCCTATGTCAAGGACAAGCCGCGCGCGCCCAAGGGCGCTGCCTGGGACGCGGCGCTCGAATACTGGAAGACGCTGCGGACCGACGAAGGCGCGCATTTCGACAAGGTGATCGTGCTCGACGCGGCGAAACTGCCGCCGATCGTCTCCTGGGGCTCTTCGCCCGAGGACGTCGTCTCCGTGCAAGGCATCGTGCCCAACCCGGAAGACATCACCGACGAGAACAAGCGCACCTCCAAGCTGCGCGCGCTCGACTATATGGGCCTGACGCCGGGGACGAAGATCACCGACATCACGCTCGACCGCGTCTTCATCGGCTCCTGCACCAATGGCCGCATCGAGGATCTGCGCGCCGTCGCCAAGGTGGTCGAAGGCAAGACGGTCAGCCCGCATGTCGATGCCATGATCGTGCCGGGCTCCGGCCTGGTGAAGGAGCAGGCGGAAGCCGAGGGGCTGGACAAGATCTTCCTTGCCGCCGGTTTCGACTGGCGCGAGCCGGGCTGCTCCATGTGCCTGGCCATGAACGACGACCGGCTGAAGCCGCATGAACGCTGCGCCTCGACCTCGAACCGCAATTTCGAGGGCCGGCAAGGCTTCAAGGGCCGCACCCATCTGGTGTCGCCGGCTATGGCGGCGGCGGCGGCGATCGCCGGCCACTTCGTCGACATTCGCGACTGGAAATAAGCAGGTTAGGCTTTGACCCGAGCCTTGCGCGGCCCGGGTCAGGCCTTGCCGTCACGCCGGATGAGCTCGTGGAATTCCTCGCGGCGACCAGGTTCGTCCGCCGCGACCACGAGCGCCAGCTGCTGCTCTTCGAAGAGCTTGAACCACTCGTCCCATTCGACAAGCTCATAGCCGCCGGCATTGACGGGCCGTTCCGGCTGGTCCTGGTCCTGATAGGCGTTCTGGCCGAAGACCAGCCTCAGCATGGGCTGCGTCCCAGCCTCGGGCGATATGTCGACGATTGCCGGAAAGCCGGCACGCCCGGCAGCCCATGAACGGATTGCATCGTGGTCGGTCAATGTGATCGTGTCGGCCATGGCCTGCTCCTGGATTGTGAATTCAGGAACGCTGCCGACCGCACCGGGTTCCCCGCCGACATATCGCGCCAACACCCTGGCTTAACGGCTTGTTTGGGCTTGCCCCCTAAGGTCTTCCGTGACGTCAAGCGAAGGGAAGTCACAGTCCTTTGGACACTGGCCTGTTCATAGCGTTGCTCAATCCGACGATCGCGCTGGCGCTCGGCGCGGCGTTTCTCGTGCTGTGGTTCTACCAGCGCCATCGCCCCTATCTGGCGGTGCTGGCGCTCAGCTACTGCGTCTCGGCGCCCGGCTTCCTGTTCCAGTATTTCACCTTGCCGATCGGCATGGTGCTGACCAAGCTGGTGTCGAACATCTGCTTCACCATCGCCGCCTGCTGCCTGTCCGGCGCCATCATCGCCCGCTACGGCAGGAAGGTGCCCGGTGTGGGAATCGCCGTGCTGGCGGGCGGCGGCCTTGCGGCGTTCGCGTGGTTTCTCTTCGTCACCCCGGATCTCACCTGGCGCATCCTGGCGATGAATTTCGGTTTCGGCGGCGTCAGCCTGCTCGTCGCCGCCGAATTGCGCCCGGTGCGCAACAATGGCCCGACGGAAAAGATCCTGTTCGTGCTGTCGCTGCTGTCCAGCGTCAATTTCTTCGTGCGCACCCTGGTGGTGGTCATCGCGCACGGGCCCTTCGCCAGCTATGACGGCTTCTACGGCTCGTCCTACTGGACGACGGCGTTGTTGTCGCACGCACTGCTGTCGCTGCTGATCGCGCTTTGCCTCTTCACCGCGGCCGCGCTCGACGTGATGAAGGCGCTGAAGACGGAAACCCATACCGACCCGCTTTCAGGGCTGCTCAACCGCCGAGGTTTCGAGGAGCGCGCCGCCATGCTGCTGCAGCATTGCGCCATGGCCAAATTCCCGGTGGCGCTGGTGCTGGCCGACCTCGACCATTTCAAGGCCCTCAACGATACGCACGGGCATGCCGCCGGTGACCGCGTGATTGCTGACTTCGCCGCCAAGCTGCGCTCGGCCGCGGGAGCACGAGGTGCCGCGGGGCGCATAGGCGGCGAGGAATTCGCCGTGCTCCTGCCACTGACCGACCTCGCCGCCGCCCGGCTGTTCGCCGAGGCGGTGCGCACACTCTATTCGGCCGGCGGCGTCGACGGGCTTCCCGCCGGCACGAAGGTCACCGCCAGCTTCGGCGTGGCGGCCCGCAGCGGCGACGAGACGCTGGAACCCTTGTTGCGCCGGGCCGACGAGGCGCTTTACAAGGCCAAGAAAAATGGCCGCGACAGCGTGCGCCTCTCCTACGAGCGGCCGGAGACGGTGTTCGTGCCGGAGCCGCTCAGGGCCAGCTGACCGCCGCATCCGCGCTCGGTGTTAACGTCTTTTTCGCCCGTCGATGTTTAGCTGTCGGCAGGGTTTGAGGATCATGAGCGGCGCCAACTTCATCCTGTTGATCAACCTGGCGGTTGCCGGCCTGCTGGCGGCATCCTTCATGGCTGTCTCGTTCCACGATACCGGCCGCGCGCCGGCGCGCTGGCTGGCGTCAGGTTATGTCCTGGGCATGGCCTATTCGGCGATCGAATTCTGCATTCCCGTCTTCAGCGACGCGCGGCTTCCGGTGGTTACCGCCTTTGCCGTTTTCCTTGGCGCCACCATTGCCTTCAATGGCGGACTTGCCCGCAAATATGGCGTGGCGCCGCCATGGACGCCGATGCTGTTCTTTCTGGCCGTCACCACCATCGCGGTCTATTTCGTGCAGGATCTGCCGCGCCAGTCGCTCACCCGCATGATGGCCTACCAGCTTCCGTACGCGGCCATGCAGTTCGCCGGCCTCGGCATCGTCTGGTCGTCGAGGCAAGGCCGCGGTCGGCTCGATCTGATCTTGATGGCGTTGCTTGCCGCCAGCGGCCTGCAGTTTGCCTCAAAACCGTTCATCGCGCATGCGCTCGGCGGCTGGGGCGCCAATCCGCAGACCTATCTGCAAAGCAGTTACGCGCTGGTGTCGCAGTCGCTGGGCACTGTCTTTGCCCTGGCGCTGGCGCTGCTGATGCTGGCCATTCTCGTTCGCGATGTGCTTGCCGAAGTGACGTCGAAGTCGGAGGTGGACACGCTGTCGGGCCTGCTCAACCGTGGCGGCTTCACGCGTCATGCGGAACTGGCCGTGCACGACGCTACGCGCCTGGGCGCGCCGGTGGCAATGGTCATTGCCGATCTCGATCATTTCAAGAGCGTCAACGACAGTTTCGGCCATGCCTCCGGCGATCGGGTGATCGAGACCTTCGCCGGCCTGCTGCGAGAGGCGGCCGAGGGTCATCACGTGGTTGGCCGCATCGGTGGCGAGGAGTTCGCTATTATCCTGACAGGAGCCAACCTCGCAGCCGCCCGGCTGTTCGCGGAAGGCATCCGCCACGCATTCGGCGCTTCGCCCGTCAACGGGTTGCCGCCCGACACCCGCTGCACGTCGAGCTTCGGCATTGCCGAGCTTCACATGGGCGAGGGTTTCTCCGACCTGATGCGGCGTGCGGATGAAGCGCTCTACCTGGCAAAGAATGCCGGGCGCGACTGCGTGCGTGTCTCCACCGGGCCAACCGATGGGCTGGCCGTGGTAAAAATCGGCCAGGCCCGTATCAGCGGCAGGGGCTGAGCTCCGGCATCTCGCCGTCGGAAAGGCCGTACATATAGGAGCGGCCCTTGACGAACACCGGCGGGCGATAGCAGTCGCCGTCGCTCGATATGTCGTCGGATTCATTCTGGTAGATCACCTTGGGCTGGCCGGCGCTGGTGTAGTCGGACAGTTGTTTGGCCAGCTTGCCTTCGCCTACGATGATGCGCTTGTAGCCGGCGGCGCTGTCGATGACGAGATTGCCGAACGAATCGGCGTAGACGCGGTCGTGATGGCGCAAGCCGGCCTCGGCCGGCGCGGCCACCGCAACGGCAAGTGCCGCCAGCGCGACCGCGAGGCCCGTTCGGACTAGTTTGGCCCGGACCAGTTTGACCCGCACTGAGTTGGCCCGCACTGAGTTGGAATGCATGTCGCTCTCCCTTTGTCGGCGCGAGAGAGATCGCGCCCCGATCTGATCCGAATCGGAAATTAACTCTTTCTTAACCTTTGTTAAGAGGAGGAGCGGCTCGATGGCCGTTTCTTAATGAACATGGTTAATTTTTGCAGTTCGCCGCCGATGTCCCCAACCGGTCGACATGGCCGGTCGGGCGAACTTGATCTTGCCGCGCCGCGTGGCTAGCGTGCCCCAGGGCATGAGGGGGCAGCACATGATGTTTGGCCGAACGGTTCGGGTGTCGTTCATTATTCCGCTGCTTCTCGCAGCCGGTGCCTGTGTGCCGGAAGACGGCGCGCCCAAGGCCGCGAGCACGGTTACACCCGTGGTGCCGCCTGCCGCCCAGCAACAGCCCGCGCCACCGGCAACCAAGATCACCACGGACCTCACCGCGCCACGCCTCACCACGGGCATGGCCACCTATAGGTGCGGCAATGGCGGCATGATCACCATCCAAAATCTCGGCACGTCGCTGCGCTTGGTCGGGCAGGAAGGCGCCACCGAGGAGTTCGCGGCGTCTCCCGCAAACCAGAGCAGCCGCTACCAGGCGGTGACGCATGACGCAATCGTGATCGACGGGCGCGAGGCGCTGGTGATGAAGAGGGGGTCGACGCCGCAGACCTGCACCCGCTGATGCAAATCCCGGCACGGCAGCGCCTCGGGCCAGACATGCTGCACTGCAACGATATCGAGCTGGCTTCGGGTGTTCAGCCGCTAATCGATTGAAGCCGCATCCGGCCTTTTAGTCAGACTAAATTACGTTTTCGAAACGGTTTTCTGGCTTTGACGCGGTGCAAAAAGAGCATTAGAAACCGGCTGTCCGAAGTCGCAACCGGAAGCGGCAATGCCGCATTTCCACCTGAGGCGGGAGACGCCGAACTGGGGCAGCCATGAGCAAATCACCAGCCACCCAAGCCAGACGCGAAAGGCCGCTTTCGCCGCACCTGACGGTCTACCGGCCGCCGATCACCATGACGATGTCGATCATCCATCGCATCACCGGGGGGGCGCTCTATTTCGGCACGCTGCTGGTCGCCGTCTGGCTGATGGCGGCGGCAAGTTCGCAGGGTGCTTTCGACTGGGTGAACTGGGCGTTCGGCACATGGCTCGGCCGGCTCATCCTGTTCGGCTACACCTGGGCGCTCATGCATCACATGCTGGGCGGTGTCCGCCATCTGATTTGGGATACCGGCGCCGGACTTGAAAAACACACGGCCTCGAAGATCGCTTGGGCGACGCTTGCCGGCTCTGTCCTGCTCACACTCTTGATCTGGATCGCCGGTTACATGGCCCGGGGAGCTTTGTGATGAGTGCGAAAAACACCGACATGCGCACTCCGCTCGCCAAGGTGCGCGGCCTCGGCTCGGCCCGCGAAGGCACCGGGCATTTCTGGCGCCAGCGGTTGACGGCGATCGCCAACATCCCGCTGATCCTGTTTTTCACCGGATTCCTGATCGCGCTCAACGGCGCCGGCTATGCGCAGGTGCGGGCAGCGCTCGCCAACCCGTTCGTGGCGCTGGTGATGGCCCTGGTGCTCATATCGCCGCTCTATCATATGCGGATCGGCATGCAGGTGATCATCGAGGACTATGTGCATGGCGAAGGCATGAGGCTGGCGCTGATCGCCCTCAACACATTCTTCACCATAGCGGTCGGCGTCGCTTCGCTCTTCGCCCTGCTGAAACTGGCATTCGGAGGCTGAAGTCTTGGCCCAGGACACGAAATCAGCCAACGCGGCAGGCTACACCTTTGTCGACCACAAGTTCGACGTGGTCATCGTCGGCGCCGGGGGCGCGGGCCTGCGCGCCACGCTCGGCATGGCCGAGCAGGGGCTGCGCACCGCCTGCATCACCAAAGTGTTCCCGACGCGCTCGCATACGGTCGCCGCGCAAGGCGGCATCGCCGCCTCGCTCTCCAATATGGGTCCGGATTCCTGGCAGTGGCACATGTACGACACCGTCAAGGGGTCGGACTGGCTGGGCGATGTCGATGCCATGGAATACATGGTGCGCGAGGCGCCGGCCGCGGTCTACGAGCTCGAACATTACGGCGTGCCTTTCTCGCGCACCGAAGAAGGCAAGATCTACCAGCGGCCGTTCGGCGGCCACATGATGAATTATGGCGACGGCCCGCCCGTGCAGCGCACCTGCGCCGCGGCAGACCGCACCGGCCACGCCATCCTGCATACGCTCTACGGCCAGTCACTGAAGAACAACGCGCAGTTCTTCATCGAGTATTTCGCGCTCGACCTGATCATGGAGCCGGACGGCACCTGCACCGGCGTCGTGGCGTGGAATCTCGACGACGGCACCATCCACCGCTTCTCGGCCAAGATGGTGGTGCTGGCGACTGGCGGTTATGGGCGCGCCTATTTCTCCGCCACCTCGGCGCACACCTGCACCGGCGACGGCGGCGGCATGGCCGCACGGGCCGGGCTTCCCCTGCAGGACATGGAGTTCGTGCAGTTCCATCCGACCGGCATTTATGGCGCCGGCTGCCTGATCACCGAGGGCGCGCGCGGCGAGGGCGGCTACCTCGTCAACTCCGAGGGCGAGCGCTTCATGGAGCGCTACGCACCGTCGGCCAAGGACCTCGCCTCGCGCGACGTCGTCTCGCGCTGCATGACGCTGGAAATCCGCGAAGGCCGCGGCGTCGGCAAGAACAAGGACCACATCTTCCTGCACCTCGATCATCTCGATCCGGCGGTTCTGCACGAACGGCTTCCGGGCATTTCGGAGTCGGCAAAAATCTTCGCCGGTGTCGACCTGACCAAGGAGCCGATCCCGGTGCTGCCGACGGTGCATTACAATATGGGCGGCGTGCCGACCAATTACTGGGGCGAGGTGCTCAATCCGACCGCCGAAAACCCCGACCGGGTCTCGCCCGGCTTGATGGCGGTCGGCGAGGCGGGCTGCGCTTCCGTGCACGGCGCCAACCGGCTGGGCTCGAACTCGCTGATCGATCTGGTGGTGTTCGGCCGCGCCGCGGCGATCCGCGCCGGCCAGGTCATCGACCGCAAGGCGGCGATCCCGTCACCCAACCAGGCTTCGGTCGACAAGATCATGGACCGCTTCGACCGGCTGCGCCATGCCAACGGTTCGACGCCGACGGCGGTTCTGCGCGAAAAGATGCAGAAGGCGATGCAGGAGGACGCGGCGGTGTTCCGTACGCAGGAATCGCTCGAAAACGGCTGCAAGCGCATTTCGCAAATCTGGACCGAGCTTAAGGACATAAAGGTGTTCGACCGCTCGATGATCTGGAATTCGGACCTGGTCGAGACGCTTGAGCTGGAAAACCTGATGGCCAACGCCATCACCACCGTCCATGGCGCCGAGGCGCGCAAGGAGAGCCGTGGCGCGCACGCGCGGGAAGATTTTTCCGCCCGCGACGACGCCAACTGGCGCAAGCACACGCTCGCCCATCTCAGCGAGAACGGTGCGGTGACGCTGACCTACCGGCCGGTGCACACCGAGCCGCTGGTGGCGGAGAAAGACGGCGGCATCAGTCTCGCCAAGATCGCGCCGAAGGCCAGGGTGTACTGACGATGGTGAAGGCGGCGGGATATTCCGGCACGCCCCTTCCGGCCAAGCTCGGCCTGAAGGATGGCATGATTGCCGCCTTCATCGCGCTGCCAAGCGAACTCGAGGGCCTCACTGAGGCCGTCGATTTTGCCGAGGTCGACCGACTGGCCGAATGGTCCGACGTTTCGGGCGCAACCCTGAAATACGACGCTGTCCACGCCTTCACCCGGCAGCGCGCCGAGATCGAGGATCGCCTCGGCGATGTCGAAGCGGCGATCAAGCGCGACGGCATGATCTGGGTCTCCTGGCCAAAGAAGGCTTCCAAAATGGACACCGATGTCACCGAAGGCGTTGTCCGCGCTGAAGCGCTCAAGCTCGACCTTGTCGACGTCAAGGTCGCCGCCGTGAATGAAATCTGGTCCGGGCTGAAGCTCGTCATCCGAAAGGACCTGAGGTAATGGTCGAACTCACCCTCCCGAAGAACTCGAAGATCCAGCAGGGCAAGACCTGGCCCAAGCCGGAGGGTGCCACCAATCTGCGCGAATATCGCATCTATCGCTGGTCGCCGGACGATGACGAGAACCCGCGCATGGACACCTATTTCGTCGATATGGACGATTGCGGGCCGATGGTGCTCGATGCGCTGCTGTGGATCAAGAACAAGATCGACCCGACGCTGACCTTGCGCCGCTCCTGCCGCGAGGGCATTTGCGGCTCCTGCGCCATGAACATCGACGGCTCGAACACGCTCGCCTGCACCAAGGGCTGCGACGACGTTTCAGGTGCGATCAAGGTCTATCCGCTGCCGCATATGCCCGTGATCAAGGACCTGGTGCCCGACCTTACCAATTTCTACGCCCAGCACGCCTCGATCGAGCCGTGGCTGAAGACGGTGTCGCCAACGCCGGCCAAGGAATGGCTGCAGAGCCATGAGGACCGCGAGAAGCTCGACGGGCTTTACGAGTGCATCCTGTGCGCCTGCTGCTCCACCTCGTGCCCGAGCTACTGGTGGAACGGCGACCGTTATCTCGGCCCGGCGACGCTGCTGCAGGCCTATCGCTGGCTGATCGACAGCCGTGACGAGGCCAAGGGCGAACGGCTCGACAATCTCGAAGACCCGTTCCGGCTCTATCGCTGCCACACCATCATGAATTGCGCGCAGACCTGCCCCAAAGGACTGAATCCCGCGAAGGCGATCGCCGAGATCAAGAAGATGATGGTGGAGAGAAGGGTTTAGTCCGGCGGTAGGCCGCGATCCTTCGCGTTGTCCCTCCGGCTTTCGAAAGGATAGCGATCTCAATGAGCGATGACCTTCCCATTCTCTCTCCCGTCGAAACGCGTGTGCTTGGCTGCCTGATCGAGAAGAAGGAGCTGACGCCGGACGTCTATCCGCTGACGCTCAACGCGGCACTTGCCGCCGCTAACCAGAAGACGGCGCGCGAGCCTGTCATGGCCCTGGAACAGACAGAGGTGCACCGGGCCCTGAAGCTGCTTGAGCAGAAAGGACTCGTGCGGCAGATGTTCGGCTCGCGCGTGGAGCGTTATGAGCATCAGATGGCGCAGCGCTTCTCGCTGACCACGCCGCAAACCGCGCTGCTCGGCCTGCTCCTGCTGCGCGGACCGCAGACGGCGCATGAGCTGCTGGCGCGCGCTGAGCGCATGGCGCGGTTTGCGTCGATCGAAGACCTGCGTGCAGAACTCGATATGCTGATCGGCCGCCGACCGCCGCTGGTCCAGGAAATCCCGCGCGGGCCGGGCCAGCGCGAGGACCGCTACGTGCATCTCCTCGCTGGCCCGGTGGATGTTGCCGCTCTATCGGCGCACCGGAGTGCGCCGACTATCCCCGCCTCCGACCTGGAAGCGCGGTTGGAGGCGCTGGAGCAGGAAGTCGCAGCCCTTGGTGCCCGGCTTGACGCGCTGGGCGGTTGAGGCGCCAATCCGAGACGTCGGCGGGACAGCGCCCCCCTCTGTCCTGCCGGACATCTCCCCCACGAGGGGGGAGATTGGACGGCGCGACCGCTTTCGCCAATCTCCGATGCAGAAACGCCGGCCCTGGGCCGGCGTTTCTCATTTCAGACCAGGCTCATCAGCCAAGCCTGGCGTCGAGCGAAACCTTGATCGCGCCGAGCGCCTGGGAAACCGGGCATTCGGCCTTGGCCTTTTCGGCCAATTCCTTGAATTTCGCGGCATCGATGCCGGGTACCTTGCCGACCAGCGTGATCGCGCTGCCGGTGATGCCTGTGCCTGGAACCAGCGTCACCACGGCCTTGGCGTCGAGTTCGGCCGCCGGCGTGCCGTTCTCGGCCAGGAAATGCGAGAGCTGCATGGCGTAGCAGCCGGCGTGCGCGGCGGCGATCAGTTCTTCCGGATTGGTGCCGGACTTGCCGCTTTCGTCCTCGAAGCGCGCCTTGAACGAATAGGGCGTGCCTTTCAGGGTTCCGCTCTGGGTGTCGAGCGTGCCCTTGCCCTCTTTCAGATTGCCTTTCCAGACGGCGTTTGCGGTGCGGTCCATGGAGTCCTCCTGGGTTGATTTGGGTAAGCCTGTCGATCAGCGTCCGGTCAACTATAGCGCGGGCAGACGCGAAGGCCACTGCGCTCTTTCGACGAGGTGCCGGCTGCGGTGTTTGCATTTTATTTCTGAAAAAATCTGCGTGCAAAAATGTCGAATTGCATCTGCCTCGGCCGTCCTGCGAGCGGCCACGGATTTCGTGGCGGATGGAGGTTCACATGAACAATCTATTTTCTGCTCACTGCACAGGCACCGGCCGCAAGGCAGGTGAACAAGAAATCGACTGGTTGCGGCAGCCGGCGTCCGGCTTTGGCCGGCTGCTTGTGGCGGTCGCCATCATCGGGGTCGGGGTATGCTTTCTCGATCATGCGGCGGACAAAGGCCCGGCTGACAACTTGATCGCCTCATCCTATGGTTCGTCACGATAAGGGAGATGGACATGCAGTACGTTTGCCTGGTCTACGGCGAAGAGAAAGATCTCCATGCCATGACGACAGAGCGGTTGGCCAAGCTCGACGCCGATTCGATGGCCCATGACCGGTCATTGGACCAACGCGGTATGCTGATTATCGCGCAGGCGCTGCAATCGGTGAAAACCTCGAAAACCGTCCGCAGACGCAAGGGCAAGAGACTTGTCACCGACGGCCCGTTCGCGGAAACCAAGGAGCAGTTGCTCGGGTTCGTCATGATCGAAGCGAAGGATCTCGACGAGGCGTTGGACATCGCCGGCGAGATTCCGCTGGGCGAAATCGGTTCCATCGAGGTGCGCGCGATCTACAACGTGCCGGGGTCATAATTCCCTGTCATGCGTTGCGGTCACTTGGAAACCGAGGACGTTCGGTCGAGCGAACGTCCTCGTTTTGCCGGCCTCAACTCTTGCGTGTTGAAGCGAGCCACGAGTTCTCCTATCGTCGCCCAGGACTTTGGGGGATTTGGACATGCCTTTCCTGATTGCTGTCCTTGGCGTGCTCGGAGCGGCGGCGTTGTGGTGGTACCGGATGAAGGCCATGAACGACGCCGCGCGCGAGGTCGCCGACGTCGTCGGGCGCGTGCAAGGCAACATCAGGCGCAAGAAGCTGCGCAAGCAGGCCGCACTCTCGCCGCTGACGGCGATCGACGATCCGGTGGTAGCCGCCGCGACGCTGATTGCATCCATCGTCTCCGAGAATGGCCCTATCCTGCCGCAGCGCGAGGCTGTCATACGGTCGGTGATTTCCGAGATCGCCGACAAGAAGAAGACGGATGAGGCGGTGATCTATGCCAAGTGGGCGGCCTCGCAGATCGACGATGCCACTGTCGTCATCGACAAGCTGGCGCCGTTCCTGCGCGAGCGTCTCGACGTCGCGGAACGAAACGATCTGCTGCAGATGGTGAACCGCGTCGCCCAGGGCGGCGAGCAGCGCCTGCAGATATCCGACCAGAGGATATTGCGCTTGCGCCAGAAGCTCGGCTTCGAGGTCAACTAGCCCGCGACAGGCGATCAGATCGCCTCGCCTTTCAATAGCCGCGGCGTGCCGGCCGAAAGCCCCGACGCCTGGCGGATGAAGAACTCCTTCAGCCGTGGCATGCGTTCGACGAGGCCGAGGCCGATGTCGCGAACGGTGCGCAGCGGGGTGATGTCGTTGGAAAACAGGCGGTTCAGCACATCGGTCGTGATGCCCATCTGCACCGTGTCGAAGCGGCGCCATTGCTGGTAGCGTTCCAGCACGTCGAGCGCGCCGATGTCCTGGCCGAGCCGGTCGGCTTCGACGATCACCTCGGCAAATGCGGCCACATCCTTGAAGCCGAGATTGAGGCCCTGGCCGGCGATCGGATGGATGCCATGGGCGGCATCGCCGGCAAGCGCGATGCGCGGCGCGACGAAGGCGCGCGCGATGGTCAGCCCAAGCGGCCAGGCGCGCGGCTTGTCGGCGACGCGGATTTCTCCAAGCTTGAGGCCGAAGCGCTGTTCGAGTTCATGTTCGAAGACGAGATCGTCGCCTTCCACGAGCGTTTTCGCATCTTCCGACCGTTCGACCCAGACGATCGACGAACGGTTGGTGCCATCCTCGTCGGGTTTCAGCGGCAGCGTGGCGAAGGGGCCGGCGGGAAGGAAATGTTCTTCGGCGCGGCCGTTGTGCGGGCGTTCATGCGCCACGGTGCAGACGATGCCGGACTGGCCGTATTCCCACTTGACCGTCTTGATGCCAGCCATATCGCGCAGTTTCGAATTGACACCGTCGGCGGCAACCAGCAGCCGCGCCGTCAACGTGGCGCCGTCGGCCAGATGCACCGTGATGCCGGCGCCATTGGTCTCAAACCCTTGCACCGCGACGCCTTCGATGATGTCGATACCGAGCCTTTCGGCCTTGGCCCGCAAGGCGCCGTTCAACGCCCTGTTGGCGACCATGTGCGCGAAGGGTTCGCCCGGCGCCACCTCGCCGCCGAAGGTCAGGAAGACCGGGCGCACCGGATCGGCGCTGCGTGAATCGGTGATGATCATCTCGGTGATCGCCTGCGCCCGCGGCGCGATCTCGGCCCAGACGCCGAGCTGGTCGAGCATGCGGCAGGCGGCCGCGGCGATGGCCGAGGCGCGGCCATCCCTTTGCCAGGAACCGGCGGGCGCCGCATCGACCAGCGCCACGGCAAGGCCCGGTCGGGCCTGCTTCAGCGAGACGGCGGCGGCCAGGCCGACATAGCCGGCACCGGCGACGAGGACATCGAGCCCGGATCTGGTCTTGGCGTCCGCCTTGCGTTCCATTGTCCTGGCTCCTTGCGCGCCGACCGGGGCCCTGCGCCCTTGACGGCTCGTTCTTCCTGTCGGAAACCGCCATAGCAATTTTGCGGCGAGGTCACAAAACATGACGGCGGCGATCGACGAGCTTCTGCACATTCTCGATCTCGAAAGGCTGGAACACAATCTGTATCGTGGTCGCAGCCCCCAGGTGGAATGGCAGCGCGTGTTCGGCGGCCAGACCATCGCACAGGCGCTGGTGGCGGCGCAGCGGACGGTCGAGCCGGACCGTTTCGTGCATTCGCTGCATGGCTATTTCATGCGGCCGGGCGACATCAAGGTGCCGATCATCTACGAGGTCGACCGCATCCGCGACGGCGGCTCCTTCACCACGCGGCGCGTGCTGGCGATCCAGCACGGACAGGCGATCTTTTCGCTGGAAGCTTCGTTCCAGGTCGACGAGAAGGGGCTCGAGCACCAGTTCGCGCTGCCCGACGACGTGCCGCCGCCGGAAGGTCTGAAGACGCAGCGCCAGCTGCTCGAAACGGCCGACCGGGTGCCGGAGGCGGTGCGACGCTTCTGGGCGCGCGAGCGGCCGCTGGAACTGCGACCCGTCAATCTCCAGCACTATGAAAGCCGCGACAAGCTGCCGCCCCGGCAGAATGTCTGGATCCGTCTTGCCGGCCCGGTTCCCGACGATCGCACACTGCAGTCGGTGCTGCTCGCCTATCTCTCCGACATGACGCTGCTCGACACCTCGACCTTCGCGCATGGGCGCGGCCTGTTCGATCCCGACATCCAGGCCGCCAGCCTCGACCATTCGATGTGGTTCCACCGGCCGCATTCGCTCGGCGGCTGGCTGCTCTATGCGCAGGACAGTCCCTCCAGCTCTGGATCGCGCGGTTTCAGCCGCGGCACGCTCTATGCCCGTGACGGCACGCTGATCGCCTCGATGGCCCAGGAGGGGTTGATCCGGCTCAAGCGTTGAGCATCGCGAGTCTTGTTTGAGCAAGATTCTTTCCGAAAGCCGGTTCCATAGTTTGTAGTCATGCCCAAAGCCGGCAAAGTAGGCAATTTTGCAAAAATGCCTATTTTTTAATCAGATGGTGCGCCGCACACGCAGGCACCTGCCGGCCCCGGCCGCTCCAATCCCTTTGTTTACAGTGGGTTAACACCCTGCTTCGGCAGTTGGCACGGAGCTTGAATCCTTGGGAGCACTCTCCGGCTCTTTGGGATCGGTGAAGGTGTGCAAACGCGGGGGACCGCAACAGCAAAGGGTGAAACCTTATGAAAATCGTGATGGCAATCATCAAGCCGTTCAAGCTGGACGAGGTACGCGAAGCGCTTACCGCCGTCGGCATCCAGGGCCTGACCGTCACCGAAGTCAAAGGCTACGGGCGTCAGAAGGGACATACCGAAATCTATCGCGGGGCGGAATACGCGGTCTCCTTCCTGCCGAAGATCAAGATCGAAGTCGCGGTCGCGGCAGACATGGTCGACAAGGCCGTCGAAGCCATCACCGCCGCGGCCAAGACCGGCCAGATCGGCGACGGCAAGATCTTCGTCTTCGGCATCGACCAGGCGGTGCGCATCCGTACCGGCGAAACAGACACCGACGCGCTCTGAGCGGCGAACACGTATTCCAATGGAGAGTTCAATGAATATTCCTTCCACCTTGAAGACGACGGGAAGGGCGGCCCTGCTGGGCTCGCTCGCTCTTGCAGCGTTGGGCAGCGTCGCCGCCTTCGCGCAGGAAGCCGCACCCGCTGCCGCGGCTGCCGCGCCGGCGGCCACTCCAGCCCCGGTGCTCGATACCGGCAACACCGCCTGGATGCTGACCTCGACGGCGCTGGTGCTGATGATGACCATCCCGGGCCTGGCGCTGTTTTACGGCGGCATGGTGCGCAAGAAGAACGTGCTCGCCACCATCATGCAGAGCTTCGCCATCACCTGCCTGGTGACGGTGCTGTGGTTCATGTTCGGCTATTCGCTGGCCTTTTCCGACGGCGGCGGCATGAATGCCTATCTCGGCGGCACCTCGAAATTCTTCCACCACGGCATCACCACGGCCAGCCTGTGGCTGCCGGGTGTGGCCAACATCCCTGAATTCGTCTTCTCGATGTTCCAGATGACCTTCGCCATCATCACGCCGGCGCTGATTGCCGGCGCCTTCGCCGAGCGCTTCAAGTTCTCGGCACTGCTGATCTTCATGGCGCTGTGGCTGCTGATCGTCTACGTGCCGATCGCGCATTGGGTCTGGGGCGGCGGCTTCCTCGGTACGGCTGGCGTTCTCGACTTCGCCGGCGGCACCGTCGTCCACATCAATGCCGGTGTCGCGGGCCTCGTCTGCGCGCTGGTGCTCGGCAAGCGCGAAGGCTATGGCACCACCAACATGGCGCCGCATAACCTCGTCTATTCGGTCATCGGCGCATCGCTGCTGTGGGTCGGCTGGTTCGGCTTCAACGCCGGTTCGGAACTGGCGGCCGACGGCCTTGCCGGTGCCGCCATGCTCAACACCCAGGTTGCCACCGCCGCTGCGGCATTGGCCTGGATGTTCGCCGAATGGATCATCGCCAAGAAGCCTTCCGTGCTCGGCATCATCTCGGGCGCCGTCGCCGGCCTCGTCGCGGTGACGCCGGCGTCCGGCTTCGTCAACCCGACCGGCGCCTTCATCGTCGGTATCGTGGCTGGCGTCGTCTGCTACCTCTCGGCGGTCAAGGTGAAGCACATGTTCGGCTATGACGACTCGCTCGATGCCTTCGGCGTGCATGGCGTCGGCGGCGTGGTCGGCGCCCTGCTGACCGGCGTGCTTGCCGACCCGGCGATAAACAGCCTCTCGTCGGGCGCTTCGCTCGGTAAGCAGATCTACGGTGTCGCCGTCACCATTGTTTGGACGGCGGTCGCCACCTTCGTCATCCTCTACGTCGTCAAGGCGCTGGTCGGCCTGCGTCCGTCGACCCAGGAAGAGGTCGAAGGCCTCGACATCTCCCAGCATGGCGAAGTGGTGCCATAAGGCATCCTTGCCAAGGGACCGGCGGAAACCTCCTCCCGCCGGTCCCTTATCTCCACGCAATTGCGGACGGAAAACCGCGAAAGCACTTTTCCTGGAATTGTTTTGAAAGCATCCCGTCGTGACGCTCCCACAAGGAGCTCACGCCTTGAGGCCCGGATCGCTCCGGGCCTCTTTTTTTGGCAATTCCTTCTGGTGAAGATCAACTTCGCGCAATCACGTTCGCGTGAAGCGGATTTTCGAGGAAACATCGACCAGCCTGTCTCCGAACTGTGGAGGCGACCGTCGTTCTGACGCTCGCGTTTTTGAAACACAGGGAAGGAATTTTCTCATGAACCTCAAGAATATCTGCCTCGGGGCACTCGCGCTTTCCATGGTCAGCGGCTTTGCATTTGCCGGCGCACTGGACGAGCCGGACAACCTGGCGCCGTTCTTCACCGATTCCAGCATGAAAACCATGAAGCCGATGGCGGAATTCAAGACAGCTTTCATGGCCATGCCGAAGGAGAAGCAGGACGCCATGATGAAGGAATGCCAGGATGCTGCGATGAGCAAGCCGCACGCCGAGTTCTGCGCCAATGTGAAGATGCTCGGCGGCGCCAACAAGTAACACGCGGCCCGACCCGACGAATGGATGGCAGGCCAGGGCGCCCGCCATTTTCATGTGGTGCGGACACTGGAGGTATCGATGTCAAAAGGACGGTCGCCGCAGCCTTATAGTTAATGCGCCCTTAACCTTCCCACGCCTAGTCTGGCATCCGAATCTGCCGGAGTGCGTCATGCGCTCGGGCCAGGGAATCACTGACGGGGAAGAGCATGCGTTCAGGGGCTTCAGCACCGCTCGCGCTGACCGATACGGGGCACGGCATCCACGCATTCGCGCGGCGCCAGGTCGGCCGTCTGGTCGGCGCTGGCCTGTTCGCGTTCACCGCCTTCGCCGTCGCAAGCCTCGCGACCTGGAACGTCGCCGACCCGAGCTTCTCGCACGCCACCGCCAACATCGTCACCAACGCCATGGGTTATGCCGGCGCCGTCTTCTCCGACCTCGCCATGCAGTTCTTCGGCCTTGCCGCGGTCGCCGCGCTGGTTCCTGCCGTTATCTGGGGCTATCTCCTGTTTTCGGCGCGCGGCGTCGACAGGCTGCCCAAGCGCGGGCTGTTCTGGTTCGGTTTCGCGCTGCTCGCCGCCGCGATCGCGGGCTGTATCGTTCCGCCCAAGACCTGGCCGCTGCCCACCGGCCTCGGCGGCGTCTTCGGCGACATGGTGCTCAAGATTCCCGGCGTCCTCATCGGCGGATATCCGACCGGGCTGATCGCCAGCGTGCTCGCCATATTGCTGGCGGCACCCGCGCTCTGGCTGTTCGCCTATGGCGCGGCGCTGATCGGGCGCAAGAACGGCTTCGCCGTGATGGAAGAACCGGCCACCGCGGACCCGCGCGAGGACGAGCTTCTGTTCGACAATGACGAGGACGAGGGCGACGAAGGCATACTGGCGCTCGGCGCGATCACCCATTGGTGGCTTTCGTTCCGCGCCTGGATGCATCGTCGCGCTGTGCGCCGCAGGCAGGAGCGCGACGAGTTCGAACCGGAGATGGAGCCGCGCGCCAGCGCCTGGCGCCGTGCCGCCGAACGAGTCGAGTCGGCCGAATTCGCCGAATCCCGCATGAGCCAGGACGGCCGCGCCCGTGTCGAGCCGGAATTCTTCGCCGCCATGGTCAACGACCGCGGTGTTTCCGTCGATCCGGCCGACGACGATGTCTTCGGCCGCGACGACGAGGACATGGATTTTGACGACGAGCCCGTCGCCCAGCGGCGTGCCCCGACGGCCAAGGTCCAGCAGTTCCGTTCCGATGCCGCCACCCGGGTCGAGGCGCCCGCGGCGCGACCCGTGCCGGGCGCCCGCGTCCAGCGCGAGGCGCAGACCTCGCTGATCGGCTCGGACACGTTCGAAATGCCGTCGCTGCATTTCCTGTCCGAACCGAAGAATGTCGCGCGCGACCCAAGTCTTTCCAAGGACGCGCTGGAACAGAACGCGCGCCTGCTCGAAGGCGTGCTGGAGGATTTCGGCGTCAAGGGCGAAATCATTGCCGTTCGCCCGGGTCCGGTGGTCACCCTCTACGAGCTTGAACCGGCGCCGGGCATCAAATCGTCGCGGGTCATCGGCCTTTCCGACGACATCGCCCGCTCGATGAGCGCGATTGCCTGCCGCGTCGCCGTCGTACCGGGCCGCAACGCCATCGGCATCGAACTGCCAAACGCCAAGCGCGAGACCGTTTATCTCAGGGAGATCATGGCCAGCCGCGACTTCGAGACCACCAAGGCCAAGCTGGCGCTGGCGCTGGGCAAGACCATCAATGGCGAGGCCGTCATCGTCGACATCGCCAAGATGCCGCACGTGCTGGTCGCCGGCACCACCGGTTCGGGCAAGTCGGTCGCCATCAACACCATGATCCTGTCGCTGCTCTACCGGCTCACCCCGCAGGAATGCCGGCTGATCATGATCGATCCGAAAATGCTCGAACTCTCCGTCTATGACGGCATTCCGCATCTTTTGACGCCAGTCGTGACCGACCCGAAGAAGGCGGTGGTGGCGCTGAAATGGACCGTGCGCGAGATGGAGGACCGCTACCGAAAGATGTCCAAGGTCGGCGTGCGCAACATCGATGGTTTCAACGCGCGGGTGCAGCAGGCCGAGAAGAAGGGCGAAAAGATCTCGCGCACCGTGCAGACCGGCTTCGACCGCCAGACCGGCGAGGCGATCTACGAGACCGAGAATCTCGATCTCGAGCCGATGCCTTACATCGTCGTCATCATCGACGAAATGGCCGACCTGATGATGGTCGCCGGCAAGGACATCGAAGGCGCCGTCCAGCGCCTGGCGCAGATGGCGCGCGCCGCCGGCATCCATGTCATCATGGCGACGCAACGTCCTTCGGTCGACGTCATCACCGGCACGATCAAGGCCAATTTCCCGACCCGCATCTCCTTCCAGGTGACGTCGAAGATCGACAGCCGCACCATTTTGGGAGAGCAGGGCGCCGAGCAGCTGCTCGGCATGGGCGACATGCTCTACATGGCCGGCGGCGGCCGCATCCAGCGCGTGCACGGGCCGTTCGTCTCCGATGACGAGGTCGAGAAGATCGTCGGGCACCTGAAGCTGCAGGGCGTGCCGGAATATCTCGACGCCATCACCGAAGATGACGGCGAGGAGGACGACGAGCCGTCCGGCAAGGGTGGTTCCGGCGGCGGAGGCGGTGGCAATTTCGAGGATTCGGATGACCCCTACGATCAGGCGGTGTCGGTGGTGCTGCGCGACGGCAAGGCCTCGACCAGCTACATCCAGCGGCGTCTGGGCATCGGCTACAATCGTGCCGCGTCGATCATCGAGAAGATGGAAAAGGAAGGCATTGTCGGTCCGGCCAACCATGCCGGAAAACGCGAAATCCTGGTGCCGACCGAGGACGACAAATTCTGACGGTGGAGAGTTCGCGGCAACTTCGAACCTTCTGGCGCGTTCAACCGAGCGATCGCCTCGCCAAACTTCAGCCCAACTGGGGGTTCACGACAGCGACCAAATCAGGAATCAGACGAGAGTGACCGATATGAAAAACGATCTTTCAGCGCTGAGCGATCTTGCCCCGACACGCCGCCAGCTGCTTGGCCTCGGCCTGGTGTTCGCGGGTGCCGCAGCGCTCAACGTGGTGCCCGGATTCGAGCTGCTCGCCTCGGCGCAGGCGGCCGTGCCCGCGGCGGCGCAAAAGATCGCCGACCATTTCTCGGCGGTCAAATCGATGAGCGGCGAATTCGTCCAGTTCGGCCCCAAGGGCGAGCAGACCGGCGGCAAATTCTTCCTGGAACGGCCGGGCAAGATCCGCTTCAACTATGACGGGGCTTCGAATTTCCGGGTGATTTCCGACGGCAGATCGGTTGCCATCCTCAACAAGAGACTGAACACGTCGGATCTTTATCCGCTATCGAAGACGCCGCTGAAGCTGCTGCTCGACGACCGCATCGACCTCTCGGGCAACCGCGTCAAGAGCGTCAAGGAAGAAGACGACCTCACCACCATCCAGCTCTCCGACAAGTCGGTTTTCGGCAATGCGCGAATCACCATGATGTTCGATCCGAAAACCTATGATCTGCGGCAGTGGACGATTACCGACGCGCAGGGCAAGGACACGACGGTGATGATCTTCAACACCAAGGAAGGCGTCAGTTTCGCGCCCGACACCTTCGCCATCGACTATACGGCCAATCGCGAGCTGAACACCAAGACACGGTAGTCTTCGTCGCCTCGCTTGTTTTTCCGGCGTGTGGCTGGCAGTAGTTCGGCGATCTATCGCCGGACCTTGCCGCATGCCCTTTTCGATCGCCACCTGGAACATCAACTCCGTGCGCCTGCGCATGCCGATCATCGAACGCCTGCTCGATGAGTACGCGCCCGATGTGCTCTGCCTGCAGGAAACCAAGGTCCCGGACGAGCTCTTTCCCGAAAAGGCCTTTCGTAAGGTCGGCTATCCCTACATCGCCTTCCATGGCCAGAAGGGCTATCACGGCGTGGCGACGGTGGCGCGGCGGCCGATCGAGGTGGTCGAAAGGCGCCGCTTCTGCGATATCGAGGACAGCCGGCATCTGTCGGTGACCGTGCGGGCCGGCGGCAAGACGATCCTGGTGCACAATTTCTACGTTCCGGCGGGTGGCGACGAACCGGATCCCGAGATCAACAGGAAGTTCAGGCACAAGCTCGATTTCGTCGCCGAGATGAACGCCATCCGGGCCGAACACGGCGAGGTGTCGGCCTCGGTGCTGGTCGGAGACCTCAACATCGCGCCGCTGGAGCATGACGTCTGGTCGCACAAGCAATTGCTCAACGTGGTCAGCCACACGCCGGTCGAGACCGAAAACTTCGAGGCGATGCGGCTGGCCGGCGGCTGGGTCGACCTGATGCGGCTCAACGTGCCATCGGAACAGAAGCTCTACACCTGGTGGAGCTATCGGGCGCAGGATTGGGAGGCGTCCAATCGTGGCCGGCGGCTCGACCATGTCTGGTCGTCGCCAAACCTGGTGCCTGATTTTGCCGGCTACGAAATCCTGAGGGCGGCGCGCGGTTGGGACCGGCCGTCGGACCATGTGCCGGTGATTGCGCGGTTCAATCTGGATTAACGGAGTCGTCGATAAAAGGCGTTCGTCGCGATCCTTCGCGCCAAGCATCGAGTTCTCTCGCGGCAACGGCCTCAACCCGAAAAGCGCGGGGCCAGTTCCTCGATGCGGCGGATCATGTCGTGGAATTCCTCGGAGATGCGCTGGTGGAGTTTGACCGCCAATTCCGGATACTCCTCCAGGATGCGCCGGAACATCTTGCGGCTCAGCCTTATCACTTCCGAATCGATTTCGGCCGAGGCGCTGGTCAGCCGGTTGGTGTCGGCGATCAGCGCCAGTTCGCTGAGCATCGTGCCGGGGCCGACTTTGCCGATCGGGATGCGCTCGCCATTCTGCTCGCGATAGAGCACGATACGCCCGCTGACCACGACATAGGCCGAGTCGGCCACGTCGTCCTCGCGATAAAGCTTGTGGTCCGCCTGCACGAGAGTGGTCTCGGCTCCGAAGGCGAGCAGGCGCAGCTGTTCCTGCGTGAAGCCCTCGAAAAGCCTCACGGCGGACAGGATGCGGATGTCGTCATCCAGCGCCATCTAGCTTTGTCCCCGAACGGTCAGTCCAATCCCTCCTCTGCGGTACGGTCCCTGAATCCCCCTAGGATCGTACCCGAAAGCGGCCCCGTCCAGACCGCCAATTGGATAGTGAAATGTTTAAGGAACCAGCTTGTAGCCGCCGCTTTCTGTCACAAGAATTTCAGCATTGGAAGGATCGCGCTCGATCTTCTGGCGCAGACGGTAGACATGGGTTTCCAGCGTGTGCGTGGTGACGCCGGAATTGTATCCCCATACTTCCTCCAGTAGCACGTCACGCGTCACCACCTTCTGGTCGGCGCGATAGAGATATTTGATGATCGAGGCCTCCTTTTCCGTCAGCCGCACCTTGCCGCCGCGCGGGTCGATGAGCAGTTTCTGGCTGGGCTTGAAGGTATAGGGGCCGACCGAGAAGGTCGCGTCCTCGCTCTGCTCATGCTGGCGCAGCTGCGCCCGGATACGGGCAAGCAGCACCGCGAAGCGGAATGGCTTGGTCACATAGTCGTTGGCGCCGGCCTCGAGACCCAGAATTGTGTCCGAATCGGTGTCGTGGCCGGTCAGCATGATGATGGGCGCCTTGTAGCCGCCCTTGCGCAGGATCTTCACCGCCTCGCGGCCGTCCATGTCGGGCAAGCCGACATCCATGATGAGCAGATCGATCAGCCCGCCGCGCGCAGCGGTGACGCCTTTTGCCGCAGTGGATTCCTGCAGCACGTCGAATTCCTCGTAGAGGGACAATTGCTCGACCAGTGTGCCGCGCAGGTCGTCATCGTCATCGACGATCAGGATGGTACGTGAGGTCATGGATCAATCCGTTGTTTTGAAAAGTGAATTCAGTTGACCGCTGCGTATTTATGCGGAAGCTTGCCGGCACAATAGCCGATCACAGTGATTTGTTCCGTGGCACGATCATACAAGAAAAAACGCGATCGCAATGCAGCCGGCGCAATTTTGGCAAAACGGCTGCGCGTGATGACCGTGCGGGCGCGGCCCGGCCACCCAAGCCAGGGCCTGCTGCAGGCCGGCAAAACGGTGTTTGCGTGCGCGCTGGGGCGTGGCGGCATCTCGTCCGGCAAGCGGGAAGGCGACGGCGCAACGCCGCTCGCTTCGATGCGCATCCTGGCGGGCTATTTTCGGGGGGATCAGTTTGCCGCCGGCCGCAGGACGCGGCTGGCGATGGCGCCGATCGGGCCGGACCTCGGCTGGTGCGAGGTCCCGGACGACCGCAATTACAACAGGCCGGTCAAGATGCCCTATGGCGCCAGCCACGAACGCATGCGGCGCGACGACCGGCTCTATGACGCCTGCCTGGTGCTCGACTGGAACATCGCGCCGCGGCGCCGCGGGCGCGGCAGCGCCATCTTCTTCCACCTGGCGCGTCCCGGCTTCACGCCGACGGAAGGTTGCGTGGCGGTCACCGCGCGCACGATGGCGCGGCTTTTGCCGCTGCTGTCGGACCGGACGGTGGTGAGGGTGGTGAGATAGGGGAATAGGGGAATAGGGGAATGGGGGAATGGGGGAATAGGGAGTCTTCAGGGGCAGCAGACACGCCCAAGCCGCATCATCAATGCTACTCCCCTATCCCTTCCTGTTCCGCTGCCAGCCGATGTCTAGAAGGCCCAGCCGGCCGGTCTCGCGGTCCATGGCGCGGGTGATGTCCTTGCGGGCGGCGCCGATATCGCGCAACTGGCGATCGGATAGATCCTCGACGTTCTGGTGGCCAAGATTGACCGCGACCCTGGCCTGTCGCAGCCAATCGCGGACAGCCGACAGCCAGCCCGGCCGGGCGATGTATGCAGGGTGAAGAACGATGTGAGACATGATGGGATCCGTATTCTCCGGACATCAAATCCGGTTTGATGGTGTTTTGATGTTGCAATCATGCCTGATTGAAAAACAAACGGGAAACGAGTAGTTCTTTTCTCATCATCAAGTTTTATTTGAGGATTGAGGCTCCATGGACCGCTTCGATCGGGCCGCGCGCTGATGGCAGCCCTCTTGCCTGGAACACGGGCGCTCAGGACGCTGGAGGCGGCGGCCCGGCACCTCAATTTCACCCGAGCCGCCGACGAGCTCGGCCTGACGCCCGCCGCCGTCAGCCACCAGATCAAGGAAATCGAGGATCAGCTCGGCATCGTGCTGTTCGCCCGCACCAGCCGCACCATCCGTCTGACGGAAGCGGGCACGGTGCTGTACGAGGCGGCGACCGACACGCTCGACCTGCTTGGCCGGGCCGTGATGCGGGCGCGCAAATTGGCGCGCGGCACAGAATTCCTGAAGGTGACGCTGGACGCGCAGTTCGCGGCGAAATGGCTGATGCGGCGTGTCGAGAATTTCCGCAAGCAGCGGCCGGGCATCGAACTCAGGTTCGACATTGCCTATGGCTTGCGCGATTTCGATCTCGACGACGTCGATGTCGGCATCCGCTTCGGCGCCGGCAAATATCCAGGACTCTGCGCGCATCGCCTGTTCGACAACATCATCATTCCGGTGTGCAGTCCGGGCCTCCTGGCATCTGGGCCGCCCCTGCGCGAGCCGCGCGACCTGTTCAACCACACGCTTGCCCATATCGAATGGGCCCGCCAGGGCGTGACCTGGCCGAACTGGCGCATGTGGATGGCGGCGGCCGGCATCAACGATTTCGACGACAGCCGCACCGTCGTCTTCGGCACGTCCACGGATGCTGTCCAGGCAGCGCTCGACGGCAATGCCGTCGCGCTTGCCGATTTCGCCATGGTGGCGAACGACCTGTCCGAGGGCCGGCTTGTGCGGCCCTTCGAACTCAGCATCAGGGTTGCGCCGGAATTCGCCTATTTTCTGGTCTATCCACAGGCCATGGCAGACGATCCCCGTATCGTCGCGTTCCGCGAATGGATCCTCGAGGAAGTTGCCAGGACGCGGACGGCGGACAAGGTCTAATCTCTTGTCTTATGCATTCCCTAGGGAAAGCGCTACGCGCTTTTCCCGGGAAAACCACGACGCACTTTTTCCTGGAATTGCTCCGCGCTCAGGACCGGGCGTTGTGGCCGAAGATCATCCTTGTGTATTTCTTCCATTTCCATTTCAGCTTCTTGTACAGAAGCGGGTGCTTTTTGCCGGCGACGGAAGTCTGGAAAGCGCCGTTTTCGCTGCCTTGCTCGACAATTGGCCGCTCGAACCACAGCATCTCAATGCCCAGTTTTTCGTCCATCTGCTCGATCTGGTGGTCGATCACGGTGTATATTTTGTGCTGATCGATCCAGGCACAACGGGCTTCGGCGACCGGACGGGTGATGAGATAGGAATCCGCGCACCTGGCATGCAGCGCCGGGTAGAGCCTCTGACCCCTGCGCAATTTCCAGCTTGGCGTGTAGTAATTGCTGCCGTTGCCGAGATAGATGACGGCCTTGCGCGTGGGATTGCCGAGTTCGGCCAGCCCTTGCCGGAATTTGGCGACGAAGTCGCGCGCGAGGAAGACGTCATCCTCGAACACCAGGCAATAGGGCAGGTCGGTTTCGAGGAAGTCGCGCCAGATGCCGACATGCTTCAGCGCCAGAGAGACCTGCGCCGGGTGGACAAAATCGGGAGCGACCAATTCAGCACGAATCTCCGGGGTGATATCTGGCTTGTCCCAGTCCGTGTAAAAGTAGACGGGCACGCCGCGCCGCTCAAACTCGCGGACAATGTGGCGGCGGCGTTCGTCATAGCCATGCTTGACGTGGCAGATCCGGGTGAACACCAGGTCGCGGGGAAATCCGGATTCATCCGTCGTCGTCAAAGCGTTATCTCAACTCGCCGCGGCGCCGAACCAGCCGATCACCGCGCCGATGATCAGCAGCACGCCCAGCCAATGGCCGCCGTCGATGAGGGTCAGGTCCCAGCCGAAATTCTCGTAGCGATGGTTGACCGACAGCGTCGTGGCGACGAAACCCAGCCAAAGCACGAAGCCGAAGATCAGCCCGGCCAGCCAGGTCGGCTCACCACCCGTCATCGCGCCGACGACCAGGGCCATGATGTAGGCCATCAGCAGCTCGGCGATGAAGGAGATGACGAAGGGCAGCGGCGATTTCTTCATCGTCGCCGGATCGAGCTTGACAGCCTTCAGCCAGGGCTTGCTCAACGCCATGTACCACGCGGCGCCGAACAGCCATGCGACGACGGCGGCGGCGACCACCGCGATCCAGTTCACTGCTGAAAAATCCATGAGTTCCCCCTCCTGTGCGGCTTTATGGAAACGCCTGTTCGGCGATGGCGTCAAGCAGTCGCCACACGGTCGTGCGCTTGACTTCGGCATCCTCGAGCGCCCTTGTCACCGGCACCTGGTAGACGCCAAGCGGCTCAAGCCCCGATCGCGGCAGATAGGACCGGCCGGGATCGCCGATCAGGACCTCGGCGCCACGCCGTTTGAGCGCCGAAAACCACGGCATCAGCCGGTCGGCGAAGGGTTTGTCGTAGAAGACGTCGCCAGCCAGGATCACATCCCAATCCGCATCGGTGCCGATACAGTCCGTGCCGAGGAATTTGTTCATGACGCCGTTGGCGTCGCTGTTGAGCCGGATCGCGGTGGCGCAGAACGGGTCGATGTCGGCAGCGGTTATCTCGGCAGCCCCCGCCCTGGCGGCGGCGATGGCGACGAGCCCGGAGCCCGAGGCGAAGTCGAGCACGCGCTTGCCTAGCACCATATCAGGATTGTCGATGACATAGCGGGCGAGGCCCTGGCCGCCGGCCCAGGCGAAAGCCCAGAAGGGTGGCGGCAGGCCGATCTCGACCAGTTCGTCCTCGGTCCGCTGCCAAAGATCATGCGCTTCGTCGGCGAGGTGGAGAAGAATCTCCGGTACATGCGGCGGTGCCATCAGCGCCGTGTTGTCGAGGATGAACTGCCTGGCGCTGTCGGGGGTGAGTGCCGTCACGGCGCGGGCGTCAGGCCGCCCATGCGGCAGACTTCCTTCCATTCGGCCGGGGTCACCGGCTGCACGGAAAGCCGTCCGAGCCGCACCAGCGCCATCTCGGCCAGTTTTGGATTGGCCTTGACTTCTTCCAGCGTCGGCGGGTTCGGCATGTCCCTGACGGCGCGGATGTCGACACACTCCCAGCGCGGATCATCCGATGTGGTGTCGGGATGGGCCAGAGCGCAGACCTCGGCGATGCCGACCACGTTCAGCCCGTCATTGGAATGGTAGAAGAAGCCGAGATCGCCGATCTGCATGGCCTTCATGTTGTTGCGGGCGGCGTAGTTGCGCACGCCGTCCCATTGCGTGCCGGCCTTGCCCTTGGCCTTCAACGCCTCGAAGGAGAAAACCGAGGGTTCGGATTTGAACAGCCAGTAGTTCATTTTTTCTCCTCTCCTTGCGGCCCGGTCGCGGGCGACCGGATTTAACTAGCCGCCGGCTTGTTGAACGTCCAGTTCCACTGGCGGATTTCGACGCTTTCGAACAGGCCGGCCTTGGCATAGGGGTCAGCGGCCGACAAGGCTTGCGCACCAGCCAGATCGGGCGCCTCGACGACCACGAGGCTGCCGTCTGGCTTGCCGTCGGCGTCGAGGAACGGACCGGCAAAGGCCAGCTTCTTGTCGCTGTTCAGCCCTTCGAGGAAGGCGACGTGCTCGGGCCGCGTGTCGAGGCGCACCTGCAGGCTTCCGGGCGTGTCCTTGCAAATCAGAGCAAACAGCATGGTCTTTCTCCTGGGTGGTTGGATCAGGGGATCAATCGTTGGTTTCGGTCTTCAGCGGCCGGGTCATCAGGGCCGTCACGGCCTGGCCGATGGTGATCGTGCCATCCAGTATGGCGGCCACGGCGGCGATGATCGGCGCATCGATATTGCGCTCGGCGGCGATGCGGGCGGCGATCGCCGCGGTCGGCACGCCCTCGGCCAGCGGCAGTCCGGAAAGCGCCTTGCCTTGCCCGAGCGCCAGCCCGTAGGCGAAATTGCGCGATTGCGTCGACGAGCAGGTGAGTAGCAGGTCGCCAAGGCCGGAAAGCCCCATCAAGGTCTCGGGCCTGGCGCCGAAGGCGGCACCGATGCGGCGCAGCTCGACGAAGCCGCGCGTGACCATGGCGGCCTGGGCGCTGGCGCCGAGCCCGGCACCGGTGACGGCGCCGGCGGCGATGGCGAAGACGTTCTTCAAGGCGCCGCCGATTTCGACGCCGATCAGGTCGTCGCTCGAATAGCAGCGCAGGTTTTCAGCCGAGAAACGGGCGGCAAGGTCGGCCGCTAGCGCCTCGTCGCCGGCAGCCACAACCACCGCCGTCGGCAGACCGCGGGCGACGTCGCTGGCGAAGCTTGGCCCCGACAGGGCGGCGACCGCGTTTCGCGGCAGGATTTCCGCGGCGATTGCCGACAGCAAGGCGCCTGTGTCGCGCTCGATGCCCTTGGCGCAAAGCACGAGTGGAATGCCAGCCGGCATATGATCCTTCGCGGCCGCCAGCGTCGCCCGCAACGCTTGCGCAGGCGTCACCGCCAGCACGCAATCGGCCCCAGTGAGCGCTGCCTCGATGTCGCTCGTCGCGTCTACACCGGGCGCGATGGCAATGCCCGGGAGATAGCGCGGGTTCTCGCCACGACCGATCGAGGCCACGGTTTCAGGGTCACGCGCGAACAGCCGTACCGAGTGGCCGGCGCGCAGCATGGCCAGCGCCAGCGCCGTGCCCCAAGCGCCGCCGCCGAGCACGGCGACACGCCAGCCGCTTTTGCCGGGGCCCTCGCTCTTCATGGCTTGATCGGTCATGCCTTGGCTCCGCGCCGGCCGGAGCCGACCATTGGCGTCGAGACGCTATCCAGCGGCCAGCGCGAGCGCGGCACGAAATCGAAGCCGTTCTCCTGCGCCATGCCTTCGCGCAGGCGCTCGATGCCGGCCCAGGCGATCATCGCGGCATTGTCGGTGCACAATTTCAGCGGCGGCGCGACGAAGGTGAAACCATTCTCGGTACATAGCCGCTCCAGCGTCGCCTTGATGGCGCGGTTGGCGGCGACGCCGCCGGCGACGACCAGCGCCGGGTTTTTGGTGCCAGGGAATGTCTTGCGAAAGCGTGCCAGGGCGCGAGAAACGCGGTCGGCGAGCGCATCGGCGACCGCCGCCTGGAACGAGGCGCAGATGTCGGCGACATCCTGGTCGCTCAAGGGCTCGATCGCGGTTGCCGCCTGGCGCACGGCGGTCTTCAAACCGGAAAACGAGAAATCGGGCTGTGCCGAGCCTTTCATCGGCCGCGGAAACGCAAAGCGCGAGGCATTGCCCGACAGCGCCGCCTTCTCGACGTTAGGACCGCCGGGATAGGGCAGGCCGAGCATTTTGGCGGTCTTATCGAAGGCTTCGCCGAGCGCGTCGTCGATGGTGGTGGCCCAGCGCTGGTAGTCGCCGACGCCGCGCACGGCGAGGATCTGCGTGTGGCCGCCGGAGACCAGCAGCAAGAGATAGGGGAATTCCAGGCCGTCGGTCAGCCGCGCCGTCAAGGCGTGGCCTTCGAGGTGATTGACGGCGATCAGCGGCTTGCCGGCCGCCGCCGCGATAGCCTTGGCCGTCATCAGGCCGACGATCAGCCCGCCGACGAGGCCCGGTCCGGCGGTCGCGGCGATCGCATCGATATCGGCAAGCGCCACGCCCGAATCGGCGAGTGCCGCCTCGACGATGCCGTCCAGCGCCTCGACATGGGCGCGCGCGGCGATCTCCGGCACGACACCGCCGAAGGCGGCATGCTCCTCGATCTGGGAGAGCACGATATTGGACAGGATTTTCGGCGCGGCATCGCCCTCCAGCGCCACGACGCTGGCGGCGGTCTCGTCGCAACTCGTCTCAATGCCCAGAACGCGGATCAATTCGTCGCTATCCCAAGAGATTGTTTATGTGGCTATTCCCCATTAGGAAAAGGCCGGCAAGACCTCGATTTCGCTCGGGGGTTATCACGGACCGCGCGCCATGCAAACTTTGAAAATCGGAACACGGAAAATCGGAACACGCGGCAGCCCGCTGGCGCTCGCCCAGGCGCATGAGACACGTGTGCGGCTAATGAAAGCGCATGGCCTTCCCGAGCAGGCGTTTGAAGTGGTGCCCATCTCGACCAGCGGCGACCGTATTCAGGACCGGCCACTGTCGGAGGCCGGCGGCAAGGGCCTGTTCACCAAGGAAATCGAGGAAGCGCTGCTCGACGGTCGTATAGACATCGCCGTGCATTCGTCGAAGGACATGCCGACGATGCTTCCTGACGGACTGGAGCTCTCCACTTTCCTGCCGCGCGAAGACGCGCGCGACGCTTTCATAGGCAAGGCGGTCAAGCGGATCGCCGATCTGCCGCATGGCGCCAAGGTCGGATCGTCGTCGCTCCGTCGCCAGGCGCTGATCCGCCGGATGCGGCCGGATTTCGAGGTGGTGATGTTCCGCGGCAATGTGCAGACGAGGCTGCGCAAGCTGGATGAAGGCATCGCCGAGGGCACCATCCTCGCCTATGCCGGGCTGAAGCGGCTCGGGCTCGAAGGCGTGATCACCGACCTGATGTCGCTGGAGGATTTTCCGCCGGCGCCGGGACAAGGCGCGATCGGCATCGAAACACGCGTCGGCGACCGTGAAATCGAGAACATGCTTGCGGCGATCCATCACGCGCCGACCGGCCAGGCCTTGGCCTGCGAGCGCGCGTTTCTCGCCGCGCTCGACGGCTCGTGCCGCACACCGATCGCCGGCCATGCGACGGTATCAGGCGGGAAACTGTCCTTTGCCGGGCTGATCATCTCGCCCGACGGCACGGAGTGGCATGACGTCCGGCTGGAAGGCGAGGCCGCGGACGCGGCGGAAATTGGGGCTGATGCCGCACGGACAGTTCGCGCCAGGGCCGGCGAAAAGTTCTTCGACGGTTGGCTCTGAAAATGCTTCGCGTCCTGGTCACCAGACCGGAGCCGGGTGCGTCGCGCACGGCGCGAAAGCTGGAGGAGATGGGTTTTGAGCCTCTTCTGCTGCCATTGACGGAGACGATGGCACTGCCGGTCGATGCCAAGGCGGTTCCGAACGATGTGGCCGCCGTTGCCATCACCAGCGCCAATGCGGTGCGCCATGCCCCTGGAGATCTGATGGCGGTGCTGTCCAACCTGCCTTGCCGTGCTGTCGGCAAGAGGACAGCGGAGGCGGCGCGCGAAGCCGGCTTTCTCTCGGTCAGCGAGGGGCCTGGCGATGCCGAGGCGCTGGCCGCGGGCATGGGGATCGCGTTTTCCGGTAGAGCGATCGTCTATCTCTGCGGGCGCGTGCGGTTTCCCGCCTTCGAACAGAAGCTGAAAGCTGCTCACGTCCAGGTCCATGCCGTCGAGACTTATGACACGATTGCGGTGAGCTATTCGGACGAAGCGATTCTTCCGCTGATAGCAGGCCAATCCGTCGATGCGGTGCTGCTCTATTCGGCCAAGGCCGCTGCCGCGATGCAGGTCCTGGCCAGCCGGCCTGCCCTGCAAAAGGTCTTTGAAAAGACGCGGGTTTTTGTCCTTTCCGCGCGCATCGCCGCCGCCTTCGGCGACAGTGCCGGCAAAGCAATCCGCGTCGCCGCACGATCCGACGAGGAGGCGCTGCTGGCACTTTTGCGGGCACGGCCCTGACCCGCGTCATCACACCGCCCCTTTTCACCGCTTGGTGATGTGCTAGACCCTTTCTGAACCATCACGCGCCGCCGGGCGTTGAGACGAAGCGAATTTTGCGGAGCCCATGCATGGTCAAGACGCCGAAGATGCGACACTCGAAAGGCCGCCGCGATCCGGTGACCATCGACCTCGATCCGGGCGCCGTCTCGCGCATCGTCGACGGGGATGCCGCCAAGGATATCGCCCAGACGGACGAGGCGAAGGCCGAGGAAGCAGCGAATGCCTCGCAGCCAGAGCCCCCGGAAGAGCCGGTGCATGCCGATCAGGCGGATCTCGAACCCTGGGAGCATGGCGATGCCGCCGGGCAATCTGGCACGGATTCGCCACCGCATGCCGAGGCCAAGACCGCTGAGCCGGAAATGCCTTATCCCGGTTCGGATACTCCCGCCAACCGCGCCAAGGCTTCCGACTATAATTTTGAGGATGCAACCGCCAAAACCGCCGAGACCAAGGCGGCTTCCGGAAAAGCCGACGCAAGGAGCGAACCGATGAAAGTGCAGCCGAAGCGGGGCGGCCTCAACGGCATCGCCGCCGGCATCATCGGCGGTGTCATCGCGCTGGTCGGTGCCGGCGGGCTGCAATTTGCCGGCCTGCTCGGCGCGCCGGGATCCGCTCCCGGTGCCTCGCTCGCTGGTGTCAATGGCGAGATCGCCTCGCTGAAGAGCGAAATCGCGGACATGAGGGAAGCCGGCAACAACAATGGTGCGTCGGCCAGGGTGGATGGCCTGTCGTCGGGGCTCGACCAGGTCAAGAGCGATGTCGCGGCGCTGAAATCGGCGGTCGAACAGGGCGGCGCCGGCGACAATGCCGGGCTTGCAGCACTTGGCGACAAGGTCAAGCAGATCGAAACCACGGTGGCGGCCCTCGGCAAGGCCGGCAGCACGGCACCGGTCGATCTTGGTCCGCTCAACGAAAAAATGGCGGCTCTCGATGCGCTGGTGAAGTCGACGGGCGAGGCGGCGAAGGCGCAGGAAGGCCGGCTCGCCGCGCTCGAACAGTCGGTGTCGCAGCTTTCCGGCAAGGTCGATGCACAGGCATCGCAGCCGAAGGTCGCGCTCGCCATCGCGGCTTCGGCGCTGAAGGCCGCGCTCGATCGTGGCGCGCCGTTTTCGGCCGAACTCGATACGCTGGCCGCGATTTCGCCTGATGCGCCGCAGCTCGCGACATTGCGCCCCTATGCCGAAAAAGGCGTGCCGACCCGCACCGAGATCGCCTCGCAGATGGATGCGGCCGCCAATGCCATGGTCGCCGCCGCCACGCCGGTCGACCAGGATGCCGGCTTCCTGCAGAACCTGATGTCGAGCGCCGAATCGCTGGTCAAGGTCCGGCCGATCGGTGCCGTCGAAGGCGCCGGCGCACCGGAAACCGTGGCGCGCATGGAGGTTGCGGTCACTCAGGGCGACTATGCCAAGGCACTCAGCGAATATGACACGTTGCCGCAAGCCGTGAAGGCCGCGGGCGCCGACTTTGCCGGCAAACTGAAAGCCCGCATCGAGGTCGAAACCAAGGTCGACGCGCTGATCTCCGGCGCGATGAAGGCATGAGGGCAACACGATGATCCGCCTGCTCGCCTTCCTCGTCGTCGTCTTCGCGCTCGGGCTGGGCTTTGCCTGGCTGGCCGACCGCCCGGGCGACATGGTGGTCACCTTCAACGGCTATCAGTACCAGGTGAGCCTGATGGTGGCGGCGGTGGCCGTCGTTGCCGTCGTCGCGGCGGTGATGATCGTCTGGTGGCTCATCAAGTCGCTGTGGAACAGCCCCTACACGATCTCGCGCTATTTCCGCGTGCGCCGCCGTGACCGTGGCTATCAGGCGCTGTCGACCGGCATGATCGCCGCCGGCGCCGGCGACGGGGCGCTGGCCCGCAAGAAGACCAAGGAAGCAGCCAAGCTGATCCGCTCCGACCAGGAGCCGCTGATCCATCTGCTCGAGGCGCAGGCATCGCTGCTCGAAGGCGATCATGAAGGCGCGCGCCAAAAGTTCGAGAGCATGCTCGACGACCCCGAAATGCGGCTGCTTGGCCTGCGCGGGCTTTACCTGGAGGCTGAGCGGCTGGGCGACCGCAACGCAGCCCGGCACTATGCCGGCCGCGCCGCCGCCGTGGCGCCGCAACTGGCCTGGGCAGCCGAATCGACGTTGGAGGAGCTGACCGCGCGCGGCGACTGGGACGGGGCGCTGAAACTGGTCGATGCGCAGAAGTCGACGCGGCAAATCGAACGCGACGCCGCCAACCGCCGCCGCGCCGTGCTGTTGACCGCCAAGGCGCAGTCGCTCGCCGATAGCGATCCCGCGGCTGCCAGGACAGCGGCGATCGAGGCTAACAGACTGCAGCCGGATTTCGCCCCCGCCGCCGTTGCCGCCGCCGCGGCGCTGTTCAAGCAGAACGACGTACGCAAGGGCTCGAAGATCCTCGAAGCAGCATGGAAGGCCGAGCCGCATCCCGAAATCGCGGAGCTCTATACCCATGCAAGGCCGGGTGACGCCGTGGTTGATCGGCTCAACCGGGCAAAGAAGCTGCAGGAGATGAAGAAGAACCACGCCGAATCGTCGATGACGGTGGCGCGTGCCGCGCTCGACGCGCAGGATTTGTCGACCGCCAGGCGCGAGGCCGAAGCCGCGATCCGCATGGATCGCCGCGAGGGTGCCTATCTGCTCCTTGCCGATATCGAGGAGGCCGAGACCGGCGATCAGGGCAAGGTGCGGCAGCTTCTCTCCAAGGCGGTTCGGGCGCCGCGCGATCCGGCCTGGGTGGCCGATGGCGTCGTCTCCGAGCGCTGGGCGCCGGTATCGCCGGTTACCGGCCGTCTCGACGCCTTCGAATGGCGCGCGCCGATGGAGCGGCTTGGCCAACTGATCGACAGCCGCGATGAGCCGGATGCCCCGGTAGTGGCCATCGAGGCCCCGGCGAGGCCGGAAAAGCCGGTCGACGTGATCGATCATGCCGCCTCGGGCAACGAGGCGACGGGCAAGGACGCGGAAAGCCGCGAGGATCATGTCACCCCGGTCACGGCCGCCGCCTTTGCCGCGGTGCCGGCCGATGCCGAGGCCGTCGAGCCGGCGGAAGAACTGGCGCGCCTGCCGGACGATCCAGGCGTCGATCCGGACGACGAGGCGGAAAAGTCGCCACGCCGGTTCCGGCTGTTTTGATTTTGGGCCGGCCATCGGGCCATTTGGGAATGAATTGATGTTCGAGCGCGTTCTGTCGTTTCTCAGGGATTTGCCGGCTGGCTCCGCCAGCCATACCAGCACGGACGACCCGCGCGTCGCGGCTTCGGCGCTGCTCTACCATGTGATGAATGCCGACGGCGTTCGCCAGGATGTCGAGTGGGAGCGGTTCAAGGCGGTGCTGGCGCAGAGCTATTCGATCAACGGTGCCGAACTCGAAGCGCTGGCCGCCGCAGGCGAGCGCGCCGACAACGAGGCGATCGACCTCTACGCCTTCACCAGCGTGCTCAAGCGCCATCTCGACGCGGAGGGGCGCAAGGCCTTCATCGGCCTGATGTGGGAGATCGTCTATGCCGATGGCGAGCTGCATGAGCTCGAGGACAATACGGTGTGGCGGGTCGCCGAGCTGATCGGCGTCGAGCGCCATGACCGGATCGAGGCGCGCCGCAAGGCCGCGGCCGAGGTGCCGGGCGCCCGCGGGACGTCAAGCGACGAATAGACGGGATCTCGTCCAACGATGCCGCCCAGAACGAGCCCGAGGCCAAAAATCCTGATCATGCTGCATCAGGAGAATTCGAGCCCCGGGCGCGTCGGCCACATGCTGCTGGAAGAAGGCTTCGATCTCGATATCCGCCGCCCGCCGCTCGGCGACGCCTTGCCGGAAACACTGGATGGTCATGCCGGTGCGGTGGTGTTCGGCGGGCCGATGAGCGCCAATGACGAGGACGAGTTCGTCCGCCGCGAGACCAACTGGCTGCAAATCCCGCTCAGGGAAAACCGGCCGCTGCTCGGCATCTGCCTTGGCGCGCAGATGCTGGCCAATCATCTCGGCGGCAAGGTCGAGGGCCATGGTGAAGGGTTGGTCGAGATCGGCTGGTATCCGCTGAAGGCGACCGAAGCCGGCAAGAAACTTATGCACTGGCCCGAAATGGTCTACCAGTTCCATCGCGAGGGCTTTTCGCTGCCGAGCGACGCGATGCTGCTGGCCACGAACGATACCTATCCCAACCAGGCTTTCCGCTACGGCGACAATGCCTGGGGCATCCAGTTCCATGGCGAACTGACCCGGGTGATGATGCAGCGCTGGGTGGTGCGCGGCGCCCACCGCTTCGAGCTGCCCGGCGCCCAGCCCGGCCGCGACCATCTCGGCGGCCGGCTGATCTGGGACATGCATCTGAAGCGCTGGCTCGACGAGTTCTTGCGGATGATTTTTGGCGGACCGGTGGCGCGGTAGAGTCGAACCAGTGCTCTGAGCGGCCAAATCCGGCCGACTTCTGACCGGCGGCTTTCGGCGCGTGAAAATTAGAGCAATTCCAGGAAAAGTGCGTAGCGGTTTTCCGTCCGGAATTGCGTGAAAACAAAGAGTTAGAGCGGTTCGGCGATTCCAACAAACACTGAACCGCTCTAGTCCGAAAAGCTCACGCTCACGCCGCGCTGCCGAAAATAAGCCTGCATCAACTTACGGCCCGAGCGGTTGCTCTGCGCCAATTTGGCAGGATCGAACACCGCCTGTTTTATCCCCTCTCGTGCCAGCGCCGCCTTGAGCGTCGCGATATGTGCGTCGATGTCGGCATTGTCCGCCCGAAGCGACGCATAGATACTTTCGGTCGCCTCGGCCACAGTCGGTTCGCTCACAGGTGTCGTCCTTTGGTTGGTTGGGCGGGCGGCTTAGCATAGATTCGCTGCCCGCCGATACCGATGAAGCCTTCAGTTTCGTCCTTTGAGGTGCCGCACCTTGCGCAGCGCCGGGAACAGATAGGCCCACAAGCCGGCAACCGCGACGGCGCCGACGCCGCCGATGACGACCGCCGGAACCGTGCCGATCAGCGCCGCCATGGTGCCGGCACGGAACTCACCCAATTCGTTGGACGCCCCGACAAAGACCTGGTTGACGGCGTTGACGCGGCCGCGCACCTCGTCGGGCGTCCACAGCTGGATCAGCGTTTCCCTGATATAGACGCTGAACATGTCGGTGGCGCCGAGGAAGACGAGCGCCGCGATCGACAGCCAAGTGAGGGTCGAGAGGCCAAACAGCACGGTGAAAGCGCCGAACGCCGCGGCGGAGCCGAGCATGATGATGCCGGCGTGGTTGCGGAGCGGGTGGCCGGCGAGCCATACCGCGACGCAGATGGCGCCGACACTGGGCGCCGAGCGCAGCAGGCCGAGGCCCCAGGGGCCGAGTTGCAGAATGTCGCGCGCATAGACCGGCAGCAGTGCCGAGGCGCCGGACAAAAGCACTGCGAACAGATCGAGCGAGATGGCGCCGAGCACGATCTTCTCGCTCCAGATGTAGCGGAAGCCGGCAAATAGCGTCTCCATCGTCGGCTTGTCGGTGGCGCTTTGCTGGGCGGGTTTGGGAATGGTGAAGATCAGCAGGCCGGCCACCAGCATCAGCACAGAGGCGACGGCGTATGCGGCTTCGGCCGAGACGCCATAGAGCAGGCCGCCGGCGACTGGACCGACAATCGTGGCCGTCTGCCAGGCGGAGGAGTTCCAGGCAATCGCATTGCCGAAATCTTCCGGCGGCACCAGATTGGCGAACAGCGACGACGAGGCCGGTCCGTAAAAGGCGCGCGCCATGCCGAATAGCGCCAGAACGACGAAGATCGGCAGCGGGCTGACGAGGCCGCGCAGCGTGAAGTACAGGAGAACGAGCGCACAGGCTGCCTCGACCACCGTTGCCAGCGCCATGATCAGCCGGCGACCGAAGCGGTCGGCGACGACGCCAGTGACCAGCACCAGCAACAGCGAAGGCAGGAACTGGACAATGCCGACAATGCCGAGATCGAACGGATCGCGCGTCAGGTCATAGATCTGCCAGCCGACGGCGACGGAAACGATCATGGTCGCGAAGGTGGTGAGAAAGCGCGCCGTCCAATAGCTGAGGAAGGCTTTGTGCCGGAAAGCGGCGTAACGCTGCTCCGGTAAAGTTTGTTCTGGTATCATGAAGATGGGGCCCCGGTTGCTTTGGCATCGGCTGGCGGGGCACTTCCCGGATGGGCGCTGTTCCGGCCAATGGAACTTGGTAAAATTCGGCGCGGATATGCGTCAAAAACAGGCTTGGAGCAAGAGACTTTCGATCCGCGTCGTCGATCGCACGCGGAAGTTACTGCCGTAGCGCGGCCGAAATTGCGTTCAATCCGCCTCTCAATTCGGCCTCCGTCGGCCAGCCGAAGCCGACGCGGAAGAAGCGCTTTTCCATCTCGAACCAGTGGCCGGGCCCGACATAGGTGCCGTGGTCTTCCAACAGCCTGATATAGAACCGGTCGAGGTCGAAGCTGGACTCGACATTGAGGCGCGGGAAACCGACGACACCGCCCTCAGGCCGCACCCAGTCGACCAGCGGCTCGCGGTCGATCCAGGCCTGGACGATGTCGCGGCGTCTGGCCATTTCGGGAAGCAGCTTTGCCAGAAACGCGTCCCGGCGATCCAGCATGCCACGCGCAATGCCTTCGTCGATGACGCTGCCGCAGATGCCGATCTGCTCCTTGGCGGCGAGGAATTTTTCCTGGAGGGCTGCATGCCTGGTGATCAGCCAGCCGATGCGGATGCCGGGAATGCCGAAGGCTTTTGACAGCGACGAGACGCTGATGGCCTTTTTGCTCAGGGAGGCCGCCACTGGCAGGCGCTTGCCATAGGAAAGATCGCGGTAGGTTTCGTCGACCAGCAAATGGCAGCCACTGGCCTCGGCGAGCGCGACCAGCGCGTCGAGATCGGCGCGGCTCATCATGGTCCCGGTCGGGTTGTGCGGGCAAGTAACGCTGATCATCCTGGTGTTCGGCCGCATCGCTGCCTTGATGCGCTCGACGTCGATGGCAAAGCCTTCCTCGAATACCAGGTCGACGAAGCTGATGGCGCAGCCGATCGCCCTCGGGGTTTCGATGTTGGTGGCGTAGTTGGGCCTGATGACGACGAGGTGGTCGCTTACCGACAGCAGCGAGGTCGAGATGATGAACAGCGCGCCGGCGGCACCCGCTGTGACCAGCACATCGTCGGGCGCGATGCCGGCATCCTGCGCGGCGATCAGGTCGCGCAACACCTTGTCGCCGCGGTGCTCGCCGTAAAAGAGCGTCAGGTCGGGCAGCGAGAGGCCGATGTCGGAGAGCTTCTGGTCGGCAATCGAGCTTTCGGAGAGATTGTAGCGGATACGCTCATAGCCGTACTCCTCCGGAGCTTCTCTCTCGATCACCATCCTGGTGTAGTTCATCGCTTCCCCCCGGAGCGGTTCACCGTTTCACGGAAACGGCAAACAGCTCCATCCCCTTGTCTAGACGCAATTCCGGACGGAAAACCACACTTTTCCTGGAATTGCTCAAAGCTTGTCTGGTTCATCCAAGCCACAAAAGCATGAAGCCTGCCAAGGCGGAATCGCCGGCAGGCTTCAGACAAAACATTGGCTCAGATGAAACCGCTCAGGCCGAAACCTTGGCCTTCCTGCCCTTCGACTTGGCAGGCGCCGGCGCGACGGCCTTGCGGCCGAGCCCGATCGACTTCGCCAGTTCCGAGCGCGAAGCGGCGTAGTTGGGTGCGACCATCGGATAGTCCGACGGCAAGCCCCATTTGGCGCGGTAGGCGTCCGGCGTCAGGCCGAAATGCACGCCGATATGACGCTTCAGCGATTTGAACTTCTTGCCGTCCTCGAGGCAGATGATGAAATCCGGCGTCACCGACTTCTTCGGGTTGACGGCGGGGACCAGCGGTGCCGCCACCGGAGCGACCGGCTGGCCGAGCCCGCTGATCGAGGCGCTGACGCTGGCGATCAGCTCGGGAAGGCCGGACGCAGGCAGGCGATTCTTCTCGACATAGGCCGATACGATATGGGCTGTCAGTTCGAGAAGGTCGAGGGTCTTGCTGGCGTGGCTGTTTTCGTCGGTCAATCTATTTTCCTCCATCCATGGCGCATGACCTCGAAAATGGGGCCGTTTTCAAAAAGGATGATGCGCAAAATTAAAGTGCGTCGTCTTTGTGCGTCGCGCGCGACGCGATGTAGTGGGGCTGACTTCCTAGTCGGCAAATCTGCACAAAGCAATCTATCGGCGCGACATCACACGCCATTTTGAACAACTATACTAAACTGTAATAATATCAGACGATCAAGGCCTTGTCGCGCCACAGACGAAATCCGCCTTCGAAAGCGCGTGTGTTGTCACCGCGCCTGGAGTCGGGGGGCAATTCGTCGAGCTTGTCGACATTGCCGCCGCCGATGACGACATAGTCTGGCTGCAGGGCGGCGCGCAGCCGGTTGACGACGTCGAAGACATAGCCGCGCCACTTCTTCTTGCCGCGCTTTACCAGGCCGCGTTCGCCGACATAGTCCTCGAAACTCTGGCCTTTTTTGTAGGGGAGATGGGCGAGTTCCATCGGCTGGCCGACATTGTCGAGGACCATCGCCGCACCGAGGCCGGTTCCGAGGCCCAGGAACAGCATGCGCCCGCCCTCATAGCTGCCGAGGGCCTGCATCAGCGCGTCGTTGACCACCTTGACCGGCTTGCCGAACTCAGCGGCGAAATCGAAGCCGGCCCAGCCCTTGCCGAGATTCATGGGATCGAGCACCGGCTTGTTGTGGCGCACAGGGCCCGGATAGCCCATCGAGATGACGTCGTAGGACAGGCCCTCGGCGAGCTTCTTCACCTTGCCGATCATCTGCCGTGGCGTCAGGTCAGGCCCGGAATCCGCCCGGCGCTCGGTGCCACCGTCGCTGGTCAGGATCTTGACGTGCGACCCGCCAATATCGATCGAAAGGACGACCTGCCCGGTGTCCGACGCAGCCTTCTCAGCCACCTTGGCCATCCTGTCCTCTCCGTTCATGCCACCGGATCAATCCAGCCATTGGGCGGCCCGAAGCCGGCCATGGCGTCCGCCGGTCCCCACGTCTTCGGCTCGTAAAGATGCGGCGGCGTGGTGTCGCCGAGCACCGGACCGACGATGCGCCATGCCAGTTCGGCGGCGTCCTGGCGGGTGAAGAGCTGGCCATTGCCGTTCATGGCGTCGCCGATCAGCCGTTCATAGGGCGGCATGTCGCCCTTCGAATCGTCGAGCGCGGTCAGTTCCACCTGCTCGCCGGTCATGTCGTCGCCGGGCGCCTTGCGCTGGGCGCCGATGGCGATCGTCACCTGCGGGTCGATGCGAAAACGGACGTAATTCTGGTCGGTGGGCTTGATCGGATCGAAGACGTCGAGCGGCGGCCGCTTCAGCCGCACCACCACCTCGGTGACATGCACCGGCATGTTCTTGCCGGCGCGGATGAAGAACGGCACGTCCTGCCAGCGCCAGGTGTCGACGAAGAAGCGCACCGCCGCGAAGGTCTCGACCGGCGAGTTCGGCGCCACGCCGGGCTCGGCGAGATAGCCGGTGAACTGGCCGCGCACGACATCGTCTTTCGTCAATGTCCGGATGGCGCGCAGCACCTGCACCTTCTCGTCGATCAAATCGTCGGCTGAGCGGCCGACCGGCGGCTCCATGGCCAGGAGCAGCAGGATGTTGAGCAGATGGTTCTCGATGACGTCGCGGATAGCGCCGACATCGTCGTAGAAGCGGCCACGCCCTTCGACGCCGAAGTCCTCGGCCATGGTGATCTGCACGCTCTCGACGTAATTGCGGTTCCAGATCGGCTCGAGCAAGGCGTTGGCGAAGCGGAAATAGAGCAGGTTCTGGATCGCTTCCTTGCCGAGATAGTGGTCGATGCGGAAGATCGACTGTTCGTCGAACACGAGGTGCAGCACGCGGTTCAGCCAGCGCGCCGACTGCAGATCATGGCCGAAGGGCTTTTCCACCATCAGCCGCGCGCCATGCGCGGTGCCCGACTGCTCCAGGCCTTGCACGACAGTCTCGAACATGGACGGCGGCACCGCCATGTAGTGCAGCGGCCGCTGGGCGCTGCCGAGTGCCTTCTTCAGCTTCTCGAAGGTGGCCGGATCGCGATAGTCGCCGCTGACATAGCGCAGCAGCGACTCCAGCTTGGCGAACACCTTCTCGTCGATAGCACCGAGCGCGCTGACGATGCCGTCGCGAGCCCGGTCCTGCAATTGCCTCAAGTTCCAGGCATCGAAGGCGACGCCGATCACCGGTTCGGTAAGCGTGCCTTTGGCGACCATCTGGTAAAGCGCTGGAAATATCTTCTTGTGGGCGAGGTCGCCGGTCGCTCCGAAGAGCACCAGCGTGTCGGACCGTTCCTGGCTCATGTCTGCGTCTCCCCGGCCGCCGTCACTTGCCGTCCTTCAGTTTTTCGATGTGACCGCCGAAGGCATAACGCATGGCGGACAACAGTTTGTCGGCGAATTCGGATTCGCCTTGCGAGGAGAAGCGATCGAACAGGGCCGAGGACAGCACCGGCGCCGGCACGCCGGTGTCGATCGCCGCCTTCAGCGTCCAGCGTCCCTCGCCGGAATCCGAGACCCGGCCGCCGAATTGCGCCAGACCCGGATCGCTCTTCAGCGCGCCGGCGGTGAGATCGAGCAGCCAGGAGCCGATCACGCTGCCATGCCGCCAGACCTCAGCCACCTGCGGCAGGTCGACGTCGAACTGGTAGTATTGCGGGTTTTCGAGCGGGCTGGTCTCGGCGTCCGCCATACGCTGCCGCTTGCCGGCATTGGCCGATTTCAGGATGTTCATGCCTTCGGCATAGGCGGCCATGACGCCATATTCGATGCCGTTGTGCACCATCTTGACGAAGTGGCCGGCGCCGCTCGGTCCGCAATGCAGGTAGCCATAGGGCGCGGTGCCGGCGGTCTTGTCCGGGGTGGGCGCGCCGGCATCGGCGCCAGGCGCCAGCGTGGCAAAGACCGAATCGAGGTGCTGCACCGCCACGTCGGGGCCGCCGATCATCAGGCAGTAGCCGCGTTCCAGGCCCCAGACACCGCCGCTGGTGCCGACATCGACAAGGTGGATGCCCTTGGCGGCCAGTTTCGCGGCCTGATCGACCGCGTCGTGATAGTAGGAATTTCCGCCGTCGATGACGATGTCGCCAGGCTCCATCAGCGCCGCGACCTGATCGATGATCTTGCCGGTGATCGCCGCCGGCAGCATCAGCCAGACGCAGCGCGGCTTGGCGAGCTTGCCGACGAATTCCGCCATCGAGGCTGCTCCGGACGCGCCGTCGCTCACCAGCGCCGCGACGCTGGCCGGATTGATGTCGTAGACGACGCATTCGTGGCCGTCGCGCATCAAGCGCCGCACCATGTTGGCGCCCATCCGGCCCAGTCCCATCATTCCGATCTGCATGGTTTCGTCCTGTTTCCTAGAGATTTGCTGGGTTTGTCGAGGAAGGATCTACTGGCTGTCCTGAGCGCCTGACATGACGGAGAAGTCGACATTCTCCCAATCGCCGGTTCCGGGCCAGAAAAAAGTGAAGATCAGCGTGCTTCCGCTGGGGAGGCTGGCCGTGGGCAGATCGACAAGGTGAATGCCGAAAGCGTTCTCCCCGGTCTGGCTGTCGTGGGCGGTTGCCCAACTGTCGGTGCTCCAGTGGACAGTGGCTGCTGTCAGCAATTCGATACGCAGCGTCTTGCCGGCCGGCAGCGCGCGGATCTTGTTGTTGAAGCGCCATGTCCTGAATGGCGAAACGGTGTTGTCCTCGATGTAGCGCCTCACGCCTTGCGGCGGCATGTCGAAGACGGCGCCGTCGCGCAGCGAGCGCAACAGCTTGATATGTTCGGAATGCGCCCAGACCAGTGGCATGGCGCTGCCTGATGGCTTGCCATACAACAGTTCGCGCTCGGGAATATCGGCGCCGTCCCAGACCTGTTCGGGCAGCAGGCCGCCGGGTCCGGCCGACCGTTCCAGCGCATCGAGCAGGCGGGCCGCCTTGTCCTTGCGCCCAGCCGCCAGCTCGTAATGGGCGCGTTCGCCGGCGAGCAGCGGCCACGGCCGGCCCTGGCCGGTGCCGTCGAAGGGCGAGCCATCCTCGTGTTCACCATAGCCGTCGCTGTTGTAGCGGTACCAGAGCGGTCCTTGCGGCAGCTCGCAGCGCAACTGCGCGTCGATGGCCTTGACGGTGTCGACGATGCGCGGATCGTCGGCGGCCCTCAGGCCAAAGCGCACCAGGGCCAGTGCGTCCGGGCTGACGATTTCTTCGACCGGCCGTTCCGTGTCGCCGGGCGGCCGGTTCTTGATCGGGACATAGCCATCCTTCGGCGAGCCGGCATCGGCGCTGTCGGGCGGCGCGATGCGGACGTAGTAGCCGCCGACGCCCACGGCCCTGCAGATGGCGGTGCCGGTGACATAGGTCCAGCGCTCGACCTGGTCGTTCCAGCAGTCGGCGGTCTCGCGCAGATAGCTTGCCGCGTCCCGCTTGCCGCAGGCATCGAGCAGGTCGGCGCCGGCAAGCAGTGCCGCAATCTCGACGGCCAGCGTGAACGGGCTGTAGCCGGCGTCTTCTTCCCAGCGGTCCTCGCCGGTCACGGGACCATTGCGCACGACATAGGACGCCGCGCGCTCAATCATCGGCAGGAAGGCCCTGAGCCTGGCAGTCGGCAGGTGGCCAGCGCGATGCAGGGCATCGGCCAGCAGCATGGGGAAGGCGCATTCGTCCATCTGGATGCCGGGCCAATACGCGGAGCCGTCGAGCCAGGCGTTCTGCGGCCAATGGCCGTCCGGTTGTTGGATGGAGCGGAGGTATTCCAGGATCTGCAGTGCCGAAGCGGCATCGCCGGCGGCGAGATAGCCGCCCGCCGTTTCGACCAGGTCGCGCGGCCAGACCAGGTGATAGCCGCCGAGATCGTCGTCACCTTTGTCGAACCCCCACGGGATCGACAGGCTGGCCACCGCCGCGCCCGGCATGGCCGATGACCGGTGGGCGGCCAGCATCGCGGTGGAGACGCGGTAGCTGTTTACTCCGGGCACCCCGGGCGTCCGGTCGCGGTCCAGTGGCAGCAGCCCCGCCTGCCATTTGCGCCATTTTTCGACATAGGATTTCGCCGCCGGTTCAAAACCCCGTTTCAGGCTGGCGAAGGCGCTTTCGGCGGCTTCGTCTGGAGTCGCGCCAAAACCCAACGCCAACACGGCTTTTGTGTTGACGGCGGTGAAACCGATCTCGCCGGTCAGCGCTACATTGCCGTCCTCGGCGCGCCGCCAAGCCGGATCGAGCTTGCCGGCATGGTTCAATTGCTGCCAACCGTCGGAGAAGCCTACATAGCCGGCCGAACAATCCCGCCAGGGCAGCGACGAGGCCAGCGCCAGGCAGGTGCCGCGCCCCGAGGCAAACAGGACAGGCTTTCCCTGGTACTCGCCGACCCAGGCGGTGTTGCCCATGCCGGCATTGACCAGATGCGGCGCCAGAAGCGCGTAGACGCGGTAGTCGGCGACGGAGCCCTTCAGCGGGTTGAAGGTGATCTCCTGCAGCAAGGTCGGGCGCGCCGGATCGGCCAGAATGCGCTTCTCGATCTGGTAGGCGCCGTCATCGGCCGTGTTGGCCAGCCTGTAGGCGGGCACGCCGTCCTCGAACGGCTCGACGCCGTGCGCGGCATCCCGCTTCTCCTCGGAGAAATATCCATCCCTGCCGGTGACGATCAGGCCGAGGTCGCGCGTGCAGGCGCTGTCGACGCGCGGATAGTACACCTCGTTCAGGATGCCGTGGCTGATGGTGAACCAGACGCGACTGGACGGCGAAAGCGCCGATCCGACGCCGCTCTTGGCGCTAGAGGTCCAGCGCGCGGGAATTCCCGGTGCGCCCGGCGGCACAGTCGGCGTCATGCTTGTTCGCTCTCCTGGCCCGTATGCCTAGCCATCAACCGGAGCCATTTCAATCAGCGCACCGCAAGTTGATCGCCGGCGTACATCGGATTGCGGTTGACAGCCCGCCGGCCTTCTGCACTTTTGTCTGACAATAGATAAAAAACAGGATCGCACCGCGAAATCATCGACAACCAAACTGATCAGCAACTCTCGGGAGGAGTATCACATGAAGAAGCTATTGGTTCTCAGCACGCTTGCGGCGGTGCTCGCAGCCGGTACGGCTTTGGCCGACACCAGCGGCAAGAAGATCGCGTTCTCCAACAATTACGCCGGCAATTCGTGGCGGCAGGCGATGCTCGACAGCTACGGCATCGTCACCAAGAAGGCGGTCGACGACAAGATCGTCGGCGCGGCCGATGTCTTTACCACCGCCGACAAGGAGGTGCCGACCCAGGCCGCTCAGGTGCAGAACCTGATCCTGCAGGGCTACGATGCCATCGTCATCAACGCCGCCTCGCCGGATGCGCTCAACGGCGCCATCAAGCAGGCTTGCGATGCCGGCATCACCGTCGTTTCCTTCGACGGCACCGTGACCGAGCCTTGCGCCTACCGCGTCGTCGTCGACTTCAAGGACATGGGCAAGCAGGAAGTCGAGCATATGGCCAAGTTCCAGCCCAAGGGTGGCAATCTGCTTGAAATCCGGGGCCTGGCCGGCACTTCGATCGACGACGCCATCCATGCCGGTATCCTCGAGGGCGTTGCCGCCCATCCCGAGTTCAAGATCGTCGGCTCGGTCACCGGTGACTGGGACCAGACCACGGCGCAGAAGGCGGTGGCGACCATCCTGCCGTCGCTGCCCGACATCGTCGGCATCGTCGACCAGGGCGGCGACGGCTATGGCGCCGCGCAAGCCTTCGCCGCAGCCAACAAGCCGCGCCCGACCATCATCATGGGCAACCGGCAGGACGAATTGAAGTGGTGGAAGGAACAGAAGGACAAGGACGGCTACCAGACCTGGTCGGCCTCGATCGCGCCTGGCGTGTCGACGCTCGCCTTCTGGGTGGCACAGCAGGTGCTCGATGGCCGCAAGGACATCCCGCACGATCTGCTGGTGCCGTATCTCGCCTTCACCCAGGACGATTTCGAGGCGGCCCTGCCGAAGATCAAGGAGGGCGGTGTCGCCACCCACGAATACACGCAGGAAGATGCCATCGCGGCGATCAAAGCCAACATCAAGTGAAAGTCGCACACGCGTTGCCGCGCGCACCACTGAGCGGATATCGTTGAGCATGGCTGCAGGCAATACGGACATCAGACTGAGCGGCGCCGAAAGACAATTCGGCGCCGCCAATACTTTCATCGTAAGACTTGACGGTGCCGAAAAGCATTTCGGCGCCGTCAGGGCGCTGGGCGGGGTGGATTTCCATGTCGGACCCGGCGAATGCGTCGGCCTCGTCGGCCATAACGGCGCCGGCAAGTCGACGCTGATGCACATGGTGGCCGGCACCTCGACGCCCGACAGCGGGACGATCGGGGTGCATGGCGGCATCGAGGAGAACTACTCGGTGTCGCGAGCGCAGCAGCTCGGCATACGCTGCGTGTTCCAGGAGCTCTCGCTCTGTCCCAATCTCAGCGTCGCCGAAAACACGCGCATCAACCATGCTTCGCTCTCCGGCTTCGGCTGGCGGCGCAGGGCGGCCGAGCTGATCGCCGCCAAGCTCGATGAGATCTTCCCGGACCATGGCATCTCGGCCTGGGACATTGTCGGCGATCTCTCGATCGGCCGGCGCCAGATGGTCGAGGTGGCGCGCGCCTTCACGGTGACACAGGACCGGCTCGACCTGGTCATCCTCGACGAGCCGACCTCGTCGCTCGACGCGCACACGGCCGGCCAGCTGCTGGCTTTCGTGCGCCGCTTCGTCGCCGGCGGCAAAAGCTGCATCCTGATCTCGCACGTGCTGGGTGAAGTGTTGCGGAACGCCGACCGCATCGTCGTGATGCGCGACGGCAAGGTGGTGGCGTCGGACGTGGCTGGTGCCTTCGATCGCGACCGGCTGGTGACGGTGATGGGCGGAGCCGAGGCGCGCGAGAAGGTCGCCGCACAGGCGGCTGCCGCCAAGCCAGGCGCCAGTCCGCTGCGCGTCAGGGCGCGGCCCGCCGGGCAGACTGACGGTAAGGACCTTGTCGCCCGCGCGGGCGAGATCATCGGCCTTGCCGGGCTGGCCGGGCACGGACAGACCGACTTGCTGCTGCGGATCTTTAATGCCGCCGCACGCGCCAAGGCCGGCATCGAGGTCACGGCGCCGGTGGCGCTGGTGGCGGGCGACCGCCAGTCGGACGGTATTTTTCCGCAATGGTCGATTGCGCAGAATATCGGCATCCGCTCGCTGGCGCGTCTGCGCAACGGGTTGCTGATCTCGCCGCGGCGCGAGGCGGAGCTCGCCGATGCCTGGAAGAAGAAGATCGGCATCCGCACGCCTGACATGAACAACAACATCTTCTCGCTGTCGGGCGGCAACCAGCAGAAGGCCCTGTTTGCCCGCGCACTGGGCTCCGATGCCGAAATCGTGCTGATGGACGATCCGATGCGCGGCGTCGACATCGGCACGAAGCTGGAGGTCTACGACCTCGTGCGCGAAGAAGCGGGTCGCGGCCGCACCTTCCTCTGGTACACGACCGAAACCGAAGAGCTCGACAATTGCGACCACATCTATGTCTTCAAGAACGGCCGCATCGTCGCCAATCTGACGCGCGACGAGCTGACCGAAGAGAAGATCATCCAGTCCTCCTTCGGCGATGCGGCCTGAAATGACGGCGACGCCAATGGACAATGGCTTCAAGGGGTCGGCGGCACGCAATGCGGCGGCACGGGCGCGGCTGTTGCGTGGCCTGCTGCCGGCGCTGTCGCTGGCGCTGGTGTTGGCGGCAATCGCCTGGCTCAACCCGCGCGCCATCAGCTATTTCGGCTTCAGCCTGATGCTGAACCTGGCGATTCCGATCGCGCTGGCGACGATCGCGCAGATGTTCGTCATCGCCGGCAACGAGCTCGACCTCTCGATCGGCACTTTCGTCGGCTTTGTCGGCTGCGTCACCGCGACCTGGCTGAAGGACGCACCGCTCATCGGCGTCCTCATTCTCGTCGGATCGATCGGCATTTATGCGCTGCTCGGCGCGCTGATCCACATGCGCAACCTGCCCTCGATCGTGGTGACGCTCGGCATGAGTTTCGTCTGGCAGGGGCTGGCCATCCTCGTCCTGCCCAAACCCGGCGGCAAGGCGCCGGACTGGTTGCTGGCGATCATGGCGTTCAAGCCGCCTGCCATTCCATTTCCGATCATCGCCGCGCTGCTGATCGCCGCGGTCGTGCATTTTGGTTTGATGCGCACCTCCTACGGCGTGATCCTGCGCGGCTCCGGCGGCAATCCGGCGGCACTGCGACGCGCCGGCTGGTCGCTGCTCAAGACCAAGATCGTGCTGTTCGCGCTGGCCGGTCTTTTCGGCGTGCTGTCGGGCATGGCGCTGATCGGCATCACCACCTCGGCGGATGCCAATATCGGCAATGGCTACACGCTGCTGGCCATCGCCGGCGTCATCCTCGGCGGTGGCGAGTTCGTCGGCGGCCGGGTCTCGCCGATCGGTGCTGTCATCGGCGCGCTGACGCTGGCGCTGGCCGCCTCGCCGCTGCTCACCTTCATGCACATTCCGCCCGACTGGCAGGTGGCCGCCAACGGCGCCATCCTGATCATCGTGCTGGCGGCGCGGGTGCTGATCAGCCGCAGGGAAAGGTGAGCGATGGCTTCGCTGAAAAAGCTGCTCACAAAACCGTGGATCTGGTCGTTTGTCGGTGCGCTGCTGGTGTGGCTGGCGACGATCGCCTTCACCGGCGGCTATGGCGGCGGCGGCATGGTCACGGCCGCATTGTCGCTTGCCGTGTTCACCGTCATCGTCGGCGTCGGCCAGATGTTCGTCATCACGCTCGGGCCCGGCAATGTCGACCTGTCGCTGCCGGCCAATATCGGCTTGGCAAGCGCGGTTGCCATGAAGGTGATGGGCGGCAGCGATGCCATGATCGTGGTCGGACTGCTGGCGGCGCTCGCCTGTGGTGCCGCGATCGGCGTCATCAACTATCTGCTGATCTGGGCGCTGCGCATCCCGCCGATCATCGCGACGCTGTCGGCGAGCTTCATCATCCAGTCGGTCGACATCAGCTATGGGCGCGGGCTGCAGATCAAGCCGCCGCCCGGCTTCGCCGATTTCACCAACTGGCAGGTGCTGGGCATTCCCGTGCTGGCGATCCTCACCGTGCTGTTCACCATCGGTGCGGCCATCGCCTTGCAGCGCATGGTCTACGGCCGCTCGGTGCTGGCGATCGGACAGAACATCCGAGCCGCCTGGCTCGCCGGCGTCAATGTCGGGCGTATCCGCTTCCTCACCTACACGCTGTCAGGCGCGCTCGGCGGCATCGACGGCGCGCTGCTCGCCGGCTATTTCCGCGGCGCCAATGTCGATATCGGCAATGAATATTTGCTCGCCTCGATCGCCGTCGTCGTCATCGGCGGCACGTCGGTGGCCGGCGGCAAGGCCAATGTGCCCGGCGTCTGGGGCGCGGCGCTGTTCCTGGTGCTGCTGCTCACCATGCTCAACACATTCGGCGTCAGCGCCGGCGTGCGGTTGCTGCTGACCGGGCTGATCATCGTAGGGGTGATCACGGCGGCGGGTGGCGAGAAGGCAGTGCGCTGACTGCAACGTCTAGGACGCGACCTCAGCCTGTCGGGCCAACAATTGGACCAGCCGGTTCCCATTCGCGGCGTGGCCTAGTAAACCGGTCCCCGATCTCAGTCGGTCTCGGGAGGCCTCCGCTTGTCCAGTTCTGTCAGTGTCGCGAATGACGGTGGCGTTGCCATCCTCACCATCGACAATCCGCCAGTCAACGCGCTGAGTTTTTACGTCCGCGAGCCACTGATGCAGGCGCTGATCGCTTTGCAGGATGACACATCGGTCGTGGCGATCGTCATTGCCTGCGCCGGCCGGACCTTCGTTGCCGGCGCCGACATCACCGAATTCGGCAGGCCGGTGCAGCAGCCAGACCTGCGTGCCATCGTGGCGGCGCTTGAAGCCATCGCCAAGCCGACGGTGGCCGCCATTCACGGCACCGCGCTCGGCGGCGGGCTGGAACTGGTGCTAGGCTGCCATTTCCGCGTTGCCGATCAAGGCGCAAAACTCGGCTTGCCCGAAGTGAAGCTCGGCCTCTTGCCGGGCGGCGGCGGCACAGTGCGGCTGCCGCGTCTTGTTGGTGCCGTGAAGGCCCTGAGGATGATCGTTTCCGGCACGCCGATCGGTGCTGACGAGGCGCACGGGGCCGGCCTGGTCGACGCCGTCTTCGCGGGCGATCTGACCACCCATGCCGTGAACTTCGTCCGCGAAATGGCCCGCAAGGGGGGGCCCTTCACGCTGGTGCGTGATCGCGATGAGGGGCTTAGGGAAACCGATCTGGCGGCCTTCGATGCCGAGGCGGCGGATTTGGCTGGGAAGGCGCGGGGGCTCGAGGCGCCGATCGCCTGTGCGCAGGCCGTGCGCAATGCCGTCACGCTGCCCTTCGACGAGGCGCTGGCGGCGGAGCGGGCGCTGTTCGTCAAGCTCGTCGCCAGCGACCAGTCGCGCGCGCAGCGGCATCTGTTCTTCGCAGAACGCGAGGCGGCCAAGCTTCCCGGCAATGTCGTCAAGCGCAGGATCGCCCGCGTCGGCGTTATCGGCGCCGGCACGATGGGCGGCGGTATCGCCATGGCTTTCGCCAATGGCGGCTTTCCCGTCACCTTGCTGGAAACCAGCCAGGAAGCGTTGCAGCGGGGGCTGGCGACGATCGAGAAGAATTACGCCGTCTCGGTCGCGCGCCGCTCCTTGAGCGAAGACGCCAAGCGGCAGCGGCTCGGTCAGTTCAAAGGCTCGATCGACCATGCCGATCTCGCGGATTGCGACCTGATTATCGAGGCGGCGTTCGAGGACATGGCGGTCAAGAAAGAAATCTTCGGCAAGCTCGACGCAGTGGCGAAACCTGGCGCTATCCTTGCCACCAACACCTCCTATCTCGACATCGACGAGATCGCCGCCTCGACCTCGCGGCCGCAGGATGTGCTCGGCCTGCATTTCTTCTCGCCGGCCAACGTCATGAAGCTTCTGGAGATCGTGCGGGCGCAAAAGACGGCGCCCGATGCGCTGGCGACCGTGGTCGACATGGCAAGGCGGATCGGCAAGGTGGCTGTCGTCGTCGGCGTCTGCCACGGCTTCGTCGGCAACCGCATGCTGGCGGCGCGTGGCTCGGAATTGGAAGCGCTGCTGCTGGAGGGCGCGACTCCCAGCCGGATCGACAAGGCATTCATCGATTTCGGCTGGCCGATGGGGCCGTTCCAGATGGGCGACCTGGCCGGCCTCGACATCGGCTGGCGCAACCGCAAGGCGCGCCGCCTGACGGCCGTCATCGCCGATACACTGTGCGAACAGGGCCGTTTCGGTCAGAAGACCGGCCGTGGCTTCTATCTCTACGAGAACGGTTCGCGCACGCCGGCACCCGATCCCGAGGTCGAGGCGCTGATCCGTGACAAGGCCGCCGAGAAGGGCATCGCGCCGCGCACGATCAGCGCCGACGAGATCATCGAGCGCACGCTCTATCCCCTGGTCAACGAGGGGGCGAAGATACTGGAGGAAGGGATTGCTGCCCGCGCCTCCGACATCGACGTCGTCTGGGTCAATGGCTACGGCTTTCCCGTCGGCAAGGGCGGTCCGATGTTCTGGGCCGGCCTGGAAGGCGGGGCCAGGATCGTCGAGCGGCTCGAATATTGGCACGAGCGGACCGGCAAGGATGTTTTCAAGCCAGCGCCTTTGCTCAAGCGGATGGCAGAGACCGGCTCCTGGGAAGCCGGGTCAACAGCCGGGATCCGAGGGTAGTCAGCGGCCTGCGGGAATCATCGGATCCGCGCGTCGATGATCTCGACGAAGCGGGCGAAAAGGCCGGCCTGCGACTTGATCTTGAGCTTGCGGTAGATGTTGCGGCGATGGACCTTCACCGTTCCCGGCACGATGCGCATGGCCCTGGCGATCGATTCCGTTGAATGCCCCTGCAGCACAAGGTCGACGACGTGTTTTTCGCGCGGCGTCAGCGACAGGCTTTTCCAGATATGGGCGCGGTCGAACTCGTTGACCGCGGCGATTTCCTCGTCCTGCTTCGTCTCGGCCGGCTCGTCGGCGGGAAGGGCAGGCCAGCGCAATCGGATGAAGCTGATCACGGCCGGCGCCATGTCGCGCAGCAGCCTGGCATCGGCGGTGCCGAACGGGCCGGAAGTGCTGAGCCGCATCAGCGACAGCACCAGCGCGTCCTTGCCCGGCAGCGGCACGAAGAAGCCGACTTCCTCGGCCAGCCTGGTCTGGCTGTAGTAGGAGCGGAAATATTCGCTGGCGTAGAAACGATCAGGCGCGAGTTCCCGCATGCGCCAGAACCCTTCCTTGCGCTCGACCGCCGCGTGATGGAACGGGTCGAGCAGGTAGGGCCCTTCCTGATAGAGCGCGACGAAGACGTGGCTTTCGGCCGGTGTGAACGTCTCGAACAGCAGCGACGGGCGCGCGGCGCCGCGATAGCCGAAGATCACGCAGTGGTCGAAGCCGACATGCTGCCGCAGCCAGTCGACCATCGCTTGGCCGAAAAGATCGCCGCTCGTCTCCCGCGTCGCCGCGACAAGGGTGGCGAGCCGGCTGTATTCGTCGCTGCGGGATCCACTCAATCCATACCACCTCAAACGAGAAAATAGATCAGATATACCACCTGGGAGGTATATACTAGCTGCCATTGGCTCTGGTAGCGTCTTGAAATCACATCGTCCTGTCGCAGGAGCCCGCAGCCTTGTCCGCAGTGCCCGACATCGAATTTCGCGGCGTCACCAAGCGCTATGGCGCGGTGACCGCGGTCAGCGGCATCGACCTTGCCGTGCCACCCTCCGCCTTCGTTGCCCTGCTTGGACCGTCCGGGTGCGGCAAGACGACTTGCCTGCGCATGATCGGCGGCTTCGAGCAGCCGAGCGAAGGCCAGGTGTTTATCCGCGGCCAGGACATGGCCGGCACGCCGCCCTACCGGCGGCCGGTCAACATGGTGTTCCAGCAATATGCGCTGTTCCCGCATCTCGACGTGGAAGCCAACGTTTCCTATGGCCTGCGCCAGGCAAGACCACGGCTGTCGTCGCGCGAGCTCGGCCGGCGGGCCGGCGAAGCGCTCGAAATTGTACGGCTCGCCGGCTATGGCGGCCGCAAGATCCACGAATTGTCCGGCGGCCAGCAGCAGCGTGTCGCGCTGGCGCGCGCGCTGGTCAACAAGCCGGCGGTGTTGTTGCTCGATGAGCCGCTGGCGGCGCTCGACAAGAAGCTGCGCACCGACATGCAGATCGAGCTGCAGAACCTGCAGCGCGAGATCGGCATCACCTTCGTGCTGGTCACCCACGACCAGGAAGAAGCGCTGTCGATGAGCGATTTCGTCTGCGTCATGAATGGCGGGCGCATCGTCCAGCTCGGCCAGCCGAGCGAGATCTATGACGAGCCGGCCGACCTGTTCGTGGCCGATTTCGTCGGCAAGACCAATCTTCTTGCCGGCAAGGTTGCCGGTCATGCGGGTGACCTTGTCAGCGTGGCGCTGGCGGACGGCACCGTCATTGCGGCGCGCAAGCGCACTGCCCTGCAACAAGGCGAGGCCGTCTCGGTCAGCCTGCGTCCTGAATCACTCAGCCTTGGCGGGCCGACAAGCGGTCCGCTCAAGGGCGTTGTCCGCAACCGGATTTTCCTGGGCTCGACAGCGGAATACGCGATCGAGGTCCAGGGCATCGGCACTTTGCTCGCCAAGACTGATCACCTGATCGGCCAAGGCAATCTCTTCAAGCCGGGCGAACCCGTCGCCATCGGCTATGCCACCGGAACGCCGCTGGCGTTTCCGGAAACCAAGAACAACGGGACCAACCAGAGGGTAAACAAACATGTCGAAATCATATCGTGACGGACTGCCGATAAGCCCCGAGAATTTCGTCGACCAACTGATGCGCCTGAAGCGTGGCTCGATCGGCCGCCGCGACTTCCTCGGCCTCACCGGACTCGGCATCGCGACGGCGGTGATGGCGCGCGAGATCGGCATCATGCCGACGCCGGCCTTCGCCGCCGAAAGCCTTGGCGACCGCATGTCGATCGCCACCTGGCCGAACTACCATGACCCGCAGACCTTCGAGAACTTCAAGAAGGACACCGGCGTCGCCGTCGAGGTCAACGTGTTCGGCTCCAATGAGGAGATGCTGGCCAAGCTGCAGGCCGGGGCCTCGGGCTGGAGCCTGTTCGTGCCGACCAATTACACGATCTCGACCTACAAGAAGCTCGGCATCATCGAGCCGCTGGAGATGGCGAAGCTGCCGAATTTCGACGGCACCCAGGAAGATCCGCGCTTCACCTCCGAGGGTACCATCGATGGCACTATTTACGCCGTGCCGAAGAACTGGGGCACGACGGGTTTTGCCGTCAACACCAAGAAGCTCACCAAGCCGATGACGAGCTGGAAGGAATTCTGGGATACCGCCATGGCCGAGGGCGACAGCCGCACCATGGTGCATGACTACCAGCTCACGACTATCGGCAATGCGCTGAAATATTACGGCTATTCGTTCAATTCGCTGAAACAGGACGAGCTCGCCAAGGCGGAGGAGTTGCTGCTGAAGGTCAAGCCGCACCTGTTCGCCGTCTCGTCCGATTACCAGCCGGGCATGCGCGCGGGCGACGCCTGGATGACGATGTGCTGGACCAATGACGGCGCGCAGCTCCATCGCGACATTCCCGAGATCGCCTATGTGCTTGGCAAGGAAGGCGGCGAGATCTGGACCGATTTCTATGCCATCCCGAAGGACGCGCCGAACAAGCCCGCCGGCTATGCCTTGCTCAACTATCTGATGAACCCGCAGGTCGCGGTGAAGGAGCACCTGGCCAACGGCGCGCCTTCGACCGATGCGCGGGTCAACAAGCTGCTGCCCAAGGAGGTGCTCGACAATCCGATCCTCTATCCGGCGGCGGACCTGTTGACGCCGCTCGAATTCGGCGCGGCGGCGACGCTGACCGATCCCGGCCGCGCCGAACTGATGGCGCGCTTCAAATCGGCTTGAGACTGGCCTGGACGAAGACAATCGACCGGCGGGCCCATGTCCGCCGGTACCGGGGCGGTTTCAATGCACGGCAACAGATTTCGGCATAATTTCCTGACCGCCTTGCTGCTCGCGCCGGCGACGGTATGGCTGGTGGTGTTCCTGGTCCTGCCGTTCATCGCCATCGCCGTGTTCAGCGTCGGCGAGCGGGCGCCCGAGGGCGGCTATCAGGCGGCTTTCACGCTGGCGCAATACGCCAATCTTCCAGCGCGGGCGACCGCGTTCTGGAACACGATGGTGCTGGCGCCGGTGGGCGCGCTTGCCTGTCTGCTCGTTGCCTATCCGGTCGCCTATTATCTTGCCTTGCAGGCGCCGCAGCGCTGGCGGCTGATCCTGCTCGCGCTGGTCGTCATTCCATTCTGGACGAGCCTTTTGATGCGGACCTATGCCTGGATGTACATTCTGGGTGGACGCGGCTTACCGGCGCTGCTCGCCTTTGCAGCCATCGAGGATATCAGGCTGATCAACACGCCGGGCGCCGTCCTGCTCGGCATCGTCTACGGCTATTTGCCGCTGATGATCCTGCCGATCTATGTCAGCCTCGAGCGGCTCGACCGAAGGCTGCTGGAAGCCTCCGCCGATCTCGGCGCGACGCCATTATCGACCTTTCTGGGCGTGACCCTGAAACTGTCACTCCCGGGCGTGATGACCGGCTTCTCGCTGGTCATGATCCTGCTGCTTGGCGAATATTTGATCCCGACGCTGCTTGGCGGCGGCAAGGTGTTCTTCATCGGCAACGCGCTGGTCGATCTGTTCCTGCAGTCGCGCAACTGGCCATTCGGGTCGGCCATCGCGATCACGCTGGTGCTGGTTTCGGTGGTGGTGCTGATTGCCGCCAACCGCATCTCGACCCGGGTCTCGGGAGCCCGCAGGGTGGACCTGATCTGATGCGCGCCTTCGTCATTGCCGTCTTCGCCTTCCTCTATTTGCCGATCGTGCTGGTCGTGCTGTTCTCCTTCAATGCCGGCCATCATGCCAGCGAGTTCACCGGCTTCTCCGTGCAATGGTATGGCAAGGCGCTGTCCAACCCGTTCCTGGTCGAGGCGCTGAAGAACAGCCTGTTCATTGCCAGCACCAGCGCCCTGCTCGCGGCGGTGTTCGGCACCGCGGCAGCCCTCGGCCTGGCCCGTGTCGGTGCCAGAACCCGCGCCGTCTTCGACGGATTGCTCGGCGCGGCGATCGTCGTTCCCGGCGTCGTCATCGGCATCTCGACGCTGGTCGCGCTTGTCCAGCTGTTCGCGGTCGTCAATCCGTTCCTCGCCTCAGTCTGGCCCGGTGACCAGCCGCCGCGCCTGTCGCTCGGCTACGGCTCGATCATCGCCGCGCATGGCCTGTTCTCGATGGCGCTGGTTACGATGATCGTCGGCACGCGGCTGGGCAGCCTCGACCGCAATCTGGTCGAAGCCTCGAGCGACCTCTACGCCACGCCGCTGACGACGTTCCGCTCGATCGTCCTGCCGCAGATCATGCCGGCGGTGGTCGCCGGTTTCCTGCTCGCCTTCACCTTCTCCTTCGACGATTTCATCGTCGCCTTCTTCGTCGCCGGCGCGCAGACGACGCTGCCGATCTATGTCTTCGCCTCCATCCGGCGCGGCGTGACGCCGGAGATCAACGCCATCGCGACCATCGTGCTCGTCGCTTCCGTCCTGCTCGTGGTGCTTGCCCAATGGCAGCTGCGCCAGCGCAAGCCATCAAACTGAAAGCCGCTCCATGATCCTCAAAGACCGCATTGCCGTGGTGACCGGCGCCGGCTCCGGCATCGGACGTGCCGGCGCCATGATCATGGGCAGGGAAGGCGCTATGGTCGTCATCGCCGACAGGGATGCGGCCAATGGCGAGGCAACGGCCTCAGGCATTCGGGCAATGGGTGGCCGGGCCGAGGCCATCGCCACCGATGTCGGCGAGGACGCGGCTGTTGAGCAACTCATAACCGGCACGCTAGAAAAGCATGGGCGCATCGACATCCTGCACAATCATGCCGGCATCCAGGTCGGCGGCACGCTGACCGAGGTCGAGACCGACGGCATGGATGCCTCCTGGCGGGTCAATGTGCGGGCGCAATTCCTGGCGGCCCGGATCGTCATGCCGTCGATGGTCGCGCAAGGGGGAGGCGTCATCCTCAACACGGCTTCGAATTCGGGCGTCTTCTACGACCGCGAGATGATCGCCTATGCGACCTCGAAACATGCCGTGGTGGCGATGACCAGGCAGATGTCGCTCGACTATGCCCGGCACAATGTGCGCGTCAACGCGCTCTGCCCGGGCTGGGTCGATACGCCCTTCAACGAGCCATTCATCGCCCAGATGGGCGGACGCGAGGCGATCGAAACGTATGTCCGCACCAAAATCCCGATGGGGCGCTGGGCGAGCGCCGAGGAGATCGCCGAGGCGATCCTGTTTCTCGTCTCGGACCGATCGTCCTTCATGACCGGCCAGGCGCTGGTGATCGACGGCGGCGAAAGCATCGGCTGAGACCTCTGCTTTTACCTATCGACCTACCTGTTTCAGCCCCTTTTTTTTCTGCGGTTTCGCGTGGCGCCGGACGGCACAAGACCAAGGTCTGGCTGGCATGGGACTTCAGTGCTATTGCAAGTCAAAGGCAGTGAATTCCGTTGCTTTTCAGTAATTTACGTTTCCGGCGTAGCGCCCGCTCTCGGATTGCGACCGCATTTGTTTAAAGTTTACCGGGTACAATTAGCGATTTCTCATACGCAGATGGTTCAGCGGTGGGCGAGAACGCGATTCCCGAGGAGATTACCATGACAAACCGGAAAACTCTGTTCGCGGCGCTGGCCGCATTGGCGCTTCTGGCGTCTCCGGCGCTCGCCGGCAATGGGCATGGCAACGGCGGCGGCAATGCTGGAGGCAATGGCGGCGGCAACGGCAATTCCGGGGGCAACGGCAACAGCGGCACCCACGGGAATGGTGGCGGCAACAGCGGCGCTTCGCACGGCAAGTCGTCATCGGCACCGGGACGGGCAGCCAAGACGGAAACGGACATCACGGCCAGCACCACGGTCGATACAGAAGTCTCGTCCGTACCGAAGGACAAGAACATCCACGCCAAACTCGGCCGGCTGAACTCGCTGCAGCGCAACATCAACGCCTATATGAACTCCAAGAGCAAGAAGTTCGGTGCCATTCAGGCATTCGTGACACAATCGGCGAAAGCCAAGAATGCGCAGGCCGCGGCTGCGGCGGCCGCCACCACGGCTGCCGCCGCCCAGGCCCAGCTGGATGCGCTGAATTCGCAGCTGAGCGCACTGACGTCGCTGTCGCAGGCCGAGATCGACGCCATGACACCCGAACAGCAGGCGGCCCTGCCTGGGCAGATATCGGCCTTGCAGGCCGATGTCACAGCTCAGCAGGCTGTGGTCGCCGCCGATAATGCGGCTGCCGACGAAGCCGCGGCCGCGGCAACCGCGGCAGCGGTCGGCACCGATGACGCATCGCTCGACGCGGCGCTGACGGACATGGCCAACAAGCCTGTCGACGCCGAGGTCACAGCCTGGGCCCAAGGCGTCCTTGCCGGCAAGATCGACCAGACGGCGGCCAAGCTTCAAGCGGGAACGACGCCGTAGCGGATCGTCACTGAAACGGCGGTAGCCAGTCAAAGAAGATGCCGCTGGGCTTCGCCCGGCGGCATTGTTTTCCTGCTCGCGCGCGCTGGTCGAAGCGATCGAGGCACAAGGGCACAACAGGCGCGTGGTATTGCCGCGCGCCATTCTTCATACGTGTTTGCGGCCGCCGGTCTCGCGGAACCAGCTGTCGGGATAGGGATACCACCAGTCCTGGATGGCCGCCCTGTGGTCGATGATGACCATCTTGGAACGGCGGAAGGCATCGAGGCCCTGACGGCCGAGTTCGCGGCCGAGGCCGGAAGCCTTCCAGCCGCCGAAGGGCAGGGCGTCATTGTCGATCAAGGGGTTGTTGACCCAAACCATGCCGGCCTCGAGCCGTTCGGCCGCCTCATGCGCTTCGGCGAGATCCGTGGTGAACACCGAAGCGCCAAGCCCGAACGGGCTGTCATTGGCGAGCCGGATAGCCTCGTCGAAATCCTTCACCCGGCAGATCGCGGCGACCGGGCCGAAACACTCTTCGCGCACGATCGCCATATCCGGCGTGACGCCGGTCAGGATGGTCGGTTCGTAGAACCAGCCGGTATTGTGCGCCGGCGGAATGCGGCCGCCGGTGACGGCCTTGGCGCCGTTGCGAACAGCATCGTCGACCAGCCGCATGACCTTCGCCCGGGCCGCCTCGCTGACCAGCGGGCCGATCTCGGTCTTGTCCATGCCGTTGCCGATGCGCAGCGCGCGCGTCTTTTCGGCAAACAATTCGAGGAAGCGGTCATGCACGGCATCGACGACGAAGAAACGCTCCGCCGAGGTGCAGACCTGGCCGGTGAGATGGAAGGCGGCGGTGACGCTGCCGGCGGCTGCCACCTCAAGCGGTGCGTGTCGGCTGATGATCAGCGGATCGCTGCCGCCGGCCTCGATGACGCAGGGCTTCATGCGTTCGGCGCAAGCCACCGCAACCGCCTTGCCGGCGGCGACCGAGCCGGTGAAGGCAACCGCGTGCGTGCGGTCAGACGCAATCAACGCCTGCGCGGTGGCCGCTCCGCCGGGCAGGCAGGAGACCAAGCCTTCCGGCAGCGCGCGGAAGACGGTCATGTATTCCAGCGTCGATAGCGTCGTCGCTTCCGCGGGCTTGATGATGCAGGCATTGCCGGCGGCAAGCGAGGCGGCCACGGTCCAGCACATCAGCAGGATCGGAAAATTGTAGGGCATGATGTGGACGGAGACGCCATAGGGCTCATAGCGCGCGTACTGGAACGAGCCGGCCTGCGTCGTGCCGGCAATCTTGCCGGCATCGTCGCGCGCCATCTCGGCATAGTAGCGGAAAATCGGCGCGCAATTGGCGATCTCGCCAATGGCTTCGGGATAGGGCTTGCCCATTTCGCGCACCATCAGTTCGGCGCAGCGCGTGAAATCCGCCGCCTCGATGGCGTTGGCGACGGCGTGCAGATGCTTTGCCCGGCTCTTGGCGTCGAGCTTTTCCCAGGCAAGCTGCGCCTTGGTCGCGGCGGTGAGCACGGCGTCGATCTCGCCGTCGCTGGCCGAAGCGACGGCGCCGACGGTTTCCAGCGTCGCCGGATCAACCACCGGTTTGATCGTACCGGTCATCGGCCGGTAGTCCGGATTGATGAAGAAAGTCGGCCGGTCGGGTGAAAAATGCATGGTCGCTCCCCTGTGGTCAGAGCCTTCTTGAGAATTCGTCCTGCCGAGTCAGGTGGCGTCGGCTGGCCGGCAGGGTAGAATTATCGGGAAGGCTCAGCGGATCATGTAGACCTTCTTGATGGTCTCATGGACCGTGCAGACGCCTTTCCAGTCCTGTGGGAAGAAGGCCGCCGTGTCCGGCTCGATCTCGATGACCTCACCGGACTCGTGCACATAGGTGCAGCGGCCTTCGAGGAAGTGGCAGAACTCGTCGCGGGTAACGTGGCAGTGCCACTTGCCTGGCGTGCAGACCCAGAGGCCGCATTCGGAACGGCCTTCCGGCCCCTTGTGGAGCAGCTTGCCCGACGTGTGGGATTGCCCCTCGATCATTGTCGGGATGATGCCCCAGTCGACGAGGTCCGTGACGGCAAGCGGCGATTGCATGATCGGCGTGGTCATATCGAATTCCCTGGTAAAGTGCTCACCGGCACATGAAGGCCTTGGTCAGCGTTTGCGTGATGATGGAGATGCCGGTCCAGCCGGCGGGAAAGAAGACGAGCGTGCCGGCTCCAACCGGGATGTCTTCGCCGTCGTCCCCGACATAGCTGCCGTGTCCCGAAAGGAAATAGCAGAACTCGTCGGCGGCAAAGCTGACCTTGCGGGTGCCCGGCGTGCAAGACCACAGGCCGCACTCGCTCGATCCGTCCGGATTTTTCGAGAGGATCTTGCCTGAGGCCCGCGGCGCGCCGGCGAGCGTATTGGCGCCCGCGCCCCAATCCTCCAGCTCCACGGTCGAGGCCTCAGGCCAATGCGGTGTCGACATATCTTGCTCCTATGCGGCTGATAGTTGCTTGAGCATGATCTCGGACAAAGGAGAACTGTTTGTCCGAGAGGACCGGTTTCCACTTTTCGGGATCATGCTCTCAGGCCAGCATGTAGACGTTGCGCATGGTCTCATGCACGGTGCATTCGCCCGTCCAGCCGGCGGAGAACATGACCACGCTTCCAGATGACACTTCTATCACCTCGCCGACATCCGACCGGTAGGTCGCGCGGCCGGAAACGAAGTGGCACAGTTCGTCGCGCGGGATCGAGAGCCGCCAGCGGCCTGGCGTGCAGACCCAGATGCCGGATTCCGGCTGATTGTTCGGCCCTTTGTGCACGAGCTTGCCGGTGGAGTGGGAGACGCCCGACAGGGCGTCGGGCTGGACGCCCCAGTCGACGAGGTCGGTGCGGGTCGAGGCCTGGTGGAGGTGCGGTGCGGAGGAAGTCATGAGCGGGCTCCATAGTTATGACGCCCAACTTCGATTCGTTGACGCTCTACGAGGCCCCCCTCTGTCCTGCCGGACACCTCCCCCTCAAGGAGGGAGATTGGCAGCTTAGCGGCCGGTTCTCCCTTGGCGATCTTGGTGATTGGCGAAAGTCGGGACGCTATCCGATCTCCACCCTTGAGGGGGAGATGTCCGGCAGGACAGAGGGGGGCGCCTGGGCTCGGCATTGCAATTCCATTCACAGCAGCCTCTCCAGCAAACCCGCAGCCTTCTCCGGCCCGTTGTGCGCCTGCATCTGTGCCGATGTCTTCGCCAGCTTCGCCTTTATTTTCGGATCGGTCAGGCAGGCTTCGATCTTCGCGATCAACTCTGCATCGGTCCAATCATAGCGCGGCATGCCGAAGCCGTGGCCGGTTTCCTCGACGCGGGTGGCGTTGTCGTGGCCGTCCCAGACATAGGGCATGATGATGGCGGGCTTGCCGAAATAGAGGCACTCGGTGAACGAGTTGTTGCCGCCATGGTGGATGACGACATCGACCTGCGGGATGACCGAAGGCTGCGGGAACCAGCCGTCGACGATGACGTTGCCGGGCATGTCGGTGTACAGGTCCTTGTAGCCGCCGACATTGACCAGGGCGCGATAGGGGGTCTTGCCCAGTGTCGCGATGATACGCTTCAAAAGGTCGACATCGCCGGCCCCCAGGCTGCCGAAGGAGACGTAGAGCAGCGGGCCGTCACTGTTCTTAGCGAAGGTCGGGACGGTGTAGGGCTTTTCCTGCCGCACGCAGCCTTCGAGGTACTGGAATTTCGCCGGATCGAGCGGATGGCGGCGCTTGAACTTTGCCGCCTCGGGATAGAGCAGCAGGTTCAGATAGGGCGAAGCCTCGAAGAACTGGCCGATCGGATAGGGCGCCTCGTTGTTGGCGGTGAGGAACGCGTTGAAGTCATCATGGATCGGCTTGATCACCGCATTGAAATGGTCGCGGTAGCGTTGGTGCCCGGCGTGGTCGTTCTCGCCGCAACCGGAAAGATGCGGCGGGATGCCTTCGTCCTCGATCTCGTTTTCCGAGCAGGAGATGACGCGCACCCAGGGCTTGCCGTATTGCTTGATCGCCGGGAACAGGATGACGTTGTCGACGCAGATCACATCAGGCTTGATGGCGGTGAGCACGCGCGGCAGATCCTTCTGGGCCCACTTGGCGCTGTCGACGATCGCCGTCCAGCAATCCTTGACGTAATTGTCGACCTGGTCGTAGGGCGATTTGCGGAAGTTCGGGATGTGGCCGTTGATGAAGTCCTCCCAGAACTTGGCCATCTGCTCGGGCGGCATCGGTTCGGAAAGGTTCACCGGATGCGCCTCGAAGCCATAGCCCTTGTAGACATCAACGAAGCCCGGGTCGGACAGGAACACCGCTTTGTGTCCGCGCATTTCCACTGCTTGCGCGATGCCGACGGAATTGAGCGCCGGGCCGTAGGCGGCTTCGGGGAAAAACGCGATCGTCTTCTGCGCCATCAGGCTACTCCTCCAATCATTCCGCGAAAATCCTGACATCGGCGGCGTCCCAGCCGAGTTCGACCTGGTCGCCCGATGCGACCGGCCGCCGGTCGGCGGCGTCGGCGGTGACACGCACCAGGAACGGCTTCGGCGACAGCGGCGTTCGGACATGCAGCTGCAGGTCGAGCCCCTGATAGGCCAGCGCCTCGACCATTCCGGTGGTGCGATTGGCGGTTTGCGCCTGCGGGAACAGCCGCACGCGTTCAGGCCGCACCGACGCCACGGCAGCCGCTCCGGACGAAAGCGCGGCGGGAACCTTGCCGGCGATGCGCGCGCCATTCACGGCCACGACGCCATCGGCTGACGCCTTGCCCGGAACAAAGTTCATCACTCCGATGAAGTCGGCGACAAAACGGTCGGCCGGCTGTTCGTAGACTGCGTGCGGCGTGTCGCATTGCAAGAGCTTGCCATCCCTGAGCACCGCCATGCGGTCGGCCATGACAAGCGATTCCTCCTGGTCATGAGTGACGATGACGAAGGTGATGCCGACCTCGTGCTGCAGGCGTTTCAGTTCCAGCTGCATGGCGCCGCGCAGCTTCTTGTCGAGCGCGCCGAGCGGCTCGTCGAGCAGCAGCAGGCGCGGGCGCTTGACCAGCGCCCGGGCGAGCGCCACGCGCTGCTTCTGGCCTCCAGACAATTGCTCCGGCTTGCGATCGGCGAAAGGGACGAGCTCGGTGGTCGCCAGGATGGCATCGACGCGCGAGCGGATTTCCGTAGCCGGCAAACGCTCCATCTCCAACCCATAAGAGACATTGGCCCGCACGCTCATATGCGGGAACAGCGCGTAGGACTGGAACATCAAATTGACCGGTCGCCTGTTGGGCGGCGTCGTGGCGATGTCCTTGCCGTCGAGCAGGATCCGCCCGTCGCTCGGCGTTTCGAAACCGGCCAGCATGCGCAAGAGCGTGGTCTTGCCGCAGCCCGAGGGACCGAGCAGCGCGAAGAACTCGTTCTCGCGGATATCCAGCGAGATGCCGTCGACGGCGGTGACCCGGCCGAAATTCTTCGACACGTGATCGATGGCCAGCAGCGTGCGCGGTTCGCTCATTGGCCAATGATCCCACGGTTGAGCCGCTGCGACAGGGTCAGCGCGGTGACGGAGACAGCCATGACGATGGTCGCCAGGGCGTTGATCTCCGGTGTGATTCCGAAGCGGATCATGGCGTAGATCTGCATCGGCAGCGTGGTCGAGGCGCGGCCGGCGCCCGCGGTGAAGAAGGCGATGATGAACTCGTCGACCGAGAGCGTGAAGGCAAGCAGCGCGCCGGCAATCACCGCCGGCAGGATCACCGGCAGTGTCACCCGCCGGAAGGTGGTGATGGCCGAGGCACCGAGGTCGGTGGAAGCCTCGACGATCGACCAGTCGAAGCTTTTCAATCGGGCACGCACCACCGAACAGACGAAGGCGAGATTGAACACGACATGGGCGAGGATGATGGTGTGCAGGCCCATGGTGAGGTTGAGCATCGAAAAGAACGACAGCAGCGCGATCGCCAGCACGATGTCGGGAATAATCATCGGCGCGAAGATCAGCGCCTCAAGCCCCTTGCCATATTGCCGGCGCATCTCGATGCCGATCGCCAGCAAGGTGCCGAGCAAGGTCGCGATGGCTGTGGAGACCAGTGCCACGATCAGCGTGTTGAGCGCTGCCGAGAGGATGGCGGAATTGCCGGCCAGCGAGACGTACCATTTCAAGGAAAAGCCGGACCATGCCGTCGGCAACCCGCCTTCGTTGAAGGACAGCGTCACCAGCACGGCGATCGGGATGTAGAGGAAGGCGAAGACGAGGGCGAGCACGAACCAGAGCGTGCGCCGCGTGGCAGGGGAGCGCTCAGCCATTGGCGTCGCTCCTGACTTCGGCGGCACTGCCAGAGGCGCGATTGGCGACCAACGCCTGCGCCATCAGCACCAAGAGCATGATGGCGATCAGCGCCATCGCCAAGGCCGCACCGAACGGCCAGTCATTGGCGGTCAGGAACTGGTCATAGACAAGGTTGCCGATCATCTGGAAACGGCCGCCGCCGAGCAGCGCCGGGGTGACGAAATTGCCGATCGACAGCACGAAGACGAAGACGGCGCCGGCGGCGATGCCGGGCACGGTCAGCGGCAGGATGACGCGGCGAAACGTCGTCATGGCGGACGCGCCGAGATCGCGCGAGGCTTCGGCCAGTTCCGGGTTGAGCCGCGACAGCGGCGCGTAGCAGGCGAGGATGACGAAGGGCAGATAGTTGTAGACCAGGCCGGCGATGACGGCGCCTTCGGTATAAAGCATCGAGGGCGGCTCACCGGTATAGCCGAACCAGCCCAGGAGCTGGGTGACAAGCCCTTCGCGATTGAGCAGCACGATCCAGGCGTAGGTGCGGATCAGGTAGTTCGACCAGAACGGCAGCACGGCGAAGAACAGGAACACCGGCTGCCAGCGGCGTGGGGCCGCCGCGATGGCATAGGCAGCGGCATAGCCGATCACCACCGCGACCAGCGTGGCGGTGCCGGCTATACGTGCCGAGTTGAGGAAGATGCCGGCATAGAGCGGGTCGAAGACCAGCCCGAAATTCTCCAGCGTGAAGGTGTACTCGATGCCGCCATAGATGCCGCGCCGGAAGAAGGCGAGCGCCAGCACCAGCGCGCACGGCACCACCATCAGCGCGGTCAGCCAGACCAGCGCCGGGGCCATCAGCAAGGAGGAGCGAAGTCGGGGCTGTGACAATCTTTAAGGCACCGTTCAGGGCCGGCGACGGAAGCGCCGTCGGCCGTGATCTCTGGTTTGGGGCCGCTTACTGCGCGGCCTTGATCTCGCTGACGATCTTGGAATAGTCGCGCTGGGCCTCGCCGACGTCGCGCAGTTGTTCGAATTTGACGAGGTCGGCCACCGGCATCGCCATGTTGGGGAATTTTGCCAGGAAGTCGGCCGGCAGGCTTTCCATGGCCGGTTTGTTCGGCACCTTGTAGTCGATGTTCTGGGCCGCCCAGGCGTGGTTCTTGGCGTCGAGCATGAAGTTGATGAACTGGAAGGCGGCGTCCTTATGCTCGGAGGCCTTCATCACCACCATCGTGTCGACCCAGAGGTCCGACCCTTCCTTCGGGATGACGTATTTGATCTCGGGCTTATCGGCGATGCCGTAATTGCACCAGCCGTCCCAGGCCTGCACCATCAGCGCTTCGCCCGAGACCAGCTTCGAATAGAATGTGGTGTCATCATAGGCGAGCAGGGTTTTCTTGGCCGAGATCAAGAGGTCCTTGACCTCGGCCATCTTGGCCGGGTCGGTCTCGTTGACGGAGAAACCCTTGTCTAGCTGGCCGGCGGCAAGCAGCCAGCGATCGGTCGCCAGCATGGTGGTCTTGCCCTTGAGCTCAGCGGACGGCGCCAGCAGGTCGCTCCAGCTCGTAGGGGCCGTCTTGACCAGGTCGGAGCGGTAGCAGAGGCCGGTCGTGCCCCAGGTATAAGGCACGGAGAAAATGTTGCCGACATCGTGCGGCAGCTTGGTCGCTTCCGGATAGAGGTTGGCGAGGTTGGGGATCCTGGCGTGGTCCATCGGCTCGGTCAGGCCGAGCTTGTTCAGCACCTCGGCGAAGGGCGAGGAGACGAAGACCACGTCGTAGCCCTTGCCGCCGGCGGCAATCAGCTTGCCCATGATCTCTTCATTGGTGGCGTGCACCACGACTTCGCCGGAGACGCCCGTCGCCGTCTTGAAAGACGCCATGGCGTCGGGCGCCATGTATCCGTCCCAGTTGGAAATGACGAGGTCGGCGGCCATCGCCTGCGCGGACAGCGCCATGGCAAACCCCAGGGCGATCGAAGGCATTCTCAGCGCATGGCGCCGCAGGCTGGTTGCAGTCATGGCGGACTCCCATTCCGGTTGGTTCGTCGAATTCATGCCGGACCCGCGACATGCGCCGCTGCATCGGTCCTGTTCCCTCGGTCTTTTTGTCGCCGATTGCGTGGACAGTACTATTGCAGAAAAAAGTACGTCAATCCATAATTTGCCAACAGGCCGAGGAATCTGGCCGATTGCGCTGCAAAGGCCGATCGGTCAAACCAGTGCTGTCACGTCCGTTCACGAGCCCAGCCATGCAAACCGCAGCCCGACGACCTCGCACCAACCATCTCGATCTGGCCCAGCGTATCCTGGATGTGGCGCGGCAGCGCGGCTTCGCGCCAGGCGCGCGCCTGCCCGAGCAGCAGATCGCCTCGCTCTGCAATGTTTCACGCACCCCGGTGCGGGCGGCGCTCAGCCTGCTCACGGAACAGGGTGTCGTGCGCTGGGAGGCCGACACCGGTTATGTCCTGGCGATCGACCTCGCCGCGCAGCCGACGATGTCAGCCGAATTGCCCGCCGCCGAGGAAGACGAGCTTGCCGAAGCCATCCTGCGTGACCGGTCGGCGCGGCGCCTGGACCAGACAGTGACCGTCGCCGGGCTGATGCGACGCTACAGTGCCGAACGGAAGACGGTACTAAAATCTCTGAACAGACTGACGGAAGAAAACTTTCTCGACCGTGCGCCGGGGCAATCCTGGCTGTTCCGCCGCGCGCCGGACGATCCGGGGGTGCAAGGCGAAAGCTACGAGTTCCGGCTTTTGCTGGAGCCGGCGGCGATCCTGATGCCGGGCTTCAGGCTGGACGGCGCGCGCGCCGCGATGTTGCGCCAGGGCATGGAGGCGCTTTCGGCGCTGCCCGACGCCGCCTTCGACACACGCGAATTCCAGCGGCTCGACATCGATTTCCACGGCATGATCGCCGAGGGCTGCGCCAACCGCTTCGTCGCCGACGCGCTGGCCGATCACCTCAGGCTGCGGCGGCTGCCGGGCATCTATGCCGGCGTCAACGTCTTCCGGCTGAAGCAATCGCTGCGCGAGCACCTGAACATACTCGACCATCTCGAAAGCCGGCAGTATGAGGTGGCTGCCGATCTGCTTCGCATCCACCTGCGGCTCTCCCGCAGCCAGCGACCGCAAGCTGCCAGCCGCGGCGCCCCGGCACTGTTCGGCATGATCAGCCGGCCGGAATGAAGAGGATTAATTGACGCGTAAGGCGAGCCCGACCATCGCGCTGTTTCCCGAAGCCAGTTTCGGGGCGGCGTTGAATTGCGTCGGCATCGCGCAGGCGCTACGCGCGAAGGGCGCGCGGCCGGTGTTCATTTGCCATGCCGGGTTTTCCGGTGTCTTTGCCGACTACGGTTTCCAGGAATACCAGCTACCGACCGAGGAGCCGCTGAGCGACAGCGAGCGCCAGAGCTACTGGCAGGCCTTCGTGCGCCGGCACCTGCCGCATTTCAGGCTGAGCCCGATCGACCAGCTCGAAACCTACGTCGCGCCGACCTGGCAGGCGATCGTCGACACGGCGGTCAATGCCGAGGCGCCGCTGCGCCAATTGCTGGCGCGGCTGAAGCCCGACGCCGTGGTGCTCGACAACGTCATCATGTTCCCGGCGATAGCCGCAGCCGGCTGCCCATGGGTGCGCGTCGTTTCCTGCGCCGAGACGGAGCTGCCCGACGCCGAAGTGCCGCCCTATCTGTCCGGGCTTGCCGCCGATGACCCGCAACGCGGGGCCTTCGAGGCCCGCTATCTCCAGGCCTCGGCTCCGGCGCATGACCGCTTCAACCGTTTTCGCGCGGATTGCGGCGTGGCGCCGCTGCCCAAGGGCCTTTTTCTGGAAACCTCGCCCGATCTCAATCTGCTCCTGACGCCTTCGATCGTGCGCCGCGAACGCGCCGAGCCGCTCGACCCCGAGCGCTTCGTCTATCTCGAAGGCTGCGTGCGTTCGGAGGGGCCCTTCGAGGTGCCGGTTTTCCCGCGCAATGGCGGGCCGCTGGTCTATGTCAGCTTCGGCAGTCTCGGCGCCATGGATGTCGGCCTGATCGAGCGCATGCTTGCCGTCTTCGACCGGCTGCCGGCGCGCTTCATCGTCAATGTCGGCGGCCTGCGTGACGCCTATCGGGCGGTGCCCGACAATGTCTATCTCGACGCCTGGTTTCCGCAGCCTTCCGTGGTGGCGAAGTCGGACCTGTTCATCCACCACGGCGGCAACAACAGCTTTTGCGAGGCGCTGCGTTTCGGCGTGCCGTCGCTGATCATGCCCTATTGCTGGGACGGACACGACAATGCGCAACGCGCCGGAGAGACCGGCGTCGGCGACCATATCGGCCGTGACGGCTGGACCGAAGGAGGATTGGAGAGAGTCATTCTCGGCCTGCTGGCCGATGACGCCATGCGCGCCCGCCTCAGGAACAATGCAGCCGAGATGGCGCTGAAACCCGGAACGGACGTGGCCGCGCAAGCCATACTCTCCCTGATACGGACATGAACGAAATGCTCGATAAGAACACGAATACCGCAATCAACGACCCCAAGGCCTGGCTCACGCAGCACGGCATCAACGAGGTCGAGTGCCTGGTGCCGGACATGAATGGCGTGCTGCGCGGCAAGGCGCTGCCGACGGCCAAATTCCTCAAGGCGCTGGAAGACCGCGCGCTCTATTTGCCGAGCAGCGCCTTCCTGGTCAGCATCGATGGCCGCTATTCCGGCTCTATCGACGAGGGTTTTGCCTATTCGGACCCCGACATGCGCATGGTGCCCGATGTCTCGACGCTGTGCCTGGCGCCGGGCGCTGGCGCTGGCAAGGCCTATGTCTTTGCCGACGCCTTCCACATGGACGGCAGGCCGTGGATGGCCTCGCCACGCCATGTGCTGCGCGCCGTGCTCGATCTCTACCGCAAGCGCGGCTGGCGCGCGGTGGTGGCGCCGGAGCTCGAATTCTACCTCACCGCGCGCAATCCCGATCCGGACAGACCGCTGACCGCCCCGCTCGGCGCCAATGGCCGCGCCGAGGGCGTGCAGCATCCCTATGACATGGCGGCGCTCGAGGAGTTCGAGCCGGTGATCCGGCGTATCTATGATTATTCAGCGGCGGCCGGCCTGCCGCTCGACACGCTGATTCATGAATCGGGCACGGCGCAGCTGGAAATCAACCTGCTGCATGGCGACGCGCTGCCGCTGGCCGACCAGGTGCTTTTGTTCAAGCGGTTTACGCGCCAGGCCGCGCAGCAATGCGGCATGCATGCGACCTTCATGGCCAAGCCGATCGCGGCCCAGGCCGGCAGTTCGATGCACCTCCACATGTCCGTCGTCGACGAGGCCGGCAACGCGCTTTTCGCCAGCGCTGACGATGCCGACACCACGATGTTCGGCCACTTCATCGGCGGTCTGCAGAAATACATTCCCGAAATCATGCCACTGTTCGCGCCCAACGTGAACTCGTTCCGCCGCATCCGGCCCAACCACAGCGCGCCGGCCAACATCGAGTGGTCGCATGACAACCGGTCCTGCGGGCTGCGCGTGCCGGCGGGAGGGCGCGCCGCAAGGCGGGTGGAGAACCGGTTGCCGGGCGCTGATTGCAATCCCTATCTGGCGATCGCCGGCTCGCTGCTTGCCGGCTATCTCGGCGTCGAGCAGAAGCTGGCGCGCTCGGCCGAAGCCTCGGGCAACGCCTACAAGATCAGGAGCACGCTGCCGAAGACCATGGAGGAAGCGCTCGACCGCTTCACCGCCTGCGACCCGGTGCGTGAATTGCTCGGCGAGGACTTCTTCCAGACCTATCTGCGCGTCAAGAGTGTCGAGCTCGACCTGTTCCAGAGCGTGGTGACGAGCTGGGAGCGCGACCACCTCTTGCTGAAGGTGTGACCGTGGCATCTTCAACGGGTTTCAATTCCGGTCTCGATATCGGCAAATCCTACTACGTCGCCACCGCCAATCCGGCACCGGACCATCCGGCGCTCGCCGGCGATGTCGATGCGGACCTAGTCGTCGTCGGTGGCGGCTGCACCGGGCTGTCGGCCGCCCTTCACGCCGCCGAGCGCGGCCTGAAGGTGGTGCTGCTCGAAGGCGGCAGGATCGGTTGGGGTGCGTCGGGGCGCAATGGCGGCCAGATGATCCCCGGCCTGCGCAAGGGCGCCAAGGGTCTGGTCAAGCTCTATGGGCCTGAGCGGGCCAAGGTGCTGTTCGACCTTGCCTTCGAGGCGCGCGGACTGGTGCTCGACATCATCGAGCGCAACGCCATCGATTGCGATCTCAGGCTGACCGGCCATCTGGTCGGCGCGGTCAATGGCTCCGACCTCAGGGATCTGGAAGAGGAGGCCAAGTGCCTCGAGAGCGTGATGAAATTCCGCGATGTCGAGATACTCTCGGCGGCGGAGGCGCGGGCCAAGGTCGACACGCCTTATCATGGCGCCATGTACGAGCCGCTCGGCGGCCACATGCATCCCTTGAACTACACGCTCGGGCTTGCCCGCGCGGCCGTCGCGGCCGGCGTCACCATCCACGAGAATTCAGTGGCCGTGAAGCTGGAGCGGGAGCCGTCGATCCGGGTTTCGACGGCAAAGGGATCGGTCCGTGCCAGACATGTCGTGCTGGCGGGCGATGCGCTGCTCAACGGGCTGGAGCCGCGCGTCAACAGCCGCATCATGCCGGTCGGCAACTACATCGTCGCCACCGAGCCGCTGGAGGGCGCTCGCAACGTCATCCCCGCCAATGTCGCGGTGTCCGACACACGCTTCGTCGTCAACTATTACCGCATGTCGGCGGATGGACGCCTGCTGTTCGGCGGCGGCGAGCGCTATACGCCGTCACCGCCGGCCGACATTGCCGGCTTCGTGCGACCGCACATGGAAAGCACCTTCCCGCAGTTGAAGGGATGCCGCATCGACCACGCCTGGGGCGGACTGGTGTCGGTGACAACGTCGCGGCTGCCGCATGTCGGGCACTATGGCGAGGTCTATTTCGCGCATGGCTATTCCGGCAAAGGCGTCATCCTGTCTACGCTGTCGGGCAAGCTGCTCGCCGAAGCGATCACCGGCGATGCGTCGCGGCTCGACCTGTTCTCGACGCTGACACCAATGCCGTTCCCAGGTGGGACGGCCTTGCGCGGGCCGCTCTATGTGCTGGGAATGCTGTGGTACGCGATGCGGGATAGGCTCAAGCATTGAGGGGCGCTTATTTAGAAGCTGGCGGGCCGGCGCCCCCCTCTGTCCTGCCGGACATCTCCCCCTCAAGGGGGGAGATTGGCAGTTTTGACTTCAGCGCCTCTTCTTCGGCGGTGAAAATTGGCGAGGCGATCGCGACATCCGATCTCCCCCTTGAGGGGGAGATGCCCGGCAGGGCAGAGGGGGGCGCTGACCCGCCGACTTTGGAAGTTCAACAAGGCCCCTTAGACCACAAAGAAATCCTGCTAGAAAATATCACCTACGGTACTTTTGTTCGCGATGCGAACTTTGTTGAATCCTGAGGGCCGCTGTGATGGTCAAGTTCCTGCCGCTAAAACAAGCCGTGGCCGAGAACCTCAGCAATGGCGACACGGTTGCCTTCGAAGGCTTCACCCATCTGATCCCGACAGCCGCCGCGCATGAGGCGATCCGCCAGGGCTTTCGCGACCTGACGCTGATTCGCATGACGCCCGACCTGATCTACGACCAGATGATCGGCATGGGCATGGCGAAAAAAATCGTCTTCTCCTATGTCGGCAACCCCGGCGTCGGCCTGCTGCGGCGCGCCCGCGATGCGATCGAGAACGGTTTCCCCCGGTCGATCGAGATCGAGGAACACAGCCATGCCGGCATGGCCAACGCCTATGAAGCGGGTGCCGCCGGCCTGCCCTGTGCCGTGTTTCGCGGCTATCGCGGTGCGGGGCTGGCTGACGTCAATCCCAACATCAGGTCGGTCACCTGTCCGTTCACCGGCGAGGTGCTGGCGGCGGTGCCTTCGATCCGGCCCGACGTCACCTTCATCCATGCGCAGAAGGCCGACAGGAAAGGCAATGTGCTGGTCGAGGGCATCATCGGCATCCAGAAGGAAGCCGTGCTGGCGGCGAGGCGCGCTGTGGTGACGGTCGAGGAAGTCGTCGACAATTTCGACGACCTGCACCCCAATTTGACCGTGCTGCCGCGCTGGACGATTTCGGCGATCTCGGTCGTGCCCGGCGGCTCGCATCCGTCCTATGCGCACGGCTACTACGTCAGGGACAATACCGCCTATCTCGAATGGGACGAGATTGCCGCCGACCGCGAAAAGTTCCAGGCGTGGATGCAGGCGAACGTCATCGAAAGAACCGCCGACGATTTCGCGGCCCGCGTCGAACATCTGAGGAAATCGGCATGAGCGAGGTTGCCTTTACCCCCAACGAGATGATGACGATCGCCGCCAGCCGGGCGTTGAAGAACGACGATGTCTGTTTCGTCGGCATCGGCGCGCCGTCGGCCGCCTGCAACGTCGCGCGGCTGACGCATGCGCCTGATATAACGCTGATCTATGAGAGCGGCACGATCGGCACCGCGCCCGACGTGTTGCCGCTTTCGATCGGCGACGGCGAATTGTGCGAAACCGCCGTCACCACCGTCGCGGTGCCGGAGATGTTCCGCTACTGGCTGCAGGGCGGCCGCATTTCCATAGGTTTCCTCGGTGCCGCTCAGCTCGACAAATTCGGCAACATCAACACCACCGTCATCGGCGACTATTTCCATCCCAAGACGCGTCTGCCCGGCGGCGGCGGCGCACCGGAGATCGCGACATCGTCGAAGGAGATCTACATAACCATGGCGCAGACCAAGCGCGGCATGGTCGAAAAGATCGACTTCTTCACCTCCTTCGGCCATGGCGAGGGTGGCGACCACCGCAAGCGGCTCGGCATCGACACAGCTGGCCCGACATTGCTCATCACCGATCTCGCCATCTGGAAGCCGGATCCGGTGACCAAGGAATTCACGGTCGTTTCGCTGCATCCCGGTGTCACCCGCAAGCAGGTGCAGGAGAGCTGTGGCTGGGTGGTTAAGTTCGCCGAGGCGCTTGACGAAACACCGGCGCCAAGCGAACTCGAACTCAAGACATTGCGCGACCTGCAGGCCCGCACCAAGGCGGCGCATGAAGGAACCGGAAAAGGGAAGGCTGCCTGACATGGCCGAGGCCTATATCTGCGACTACATTCGCACGCCGATCGGTCGCTTCGGCGGTTCGCTATCTTCGGTACGGACCGACGACCTCGCCGCAATCCCGCTGAAGGCTTTGCTTGAGCGCAATCCCGGCATCGACTGGCAGGCGGTCAATGACGTCGTCTATGGCTGCGCTAACCAGGCCGGCGAGGACAACCGCAACGTCGCGCGCATGGCGCTACTGCTGGCCGGCCTGCCCAAGGAAGTCCCCGGCTCGACCGTCAATCGGCTGTGCGGCTCGGGCATGGATGCGCTGACCATCGCCGCGCGTGCCATCAAGGCCGGCGAAGCGGAGCTGATGATCGCGGGCGGGGTGGAATCGATGAGCCGTGCGCCTTTCGTCATGCCCAAGGCCGACACCGCGTTTTCGCGCAATGCCGAGATTTACGACACCACCATCGGCTGGCGCTTCGTCAATCCGCTGATGAAGAAGCAGTATGGCGTGGATTCCATGCCGGAAACGGGCGAGAACGTGGCGGAAGACTTCGCTGTTTCCCGCGCGGACCAGGATGCCTTTGCCGTGCGCAGCCAGGACAAGGCGGTCGCGGCCCAAGCCAATGGCCGGCTGTCGAAGGAGATCACCCCGGTGACGATCCCGCAGCGCAAGGGCGATCCGGTCGTGGCCTCGAAGGATGAACATCCCCGCGCCGGCACCACGGCCGAGACCCTGGCCAAATTGCCGACGCCGTTCCGGCAAGGCGGCACGGTGACGGCGGGCAATGCCTCCGGCGTCAATGACGGCGCGGCGGCACTGATCGTTGCCTCGGAAGCGGCTGTCAGGAAATACGGGCTGACGCCGATCGCCCGTATCCTTGGTGGGGCCGCCGCCGGGGTCGCGCCGCGCATCATGGGCATCGGCCCGGCGCCGGCGACGCAGAAGCTGTGCGCGCGACTTGGCCTGACGCCAAGACAGTTCGATGTCATCGAACTCAACGAAGCCTTCGCCTCGCAAGGCATCGCCGTGCTGCGCGAGCTCGGCATCGCCGAGGATGCGCCGCACGTCAACCCGAATGGCGGCGCCATCGCACTTGGCCATCCCCTGGGCATGTCAGGCGCCCGCATTTCGGGGACGGCGGCACTGGAGCTTCGGGAGCGCGACGGCCGCTATGCGCTGGCCACCATGTGCATCGGCGTCGGCCAAGGCATTGCCGTCGCGCTCGAACGGGCCTGATCGTCGGTTCTCGGCTCGACAAGACCATGGTCAGATTCGGCGCTCCGCCAAATTTGACCATGTGGACAAAAGTGCTGACCCGTTCCATAGTTCCCCGTCTGATTTTTGGAACAGCCGGCTCGACACGGCTGTCGAACAGAGGGGCACTTCAATGGAAAACCGGAAGAACAAATCCCAATCGACGCGTGAAGGACTTTCGCGGCGCAACGTGCTGGAGCTGGGCGCTCTTGGCCTGGCGGCGGCGATGCTGCCCAGTGCGGCCTTCGCGGCGGGCAAAAAACTGAAGGTGGCGGCGATCTTCGCCACGCCGATCGAGGAGCCTTGGGACAACCAGATCCACGTCGCGCTGCAGAAGGCCGAGAAGGAACTCGGTATCGAATACAAATGGTCCGAGAAGGTGCAGACCGCCGACTTCAGCCGCGTCATGCGCGAATATGCGCAAGGCGGCTACCAGCTGGTGCTGGGCGATGCCTTCGCCGCCGAGCGTGAATCGCGCCGCACCGCCAAGCAGTTCCCCAAGACTGCCTGGCTGTTCGGCTCGGGTGCCGGGCCGGCCGAACCCAATTTCGGCGTGTTCGACAACTGGATCCATGAGCCGGCTTATCTCTCAGGCATGATCGCCGGCAAGATGTCGAAGTCGGGCACGGTCGGCGCGGTGGCGGCGATGGGCATCCCGGAAGTGAACCGGCTGGTCAACGCCTTCTTCGCCGGGGCCAAGGAGGTCAATCCGAACGTCAAGAAGAAGGTCGCCTTCATCGGCTCCTTCTTCGACCCGCCGAAGGCCAAGGAGGCCGCGGTGGCGCAGATCGATGCCGGCGTCGACGTCATCTATGCAGAACGCTTCGGCGTCATCGAGGCGGCGGTGGAGAAGAAGATCTTCGCCATTTCCAACATGTCCGACCAGTCGAGCCTCGGTCCCGACACGGTCATCACCGGCCCGGTCTGGGACATGTACCCGACGGTCGAGCAAGCGATCAAGCTGGTCAAGGCCGGCGTCTACACGGCGCAGGATTACGGCGATTTCTCGCGCATGGCCAAGGGCGGCTCGTATCTGGCGCCCTTGCACAAGTTCGACAAGACCTTGCCCGCCGAGGTCAAGGATCTGGTCGAGAAGAAGAAGGCCGAGATCCTGGAAGGCAATTTCCGGGTGGATGTGGACGAGAACACGCCGGTTTCGGATTGAGGGTTGGTTGCGAGGGGCCGGTGCGTGGCGCCCCCTCTGTCCTGCCGGACGCTGGTCACTCCTCAACCTCTCTAGGGGGAGATCGGCGGTTTCTCCGGCAGTGCTTGTTCTTAGAGGTTGGAGATTGGCGAAAGCCGAAATGACATCCGATCTCCCCCCTTGAGGGGGAGATGGGCGGCAGGCCAGAGGGGGGTGCAGCGCATCCCTCTCAATCAAAGCTGCCATGGTAAAGCCAATCCTCTCAGGAGCGCCCTTGTCCGCCCCCCTCATCGAAATGCGCGGCATCACCAAGACCTTCGGCGCCCTCAAGGCGAACGAGGCCGTGGATCTCAGCGTGGCGCCGGGCGAAATCCTCGGTCTGCTCGGCGAGAACGGCGCCGGCAAGACGACATTGATGAACGTGCTGTTCGGCGCTTACGCGCCGGATGCCGGCGAGATCCTGATCCAGGGCCGGCCGGTACGGATCACGAGCTCGGCCGATGCGCTGGCCGCCGGCATCGGCATGGTGCACCAGCATTTCCATCTGGCGCCACGGCTGACGGTGCTGGAAAACCTGCTCATCGGTATTCCGGGCAAGTCGGGGCGGATCGATCGCGCCGGCGGGCTGGCCCGGCTTGCTGAAATCAGCAGCCAGCACGGGCTGACGCTTGATCCCGATCTGCCGGTCTCGGCGCTGTCGGTCGGCGAGCAGCAGCGGCTGGAAATCGTCAAGGCGCTGTTTCGCGGCGCCAGGCTCTTGATCCTCGACGAACCGACGGCGGTGCTGGCGCCGAGCGAGGTCGACGGTTTGTTTTCGGCGTTGCGGTCGATGGCGGCGCAAGGGCTCGGCATCATCTTCATCTCGCACAAGCTCAACGAGGTGCGGGCACTGACGCATCGCTGCACCGTACTGCGGCATGGCCGCGTCGCCGGCCGTGTCGACGATCCGGCCAACACGACGTCGGCCGAAATGGCGCAATTGATGTGCGGCCATGAGATCGTGCCGCCGGCGAGGGGGCCGTCGACGCCCGGCGCCGGTGTGCTGACGCTCGATGGCATTTCAACCTCGCGGCATTCCGGCACGGCGCTGCGCGATGTGTCGCTTGCGGTTCGTGCCGGCGAAATCCTCGGCATTGCCGGCGTCTCCGGCAATGGCCAGCGGGCGCTGGCGGAGGTCATCTCCGGTGTGCGCGCGCCCGATGCCGGCCGGATGACCATCGCCGGCCAGACCGTATCGCGGTTCTCGCCGCGCGAGGTGCAGGCGCTGGGCCTTGGCCGCATCCCGGAGGACCGCATGACGACGGGGCTGGTCACCAATCTGCCGCTCGCCGATTCCATGGTGCTGCCGCGCATCGGCACATCGGCCTTCTCCGCCAGGGGGCTGCTCAAGGCGGATGCGATCCGCGCTTTCGCCGAAGAACAGATCAAGGCCTATGATATCAGATGTCCCGGGCCGATGACGCGCGCCGGTGCGCTGTCCGGCGGCAATCTGCAGAAGGCGCTGCTGGCGCGCGAGCTTGCCTTCGACCCAAAGGTGCTGATCGTGTCGCAGCCGACGCGTGGCCTCGACATTGGCGCCGCCCGTTTCATCCACGAAAAATTCCTCGACATGCGCGCCAAGGGGTGCGGCATCATCGTCATCGGCGAGGATCTGGAAGAACTGCTGGTGCTCTGCGACCGCATCGCGGTGATGTATGAGGGCCGCATCGCCGGCACGCTGGACAGCGCCGACGCGACCGTCGCGCGGCTCGGCCTGCTGATGACCGGCGCGGAGGGGCACAGCTGATGTTCCGCCTCGAAGTCCGCACCTCGACACCCGCCTGGTTCAACCTCGCCCTACCGCTGCTGGCGATCGCCGCCACGCTCATCCTGTGCAGCGGGCTGATCGCGCTGGCCGGCGCGGGTGTCCTCGAATCCTACGGGGTTATGTTCACGGCTTCGCTCGGCGACAGCTATGCCATCACCGAAACACTAGTGCGGGCCGCACCGATGATCTTCACCGGGCTGGCGGTGGCTGTCGCCTTCCGTGCCAAATTCTGGAACATCGGCGCCGAGGGGCAATTGCTTGCCGGCGCGGTGGCGAGCTGTTTTGTTGGCGCCATCCCCATGCCGGGGCCGCTCGCCATGCTGCTGATGGCGCTGGCGGGTGCGGCCGCAGGCGCCGCGGTCGCGCTGGTGCCGGCGACGCTGCGCGTAAAATTCAAGGTCGATGATGTGGTGAGCTCCTTGTTGCTCAACTCGGTCATCTACTACGCCTTGATGGCGTTGATCGAAGGGCCGTGGAAGGATAGCTTCAGCGGCTACCCGATTTCGCCGCCGATCGAGGATTCGGCGAACTTTCCGGTGTTGATCGAAGGCACGCGACTGCATCTCGGTGTCGTCGCGGCGCTGGTCGCGGCCCCATTGATCTGGTTCCTGATCGTGCGCACGACGCTCGGCTTCCGGATCAGGGTTACCGGCGAAAACCCGGAAGCGGCCAGATATGGCGGCATCCATGTCGAGCGAGTGCTGATCTCGACGGCGCTGCTGTCGGGCGCGCTGGCTGGTCTTGCCGGCGTCGGCGAGGTCGGCGGCGTGCACTTCCAGGTGATGAGCGACATCTCGCCGGGCTACGGCTATTCCGGCATCGTCGTCGCCATGCTGGCGCGGCTCAACCCGCTCGGCGTCGTGCCTGCGGCGATCTTCCTGGCCGCCGTGATGACCGGCGCCGAGGCGATGTCGCGGGCGACCGGCGTGCCGGCCTTCCTCAGCGACGTCATCCAGGGCACGGCGCTGCTCGCCATGCTGGTGGCGCTGCTGTTCACCGCCTATCGCATCCGCCGCGTTGGAGCCATCGGATGAGCGCGGTGTTCGAACAGATTTTTCAGGTCGGCTTTCTCGCCGCCATCATCCGCATCGCCACGCCGCTGGCCTTTGCCACGCTCGGCGAAATGTTCTCCGAACGGGCCGGCGTGCTCAATCTCGGCATCGAAGGCATCATGCTGCTCTGCGCGATGACCGGCTTCACCGCCACCAGCCTCAGTGGCAGCCTGTGGCTCGGCGTGCTGGTGGCGGTGCTGACCGGCATGCTGATGGGCGCGCTGCATGCGCTGTTCACGGTGGCGCTCGGCCTCAGCCAGCATGTCTGCGGCATCGGCGTCACGCTGTTCTCGTCGGGCCTTGCCTATTTCCTCTACCGGCTGATCTTCGGCCAGCAATCGGTGCCGCCGAGCATCAAGGGTTTTCAGACGCTGCCGATCCCGGTCCTCTCAGATATTCCAGTGCTGGGACCTGCGGTGTTCAACCAGTTCGCGCTGGTCTACATGGCGATCATTGCCATCCCGCTCGCCGCCTTCGTGCTCTACCGCACGCCCTGGGGCCTGTCGGTGCGCATGGTCGGTGAAAACCCGCGCGCCGCCGATTCGGCCGGCGTCAGCGTCATTGCCACGCGTTTCCAGGCCGTCATTCTCGGCGGCGCCCTGATGGGGCTAGCCGGCGCCTTCCTGTCGATGGCGCAATTCAATGCGTTCACCTTCGGCGTGGTGTCCGGGCGCGGCTGGGTGGCGATCGCGCTGGTCGTGTTCGGCCGCTGGGACCCGTGGCGCTCAGCCGGGGCCGCGCTGCTGTTCGCCTTCGTCGATGCCTTGCAACTCCGCATGCAGGCGAGCGGTTTGGGGCATATCCCCTACGAGGCGTTCCTGATGCTGCCGTTCATCTTTACCATAGTCGCCATGGCGGTCATGTCGCGCAACGCGGTGGCACCCTCGGCACTGCTGAAGCCGTTTCGGCGGGAAGAGCGGTAAGCGAATAGGACTTGGCATCCTTTCCTCTCCCCCGATCGACGGGGTAGAGGAAGGGCGCCAGGCTGTCCCTGGGTCGAAGACCCAAAACCCGAACCCCTCACATCGCGGTAAACCCATTGTCCACGAACAGATGCGTGCCGTTGACGAAACTGGACTCGTCGCTCGCCAGGTAAAGCGCTGCCTTCGCGACTTCCTCCGGCTCGCCGATGCGGCCCTGCTGCGCGGCCAGTGCGGCGTCCGAGACATCGACGCCGAGCCTGCCAAGGTCGGCGACCTCGCGCAGGCCGTGCGGCGTTCTGATGAAGCCGGGACAGACCGCGTTGCAACGGATGTTGCGGTCACGGAACTCCACCGCGATGGCGCGCGCGAACATGTGGCAGCCGCCCTTGGTGGTGTCGTAGAGCACTTCATTCGGCGTCGCCGCTACCGCCGAGATCGACGAGGTGCAGACGATCGATCCGCCGCCGGCGGCGATCATGCCGGGCAGCACGGCGCGTGTCATCAGGAACATCGAACGCACATTGACGGCGTGCAGCCAATCCCATTCCTGCAGCGTCGTCTCCAGGAACGGCTTTATCACGATGGTGCCGGCATGGTTGAACAGCACGGTGACGGGCCCGAGTTTTTCGGTCGCCCCTATAACCGCAGCTGCGACCTGGGCCTCATCAGAGACGTCGGCCACCCAGTGTTCGGCTATGTGTCCCCGCGCGCGTATCGCGGCCGCGGTTGCAGCGGCTGCTTCACCGTTGCGGTCGATGATCGCGACCCTGGCGCCTTCGGCGGCGAACAGTTCCGAAGCCGCGCCGCCCATTCCCGTCGCGCCGCCCGAAATGATGGCGACCTTGCCGGCCAGTCGTTCGCCCATTTTTCTGCTCCCAACGTCCTGTTGGACGATTTCATGTTGCCACCGGCAGCGATGCTATCCTTCCTGCATCGAGTGGCCAATGCAGGAAATAGGCGCAGCGGCGACAAGCACATAGGTTCATTCAAAGCGCGTGAAGCGATGCCGCCATCCATTTCCGTCGATCGCCTGGATTTGCCTCCACAGCAATTTCGTACCAATTTTCGGCGATCGATCAGAAAATAATTCTGCCCATGGCGCAAAAATAGCAATCGACAAAGTCTACAAGTTTTATAGATTAACCGGCGAGACGGAGGTCGATATGTCCTATATCCAGAACGCCCAGACCGACAGCAACGGCCAGAAGCTGGCCAATGCCCAGGGCTTTCGCCCGGCCTATGCCGGCGCTTTCGCTTATCTCGTCTTTGCCCTCGCGTTCGTGTTCACCGGGGCAGTCGTGCTGGGCCTTATTCCCTAAGGGATCGACAGGGGCTGTTGCCCCACAGCTTTCAGGCAATCGGAGTTGAATGAACCGGATCCCGGAGCGCTTTCGCGCGCCTGAGGGGCCGCATTTCACAGCATCAGTGATTCCAGAGATGGAGGAGATGACAATGCCGATAGAATTCACGCATATTCCCGGCAAGACCGCCGACGCGGCGGTTCCTTTTTTCTATGACTTCGCCGAGACCGCGACGAAACTCGGGCTGATCGAGGACAGCGGTTTCCAGAAGATCGTCGTCGACGATTCGGCCGGGCTGCTGACCAACATGGATCTTGCGTCCCAGGTGCTCAACCGCACCGCTTCGCTGGAAGTGGTGCTCACTCATTGGGCCGGGGTGATCGACCCGACGGTGGCTGCCCGCCAGCTGGCGTCCATCGACAGGGAGAGCGGCGGACGGCTGGCGCTCAGGATGATCAGCGAGCCGCTGAACGATGACGATGCCGAGACACGGCCGGTCGGCCATGGCGTCGTCTGGCAGCGCATCGATGAATATCTGGTGCTGTTGAAGCGGCTGTGGTCGAACGACCGGCCCTTCGATCACGAAGGCGCGTTCTACAGCGTCAAGGGCGGTTACGTGCCGCGCAAGGGTCCGCATGGCGCCGACCTCGTGATCCGCATGGGCGGGCAATCCGGAACGGCGCTGAAGGTGGCCGGCCGGCATGCCGATCTCTTCGAGCTGGCGCCCGGCCCGATCGACGATATCAGGCAATTGATGGAGCGGGCGCGTGGCGCCGCAGCCGAATATGGCCGTGCCGGCAAACTGCGCTTCGCGCTTCCGGTCAGGATCCACCAAGGTGTTTCCGCCGCTGGCCACAAGGCGGTCGACCTCTCCGGGCCACCGGCCCAGGTCGCGCTGTCGTTGCTTGCCTATGCGGCTCTCGGCATCGATGAGTTCATGGTCGTCGGCGTCGACACGCCACACGAGATCGCGACAGTTGGCCGGGAAACACTGGCGCTGCTGCGCAACTCCCTGGCGCGCCGGGAGGCCTGCGAATTCCAGCCTGGAGCTTATGCGCCTGGCGCAAGGTTGGAGACGCGGGCAGTGGGCTGAGACCCGTCAATCGTCTGTTGCTTCATGTCTGCCGGAAAGCCGCGACAGCCCTTCTATGACGGCGTCCGAATCGGCCAGCACGCCGAAGACGCCGTCCTCGACCGTCACCATGTGCAACGCCGCTTCATGCGCTTGCCTGTCGCCGCTGGCGCAGGCGTCGGAGATCGTCAGGCACTGGAAATTGCGGTCACAGGCTTCGCGCAACGTGGTGTGAACGCAGACATCCGTCGTGCACCCGGAAAACATCAGATGGGTGATGCCTTGCGCGCGCAGCACAAGCTCGAAATCCGTATAGGTGAAAGCGCTGTTGCAGGTTTTGTCGACGATGATGTCGCGCGGGACGACATCGATCTCCGGAACGATCTGGAACCCTGCGCCCGAGCGCAGCAGGACGTCGGTGCCGTCGAGGCCGGCGCGCTTGCGGCGCCATTTCTCGTAGGGCGTCATGTCGGCCATGTCGGCGCGGTAGCCCTGTCTGGTGTGGATGACCGTGACGCCGGCTTCGCGTGCGGCCGCGATCAGGCGGTTCACCGTCGGCAGGATCGCCCGCAGCGGCGAGGGGTCATACCCTTTCCTGGCGAAATAGCCCGATGTCGATAGGAAATCCTGTTGCAGGTCGATGACGATCAACGCAGTGTTTTCGGCAACCAGCCTGCCGTCATAGGGGTAGTCGAAAGGTATTGCCTTGATCATCCGGAACTCCTTGCTGCCGGATCAGTATAGCGAGTCCGCATCGACACAGCGACACCGGATGCCTGTCATCGTATAGCCCGGGGCGGATATCGCAGACCACCGGCGCCGTAGCGTTTCAGGGATTTTGCGGCGCATTCCCAAATTGTTGAGCATTGCAGTCATCTTTAATGTTGACTAATAAGTTCATGTTTCATAGTCAGCCGGGCAGCTTGCCTGGCGCAGCCGGGGTTGGAATGCGGCGGCCGCGCTGGAGAAATGCCATGACCGGGGGCCGCTGTGAGGACAAGGAAGAAGCTCGTGTCGAGACATGGTTTGTTGGTGGCATTTGTCGCATCGCTGATCCTGGCGGCGACCGGCGCGATGGCCCAGGAGCAACCGGCCGGCGCTGCTCCAGCAGTCGAGGCACCAGCCGCGGCGACCGAAGCGGCACAAGCTGCTCCAGCCGCACCGGCACCCGCCACGACGGCCGCACCGGCGACGCCTGCGCCCGCGCTGCCGGCGGGGGCGGCACCTGCGGGGGCGATGGAGTTGAACCTGCCGCACGACCTGTCGCCATGGGGCATGTTCATGGCCGCCGACAGCATCGTGAAGGCGGTGATGATCGGATTGGCCTTCGCGTCGCTCGTCACCTGGACGATATGGCTGGCCAAATCGCTGGAGATTTTCGGCGGCAAGCTGCGCATCCGTCGTGCCGTTCGCGCGATCGGCGATGCCGCGACGCTGAAGCAGGCGAGCCGTGCGCTCGACAGCGGTGGCGGCCCCGGCGCGCTCCTGGTGCGGGCGGCGGAGGAAGAGACCGCGCTTTCGGCCGGTGCGCTCGACCATGTCGGGGGAGACGGCCTGAAGGAACGGGTCAATTCGCGCCTGTCGCGCATCGAGGCGGCGGCGTCGCGGCGGATGTCGCGCGGCACCGGCCTGCTGGCGACGATCGGTTCCACCGCGCCTTTCGTCGGCCTGTTCGGCACCGTCTGGGGTATCATGAACGCCTTCATTGGCATTTCGCAGGCGCAGACCACCAATCTCGCCGTGGTCGCGCCAGGCATCGCCGAGGCGCTGCTGGCCACCGCGATGGGTCTGGTCGCGGCGATTCCGGCGGTGGTGATCTACAACGTCTTCGCCCGCTCCATAGCCGGCTACCGGCAGATCCTGGCCGACGCCTCGGCGGGCGTCGAACGGCTAGTCAGCCGCGACCTCGATTTCCGCTCCGTCGCATCCGCGACGGCGCTGGCGGCCGAATAGCGGAGCAAGACCATGGGCAGCCGGATCCGCCAGACCGTGGATGACGACCTCGAGGAGAGCCACGAGATCAACGTCACGCCGTTCATCGATGTCATCCTGGTGCTCCTGATCATCTTCATGGTCGCGGCGCCGCTGGCGACGGTGGATGTCAATGTCGACCTGCCCGGGTCGACCGCGACACCGGCGCCGCGGCCGGAGACCCCGCTTTTCCTGACATTGAAGGATGATCTCACTCTCTCGATCGGCAATGACACCGTGCCGCGCCCGGCTTTTGCCGCCACACTCGACAGCCGCACCAAGGGCGACAAGCAGACGCGCATCTTCCTGCGCGCCGACAAGGCGGTCGCCTATGGCGACCTGATGGAGGCGATGAACCTGCTGCGTACAGCCGGCTATCTGAAGGTCGCCCTGGTCGGCCTGGAGGCCGCTCCCGCCGGTGATGCCGCCGCACCGGTGCCTGGCGCGACGGCTGCCCCATGACATGCTCCGCCGCCTCGCCCACGATGGTCCTGTCGCGCTTCGGCTGGTGCGATCTTGGCCTGTGGGCATGTGCGGCCGTGCTGATGCTTGGGGCGCATGTCGCGGTCGCCTATGCCGTGCAGAATTTCAGTCCAGCCGACCTGCCGGATGGCGGACCGCCGCCAGCCCTGATGATCGAAATGGCGCCGATGATGGTGACGCCGGCGTTACCTGAACAGGCCGCGATGCTCGGTGCGGCCATTCCCCACCAGACCGAGCCGGTTGAAGAGACCGAAAAGGTCACCAAAGCCGAACCCGACAAGGTGATCGAGCAAGCGGAGCCTGCTTCCGAGCCGGAGACGGTGCCGCCGGACGAGCCAACGGAGATGACGAAAGTCGAACCAGTCGACCAGCCGCCGCTGGACGAGGTCGTCCCCGATATCGTCGAGACCGTCGCGCCGGAGGTTGTCGTTCCGCTGCCGCAGGCAAAGCCGACGGAGCGGCGCAAGGAAAAGGAACCGGCCGAAGCCAAGGTCAAAAGGCCTGTCGACATGCCCAAGCCAAAGCCGAAGAAGCAAAAGGCGGAACCGCCGAAGACGGCAAGTGCCGCGAGCGCCGAGATCAAGCCCGCCGCCAAGACAGCGACGCCGGCGGCCGGGATTTCGGGTGTCGGCCCAGCCAAATGGGAATCGCGGCTGACGGCGTGGATCAACCGCCACAAGCGCTACCCGAGTGCCGCGAAATCACGACGCGCGCAGGGCAATGCCAATGTGGCCTTCACCGTGGATGCCTCAGGCCGGGTGATCTCGGCGCACGTGGTCCGTTCGTCAGGCGATGCCGAACTCGACCGTGCCGCGCTCGCGGTGCTGCAGGGCGCCACCGTGCCGGCGCCGCCGTCGGAACTAGGCTCGCGCGTCAGCCGTACGGCGCCATTTGTGTTCAGTTTGCGGGACTAGCAGCCGCCCAGGAGTTGAACGGTGTCTATCGCCGGCTCATCGACTGGCAGAGCGCCTCGACCTGTTCCAGGTAGAAGCGGCATTTGGTGCGCAGGATTCTAAGGTTGGGATCGCCAGCGCCATTGATGTCGATGGTCTGCATCATGAAGTCGAAATGGACGTGAAAGGCATCCGCCGCACCCCAGAGGCTGTCGGCCTGCCAGGTATCGGCCATTGCCATGGAAATCAGCTGCCGGGCCTCGAAGCGGGCAGCATCCGGCGAGGCCGGCCGGCTGGAGATCAGGGCCTTCAGCCGGGCAAAGATGCTTTCGCCGGCGTCGGCGCTCCTGATGGTCGCGATCATGTTCATTTGCTGGTTCCCCTCAAATCTGTGCGCATGAATGTCGGTGTCGCGGGCTGCCGGCGATCAGGCCGAGGTCCGCGGCGACCTTTTCCAGCAGCGGCAGCAAGTCTTGCAGCACCGCGCTAGGCTGTCCTTGGCTGAGCGTGGTTGCCTTTCGCGTGTGCCTTGGGGTGCATAGGGTTGCCGCTGAGCTGCGCATGTCTGGCCGGCCGTGCACCGCGCAAGACATCGAAGGCCTCGGCATAGGCCATGCCGAGCAGATAGGAGATCATGGGAAAACGGCTTGCTTCGGCCATCTGCACCAGCTCATTGGTCATCGTCGCGATATATTGGAGACTATCGAGCTCTGACTGACGTAAGGAATGATTTGACACGTGCTGCTCCTGTCATCGGATGGAACTCTGGGAAGGCGTATTGGCTACATCGGACATGTTAAGTCGGCTAATTGATCGACCAAGCCGCCGAATGCGGATCAAGTTCCGGGGTTGAGAGGGTCAACGCATAGATGGGCGCGTCGGTGAGACGGTCGAGGCCCAGAAGGCGCTTGATCGCCGAATGGCTCAGCGCCGCTGTCGGGCAGGCCGACAGGCCATGCCTGGTCGCCGCGAGCATCATGTTCTGGCCGATATGGCCGGCCTCGATCAGCACGACGCGGTAGGCGTTGGCGTCCTCATATTTCCACATGGTGCGGTCGAGCCTGGCGCAAAGCAGAATGAGGCACGGCATGGCGTCAGCCCATTCCTGTCCGCCGATCAGTTCCGAAATCTTCGGCATATGGTTGGCCGAGATCCTGCCGAGGTCATGATCGGCGGCGGAATAGTGATAGACGCCGGGCTCCAGCCCTTCGACGCCGAGTGCAACCACATAGGCCTCGTAGGGGTTTCGCGCACCGCCCGAAGGGGTCATGCCGAGCGGCAGGGCGCCGACGCAGTTGCCGGTCTCGCCGGTAATGCCCATGCCCGCGAACAGGCAATCGGAGAGCTGCCGCGAGGTGATGGTGGGTGCGGCCGCGGTGCGGTTGGTGCGGCGGCGGGCCATCAGGGCCAGAAGGTCGTTGTCTGCCAGCGCGTCCGGCAGCCGGATGGCGCCCGGATCATTCCTCAGCAGCAGGTCTGGCTGCGCGACATGGCCGGCGCGTTCGATCTGCCGAGCCTCCGCTTGTTCGATGGTCATGAACTCTGAGTCCTGGACGCAGAAATGCATCAGCGCGGTCGGCAGGCCCCAACCCCATTGCCCGGAGAATTGTGTTTCCTGTTCGGCCAGCGGCGAGCCGGCGGTGACGAGGGCGGAGAAATCGAGCAGTTGCGGGACGACGGCATTCAGGTCGGCCTTCGACCAGCCGTGGGCGCGCGCGATCTCCGCGGGGGAAGCCCATTCATCCCAGGAAGCGAGGAGGCCGACCACTTCGGGGCTGCATTCGAAGACGCTTCTGGTCAGGAAGTTGCAGGCCGTGACCTTGTTGGTCCCAGGGTAGAAGACGAGCGTTTTTGAAGAGCGCATTTTCATGATGCTGTATGCCGTTCGTGGATGTGGAGCGCCGACAGGCGAATGCCCGTCGGCGCCGAACGACTTCAGCGCTTGTTGTAGTGCATGCCCTGCGAGAAGAAGGCGGTCTGCGTGCCAGCGGCAACCGTCAGCTTCGGGGCATTGTTGACTTTCTTGGCCATTTTCGTCCCTTTCCCGACCCCCCAATGGGATCTGTTGAAGGATCCCCAAAAGGGATCCGCGAGAAGAAAGGTATGGTCCGAGGAGTTAATGCTTTGTTAAAATTGTAGTAAATCAAATATGATCTAAAATATCTTTCTTGACGGCAAAGTCTAAAAAATCGATTTTACTCAGATATGGAGTAGGCAAACGCCAGCATACGCTTTTTCGGGATATTCTTGTTCTTATTTAGCGTAAGCAAGTGGCTAGCCCAGCCCATCCCGGGCGAGGCTGACGACGAGCTGATCGATACCGGGATCATCGAGCCTGATGACGTGCGCCATGCGGATCGCACGCCTGGGCGGGATATTGGACATGTCCTGCCGCATGATGACCGACACGAATGCCGGTCCGGTTTCGGTCAGAAGCATGGCCTTGCCTGTCAGCACCGGTTCGGAGATAGGCGCCCATTGCACCGAGATCAGCGACGGCTCGCCTGTCTGGCGGCGGTTGACGCCGCTGAAATAGATCCAGTTGAGACGCGAGATCGCCACGCCATAGTGATTGCCGCGCGCCCGCGCCCATGTCGAGCCGCGGCGCTCCGACCATCCGGTAACCCTGCGGAATGTGACCAATTCGGCCTCGCGACGCACGAAGGTCACCGAGCGCATCAGGAGGTCGGCGCGGGTCGGAATCGAAAAATAAGTGAAATAGGTGCCGCTCGCGATCGACGGGGCGGGGGGGCGGATCATCTGGGTGAACAGGCTTTCGGAAATCGGCGGCAGGCCGGGAGCCGAGAGCTCAGGCGTGCCGGGGTCCCGGTACAGTTCGGGTTCATCGACGCGGAAGTAGTCGCAGATCAGCTTGGCGGTGGTCTTGTTGGGAACGGTCTGCCCCTGCAGGTAACGCTCGAACTGCGTGCGGTTGATGCCCAGCTCGCGGCACACCGCGCTGACGGAAGCGTGGTCCTTGCAGAGCCGCCTGAGATTTGCAGCGAGATTCTCGCGAATGGACACTTTTTGCTTCCGCGGGCGGCTTCTTCATTTCGAGTCGGAATCCGTATAGCGCCTTCGGTCGCCCCTGCCGAAACGCCTTGTCACAACACACAGAAAAAACTGATTTGAGAACGCCAGTCTAATGGGGCTGCTTCCAAAAAAAATAGCGTCTACCGGACAGAGGCCATCGCCATAAGTCCAATTGACAACCATTTCGCCTTGGGAACGCGAAATCGCATCTGGCCATTTTTGGGGGCATTGACGCCGTGTGACGCATCGCAGGTATCGTGTGATGCTTGGGCGTTACCGCTCGGGAAAGGCGGACAATCGATTATTCCGCTGGTGGAGCTGAGGAGGATCGAACTCCTGACCTCGTCATTGCGAACGACGCGCTCTCCCAGCTGAGCTACAGCCCCGTCCAGCGGATGGCGCATTTATCGGGGGACGCGGTTTCCTGTCAAGGCGGCGCTTCATCGAAAACCCGGCCGCCGGTCGCATGGCGGAACCTGCCCTTGCCGGTTTGACGCGTAATGGCTACATGTCGGCAACAATTGGAGACCGGCATGCTCGCCCTCATTCAAACCATCGTCATGGCGCTCGATCTCTATTGGTGGGTCATCATCGCCTCGGCGATCTTTTCCTGGCTCTATGCATTCAACGTCGTCAACTCGCGCAACCAGTTCGTCGGCAGCATTGGCAACATGCTCTACCGGCTGACCGAGCCGGCGCTGCGGCCGATCCGGCGCTTCATGCCCGACCTTGGTGGCATCGACATCTCGCCGATCATCCTGCTGCTGATCCTGTTCTTCCTCAGGCAGTTCATTCTCACCACGGTGGCGCCGCTGCTGCTGGCCTGACGATCGCATGGGCGCGCCGTACCGCATTCGCGAGAACGGCATCGAGCTGTTTGTCCGGTTGACGCCAAAGTCTTCGGTGGACAGGCTCGAAAGTGTCGAGATATCGGCGGACGGACGAAGTCACGTGAAGGCGCGGGTCCGCGCCGTGCCGGAAAACGGCGCCGCCAATCAAGCGCTGGAGAAGGTGGTCGCCAAGGCGCTGGGCGTGCCGGCTTCGGCCGTTTCGGTCATTGCAGGCGGCACGGCCCGGCTCAAGACGCTGCGCATTGTTGGCGAACCGGCTGCGCTGGCAAGACGTGTCGAAGCGGTCTGCGATCAATCCTCTGCCTGAAGTTCAATCAATCGCCCAGCGGCAAACGCGGATCGTCGACCTTCAGCGTGTTCACGCTCTGCTTGATGCGGCGCAGGTTCTCCAGCACCTTCGGGCCGCGCGTCTCGGCGACCGATGTCACGATCATGTCGACGATCGCCAGCAGCGCGTAGCGCGACGATGTCGGCTTGTAGATGTTGCCGTCCTCGAGCGGCTGCAGGTGGATGACCGTGTCGGCGGCCTTGGCCAGTGCGGAGTCGGGCGCGGTGACGGCCACCGTGGCGGCGCCATATTGCTGGGCGACCTGCACCGCCTCGATGACCGAGCGGGCATAGCCGGAGACCGAGAAGGCGACCACGATGGTGTCCGGCGTGGCGACGGCGGCGTACATGCGCTGCAGTTGCCCGTCGATCTGCGCCAGAACCGGCAGGCCGAGCCTGAACAGCCGGTTCTGCATTTCGGTCGCCATCATCGAGGAAATGCCACCCGAACCGATGCACAGCACATTGCCTGACACAGCAAGGCGCGCGGCGACATCGACCAGCGTCGTCATGTCGAGATTCTCGCTGGCGCGCTGGATGGCTGTGACAGCCGCTTCGGTGATGGCCGACGCAATGCGCTGCTCGCGGGCGTCGCGGCTCAGCGGCTCCGGCGACAGATACTGGCCGCCGATGGCAATGGCCTGCGCCAGGTGGAACTTGAAGTCGCGCAGGCCCTCGCAGCCGAGATTGCGGCAAAAACGGGTCACCGTCGGCTCACTGACGCCGACGCGCGCGGCAATCTCGGAGATCGCGGCCTTCGAGGCGAAGTCGAGGTCGGACAGGACGAGGCTTGCCAGCCGGCGATCCGACTTGGTGCCGTCCTGCGACATAAGCTGCAGCCGGGTGATGATGTCGGCAGGCGTCTTCATATCCGAGTTTCCGTCGTCATCTCAGGGGCAGGCCCGTCGCCGTGTCGAACAGATGGATGTTGCCGGGATCGACGGAGACCGGCAGCAGGTCGCCTGGCCGGACCGGCAGCCGGTCGCGGAACACGGCGCGTACCGTATCAGTGCCAATGGCACCGTAGACATGGGTTTCGGAACCAGTCGGCTCGACGACGTCAACCTTGAGCGTCATGGCATCGGTGGCTTCACCGACGATGAAATGCTCGGGCCGGATGCCCGCCTCCACCGCACTGCCTGCCGGCACCGGCTTGCCGGCGAGCGCAAGCCGCCCGCCGCCGACCGACTCGAACCAGGTTTTCTCGGGCGTCGTCTTGAGAGCCCCGGACACAAAACTCATCGACGGCGAGCCGAGGAAGCCGGCGACGAACTTGTTGGCCGGCCGGTCATAGAGCTCCAGCGGCGCCCCGACCTGCTGGATCCTGCCGCGGTCCATCACCACGATGCGGTCGGCCATGGTCATGGCCTCGATCTGGTCGTGGGTGACGTAGACGATGGTCGATTTCAGCCGTTGGTGCAGCGCCTTGATCTCGGTGCGCATCTGCACGCGCAACTGTGCGTCGAGATTGCTGAGCGGCTCGTCGAACAGGAACACCGAGGGTTCGCGCACGATGGCGCGCCCCATGGCGACGCGCTGGCGTTGGCCGCCTGAGAGCTGGCGGGGGTACCGGTCGAGATAGGAGAACAGGTTGAGGACGCCGGACGCCTTCTTGACCTTCTGGTCGATGGCGGTGCGGTTCTCGCCCCGGATTTTCGGGCCGAAGCCGATATTGTCCGAGGCCTTCAGGTGCGGAAACAGCGCATAGGACTGGAACACCATGGCGATGTTGCGCTGCTGCGGCGGCAGGTCGTTGGCGCGCGTGCCGCCGATCAGGAGATCGCCGGAATTGATGGTCTCCAAGCCTGCCAGCATGCGCAGCAAGGTCGATTTGCCGCAGCCAGACGGGCCGACCAGCACCACGAACTCGCCGCTCTTGATGTCGAGGCTGATGTCCTCGAGGATCTTGTGCTGGCCAAAGGATTTCGACAGGTTGCGAAACTCGACGTCGGTCATGGTCACGCTCCCAATATGTCGTCGATGAACGGCAAGCAGCCGGCGGTCAATCCCGCATCCACGGGCATCACCACGCCTGTTACGCCCGAGGCCCGGTCGGAAGCAAGGAAAGCCACCGCTTCGGCGACTTCCGAGGCGTTGACGATGCGGCCGAGCGGATAGAGCCGCTGCAGCTTGCCCAAGATCTCAGGGTCCTTGGCAAGGCGATGGTCCCAGGCGGCGGTGCGGATCGATCCGGGGCAAACCACATTGGCGCGCACGCCGCGGCGGCCGAGCTCGACGGCGATCGATTTGGCATAGGCGTTGATGCCGGCCTTTGCGGCGGCATAGGCGGGGTTGCCGAAATGCGCGATGGCGTTGACGGAGGAAATGAAGACGACGCTGCCCGAACCGCGCGCGGCCATCGCCTTGGCAATGGGATCGGCGAACATCATCACGCCGGTCAGGTTGAGGTCGAGCTCATGCTCGATCCTGTCCGCCGTCAGCGCATCAAGCGTCTCGGCGCGGGTCCAGCCGGCATTGTTGATCAGGATGTCGGGGACGCCGTCCTTTTCTAGCACGGCGGCGATCGCGGCTTCGATGGAGGCCCGGTCGAGAAGGTCGAAGACATGGCGCGAGGCAAGGTGCGGGCTCGCCAGCGCCTCTTGCGACTGGTCGCAGCCGACCACCCGCGCGCCCCTGTCGGCCAGCAGTGCGACGATCGCCGAGCCAAGGCCGCCACCGGCGCCGGTGACTACGACGGTCCTGCCTTCGAATTCGGCTCTCGAAACCACGGCGCTTGCTCCTCCCGCAGGGTCAGGCAGATGCCGGGAGGCTAAAGAACACGATGTAATTAAGCAACATATTAATCCGCTTGCATGCGGCGAATTCATCGATAATGTAGGAAAGTCACATAAATCTTGTGTCAGCACCGGCACAAGGAGCGCGAATGCGCGAACAAATGGGAGAGATCGGATGAACCTTGCAAAATGGACTGCCGGCCTGATGGCCGGAATGGGCATGCTGGCCTTCGCGGCGCAGGCAGAGGCCGGCGAAGTGCGGGTTACCGTCGCTGAGTACAGCGCCAAGACCGGCCCCTATTTCGAGCAGGTCAAGAAGGAGTTCGAGGCGAAGAACCCCGGCATCACGGTCAAGTTCGAGGTGGTGCCGTGGGATGTGCTCTTGCAGAAGCTGACCACCGACATCACCGCCGGCACCAATGCGGATCTCTCCATCATAGGCACGCGCTGGCTGATCGATTTCGTCCAGCAGGATGTCGCCGAGCCGCTCGACAGCTATATCACGCCCGAATTCAAGGGCCGCTTCATCGACACCTTCCTGTCGCCCTCGATCATGGGCGGCAAGACCTACGGCCTGCCGATCGCCGCTTCGGCGCGCGCCATGTATTACAACAAGGAGCTGTTCGAGAAGGCCGGCATCGCCAAGCCGCCGGCAAGCTGGACCGAACTGCAGGAGGATGCGCGCAAGATCAAGGCGCAGGGTGCCTTCGGTTTCGGCCTGCAGGGCAAGGAGATCGAGACCGACGTCTATTACTATTACGCGATGTGGTCGCAGGGCACCGAGATCCTCAACAAGGACGGCACGTCGGGCCTCGGCACGCCGGGCGCGCTCGAAGCCGCCAAGCTCTACAAGTCGATGATCGACGAGGGGCTGACCGAGCCCGGCGTCACCTCCAACAACCGCGAGGACGTGCAGAACCTGTTCAAGCAGGGCAAGGTCGGCATGATGATCACGGCGCCCTTCCTGTCCAACCAGATCAAGGAGGAGGCGCCGAGCCTCAAATACGGCGTGGCCGCCATTCCGGCCGGTCCGACCGGCGCGCGCGGCACCTATGGCGTCACCGACTCCATGATCATGTTCAAGAACTCCAAGAACAAGGACGAGGCCTGGAAGCTGATGGACTTCCTGTTCACCACGGAGCAGCGCGCCAAGTTCACGCAAGGCGAAGGCTTCCTGCCGGTGAACAAGGAAGAGGCCAAGATGGATTATTACGTCAACAACGCCGATCTCGCCGCCTTCACCGCCCTGCTTCCGGATGCCCGTTTCGCGCCGGTCATCCCGGGCTGGGAAGAAGTTGCCCAGATCACCTCGGATGCCATGCAGAAGATCTATCTCGGCGGCGATCCCGAGGCAGGCTTGAAGGACGCCGCGGCCAAGGCCAATGCGGTGCTGAAGAAATAGGGCGTATCTCCCTGCGCCCGTGGCGCGCCCCCGACTCAGGCGGGGCGCGCCACGCCTTGATTTCCTGCCGGGTGCAGCGGATCCGAAATTCGCATAAGCAGAAACTCAGATCCAGCGCACCGGGACTCAACCCAAGCCGATGCAAAATCGCTTCCTGCCCTATCTCCTGACCTTGCCCAGCCTGTTCCTGGCGGCGGTGGTCATCTTCTGGCCGGTCTGGGACCTGATCCAGATTGCGACGCATGACGTCAACCGCTTCGGTCAGTTGCGCGAGTTCAGCGGCCTTGCCAATTTCGCCGCGCTGACGGCCGATCCCGATTTCGTCGCCGCGCTCTGGCGCACCGGGCTGTGGACCGTGCTGGTGGTCGGCGGCGCACTGCTGCTCTCGATCCCGGTGGCGATGATCCTCAACACCGATTTCTATGGCCGGGGCCTTGCCCGTGTCATCATCATGCTGCCCTGGGCGGTGTCGCTGACCATGACGGCGGTGGTCTGGCGCTGGGCGCTGAGCGGCGAAAGCGGCATGCTGAATTCGGCGCTGATCGGGCTTGGCCTGATCGACCACAACATCCAGTGGCTGGCACAGGCCGGAACCGCCTTTCCGATGCAGGTTCTGATCGGCATCTTGGTGACGGTGCCGTTCACCACCACGATCTTCCTCGGCGGCCTGTCGTCGATCCCGGACGATCTCTACGAGGCGGCCGCACTGGAGGGGGCAACGCCGCTGCAGCAGTTCCGCGAGATCACCTTTCCGCTGCTGAAGCCGTTCATCAACATCGCCATCGTGCTCAACACCATCTACGTCTTCAACTCGTTCCCGATCATCTGGGTGATGACGCAGGGCGGGCCGGCCAACTCGACCGACATCCTGGTCACCCATCTCTACAAGCTCGCGTTCCGCATCGGCAAACTCGGCGAGGCTTCGGCGGTGTCGCTGGTGATGTTCGCCATATTGCTGATCTTCACCATGATCTATGTGCGTCTCGCCATGCGGGAGCAGCGCGCATGACTGGCAAGCTGAAGCGCACCATCATCGCCTGGCTGTTGCTGGCGCCCTTGATCGTGGTGACGATCTTTCCCTTCGCGGTGATGTTCCTGACGGCGGTCAAGCCACGGACCGAGGTGCTGACACCCACATGGTGGCCGAGCGAGTTCCGCTGGTCGAATTTTTCCGACATGTGGGTGGCGACCGGCTTCGGCCAGGCGCTGGCCAATTCACTCTATGTCTCGGTGATCGCCACCGTCGGCGCGATCTTGATCTCGGTGCCGGCGGCTTATGCGATGTCGCGCTTTCGCTTTGCCGGTTACGGCGCCTTCCGCCAGTTCCTGCTGATCTCGCAGATGATCTCGCCGATCGTGCTGGTGCTCGGCCTGTTCCGGTTGATGGCCGCCTGGGGGCTGGTCGAATCGACCACCGCGCTCGGCTTCATCTACATGGCCTTCAACGTCGCCTTCACGGTCTGGATGCTGCAGAGCTATTTCGACACCATTCCGCGTGACCTCGAGGAGGCGGCCTGGATGGAAGGCGCCGGCCGCTGGCTGACGCTGCGCAAAGTGTTTCTGCCGCTCTGCCTGCCGGCGATCGCGGTGACGGCGATCTTCACCTTCATCAACGCCTGGAACGAATTCGTCGTGGCGCTGACCATGCTGCGCAGCCAGGAGAGCTACACGCTGCCGATCCAGGTGTTCTCGTTGGTCGCCGGCCGCTACACGATCGAATGGCATCACGTCATGGCCGCGACGCTGCTGGCAACTTTGCCGGTGGCGATCCTGTTCATCTGGTTGCAGCGTTATCTCGTCCGGGGGCTGGCGCTCGGGGCGGTCAAGTAGCGATCCCAGCAAGTCCAGGAAAAGTGCACAGCGGTTTTCCGTCCGGAATTGCGAAAAACAAGAAGTCTACGGAGCTTTCATGCGCGTCTTCACCGCCTCGCTGGCGACGGAAACAAACACTTTCTCGCCGGTGCCGACCGACCGGGCCTCGTTCGAAATGGCGTTCTATGCCGGGCCGGGCAAGCATCCGGAAACCCCGACCCTGTGTTCCTCGCCGATCGTGGCGCTGCGCCGTCGCGCGGCCGCGGAAGGTCTGACCGTGATCGAGGGCACCGCGACCTGGGCCGAGCCGGGCGGCCTGGTGCAGCGGCAGACTTATGAAGCGCTGCGCGACGAGATACTCGGCCAGCTCAAGGCGGCACTCCCGGTCGATGCCGTCATTTTGGGCCTGCATGGCGCCATGGTGGCGCAGGGTTATGATGATTGCGAGGGCGATCTGCTGGAGCGCGTGCGCGGCATCGTCGGGCCTGGCGTGGTGATCGCCTGCGAGTTCGATCCGCACAGCCATCTGACGCCGAAGCGCGTGGCGGCGTCCGACATCATGGCCTACTTCCTCGAATTCCCGCACACCGATTTCTACGAGCGCGGCGAGCACGTCGTCGAACTTGGACTTGCCGCGGCGCGCGGCGAGATCAAACCCGTCATCTCGACCTTCGACTGCCGCATGATCCAGGTGCTGCCGACCAGCCGCGAACCGATGCGCTCCTTCGTCGACCGCATCAAGGCGCTGCACGGCAAGGACGGCGTGCTGTCGGTCTCGGTCATCCATGGCTTCATGGCCGCGGACGTGCCCGAAATGGGCACGCGCATCCTTGTCGTCACCAGCGATGACAAGGCCAAAGGCGATGCGCTGGCCGAGCGGCTAGGACGCGAGCTCTATGCCATGCGCGAAACGACGGCGATGACGATGCTGAGTGCGGCCGACGGCATCGATCGGGCGCTGGCCGTTCGCGCCGAAAATCCCGGCAAGCCCGTGGTCATCGCCGACATCTGGGATAATCCCGGTGGCGGCGTTCCCGGCGACGGCACCATCGTGCTGCGCGAACTGCTGGCGCGGGGCATCACAAGCGTCGGCGTGGCGACGATCTGGGATCCGATCGCGGTGACTTTCTGCCAGGCAGCGGGCGAGGGCGCGGTCATCGACCTGCGCTTCGGCGGCAAGGCCGGGCCGCAGGCGGGCGAGCCGATCGACGCGCACGTCACTGTATTAAAGGCTGTCAGCGAAGGCTGGCAGAGTTTCGGGCCGAGCCGCGTGACATTGGGACCGTCAGCGGTGGTGCGCATCGAGGGCACCGAGATCGATGTGATCCTGAACACCAATCGCACGCAGACCTTCGAGCCGGATGTCTTTTCCAACATCGGCGTCGATCCGCTGACGAAGGACATACTGCTGATCAAATCAACGAATCATTTCTACGCCGGCTTCGAGCCGATCGCCGCCGAGATCATCTATGTCGCGGCGCCGAGTTCGTATCCCAGCAATCCGGCGGCGACGAATTACACGAAGCTGACCCGGCCAGTGTGGCCAAGGGTGGCTGACCCTTGGGCGGGTGCCGCGGGCGACGCTGCCAATCTCCCCCCTCGTGGGGGAGATGCCCGGCAGGGCAGAGGGGGGCGCGAAGGATCGCGGCACCGATAGTCTTGGGACAACAAGAAACCTGCGAAGGTCGAAATTGCAAACAGCGACAGGCTGGCGGGACAGCGCCCCCCTCTGGCCTGCCGGCCATCTCCCCCACGAGGGGGGAGATCGGCTAATCACACCAATCCGCGCTTGACCATCATTGCTTCCGGCGAAGGCATCTTGCCGCGAAACGTCGTGTAAAGCTCTTCGGGGTCCTTCGAGCCGCCGGCTGCATAGATGTTCTTCCTCAGCCGCTCGGCCAGCGCCGGGTTGAAGGGATCGCCTGTTTCCTCGAAGGCGGCGAAGGCATCGGCGTCGAGCACCTCGGACCACATGTAGGAATAATAGCCGGCCGAATAGCCCTCGCCCGCAAAGACATGGCCGAAATGCGGGGTGCGATGGCGCATGGCGATAATGTCGGGCATGTCGAGCCTTTCCAATGTTTCGGCCTCGAAACGAAGCGGCTCCTCCGGCGCATCGGGCCGTGCATGGTAGGCCATGTCGATCAAGGCAGAAGCGGTGAACTCGACGGTGGCGAAGCCGGCGCCGAAAGTGCGCGTGGCCAGCATCTTGTCGAGCAGCGCCTGCGGCATCGGCTTGCCGGTCTTGACATGCAGCGCGTGCTTTTCCAGCACCGCCGGCACCGTCAGCCAGTGCTCGTAGAGCTGCGAGGGCAATTCAACGAAGTCGCGGCTGACCGAGGTGCCGGACACCGACGGCCAGGTAACGTCGGTCAGCATGCCATGCAGCGCATGGCCAAACTCGTGGAACAAGGTCTTCGCTTCGTCGACCGACAGCAGGGCCGGTTCGCCCGCCGGCGGCTTGGCGAAGTTCATGATGTTGTAGATCACCGGCTGCGAGCCATGCCCGAGCTTGTAGCCGGACTTCAGCGCGCTCATCCAGGCGCCGGAACGCTTCGAGGGCCGCGCGAAATAGTCGGCCAGGAACAGGCCGCGCTCGCTGCCGTCGGCGTTCTTCACTACGAAGACGCGCGCGTCCGGATGCCAGGCGGCGATGCCTTTCTTCTCCTGGAAGGTGATGCCGAACAGCCGTGTCGCCACGTCGAAACAGGCATCGATGACGCGGTCGAGCTGCAGATAGGGTTTCAGCTCCGCCTCGTCGAAAGCGAACTTTTCCGCGCGCAGCTTCTCCTGGTAGAAACGCCAGTCCCAGGCAGCGAATTTTTCGTTGCTGCCGGCCTCGGCCGCCAGCCGCTCCAGCTCCTTCTGGTCGGCGGCGGCTTTTTCCAGCGCCTTTTCCCAGACCGGATCGAGCAGCGCATGCACCGCCATCGGCGTCTTGGCCATGGTGTCGTCGAGCTTGAGCGCGGCGAAGGAGGCGTAGCCGAGCAGCTTCGCCTTTTCGGCGCGCAGCTTCAGCATGTCGCGCACCACGGTCGTGTTGTCGGACGCGCCGCCATTCTGGCCGCGCATGGTGAAGGCGCGATAGGCGATTTCGCGCAGGTCGCGGCGTTCCGAGAAGGTCGTGAACGGCTCGTAGATCGAGCGCGACAGGGTGACGGCGTAGCGGCCCTTCTGGCCGCGCATCTCGGCGGCCTCGGCCATCGAACTTTTCACGAAATCCGGCAGGCCGGCGAGGTCGGCCTCGTCGAGGAACAGCGCCCAGTCGCGCTCGTCGGCCAGCACGTTCTGACCGAAAGTCGTGCCGAGCGACGACAGCTCCTCGTTGATCTTGGCCAATCGTATCTTGCCGTCGGCGTCGAGTTTGGCGCCGGAACGCACGAAGCCTTTCCAGGTCTTCTCCAGGACGCGCAGCGTCTCGGGATCGAGCTTAAGAGCTTCGCGGCGCTGGTAGAGGTCGTCGATGCGGGCAAACAGCTTCTCGTTCATAGAGATCGCTGAGAAGTGCCTCGACATCTTCGGCGAAATGTCGCGCTCCAGCGCCTGGATCGTCTCGTTGGTATAAGCGCCGGCGCGGCACCAGAAGATCGACGAGACATGATCGAGCGCCTCGCCGCCAAGTTCCAGCGCGGCAAGCGTGTTCTCGATGGTCGGTACTTCCTTGTTGGTGGCGATCGCGTCTATCTCCGCCTCATGCGCCTTCAGCGCGGCGTCGAAGACGGGGGAAAAATCACCGTCGCCAATATGGGCAAAATCGGGCAGACCGAGCGGGCCTCGCCACGCGGTCAACGGATGGGCGGCAAGATCGACGACTTTCGTGGAGGACATGGAGGGTCTTTCGCTGGCGTCAGGAAGGAGGGTATCACCGATGTAGGACGCGGCCCGCAGGCCCGCAATATACCAGTTGGCCGCTCCGTCTCAGTAGCCCTCGCAGGTTTCGGCGATCGCGGCTTGCGAGCTGGCGGTGATGCGGTTGTCGCTCACCGCGAAGGTTTCCTGCATCAGCATGTCATTGTTGGGGAAATCGTAGCAGGCGATCACGGTGGTGACCCCGCCTTCGCTCTTCTCGATGCGGTGGCGGATAGCAGCACCGGCAACCGCACCTTTCCATTCGTCGAGCGAAGCGATGAATTCCTGTTTGCTCTGGACGACGCCGAGGTCGTCGAGCTTGATGCGGACGTCGTCGGCGAGCAGGTCCGCCAGTTCGGTGCGATCGGCGACCAGCAGCGCCGAATACCAGCGGCTGATGATGGCGCGGTCATCGGCGCGCGCGGCCATGATCGCCAACAGCAACACGGCCGCCGTAAAAACGACCGGCCGGCCGTCCGTCAGCCGGCGCGCGGCCCCGTTCATTCAAGCACCGGCCGCTCGAAATCGCCGGTCTCCTTGTTCATCACCCAGAGCTCGCCGGTCGAAATGTCGAACCATGCTCCGTGCAGCGACAGCCGCCCCTTGCCCTCGAGGATCGAGACGCAGGGAAAGGTCCTGAGATTGGCGATGGAATAGCGGACCGAGATGCGCTCGAGTGCCGTCTGGCGCTCCGTCGCCGTCATGAAGGTGCTGGCCGATACCGTCTCGGCCGCCGGCGCGATCAGGCTCATCCATTTGCCGATGAAGTCGCCAGGAGACAGCGGCGCGGAATTGGGGTCGAGCGCGGCGCGGATGCCGCCGCAGCGGCCGTGGCCCATGACGACGATGTTCTTGACCTTGAGGCTCTGCACGGCGAATTCGAGCGCCGCCGAGGTCGAATGAAACTCGCCGTCCGGCTCGTAAGGCGGCACCAGGTTGCCGACATTGCGCAGCACGAAGAGTTCGCCGGGGCCGGCGTCGAAGATCGCCTCGGGGGCGGAGCGCGAATCGCAACAGGCGACGATCATTGTCTCGGGCGCCTGGCCTTCGCGGGCGAGCTCGCGATAGCGGCCGCTCTCGGTGGGGTAGCGGCCGTTCATGAAATTGCGGTAGCCGGCGAGGAGGTGGTCGGGAAGATGCGGCATGGGCGGCTAAGGCCTTTCCGGTTGGAGGCGGAAGCTCGTTGCGGTCGAGGAAAGGCTCTAACGGTAAAAGCCCGCAGCGAGCAATGCAGAATTGCGGGGGCTGGCCATAAATGCCATGCGCCAAAGCGGGAACGCCCGCCGACTTGGTCACGCCCAGATGGCGACCGGTATGCCAAAACCGTCAGCGAGCGGCGGGTTGGGAAACGGCTTTGCTTCGCCACTGGCGATGCGGCCGGCGATCAGCATCATGGCCGCCGCATCGAGGAAATCGTCGGCGGCCGCACCATTTGGCGGCGGCTGCTCGAGGAAATCCATGTCATAGCCGTGCCGGCAAAGCAGCGCCTTGCGTTCCGCCATGCCGGCTGGATTGACGCTGCCCTTGATCTTCTTCGGCAACAGCATGGCCCGATCGCCGTTCAGGCGGCAGAAGGCGACTTCCGGGTGCGATTCGAAGACACGGCCGCGCAGCTCGGGCCGCGCGATCAGCAGCTCGTCGATCTCGCGGATTTTCGAGAAGATGCCGAAGGCCTGGATGGAAACGCCGCGCGGAGGGTCCGATGTGATCCTGGCCACCTCGCTTGCCCTGATATGTGCCGCGTACCAGGCTTCGGTCGTGGTGAAGCCGCTGGTGTCGGCATAGAGCGCGGCTCGCGACGGGATCGAAAAGACGCTGGACTGGCGCGCACCGAGCAGCGGCCGCACCAGCGCTTCCGGCCCGCGCCCACCTTTGCTGGAAAATTCGGGCAGGCCGATCGGCATGTCGACGGCGACGATCGCGTCGTCGGGGATTGCCGCCAGCAGGGCGGCGAAGGTGGGGAAGACATCGACCGAAGGCGCGGCGTAGGGGTTACGAGGTGTCGAACCGGGTTCGCGCAGCACGGCGATCCAGCCGGCCTTGCAGCCATCGGCGCCGACGAGCACGACTTTGGCCGGGGTCACGCCCGGCGGTCCCGCCCCGGATGCGTGAGGTGGCGCAGCTGGACCATGGCCATCGGGTGCGACAGGCTCTGCGCATCGGTCTCCAGCTGCAGCTCGTCGCCGCCGCGTTTTGCCGTGCGCGCCAGGATCTCGTAGACCGCCGCCGTGGTCGACTGCAGCGCCTTGATCGCCGGCTGGCCGGACAGGATGCGCGCCAGGTAGACCGCCGCGGTCAGGTCGCCAAGGCCGTTCGGCGGCTTGTCGATCAGACGGTGTTCGGCGAGCAGCGCCTGGGTGCCGTCGAGCAGCAGATTGCCGGTGCCGCCTGAAATCATCGACGGTGCCGAGGTGACCAGCATGGTCGACGGTCCCGCATGGAGTGCCGCCGAGATCACCGATTTCAAGTCGGGCAGCGGCGCGCCGGCCATCCATTCCAGCTCATAGCGGTTGGGAGTGGCGATGTCGGCGATCGGCATCAGCCGGTCGCGCATGACGGCGGCGGTGGGCTCGGGCACATAGAGGCCACCGGAATCACCCATCACCGGATCGCAGATATAGACGGCGTCGGGCGTCCTCGCCTTGACCGCGGCGACCAGAGAGGCGACCGCCTCTGCCTGGCCGGCTTCGCCCAGATAGCCCGACAGCACGGCACCGACTTCACCGAGCCACGGCGCGCGCTCCAGATCGGCCATCAGCGCCTTGAACTGGTCGAGCGGCGGCACGATGCGGGTCGCGCGGCCATGGCCGGGATGCCAGGGCAGGATGATTGTCGGCACCGCCCAGACCGGAAAGCCCAGCGTCTCCAGCGCGAAGACGGCGGCACGGTTGCCGACCGAGCCACGCGCGACATGGCTGGAAATGACGATGACCGCGCGCGGCGCGTCGGTTTTTTTGGCGCTCATTGTTTTTTTGATTCCTAGCTGCCCCGGGTGAGGAAAAGCACGAGCCAGACCATCAAGCCCAGCGCCAGAAGCAGGCCGAGTATCCTGCCAACGCGCGTACCCCAGACTTCGATCGGGTCAGAGCGGTCGGCATCGGCCGCGGAGACGTGGTCGCGCATGCCTTTTGTCGTCCGTGCCACGAAAGAGTTGCCGGCCGGATCGGTCTCCTGCGCGACGCGCTGGAGGATACGGCGCGATTCCCTGTCGCTGTCCTGGCCTTCCGGCATGATGATGTCCCGTTTTGGTGGAACCTTATCGCGTTCGCGCGGCCAATCACAGGGCCTTGCGCGGGGGCGATCCATGCCGGGCCTGATGCAGAGGTCGTGGCCGTTTTCTTGCGCGCCGATTGTGGTAATGCTTCGGATGCAACTTCTATCGAGGGACCCCCATCATGCTTGCCCAGCGCCTTGCTCGACCATCGACATTCCGCACGCTGCCCGCCTTCCTGATGATGGCAATCGTGCTGCCGCTGCTTGCCGGCTGCGGCTACAACACGATCCCGACGGCGGAAGAAAACGCCAGGGCGGCATGGAGCGAGGTGTTGAACCAGTACCAGCGCCGCGCCGACCTCATCCCCAATCTGGTCGAGACGGTCAAAGGCTATGCCTCGCATGAAAAGGACACGCTCGACGCCGTTGTCCAGGCGCGGGCCAAGGCGACGCAGATCACGGTGACGCCGGAAACGCTGAAGGATCCGGAAGCGCTCAAGAAGTTCCAGGATGCCCAGGCAGGGCTGACCAGCGCGCTGTCGCGGCTGATCGCGGTGTCGGAGGCCTATCCCGACCTCAAGGCCAACCAGAATTTCCTGGCGCTGCAGGCGCAGCTCGAAGGCACGGAGAACCGCATCGCGGTGGCGCGTCGCGACTACATCCAGGCCGTCAGGGACTACAATCTGACGCTGAAGACGTTCCCGTCGGTGCTGTGGGCGACCTTCTGGTTCCGCGGCAGCGAGCCCTTCGCCAACTTCACCGTAGAGGAAGACAAGATGCAGCCGCCGAAAGTCGATTTCGGCACGAAACAGGGTGGGTGAACGGCGACTGTCATCGGAATAAATTCCGTGAAAAGACGGATCGCTGGCGTGCAAACACCCCCCTCTGCCCTGCCGGACACCTCTCCCTCAAAGGGGATTGGCAGCTTTGCGGCCGGCTTCCGCTCTCAATCCCTGGCGATTGGCGAAACCCTGTATGACATCCAATCTCTCCCCTTGAGGAGGGGGAGATGTCCGGCAGGACAGAGGGGGGCGCGACAGAACGCCAACCTGGCTGTTCTTGGTGCGTTATTCTATCTTTTCCTCCTCTTGCCCCTAACCGCCTTCGCTGCCGATCTGCCGGCGCTCACGGGCCGCGTGGTCGACAATGCCGGCATCATCGATGCCGCGACCAAGGCGGCGCTGACGCAGAAGCTGGCGGACTTCGAAACCAAGGGCTCGGACCAGATCGTCGTCGCCACCATCCCCAGCCTCGGCGGCGAGGAGATCGAACCCTATGCCAACCGGCTGTTCCGCTTCTGGAAACTGGGGCAGGCCAAGGAGAACAACGGCGTCCTGCTTCTGGTCGCGCCCAACGACCGCAGGATGCGCATCGAGGTCGGCTATGGGCTGGAAGGCACGCTGACCGACCTGCACACCAAGCTGATCATCGAGAACGACATGGTGCCGGCCTTCCGCGCCGGCGATTTCTCCGGCGGCATCTCGAAGGCCGTCGCCGACATGGTCATGGTGCTGGAAGGCAATCCCGAGGAGCTGGAGGCGCGCGGCAAGCGCAATCCCGCCGACAGCAGCACTCCCATCGACCCGATCGCCGCCATGTTCCTGATCCTGTGGGCGACGATGTTCTTCGGCGGCCTGGCAATGGCGTTCCTGCCGCCGATCTTCGGCCAGAAGCTTGGACCCGGACGCTATCGCTGGCTCGGCATGACCTTCGAGCCGCACCGGCGGTCCTCATCCGGGGGCGGCTGGTCCTCGGGCAGTTCCGGCGGCGGCTGGTCTTCGGGTGGCGGGGGTGGCGGTTTTTCGGGCGGCGGCGGTTCGTCCGGCGGCGGCGGCTCCTCGGGAGGCTGGTAAGGGCATGACGACGCGCAGCATCAGCCTGTTGAGGTCCGGCCGCCTTATCCCGGCAATCCATGCTGTCCTGATGGTTTTGGCGCTACTGCTGTCCAGCTTCGCGGGTTTCGCCGCCGAACTGCCTGTTCTGACCGGCCGCGTGGTCGACAATGCCGGCATCATCGACGCCGCGACCAAGGCGGCGCTGACGCAGAAGCTGGCGGACTTCGAAACCAAGGGCTCGGACCAGATCGTCGTCGCCACTATCCCCAGCCTCGGCGGCGAGGAGATCGAACCCTACGCCAACCGGCTGTTCCGCTTCTGGAAGCTCGGCCAGGCCAAGGAGAACAACGGCGTCCTGCTTCTGGTCGCGCCAAACGACCGCAGGATGCGCATCGAGGTCGGCTATGGGCTGGAAGGCACGCTGACCGACCTGCACACCAAGCTGATCATCGAGAACGACATGGTGCCGGCCTTCCGCGCCGGCGATTTCTCCGGCGGCATCTCGAAGGCCGTCGCCGACATGGTCATGGTGCTGGAAGGCAATCCCGAGGAGCTGGAGGCGCGCGGCAAGCGCAATCCCGCCGACAGCAGCACTCCCATCGACCCGATCGCCGCCATGTTCCTGATCCTGTGGGCGACGATGTTCTTCGGCGGCCTGGCAATGGCGTTCCTGCCGCCGATGTTCGGCACGAAGCTGTCGCCGGGCGTGTATAGATGGCTGGGCATGACGTTTCGTTATGGCCAGGGAGCGGGCGGATCCACGCGCGGCAGCGGCTGGACGACGGGGTCGGGCGGCGGCTGGTCCTCGGGCAGTTCCGGCGGCGGGTGGTCCTCGGGGTCAAGCAGCGGCGGCGGGTTTTCGGGTGGCGGCGGCTCGTCCGGCGGGGGCGGTTCTTCAGGAAGCTGGTGAGACAAGATCATGGCAACACGACCAATCAGCCCACAGGATCATGAGCGGATCGCCGCTGCGATCCGGTCGGCGGAATCCAGGACCGACGGCGAAATCTATTGCGTCGTGGCGCATGCCAGCGATGGCTATTTCGCCCCTGCGGCCTTGATGGCGACGCTCGGCATGCTGGTCGTCAGCCTCGTGGTCGCCTATGGGCTGGAGGCCTGGTGGCTCACCATCCGCCTGCCGCATTTCGTCATCGCTGAGTTGCTGGCGCTGGCCTGCGTGCTTGCCCTGCTGTGGACGCTGCCCGGTCTGCGCATCCATATGGTGCCGCGTCGGCTGCGCTATCAGGCCGCGCATGCCAATGCGGTCAAGCAGTTCCTCGCCCGCAACGTCCACCGCACCACGGCGCGCACGGGCGTGCTGATCTTCGTCTCGATCGCCGAACGCTATGCCGAGGTGGTCGCCGATGCAGGCATCGACGCCAAAGTCGGCCAGCATGTCTGGGACGGAGTGGTGCGTGATCTCACCGCGCATGCCGGCGACGACCGGCTCGCCGACGGCTTCGCCAAGGCGATCGAGCAGGTGGGGTCGGTGCTGGCCGAGCACTTCCCGGTCACGCAAGGCGATACCAACGAGCTGGACGACCATCTGGTCGAGATCTGAAAGCTCGCGCGCAAACGCTCCTCAGCCGGATTCCTGACAGGCTTTGCTGGATGTCACCAGCGTCATGATCGTCTGTGCGAAAGCGCACCATCGGCCGCCCGGACTCTTGCAATCGGGCAATGCGGGTTTATGGTTAACAAATCATGAATACGCTGACGATCGACATTCGGAAGGCAGACCCGCGCGATGCCGGCGCCATTGCCGAGGTGCATCTGGAAGCCTGGCGGGGCGCCTATTCCGGCATCATTCCGCACCGCACGCTGACATCGATGATCAACCGCCGTGGCGCCGACTGGTGGGCGAATGCCATCCGCCGCGCGGCCACCGTGCTGGTCGTCGAGATCGGCGGCAAGATCGCCGGCTATGCGACGATCGGCAAGAACCGCGCCAAGGAACTCAAGCAGCAGGGCGAGATCTACGAATTGTACCTGCGCCCGGAATATCAGGGGATCGGGCTTGGCAGGCGGCTGTTTTCGGCGGCAAGGGCACGGCTCGCCGACCACGGGCTGAAAGGCATGGTGGTGTGGGCGCTGGAAGACAACCAGAACGCACTTGCCTTCTATGCCGGGGCCGGCGGCCGCGACATCGCCGAAGGCGTCGAGATTTTCGAGCAGAAGGCGCTCAAGAAGGTCGCCTTCGTCTGGGAGTGACCGCCGGGGGATAATCGGAAGGCGAAGTCCCCGACTCACGCAAAATCACGGCGCTGAAACATCTTGTGCCGATGATTGAACGCGTAGAACGCCATCGCGTCTCTCCGGATGCATCTAAGCACCATTCGCCGCATTGCACCATTTTGCGCCGCCCGCTATCTCCTGCCAATCGAGAGAGGGACAAAAGCCATGCGCATCGAAGCCATAGCCACTGGAAAGAATCCGCCTGACGACGTCAACGTCATCATCGAGGTGCCGATCGGCGGCGAGCCGATCAAGTACGAGATGGACAAGGAGGCCGGCACGCTGTTCGTCGACCGCTTCCTGCACACCTCGATGCGCTATCCCGGCAATTACGGCTTCGTGCCGCACACGCTGTCGGGCGATGGCGACCCGATCGACGTGCTGGTCTGCAACACGCGCGCTTTGGTGCCGGGCTGCGTCATCAACGTGCGACCTATCGGCGTGCTGATCATGGAAGACAATGCCGGCCAGGACGAGAAGATCATCGCGGTGCCGTCACCGAAGCTGACGCTGCGCTACGAGAACGTCACCGAATACACACAGCTGCCCGACATCACGCGCCAGCAGGTGCAGCACTTCTTCGAGCACTACAAGGATCTCGAACCCGGAAAATGGGTCAAGATCGAGGGCTGGCACGATTCCAAATACGCCAAGAAGATGATCATGGACGCGATCGACCGGGCGAAGGCGAGCAAGTAGGCAACCCGACTTCGTCATGCCAGGGCGGAGCAGCCGCGAAGCGGCGCTTCGGCGAACGTCCTCAGTTATCGACCCGGCCGAAAGCCGGCACGTTGCCGACCACCACGCGCTTGTCCTTGCCACAGGCGAAGCCCTTCGCCTTCTCGTCGGCGATCTTGCGTGCCTGGTCGTTGGCGGTGGGGTTGCCGGTGGCCAGAACCAGGCCGACGGTACAGCCGTCACGGGCGTCCATCTGGGCGACCTTGGCGACGAGCAGCACCTCGGTCTTCTTGGTCTCGTCCTCGGGATCGCTGATCGAGCGGCGGTGGATGACCGCGAACGGCACGGCTTTGTCGCCATTGGTTTCGATGCGCCACTCGACCTTGGTTCCGGACGAATTCAAGGCCGAAAAACTTTCCCAGGCGGACGTCATGTCGCCGCCGGGCGGAAAACCGTAGAACAGCGATTCGCGGGCGTCGTCATATCCGATCAGCACGGAATAGCCGCGATAACCGGAGCAGGCGAGGTCGGCCCAGTCGCCGTCGCCCTGCTCGGCCTGCGCATAGGTCACGCAGTCCTTCTTCCAGTCGAGGTCGGTGTAGGCGCTGGATATCTCGCCGGCTTGTGCGGCCTGGCAGAGGCCGGCGAAGGTGAGTGGGATCAACAAGCTGCGCATCGCGGAGATCTCCGTTGGAGGTCGTCCCAGCGTATCGCCAATGGCTATTTCTTCAAGCTCGCTTCGATCAGCAGGTCGGCGTTGCGGGCAACCGACTGCGCCGGTCCGCCGAGGCCGAACAGCTGGCCGCTGATATAGGCGCCTTCGATCAGCAGCAGCAGCCCGTCGCCCAGCGTGTCAGGGTCTTGCGCGCCCATCGCAGCCGCCATGGCGCGCAGGCGGCGGCGCAATTCCTGCTTGTTGGCCTCACTGACGACGCGGGCCGGATGGCTGTGGTCGGGATATTCGACCGCCGCATTGGTCATGCCGCAGCCGCGATAGTCCGCCACTTGCGTTCGCTTGCCGATCCGGGTCAGGAAAGCCTTGATCTGCGCGCGCGGCTCACCGGGATGGGCGGCAACGGCTTCATCGAAACGCTCCCAGTATTCAAGGTCGTATTGCCTGAGGTAGGAGGCGGCCAGTTCGTCCTTGGAGGGAAAGCTGCGATAGAGGCTGGGCTTGGTGACGCCGGCGCGCTTGACGATTTCGTCGACGCCGATCGCCCTGATACCTCGCCGGTAGAACAGGTCATAGGCCACGTCGAGGATCTTCTTGGCGGCTTTGGGTGGCGCGGATGCATGACCGTCTCTGATGGTCAGTTCAATATTTTTGTCGCTTGGCATCATGGGACTCGATTGACAATGTTACCGATCGGTACGATACATACTTCCACCTTGCAACGTACCGGTCAGTAACATGATAGCTCAGTCCCGTCCATTTGGCCAGCGCTACGCTTTCGTCGTGGTTGGCGTCATCTTCCTTTGCCTGCTGATTGCCGCCGGTCTGCGCTCGGCGCCTTCCGTCATGATGCTGCCGCTGGAAAACAGTTTCGGCTGGCGACGCGACGTCATTTCGCTGGCCGCGGGCGTCGGCATCCTGCTCTATGGGCTGACCGGTCCGTTCGCAGCCGCGCTGATGGAGCGCATCGGGCTGCGCCGCACGCTGCTTGCATCGCTGGTGGTGATGTCAGGTTCGACCACGCTCAGCCTGCTGATGACCAAGCCCTGGCATCTGTTCATCACCTGGGGCGTTTTTTCCGGCATCGGATCCGGCGCCGTCGCCAGCGTGCTCGGCGCCACCATCGTCAACCGCTGGTTCAAGACCAATCGCGGCCTTGTGATGGGGCTGATGTCGGCCTCCAGCGCCACCGGCATGCTGGTGTTCCTGCCGCTGATCGCCTCGCTGGCGCAGGCCGGCGGCTGGCAGCCCGTTGTCATCGCCGTCGCGATCGCCACCGCGGCGTTGATCCCCCTGGTCTGGCTGCTGGTGCCGGAGCGCCCGGCCTCGATCGGCATGGTGCGCTATGGCGCCGAGGCGGATGATGTGCCGCCGACTTCGCCCGCGTCACAAGGCAATTTCCTGGCGCATACGCTCAACACGTTGCGCCGCGCCGCCGGCACGCGGGTGTTCTGGTACCTGTTCGCCACCTTCTTCGTCTGCGGCTTCACCACCAACGGGCTGGTTGGCACGCATCTGATCGCGTTCTGCGGCGACATGGGCATTGGCGAGGTGCAGGCCGCCGGCCTGCTGTCGATGATGGGCATTTTCGACCTGATCGGCACCACGCTGTCAGGCTGGCTCACCGACCGTTTCGATCCGCGCAAGCTGCTCGGCGTCTACTATGGCATCCGTGGCCTGTCGCTGATCTACCTGCCCTATTCCGGGTTTTCGGCGACCAGCCTGATCATCTTCGCCGTGCTCTACGGCCTCGACTGGATCGCCACAGTGCCGCCGACGCTGCGGCTGGCCAACGAAGCCTTCGGCGACCGCAGCGGGCCGATCGTTTTCGGCTGGATCGTCGCCGGCCACCAGGTGGGTGCCGCGACCGCCGCCGCCTTCGGCGGCACCATGCGTGAACTGCAGGGCAATTACGAACTGGCGTTCCTGATTGCCGGCATGACGGCAATCGCGGCGGCCTGTATTTCGCTCCTGATCAACACCAGCCGACCGGCCTTCGATCCGGAACCGCAGGCGGCTTGAGGCGCGTCGATATTCAGGTGAGGCCGGCCTCACCTGAATCTCAACACGCCTCAGCGTGTAAGAACAGATGCGAGGCGTCTCAGTCGGGGTAGCAGACCATTGGAATGTTGGGCCAAACCGCCGCATCGCAGTTGGCGCTGGCCTGTCTCTGCTTGAAGGCGGCGCTGACCGGGCCGGTGACCACCGGATCGACGCCGTCGGGCGCGTCGGCAAAGGCCTGCTGCGCGGAAGGCGTATTGTCAGGCAGGACGGACCGCGCTTCCTTCAGCGTCGCGGCCGACTGCGCGACGTTGGCCGCCAGCAGGACGGCAAAGGCGGCGGACGCGATCAGCGGCCAAAATCGGTTGAGTTTATCGGTCATGACGTTCGAACTGCCCGGGGCCTGAAAAGGTTCCCGCCTTGGTTAACAAAATCATTTCACACGCAGATGCTTAAGATTTGATGAGTATTTGGTGGCGCGCGTCCCCTTTCGCAACTGCGAAAAACCCTGTATGAGCCGCGCAACCGAAAGAGGCAGCGCCTTTGGCCTGCTGCCTGCAACGCTTCCGAGACCAGAATCATGAACCTCCGTAATATCGCGATCATCGCGCACGTCGACCATGGAAAGACCACCCTGGTCGACCAGCTTTTGAAACAGTCCGGTTCCTTCCGCGACAATCAGCGCGTCGCCGAGCGCGCCATGGATTCCAACGATCTCGAAAAGGAACGCGGCATCACCATCCTGGCCAAGGCGACCTCGGTCGACTGGAAGGACACCCGCATCAACATCGTCGATACCCCCGGCCACGCCGATTTCGGCGGTGAGGTCGAGCGCATCCTGTCGATGGTGGATTCGGCCATCGTGCTGGTCGACGCCGCCGAAGGGCCGATGCCGCAGACCAAGTTCGTCGTCGGCAAGGCGCTCAAGGTCGGCTTGAAGCCGATCGTCGTCATCAACAAGATCGACCGTCCCGACGCGCGCCATGTCGAGGTGGTCAACGAGGTGTTCGACCTGTTCGCCGCGCTCGACGCCACCGACGAGCAGCTCGACTTCCCGATCCTCTATGGTTCGGGCCGCGACGGCTGGGTGTCGGAAAACCCGGAAGGGCCCAAGGACCAGCAGCTCGCGCCGTTGTTCGACCTCGTCATCAAGCATGTGCCGGCGCCGACCGTCCATCCCGGTCCGTTCCGCATGATCGGCACCATCCTGGAAGCCAACCCCTTCCTCGGCCGTATCATCACCGGCCGCATCGAGAGCGGCACGCTGAAGTCCAACCAGGCGGTCAAGGTGCTGCACAATGACGGCACCCAGATCGAAACCGGCCGCATCTCCAAGATCCTCGCTTTCCGAGGCCTCGAGCGCCAGCCGATCGAAGAAGCGCAGGCGGGTGACATCGTCGCCATTGCCGGCCTGTCCAAGGGGACCGTCGCCGACACGTTCTGCGACCTGGCGGTGACCGAGGCGCTGCATGCACAGCCGATCGACCCGCCGACCGTGACCATGTCCTTCCTCGTCAACGACAGCCCGCTGGCCGGCACCGAAGGCGACAAGGTGACCAGCCGCGTCATTCGCGACCGGTTGCTTCGGGAAGCCGAAGGCAATGTCGCGCTCAAGATCGAGGAATCGCCCGACAAGGATTCGTTCTTCGTCTCCGGACGTGGCGAATTGCAGCTCGCCGTGCTGATCGAGACCATGCGCCGCGAAGGGTTCGAGATCGCCGTCTCGCGTCCGCGCGTCGTTATGCAGAAGGGCGAGAACGGCGAATTGCTGGAGCCGGTCGAGGAAGTCGTGATCGACGTCGACGAGGAGCATGCCGGCGTCGTCGTGCAGAAGATGTCGGAGCGCAAGGCCGAAATGGTCGAGTTGCGTCCCTCGGGCGGCAACCGCCAGCGTATCGTCTTCCACGCGCCGACGCGCGGCCTGATCGGTTACCAGTCGGAACTTTTGACCGATACGCGCGGCACCGCCGTGATGAACCGGCTGTTCCATGCCTACGAGCCCTACAAGGGCGAATTGCCCGGCCGCACCAACGGCGTGCTGATCTCCAACGAGCAGGGTGAGTCGGTCGCCTACGCCATGTGGAACCTGGAAGACCGTGGCCCGATGGTCATCGATCCGGGCGTCAAGGTCTATCAGGGCATGATCATCGGCATCCACAGCCGGGACAACGATCTCGAAGTGAACGTGCTGAAGGGCAAGAAACTGACCAACATCCGCGCCGCCGGCAAGGATGAAGCGGTCAAGCTCACCCCGCCGATCCGCATGACGCTGGAGCGCGCGCTGGCCTGGATCCAGGATGACGAGCTGGTCGAGGTGACGCCGAAGACCATTCGCCTGCGCAAGCTCTATCTCGATCCCAACGAGCGCAAGCGTTTCGAGAAGTCGTCCAAGGCGGTCGGCGCGGCGTAGGGGTTTCCTTTTTCGAGAGTTGAGAGGGCGGAGCACCTGTGCTCCGCCCTCTTTCGTTCATCCGCCGGCAGCCGAGATGATGATCCGCCGGTCAGGCTCGCCGGCGAGATCGATGCGGATTGTCGCTCCCTCTCGGGCCGGTTTGCGCAGGGCCTTTGCTCCATCCGGCTCGACGGTCAGCAACCTCCGTTCGTCCAGCGCCTGAAGCCGCGACCGCGAGATGCCGAGTTCGTTGGCAAGCAGCCGGTCGAGCCTCAGCGATACCGGCATTTCCAGACCGAGCTGGAGTTCCAGCGCCGTCGCGTCTTCCTTCATCTCGCCGATCACCTGCTTGCGCACGGCGGCGTCAGGGAACTCCTCGACGCGTCCCACTTGGTTGCGCAGGGCAACGATGTCGAAGGCATGGCTCCGGACCAGCACCGGATCATTGCTTTCGAGCGCCGCCAGCAGCGCCGGCGCGATATCGCGGCGGTTGCAGCGCTCGAAAATGCCGAAATTCCAGGAATTGTCGCAATCGACGCAACGATAGATCAGCCACACGTCGATGCGCTTGCCGTTGGCGTTGACGCGGAATTTCCCGCCGCAGCGATAGGCTTTCACGCAGCCGCAGCGATTGCAGTTGATCAGGGGGCGTGGTGCGATTTCAGGCGCGATCGTCCAGTGGATGCGCAGGGCCGAAGACATGCCGGTAAGTCCTTCCCGTCGGGAAGCTCATCCGGTCGGCGATGTCGAGATGCCCATGCGGGCGCGGCGTGGCGGGTGGCTGCGGAGAATGTGAATACAGGTGTCGCTAGCAAAAAGCGCGCGACAGCGGTTCAGCAGTGCCAAACCGGTCTCGAACCGCCGCCCAGAAGAACACATGAAAACGAAACAGGCGCTGCTGATGCGGCGCCATGCAGGTGTGTCGGGGGAGTTTGACGAGACCGGCGGTTACTGGGGCAAAGTGAGGCTCGAAATTGTTTCGCGGCGGCCCTTCTAGCGGCGTGACGCCGGGTCTGCAAGGGGCTCCGCAAGCACGCGGCAGGTCAGCGCCCATGGCCCATATTGTCTTGCCTTTGCCAGAGCCGCAGCTGTCGGGTTATTGTGGCTGATCGAGCCCCGACGCAGAGACCCTCGCCATGCACCTCGCCTCACTGCTGATCTTCGCCGCCGCCTTGTTCGTGGCCGCCGGTTCGCCCGGTCCGTCGATCGCGGCGCTCGTCGCGCGCGTCATCTCGAAAGGGTTTCGCGATGTGTTTCCGTTCCTGCTTGCCATGTGGATCGGCGAAGGCATCTGGCTGTCGCTGGCTGTGTTCGGGCTGGCGGTGGTGGCGCAGACCTTCCATCTCGCTTTCGTCATGGTGAAATGGGTTGGCGTCGCCTATCTCGCCTACCTCGCCTGGAAGATGTGGACGGCGCCCATCGACGCCAAGGAAGGCGAGATGCCGCGCGAGGATTCGGCCGGCAAGCTGTTCTTCGCCGGCATGGCCGTCACGCTCGGCAATCCCAAGATCATGATGTTCTATCTGGCGCTGTTGCCGACCATCATAGACCTCGCTTCGGTCAGCCTCGTCGGCTGGGTCGAACTGACGGCGACCATGGCGGTGGTGCTGATCGCCATCGATCTCGCCTGGGTGCTTGCCGCCTCGCAGGCGCGTAAGCTGCTCAGGAGCAAGCGCGCCATGAAGATCGCCAACCGCGTCAGCGCCACGACAATGGCCGGTGCCGCGGCGGCCATCGCGGCGCGGTCCTAGGGCAGTTCGCTGTTCCATGGAAACGTCGAACCGCTCTAGCTCTTTGTTTTAACGCAATTCCCTAGGGAAAGCGCTACGCGCTTTTCCGGGGAAAACCGCTTCACACCTTTCCTGGAATTGCTCAGGCGTCAGCCCATCATATTGATGATCGGCGCGATCTCGACGTTGCAGTTCGGCTCCATCAGGATCGGACACTCCCTGGCCTTGCTGGCAGCGTCATCGATGTCCTTCGCCTCGATGATCGAATAGCCGCCGGTCGGGTTGCTGCCGCCATTGTTCTCGACCTTGCCGCCGGGCAGCACCGTCTTCGACATGCCGACAGGATTGGCGCGCTCGACCACGGCCGAGCCGAGTTTTCCGAACCAGCCTGTCCAGGCGTCGGTCATCGCTTTGCGGTCCGCTTCGTTCGCCGGCATCTTGCCCGAGCCATGATAGATGTAGAGAAACTTTGCCATGCTCTCCTCCCTGATCAGCGGCATCGAACCGACATGCGGTCATGCCGCCTGCCGATCATTGGACCAAAATGACCGGCAGGCAATGAAAATTCGCCAGCGCTAATATTCCTCTCCGCGAGGTGATCGCCATAGGATACCCGCCTTGCGGCGGCGTTCACTTGGGCAGAACGCCGGCCGTCGGAAATGCGGCACTCTTCGGCGCCTGCGGTCCGCCGGGATAGAATTTCGAGGCGGGGTTCTCCTGCATGAAATCATAGGCGACCATGCCGAGCGGCCGCTTTTGCCGTTCCGATGCCGCCTGATGCCAGGGGATCACCTGGCGCAGCGCCTCGAGTGCCGCGGTTGGCGCCTCGCCGAATTTCCGCTGCGGGTTCTGCGCCTTGCGGATTTCCATCCAATAGCTTGCCGTCAACAGATCCTGCGCCAGCAGATGGAAGGATACGTCGACCGCCTCGCGGGCACGTTGCGTCTTGATGCGGGTCTGCGCTTCGAGGTCCTCGACGGTGGCGACGATGGCCTGGCCATTCGGCGTCACCGGCGTGCCGAGGTCGGCCAGTTCCTGCCAAAGATCGGTCGGCAGATAGCCGTCGAAGGTCGGGATATCGTTACGCTCTTCGGGCTTCAGCACATCGGCCGGCTTGACCACGGTGAAGAAGGGATTGCGGAAGCGCTCGATGCGCTGCGCCACCGCGACGCCAAGATTGGTGAGAGAGATGGTGAAAGCCTCGACCTGATTGGCCATGGGATAAGGATCCCAGTTGGCGTTGGAGAAGATATAGCCGGACTTGCCGTTACTCAGCGGTCCGCCCTTGATGTAATATTTCATGAATTGCGGCGTGCTCAACTCGGGCGAGCTCTGCGGCGTCAGGCCCGGCAGCACGGCCGGATTGTGATCCGACGAATTGATGGAGAGCAGCACGGATTGGCGCAGATCCGCCCAGGCCTGCCAGGCCGAGCCCTGGCGCTGGCTGGAGGCGCGCATGCTTTCCGGATCCTGGATGATGCGGGCCGCATCCTCATCGAAGAGATAGCTGCCCTTGATCATGTCCATGATCCTCGCCGCATCCCATGTCAGCCACGGGTAGGGCCGCATGGATTGCACCGGCACCGATATCGGCGTCACGCTGGAATTCATGCCGTTCAGCCCCATGGCGTAACTGAGGTCGGTCCATTCCAGCAGTTTTCGCGCGTCCTCCAGCAAAAGCACCGCCTGTGCTTGCGCGTAGGCATTGCTGCTGATCAGCGCGGCCTGGTCGGCGGCAAACGGTTCGAGCGGCTTCAGGCCGGCCTGCGAAAGGGCCTGCGCGGCCGGCATGCGAACGCCGTTGAGGTAGGCCTCGCCTTCGCCGACCATGGCCGCGCCGATATTGCCGAGTGTCGCGAGGTCACCTTCGCCGAGCGTGCCGCGCGATTGCACGACCGGCGTCACCCGCTTGTTCAGCATGTCGAGGAGCATATGCGTCAGCTGCGGGCTGGCGGCTTCGTAGGACATGGTGTTGGCGCGGATCGCCATGATCGCGCGCACGAGCGCCTCCTCCTGCAGCTCCGGCCCGTAGCCTCTGTTGACCCCGCCCTTGAAGCGGGCGAGCTGCTGATCCTTGAGGAGCTTGCTGTTTTCCGGCGTCGTCGGGTCGCCGGAGAAGATCACCGTCTCGCGCTGGTCGCCGGCGCCACGGTTGAACCAGTAGATCGTGATACCTTCGGCGGCACCCTCGAGCAGCAGGCCGTAGGCATCCGCCGAGCGCTGCAGCGCTTCCGGGCTGAGTTCGACCTTGGCACCGTTGCGGGCGATGTCGATGACCTGGTCGATGGTCAGGTCGTGGCCGGTCAACGTTACTGTCTTGGCCGCCGCCGTCTCGAAAATGGGCTGGTAGGCTGTCGCCGCCTCAAATGCGTGGGCGGGTGGGGATGCGAGCGCCAGCGTCATGGTCAGGGCGCAGAGAACAATCCTGGGTTTGGCAATTCGGTCAAGCATAAGGGCTCCCATTCTCGAAGCGTTAGCCTCGGGCACGAAGTTTCACCCCTCGGAAATTTTGTTTCCCGGAAACCTAGCCGGCAGTGTCTGCCTGTCAACGCTTGATGAGAACCAGGACCGATGGTGGAGCGCGCGTGGTCCTATCGCGCCATGGCGTGGTATTCGTCGTTCGGCCGCATGTCGATCGCGGCCGCGACACGATTCGACATGTTGAAAAAGGCCGCGGTCGAGGCGATGTCCCAGATGTCGCGATCACTGAAGCCCGCCTGGCGTAGCGCCGCGCGGTCGGCCTCGACGATCCTGGCCGGCTCTTGCGTCAGCTTGACAGCGAATTCGAGCATCGCCGTTTGCTTCGGGGAAAGGTCGGCGGCGCGGAAATTCATCACCATCATTTCGCCGAGCAAGGGATCGCCCGAGAGCTGGCGCACCGCCGCACCATGCGCGGTCAGGCAATAGTAGCAGTGGTTGATGGAGGAGACGGCGACAGCGATCATCTCGCGTTCCAGCTTCGACAGGCCGGATTCGCCCAGCATCAGGTCGTTATACATGTCGGTGAAGGCGCGCAGCTTCTTGTCGTCGAAGGCATAGGCCCTGAGCACGTTGGGGACGAGGCCGAGCTTTTCCTCGCATTTGGCGAAATAGGCTTTTGTCGGCTCGCTCGGCTCTCCCGAGGCCAGGTCAAGCGCGGTGATTTTGCCGGTCATGGATCATTTCTCCTCGTCAGGCGATGCCTCGCCGCCGAATTCCGACAATTCTTGGCAAGCCGTCAAACCTTTGTCGCCAAACAGCGGTCATCTGCTACCATAGTCGCAAAAGCATGCGACGGGAGGGAAGAAGCGTCATGGCCAGTGTGAAGTCCGCAGCCAAGTCGAAGAAGAAGGCACCTGCGGCGAAGATCGAGGACAGACCAGCCAGGCTCGCCGATTACCTGCTCGCCCGCGCGCCGGCGGAGGATATCGCCGCCTATGACGTGACGGACCTCGAACGTGCCGCCGATCTCGCCGGCCAGGCGGTCGCCGTTCACAAAAAGGGTGAGTGCGTCGTCGCCGTCGAAGCCGATTCGGGCGTCGTTCGCGAAGGCCGCCCGGTGACCGTCATCACGGTCGTCAACGACAACATGCCGTTCCTGTTCGATTCCATCCTCGGCGAGGTCACAGAGACATCAGGTGAACCGACCCTGGTCACCCATCCGGTGATCACGGTTCGCCATGGCAAGACGGGTGTGGACGAAATCCTCGGCGACGGCAATTTCGCCAGGGATGACGGAAACCATGACCGGCTGAGCGTGATCCATGTCCACATTCCCCGGCTGACGCCGGAACAGGCAAATGGCTTGACCGAGCGGCTGCGCAAGATGCTTGGACAGGTCCACGCCGCGGTCAACGACTGGCGGCCGATGCTGGCCCGGCTCGATCAGGCAATCTCCGAATTCCGCTATTCGGCGGTGCCGCTCGACAAGAAGAGCGTCGCCGAGGCCATCGCCTTCCTGGAGTGGCTGCGCGACGACAACTTCACCTTCCTCGGCATGCGTGAATTCAAATACACCGGCGGCGAGGAAAGCGGCAATCTGGAACGCGCCGAAAAGCCCGGCCTCGGCATCCTGACCGACCCGGACGTGCTGGTGCTGAGGCGCGGGACCGAGGCGGTGACGACGACGCCGGAAATCCGTGCTTTCCTGCACGGACCGGAGCCGCTGATCGTCACCAAGGCCAATGCCAAGTCGCTGGTGCATCGGCGCATCTATCTCGACTACATCGGCGTCAAGACCTACACCGCCAAGGGCGCGTTGGCGGGCGAACTGCGCATCGTCGGCCTGTTCACCTCGACCGCCTATACGCGGTCGGTGATGAAGATCCCGTATCTCAGGTCGAAGGCCGAAACCATCATCGCCAAGTCCGGGTTCGACCGCCATGACCACTCCGGCAAGGCGCTGATCAACGTGCTGGAAAGCTACCCGCGCGACGAGCTGTTCCAGGTGCCGGTGCCGATCCTGCGCAAGCATGCCGCTGCCATTCTCGGCCTGGTCGAACGGCCGCGCGTGCGAGCGCTGGTGCGCGCCGACCAGTTCGACCGCTTCGTCTCGATCCTCGTCTTCGTGCCGCGCGACCGCTACGACAGCGTCGTGCGCGAGAAGATCGGCGCCTATCTGAAAACCGTGTTCGAGGGGCGGCTGTCGGCCTACTACCCGGCCTTCCCCGAAGGCGGGCTGGCGCGCGTGCACTTCATCATCGGCCGCTCCGGCGGCAAGACGCCGAAGGTCGAGCAGGCGACGATCGAGGCGGCGATCCGCGACATCGTGCGCACCTGGGAAGATGCGCTTGCCGATGCGGCCGAAGCCAGCGGCAGCGACCCGGCGTTGAAAGCGATCGCCGCGCGGCTGCCGGAGAGCTACCGGGATACGTTCAGCGCGGCGGTGGCGCTGGCCGATGCCGGACGTATCGCCAAGATCAGCGCCGGCAATCCGATCGCCATCGACTACTACCGCCATGCCGAGCAGAAGCCGCACCAGGCGGCGCTGAAGATCTATCACCATGGCAGCCCGGTGGCGTTGTCGCGGCGCGTTCCGGTGCTGGAGAACATCGGCTTCCGTGTCATCAGCGAGCGGACCTTCGAAGTCGGCGACGAAGCCTCTGGCATGATCAAGAATGATCAGCCTGGGATGATCCGTGGCGATCAGCCTGGCATGATCAATAGTGATCAGCCTGGGATGGTCTTCATCCACGACATGGAGCTGGAGAACAGCTACGGCAAGCCGATCGACCTCGCCGACGGCGGCGCGCTGTTCGAGGACGCTTTCCTGTCGGTATGGCGCGGCGATGTCGATAATGATGGCTATAATGGCCTTGCCCAGACCGCCGGCCTGTGGTCGGGCGAGATCACGATCCTGCGCGCCTATGGCCGCTATTTGCAGCAGGTCGGCATTCCGCAGAGCCAGGATTTCATTGCCGCGGCGCTCAACCGCTATCCCGAGATCGCGCGCGGCCTGCATGACCTGTTCATCGCGCGGCTCGGCCCGACGGCGGAAACGGAAGGCGTGGTGGCGGCCAAGCACCTCAAGGCCAAAATCAAGGATGCGCTGGAAGATGTGCCCAACATCGACGACGACACCATCATCCGCCGCTATTTAAATCTGATCGAAGCCTCGCTGCGCACCAATCATTTCGTTGCCGATACGAAAGAGAAAGGCCAGTCGCTGGCGATCAAGCTCGAATCGCAGGCGGTCGAGGGATTGCCGGCGCCGCGGCCATGGCGGGAAATCTTCGTCTACGGCTCCGAGGTCGAAGGCCTGCATCTGCGCTTCGGCCCGGTGGCGCGTGGCGGCCTGCGCTGGTCGGACCGCGCCCAGGACTACCGCACCGAAGTGCTCGGCCTGGTCAAGGCGCAACAGGTCAAGAATGCCGTCATCGTGCCTGTCGGCGCCAAGGGCGGCTTCTATCCCAAGAAGCTGCCGATGAGCGCCGGCCGCGACGCCATTTTCGAGGCCGGCACCTCGGCTTACAAGAACTTTGTCTCCAGCCTGCTGTCGATCACCGACAATATCGGCCTGGACGGCGTCATTCCGCCGGCCGGCGTGGTGCGCCGCGACCAGGACGATCCCTATTTCGTCGTCGCCGCCGACAAGGGTACGGCGACCTTCTCCGACACCGCCAACGCCATCTCCGAGAAGCACGGCTTCTGGCTCGACGATGCCTTCGCCAGCGGCGGTTCGGCCGGCTACGACCACAAGAAGATGGGCATCACCGCCAAGGGCGCCTGGGAAGCGGTCAAGCGGCATTTCCGCGAGATGAACCGCGATGTCCAAACCTCGCCGTTCTCTGTTGTCGGTGTCGGTGACATGTCGGGCGACGTGTTCGGCAACGGCATGCTGTTGTCGCCGAAAACGCGGCTGATCGCCGCCTTCGACCATCGCGACATCTTCATCGATCCGGATCCTGACATGGCGGCCTCGATGGCCGAGCGCGAGCGCATGTTCGCGTTGCCGCGTTCGAGCTGGCAGGACTATGACAAGACCAAGCTGTCGGAAGGCGGCGTCATCGTCTCGCGCAACCAGAAGTCGATCACCATGCCGGCGGCCGCGGCGGTCGCGATCGGCCTCGCCAAGACGACCGCCACGCCGGTCGAGATCATGACCGCCATCCTCAAGGCGCCGGTCGACCTGTTGTGGTTCGGCGGCATCGGCACGTATCTCAGGGCGTCGACCGAAACCAATGCCGAGGTTGGCGACCGCGCCAACGATGCCGTCCGCATCACGGCGCTCGACGTGCGCGCCAAGGTGATCGGCGAGGGCGCCAATCTGGGTGTGACGCAGCGCGCACGCATCGAGTTCGGCATGAATGGCGGCCGCTGCAATTCCGACGCCATCGACAATTCGGGCGGCGTCAACTGCTCCGACGTCGAAGTCAACATCAAGATCGCGCTGGCGTCCGCCATGCGCAAGGGATCGCTGACACGTCCGGCGCGCAACAAGCTGCTGGCCGAGATGACCGACGAGGTCGGCGGCCTGGTGCTGTCCAACAACTACCAGCAGACGCTGGCGCTTTCGATCGCCCGCAAGCGCGGTCTCGCCGACATCGCGCATCAAAGCCGCTTCATGACGGCGCTGGAGGCGCGCGGCCTGCTCGATCGTGTGGTCGAGACGTTGCCGTCGCCGCTGGCCCTTGCCGAGCGCGAGGCACGCGGCGAGCCGCTGACCCGGGCCGAGCTCGGCGTTCTGCTCGCCTATGCCAAGATCGTGCTGTTTTCCGACATCGTCGCCAGCGACGTGCCGGACGATGCGCATTTCGACCGCGACCTGATGGGCTATTTCCCGGATCGGATGGCGAAGAAATACGCTTCCGAGATTCACGGCCACCGGCTGCGCCGCGAGATCATCGCCCGTGTCGTGGCCAACGACCTGGTCAATCGCGGCGGGCCGTCCTTCGTCAACCGGCTGCAGGAAGCGACGGGGCGCACCGCCGCCGATGTGGTGCGCACCTTCGCCGTGGTGCGCGATGGCTTTGCGCTACCGGCGCTCTATCGCGAGATCGACGCGCTCGATAACCAGATCGACGGCCAGGTGCAGCTCGATCTCTATCAGATGGTAAGCCGGCTCATCTACATGAGCAGCGGCTGGTATCTGAAGAATGATGCCGGCACGGCACCGCTCGGCCAGCGCATCGCCGAACTGCAGGATGCGCGCAAGGCGCTGGAGCCCAAACTGGTATCGCTGCTGCCGGCTTTTTCCCGCGAGCGGATCGAGGAGAAGCGGCACGGGCTGTTCAAGGCGGGCGCTCCGGAGAAGCTGGCCGAGCAGTTGGCGATGAGCGAGGCGGCGGAGCTCATCCCCGACATCGCGCTGACGGCGCGCACCGCCGGTGCCGATATCGTCGCGGCCGCCAGGGCGTTCTTCGCCGTCAGCGATGCCTTCCGCATCCCGCGCGTCGAGGATGCGGCGCGCTCGATCACGCCTTCGGACTATTATGATCAACTCGCTCTGTCCCGCGCCACCGACACGATCGGCGCGGCACGGCGCGGCATCGCGGTCGCCGCCCTCACCGGCCAGTCCAAGGCGGCCGATCCGGTGGCGGCCTGGCTCGAAGCCGGCGGCGAGCGGGTGGCGCGCATCCGCGATCGGCTACAGGCGCTGACGGAAGGCGGCGACATCACCGTGTCGCGGCTGTCGGTTGCGTCGGGCCTGATGAGCGATCTGACCGGAATGTGAGCCAGCGCTTGTCCATTTGCATGAACATTCGAAACATGCAGACATGGCGCCCGAAATGGGCGGAGCGGGTGCCGGGGGAATCACTATGGCGGTAGAGACAATCCAGCGGGCGTCCGGGCGCGGCATCTGGGGGTGGATGTTCTTCGACTGGGCGGCGCAGCCGTTCTTCACGGTCGTCACCACCTTCATTTTCGGCCCCTATTTCGTTTCGCGCATGGCGGGCGATCCCACCACCGGCCAAGCCGTCTGGGGCTATGGCATCGCCGCTGCCGGGCTGGTCATCGCTGTGCTGTCGCCGATCCTCGGTTCGATCGCCGACCAGACCGGACCGCGCAAGCCATGGATCGCCTTCTTCGCCGCGATCAAGGTCACCAGTCTCACCTTGCTCTGGTTCGCCGCGCCCGGCTCGAACCTGTTCCTGATCGTGGCGCTGTTCTCGCTGGCGTCGGTGGCGGCGGAGTTTTCCACCGTCTTCAACGATTCCATGATGCCGCGCCTGGTGCCGAAGAGCGAGATCGGCCGCATCTCCAACGTGGCCTGGGGCCTCGGTTATCTCGGGGGCATGATCGCACTGATCTTCGTCGTCACCTGCCTGGCCGGCTCGCCGGAAACCGGCAAGACGATCATCGGCATCACCCCATTGTTCGGTCTTGACCCGCAACTGGGCGAGGACGCCCGCGCCACCGGGCCGCTGTCGGCCGGTTGGTATTTCCTGTTCATCCTGCCGATGTTCTTCTTCACGCCCGATGCCATCAAGGGCATCCCGATCGGGCCGGCGGTACGCGAAGGCCTGTCGGAGCTGAAATCGACACTGGCCGAGGTGCGCAAGCGTGGCGGCATCTTCCGCTTCCTCGTCGCCCGCATGATCTACCAGGATGGCGTCAATGCGCTGCTGGCGCTCGGCGGAACCTTCGCGGCGGGCATGTTCCAATGGTCTATCACCGAGATCGGCATGTTCGGCATCATCCTCAACGTCGTCGCCATCTTCGGTTGCTGGATCGCAGCGCGGCTCGACACCGGCCTGGGTTCCAAGGCGGTGGTGATGATTTCGCTGGTCATGCTGTCCATCGCCACCATCGGCGTCGTCTCGACCGGGCCGGGCTTCACGCTGCTTGGCCTGATCCAGCTTTCGACCGCCGACTCGGGAGGCCTGTTCGGCACGGCGGCCGAAAAGGCCTACATCATGTACGGCCTGCTGATCGGCCTGGCTTTCGGGCCGGTGCAGGCGTCGTCGCGCTCCTACATGGCGCGCAGCGTGACCGCAGCCGAATCCGGCCGCTATTTCGGCATCTATGCGCTGGCCGGGCGGGCAACCAGTTTCCTGGCGCCGTTCATGGTGGCGACGATTACCGCAACCAGCGGCTCGGCGCGGCTCGGCATGGCGGCGATTATCCTGTTCCTGGCCATCGGCATGGCGATCCTGGTTCGCACGCCGTATCCGGCGGATCGGCCAGTTGAATAGCAGCGCCTCTTCCTTCTCCCACAACAAGGGGAGAAGGGAAGAAGCTCCTCAATGCCGGAAATGCCGCACGCCTGTGAACACCATGGCGATGCCGTGTTCGTCGGCGGCGGCGATGACGTCGTCGTCGCGCATCGAACCGCCCGGCTGGATCACGGCGGTGGCACCGGCTTCGATGGCCGACAGCAGGCCGTCGGCGAAGGGAAAGAAGGCGTCCGAAGCGACCACCGAGCCCTTGGTCAAAGGCTCCGCCATGCCTGCCGTCTCCGCCGCGTCGACCGCCTTGCGCGCGGCGATGCGTGAGGAATCGACCCGGCTCATCTGGCCGGCGCCGATGCCGACGGTGGCACCGTCCTTGGCATAGACGATGGCGTTCGACTTGACGTGCTTGGCGACGCGGAAGGCGAATTTCAGATCGGCCATTTCGCTGGGCGTCGGCGCGCGCTTCGTCACCACCTTCAATTCGAGGTCGTCGACCACGGCATTGTCGCGGCCCTGGACGAGCAGGCCACCGGAAACCGACTTGACCGTCGTGCCTGCCGTGCGCGGGTCGGGCAGGCCGCTGGTGACCAGCAGGCGCAAATTCTTCTTGGCAGCTATGATTGCCGCGGCCTCGTCGGTGGCGTCGGGGGCGATGATCACCTCGGTGAAGGTTTTCACGATTTCCTCGGCCGCCTCGGCGTCAAGGGTGCGGTTCAAGGCGACGATGCCGCCGAAGGCCGAGACCGGGTCGCAGGCGAGCGCCTTGGCGTAGGCCGCTTTCAGCGACGTACCTTCGGCCACGCCGCACGGATTGGCGTGCTTGATGATGGCGACGGCGGCCGAGCGGTTCGGATCGAACTCGCCGGCCAGTTCGAAGGCGGCATCGGTGTCGTTGATGTTGTTGTAGGATAGCTGCTTGCCCTGCAGCTGCCGCGCCGTGGCGACGCCTGGCCGCTTGTCGCCATTGACGTAGAAGCCGGCATCCTGATGCGGGTTTTCGCCGTAGCGCATGACCTCGGCAAGCCTGCCGCCGAAGGCGCGCCAGGTCGGATGCTCGATCTCCAGCGCCTCGGCGAACCAGCCCGAGATCGCCGCGTCATAGGTGGCGGTGCGGGCGAAGGCCTTGGCCGCCAGCTTCTTGCGGAAATCCAGCGACAGCGAGCCGATGTTCATCTCCAGCGCGTTGAGCACCGCGGCGTAGTCGCCGGGATCGGTGACAATGGCGACATAGGCATGGTTCTTGGCCGAGGCGCGGATCATCGCCGGGCCGCCAATGTCGATATTCTCGACGATCGCCGCGTAGTCGGCGCCGGAGCGGCGGACTTCCTCGAACGGATAAAGGTTGGAGACGACAAGATCGATCGGCTCGATGCCGTATTTGCGCATCGCCAATGCATGCTCGGGATCGTCGCGCACGCCAAGCAGCGCGCCGTGCACGGACGGGTGCAGCGTCTTGACGCGGCCGTCCATGATCTCGGGAAAACCGGTGAGCTCGGAGACATCGCGCACCGCCATGCCGGCTTCGGCGATCGCTTTTGCCGTGCCGCCGGTGGAGACGAGCTCGACACCGGCCGCGGCCAGTGCCCTGACGAAATCGATCAGCCCGGTCTTGTCGAAGACGGAGAGCAAGGCGCGGCGGACGGGGACGAGGTCCGGGACGGGAATATTCTTGGCGGCGACGGCCATTGGCTGGCGGCCTTTCACGGCTGGTGTGATGGATGCCCGCGCCGTAGCATATGAGGCCCGGAAATCAAGCGTCGCGCGTCATTCGACGGTTTCATATGAAATTGAGGGCATCCAGTATAGGCTCATCTGCTCGCGATGGAGGAAAACCTATGGCATTCGTGCGTATTGGCCAGTTCAGGGCTTTGCCGGACACGACGGAGCGGTTGCGGGACGTCTACGAGGCCGAGGCGATCCCCGCCATCCGCGCTGCCGAGGGCAATATCAGCGCCGTGCTGCTGCAGCAGCACCAGGCGCGCGACACGTTCATGGCAATCACCGTTTGGAGCACGGCAGAGGATGCCGAGCGCTATGACCGAAGCGGCGAGGCGGCGGCGATGGTCGACAAGATCCGCTTCGCCTTCGCCGGTCCGCCATCGCTCAGCACCTATGACGCCTTCGGTATCCCGCATCAAGCTTGAGCCGACTGGGTTGGCGGCGGTTCAGTTGTTTTCGGGATAACCGGCGATCTTTGTCCGCGTCAGCTGCCAATGGACTTCGGCAATTTCGGACGCCTTGAAGGCGAGCACGATCTGGCGGCTGCGGCGCGGCCCGCCCAGACCGGCGAAATAGATCGATTCCTCCACCTCGGGCATGACTTCGCCCGAGGTGAACACCCAAGTGTCGGCCTGATCGGCGGTCAGCACCAGCCGCTCCTGTTCGTCCTGCAGCAGATTGATGTCCGGATGGACGTGAAAGCGCACCGTGATGAAATCGCGGCCGCTGTTGCGGATCGCGGCGTTGCCGGGCCGCTGGAACCGGTCCCGGCCCGCCAGCACGTTGCCGTCCGAGGAGAGTTTCAGCTCGCGCTCGTGCAGGAAGCCGAAACGCTGCAGATAGCCGTCATGGCGGGCGATGAAGCCGTGGACACCCTTCTGGTCGATCCGCTTGCACTGCACTTGCTGCGGGCCGCCGATCAATGGTGAACCCAACTGGTCGTTGACCCGCAGCGCGTGGGTGAAACGCGCCGAAGACGTGTCGTTGATGGTGGCTGTCGAATGCGCTGCGGTGGCGCGGGCCAGTGGCCGGAACTCGGCAGCGCCGTAGGTGTCGATGCCGGCATTGACGATATAGTGCTGGCGGCCCGACGACAGTTCGAAGGCGAGGCAGCCGGCATGCGCTGCATTGGACACGTCGACCGGCGGCGGCAGGCCGGTATCGGCGATCACGGTGGTGCCGCCGATCGCCAGCCGTTCATAGCCCGAATGCGGCGCATGCAGCAGCGGGGAGCCGGCGGTGTCGTCATGGCGCAGGATGGTGGCGATGCGGTCATGGATTGTGGCGCCCATGCCGTTGAAGCGGGCGAGGCTGCCATCCTGATGGCGGAAGAAGCGCAGCGCCGGCAGCATGCGGTCGATGGCGCCGATCAGCGCCTGCGGCGGCGCTTCGGCCTGGTTGGCATAGGTCTGGCGCAGCGGCAGGAGGTCGGCGAGGATTTCCAGCACCGCCATTGGATTGCGCGAGATATGGCCGCCGTCGGCAAGGATCTGGCGATTGAGTTCCCCGGCAAGGTTGCGGGTGGCGCCGCGCAGCGCGGAGGCCGGCGCCGGCAGGGACAGTGCCGCGAAGGCCAGCGCGATACGGGCGCGCAGCCGGTCCTTGCCGTCGGGCATTTCGCGCGCCATCGACCTGAGATAGCGGATCTGCATGGCCAGCGATTTCAGGAAAGCGCGGTAAAAGGGGAACTCGGCGCCCTGCAGCACGACGGAGGAATGCTGCAGCCAGGCGATGATGCGTTTGGCCGTCGTGCCTGGCTCCCAGGCGATGCCTGAAATATGGTTGCCATGCATGGCGATCCAGTCGGAGACGAGCGCGCGGGCGTTTGCCGCGGCGAGCTCCGTGCCGGCGGCACGCATGTGGCGCAGCCAGCGAAAGCCATGCAGCGTCTTCTGCCACCCGTGATTGGGGACATTGATCTGGAAAGGGGATTTGCCGCCGGTCTCGACCAGATGGCCAGACAGGGGATAGCGGCCGTAATAGATCTCGAGTGCGATCTGTGGGTCGGCGAGGCGCAGGTCCGGCGGCGCGATCAGGACACGTTCGGGCGTGCGGCCGGAATAGCGCCAGCGATAGACCGGGCTGGCACGCAGGCGCCGGCGCGTCTTGCGCCAGAACTCCTTCGCGACCAGCGTCCACAGACGCGTCGTGTTGCTGGCAGCCAGTGCCAAAACCCCTCCTGGTCGTCCTCTATCCCAAGCACAAGCTTATATGATTCAAGAACTTATGCGAAGGCGAATTCCATAGGACGGCGCCGGGTCCCCTGCTTTTGGACCGGTTCCTTCCTAAAAAAATCTGCAAATCCCAGTGCTTAGGCCGAGGTTCGACGCATGCGCGCGGCGAAGAAGCCGTCCAGCCCGGAGCGCTCCGGCGCGCCGAGGTCAAGATCGGCGGGCGTGGTGCGCAGTATGCCTTGCGGCGTCAGGAACGAATCGATGCCGGCGATCTCGCCTTGCCGCAGCGGATCGTCAATGACCGCAGCCGTGTCCTTGAGAAAGGAACGATGCAGTTCTTCGCCTTCGAGCGGGTCGAGCGAACAATTGGAAAAGACGATCCGGCCGCCGGGCCTGACCAGTGTAACGGCGCGAGCGAGCAGCCTGCGTTGCAGGTCGGCGAGTCTTTCGACGTCCGCCGCCGTCTTGGTCCACGGCACGTCCGGATGTCGCCGCACCGTGCCCGTCGAGGAACATGGCGCGTCGAGCAGCACGGCGTCGAACAATTCGCTGGGCTCGTATTTGAGCAGGTCGGCCTGGACGATTTCGGCGGAGAGGCCGAGGCGGTCGAGATTCTGCGCCAGCCGCGCCAGGCGGTTCTTCGAGGTGTCTACCGCTGTGACCCTGGCGCCAGCGAGAATGAGCTGCGCGGTCTTGCCGCCGGGCGCTGCGCAAAGGTCGGCGACGCGCAGGCCGGTGACATCGCCGAACAGCCGGGCGGGAAGGCTGGCCGCCGCATCCTGGACCCACCATGCCCCCTCCGCGAAGCCCGGCAATTCCGTGACGGCGCAGGCTAGCTTCTCCACCCGAACCGTTCCCGTGGGCAGGACAATGCCGCCGAGCTTTTCGGCCCAGAGTTCGGCATCGGCCTTGACCGAGAAATCGACCGGCGCCTCGTGGCGATGGGCAGCCAGGATCTGCCGGGCCTTCTCGGTGCCATAGGCGGCCTTCAGCCGGTCGGAAAACCATTTTGGCGCTTCGTCTGTGGCGGCAAGCGCGGCCGGAAGCTCGACTTCCTTGGCTCGCGCCAGCGTGCGCAGCACGCCGTTGACCAGGCCGGAAAAGCGCTGCGTGCGCGGGTCGGATTTGGCGTGGGTCACGGCAAGGTCGACGGCGGCGCTGTCGGGGATGTCGAGGAACAGGATCTGCGCTGCCGCCACATGCAGTATGTGCGACAAGGCGGTCGCGTTGGGCGGCAGCGGCTTTTCCAGGCGCCGCGCCAGCAGTCCCGATATCGTCATGCGGTAGCGCAACGCGGTGACTAGTATGGCGCGCACCAGGCCACGGTCGCGCAAATCGAGTGCCCTGTATTGCGGGTGGCCGTTCTCGTGGTCGGTCAGGCCGTCAAGCGGCGTGCGGGCGTCGATGACTGCGGCCAGCAGCCGCGCCGCAGCCTTCCGCGCGGCGAGACCGGCAACGAACTCGCCGCCGGCATTGTGTTCCTGATCGCCTGAAACCGTGCGTCGAAGTGCTCTGCCCGCCACGCTCACGACCACCGGCCCTTGGGCCCGGTCGGGTTGCGACCCCACGGATTGGATTTCGGGCTGGCCGGTTCGGCCGACGGTTCCGGTTCGGCCGGCTTGCCCCACGGTCCGGCCGATTGCGGCTCGTCCGCTTGCGATGGCGTCGGTGCCTGGCGCTGCGCGGTTCGCGGAGCGCCATCGCCCATCTGCCGCGCCATTGCGTGCAGGGCGGCGATGCGGTTGTCGGTGCTCGGATGGGTGGAGAACAGACTGTCCATGCGCTCGCCATGCAGGGGATTGATGATGAAGAGATGCGCCATCGCGGGATTGCGCTCGGCATCGGGGTTGGGAATGCGTTCGGCCCCGCGGGCGATCTTGTCAAGCGCGGAGGCCAGCCATAGCGGGTGTCCACAGATTTCGGCGCCGCGCCGGTCGGCCTCATATTCGCGGGTGCGGCTGACCGCCATCTGCACGATCATGGCCGCGAAGGGCGCGACGATCATCGCCGCCAGCACGCCGACAAAGCCGAACGGGTTGTTGTCGCGGTTGCCGCCAAGGAAAAAGGCGAAATTGCCGAGCATCGAGATGGCACCGGCAAAGGTGGCGACGATGGTCATGGTCAGCGTGTCGCGGTGCTGGACGTGGGCGAGCTCATGCGCCATCACGGCGGCGACCTCTTCATGGGTCAGCCGCTGCAGCAGGCCGGTGGAGGCGGCTACGGCCGCGTTCTGCGGATTGCGGCCGGTGGCAAAGGCATTCGGCTGCGGATTGTCGATCAGATAGGTTTTCGGCATCGGCAGCCCGGCCTGTTTGGCCAGTGCCTGGACGATGGCGTAATATTCCGGCGCGTTCTTCTCGTCGACCTCGACGGCGCGGTTCATCGACAGCACCATCTTGTCGGCGTTCCAGTAGCTGAACAAATTGGTGCCGGCAGCGACCAGCAGGGCGATCATCATGCCGCCCGAACCGCCGATCAGGAAGCCGACGCCCATGAACAGCGCAGTCATGGCGGCGAGAAGCATGGCGGTGCGAATGGTGTTCATCGTCTGCTCCTGTCCGGATGGTGGTGAAAAAGGGTCGATCCTCGTGAGGTCATCGCTATATGATGGGAAACGCCTGTTCCTGTTTCAATCCGCTCGAGATATCGCATGAACGATGAAACCAGTAAAACGCCGGCCGGCACGAATGACGGCGAGCCGCCAAAAGAGCTGACGCCCGCCGCCCGCCGCGCGCTGCAGGAAGCCGAGGCAAGGCGGCAAGACTACCGCCGCAAGGAAGCAGCACTGCCCCGGGAAATAGGCGGCCGCGGCGGCAAGGAACCCGGCCGCTATGGCGACTGGGAGGTGAAAGGCCTGACCAGCGACTTCTAAGGCATGTTGATATTCAGGTGAGGCCGAATCTCGGCACACTCCAGGCCGCGCTGCACTCTAAGCTGCGTTGCGCTGCGGCTCGAGCGCGACCCAGCCGCGTTCGTCGACGGTGATGTCGATTTCGTCGTAACCGGCGATCGCGGCATGCTGTGTTGCCAGGGGATGCTGGTGCGTGGCGTTGATCACCATGACCGACGCTCCCGCCGCCTCCGCCGCCGCGATGCCAGCCGGGGCATCCTCGAACACCAGGCAGTCACACGCGTCGAAGCCAAGCCGTCTTGCGCCGAGCTGGAAGCAGTCGGGCGCCGGCTTGCCACGGGAAACATCCTCCGCCGCGACGAGGACCCCAGGGACAGGAATGCCGGCGACCTTCATGCGTGCAAGCGCCAACGAGCGTGGCGCCGAGGTTACGATCGCCCAGCGCTCCGGCGGCAGCGCGTTGAGAAACGCCACGGCACCGGAGATCTGGAGGATGCCCTCGAGATCGTCGGCCTCGGCCTTCAGCAGTAAATCGGCTTCGTGTGTCGGGTCGACGCCCGGGAGTGCAAGGGCGGTGATGGTCTCGATCGCGCGCACGCCATGAATTGTCGGCAGGAAGGCCGCGACGTCGAGGCCGTGGCGCAGCGCCCAGTCGCCCCAGACCCGCTCCGCCGAGGCGATGGAATTGATGAGCGTGCCGTCCATATCGAAGAGGAAGGCGGCGAATTTTTTGCCAGCAAACATGATTTTCCTTGAAGTCGGGGGGGAGGGTGTCGAGGGAGGACGCAACCGTAACGCCAAGGTGCCGACATGGAAAGGCGCGAGTGCGCTTTTGGGTCGCGGTCCAGGGAACCACCGTCACCTTGCAACGTTTGAAACCGTACAATTCCCATCGCGCGAACCAGGGGACGACGCCCATGCTGATACGCCTCGGCTACGAGATCGCGATTGAATGCGCCGAGGCAACCCCGGTGATTTCTCTGCTCGAAATCCACAAGGACAGGCGGGCCGACATCAAGCGGCAGACGCGTGTGCTCATCTCGCCATCGGTGCCGACCAGACTCTATCACGACCTGCATGGCAATGCCTGCCGCCGTTTTACCGCGCCCGCCGGCGGCTTTCGCATCCTCTACGACGCGGTTGTCGAGGACAGTGGCGAGACGGACGAGGTCAACACGCTGGCCCGGGAAATGCCGGTCGCCGAGTTGCCCGACGAGGTGCTCTTCTATCTCCTGGGCAGCCGCTATTGCGAGACAGATCATCTGAGCAATCTCGCCTGGCAGCTTTTCGGCCATCTTCCGTCCGGTTGGGCGCGGGTGCAGGCGATTGTCGACTATGTCCACAACCGCCTGTCCTTCGGCTATGGCTATGCGCGTTCGACCCGCACCGCCGCGCAGGCGCACGAGGAACGCGTCGGAGTGTGCCGCGACTTCGCCCATCTGGCGATCACGCTTTGCCGGTGCATGAACATTCCGGCGCGCTACGTGAACGGCTATCTCGGCGACATCGGCGTGCCGGCCGATCCGGCGCCGATGGATTTCTCGGCCTGGATGGAAGCGTTCCTCGACGGCAAGTGGTACACGTTCGATCCGCGCCACAACCGGCCCAGGGTTGGTCGGGTCGTCATCGCGCGCGGCCGCGACGCCACCGACGTTCCCTTGCTGCACAGTTTCGGCCCGCACCGGCTCACCTTGTTCAAGGTATGGACCTACGAACAGGAAGGCAGGCTGTTCAATCCACCCCACCGCGGTATCGACAGGACAGTCAGCGCGCAGGTGCTGGCCTAGCTCTCGGCGTCAGCCATTTTCGAGTCCGCCTGACCTGAATCTCAACGCGTTGCTAATGCATGTCGCCCGGAAGTGTCCTCGGTTCCGGGACAACGACATGCATAAAATCAGAAGCTTACAGCAGGTCGGGCGAATCCCATTCGCCGCGACATGCTGTAGGTTTGTGCCATGCCTCGCAACCCTGGGACAGTTGGTCCGCTTCGGCACAGAAGGCCTGTGCCGCAATAGGACGTCGCCAAGGCTTCGGCGATTGCCTGTCTCGAGCATGGTAAGCGCCTGGTAAACGCGGCGACGATCGTGGTTTTTCGTTTACCAGTCGTTCACCTTTGCGAAGGTCGAGAGCAAGCAAAAACAACGGTTTGATCTCTGGCCGGAGGTGTCCTGGCGTGAGGTGGCGTCATCCGGCTGGAATCCTGCATTGCCCTGTCCGCGGCGACGAGGCCGAGGCAAGCGGAGGCGGTTGGATGCGGAATTACGGGGGTCTTGTTCACGCGGTCGGCGGGTTCGCCAGAGATCGCGGTGGAAATTTCGCGGTCCTGTTCGGCTTTGCTGCCTCGGTCTTGGCGCTGGTCGCGGGCTTTTCGGTCAATGTCACCCAGCTCTACAATGCCAAATCGAGCCTGCAGGGCGTCGTCGACGCGGCGGTGACATCGACGGCACGTGACCTGACCACCGGCGCCATCAAGGAGGCCGACGCAAACAAATCCGTGCAGGCCTTTCTCGACGCCAACGCTACCGCCGGAATTCTGCAGGCCGGCCAAGTCATTCTTGACCGGCTGATCGTCGACAAGATTGCAAAAACGGTCCAGGTGGACGCCCACGTCGATGTTGCCCTGTTCTTCCCGATTTTCGGCACGGACGATGCGAGGCGGGTCACTGCTTCGACAACATCGCTCTATTCGGACAAGACCATCGAAGTGGCGATGATGCTCGATGTAACCGGATCGATGGCCGGTCAGAAAATCAAGGACCTGAGAACCGCGGCCGCCAATGCGGTGGACAGCTTTCTAGGCACTCAGGACCCGAACAAGCCGCGCGTTCGCCTCTCCATCGTGCCCTACGCCAACTCGGTCAATACCGGCCAACTTGCGGCCAGCAGCGTCTATGTGGAAGCCAATGCCAGTCAGCGCAAGCAGGCGCCCGGCAATGCGAGCGCTCAACCTGCTTCGGCATCCCCGCGTCCGGACAATTGCGCCACCGAACGCAAGGGGACCGATCAATATTCGGACGCGGGTCCTGGCTCCAGCATGGTCAACCGCGACTATCTTTTGTCGAGCTTCGCTGCAAACACAAACACAGCGGCTTGCCCGGCCGCCGCACTCGTCCCTTTGACGGCTGACGTCGCCACGCTCAAGAATGTCATCAAGAATCTTGGCGCCTCGGGGGGTACTGCCGGCCACATCGGCGTTCAATGGACCTGGTATATGCTGTCGGAAAGCTGGGGCGGCGTGCTCAATGCCTCTCAGCGGCCAGCCAAATTCGATCCCAAGAAAGTTGGTAAGTACGCGATCCTTATGACAGACGGAGAATTCAACCTATCCTATTTCGACGCGACCAGCGTTGGCGGAGTCTATAACGATGCCGGCAAGGAAACGACCCGCACCGCCGCGACAAAACTCTGCGCCGCCATGCGCGACAAAGGCATAGAGATCTTCACGATCGGCTTCAAACTCGATGAGACGAATGCAGCTTCGACACTCCAGAATTGTGCCAGCCCCGATACCGGGTCGGTCAAGCACTTCTACCAGGCCGCCGATGGCGCCGAACTGGATTCGGCGTTTCAGACAATCGCCCGCAACATCGAAACCCTTGCTTTGACGAAGTAGGACCGGGCCCAAACGGAAAAGGCCGCCGCTTCTTTCGAAGCCGGCGGCCTTCCGTGTTTCCGTCCATGGCGCGGCTCAATGGCGGTGACGTTCACGTCACCCGCCGCGCATCTCGCGCCTTAACGGGAAGACTGCTTCCCGAAAGTGCAATCCGCTGAGGCCACGTTCTGGAAAACGAAATCACTCGACATCGGATCACCTCCTTTCGATTTGTTGAACACACCCTCATGATGGGGTGCGTTGCAGCAAATGACAAGTGCCATGCTGAAAAAGGCGTCCTTGCCGGAAGATGGCGCCGCATGCTTTGGCTTGCGATCCAGGTCCCGAACGGACAAGATTGAGCCATCGACAGCGGGGAAGGGTATGGACGCCACCGAAAGAGCTGCGCGCATCGTTCGAACGGTAGTCGAGGCGGTGAAGCCCGGCTTCGCGGTCAGGCTGTGGACCGGCGAGCGGATCGGCCCCGCCACCGGCCCCGTGCTGGTCATCAACGACCACGACATTGTCTGGCAGATCGTTCGCCGACCGTCCCTGTCGACCCTTATCGAGATGTGGATTTCCAAGGCAGTCGACATCGAGGATGGATCGCTGTTCGATTTCTACGCCCTGCCTTCGACGGGCAAGTTGCGGTCGAAGCTGAAGGCATTGCCGAAACGGGCGCTTCTGCGTGACTTGCCGGCGGTGCTGTTTTCGAGAAAGCAGATGGCGTCGCGGGTTGATCTCGCCGGTCGCAACCCGTTCGTCAGCGGCTCCAGCAAGGAGGCGATCCAGCATCACTATGATATCTCGAATGCCTTCTACGGGCTCTTTCTCGACGAGCGCATGGTCTATAGCTGCGGGTATTTCCAGGATTTCGCAAACGGCATCGACGAGGCGCAGGTCGACAAGCTCGACCATATCTGCCGCAAGCTTCGGCTGAAACCCGGTGAAAGATTGCTCGACATCGGCTGCGGCTGGGGCGCGATGCTGATCCACGCCGCGAAAAATTATGGTGTCGTCGGACACGGCGTCTCGCTGTCGCAGGCCCAGACCTCGCTAGCCCGTGAGCGCATTCGCGCCGAGGGTCTGGAGGACAAGATCACCATCGAGATAAAGTCCTACGCAGAGCTCACCGGCACCTTCGACAAGATATCGTCCATCGGTATGTTCGAGCATCTGGGCCTGGCAAACCATGCGGCCTACTTTTCCGCTGTCCACCGGCTGCTGAAACCGGGCGGCATCTATCTGCATCACGCCATCACAAGGCGCAGCAAGGGCGACATCAAGAAGACCCTGCGCAAGGGGCCGGAATACAAGGCGCTGATCAAATACATCTTCCCGGGTGGCGAGCTCGACACGATCGGCATGACGCTAGGCAATCTCGAAGCGCACGGCTTCCTCGTCTACGATGTCGAGAATTTGCGCGAGCACTATGCCCGCACCTGCAGGCTGTGGGCCGAGCGTCTGCAGGCGCGGTTCGGCGAGGCGATCGCCGAGGTCGGCGAAGCCAAAGCGCGGCTGTGGCTGCTTTACCTGAGCGGCTGCTCCATCATCTTCGAACGCGCCTCGGCGCAGATATTCCAGACCGTCGCCACCAAACGCGCGCGAGGCCCGAGCGGCCTGCCACCGACGCGGGCGGATCTTTATCGGTAGGCTTGGGTCGGCAGGTCAGACAAACCGCATCGGCGCGCCGATCTCGACACGGCCGGGCTGGTCGACGGTGCAATAGACGCCGAGATTGTGGGCGTTGTGGCGGACCAGATTGCGCAGGATCCCTGGATCATTGTCGAAACCGTCCTGGGCGATGATGGTGAAGCCGCAGCGGCGGCATGGCTCGGAGATGGTCAAGACGAGGTCGCCGATGGCGAGCTTGCGGCCGATCCATTCGGTTTCGGGAAACGAGCCGTCGACCGGAGCGATGTCGACGACGATGTTGGGGCGGAAGCGGCGGGGATCGGCGGCCCCTTCCGGATGCAGTTCCTCCAGCCGCGCTAGCGATGCCGTGGTCAGGAGATGGATCGGCGCCTTGCGATACCGCTCCGTGGTCAGTGGACCGTCATAGCCTGCGGCATTCTCCCTGCGGAACGGCCGGATCGAGGCGCCGAAGCCGAGATAGGCCGACACGGCGCGGTCGCATTCGGCGCTGGGTGCGGCGAGCCAGTCGCCATCGGGGATGGCGATTTCCAATTCGCCGCCGCGGCTCAGCCGGGTGCGGATGCGCGGCACCTTGTGCCATTTGGCGTCACGATCGGGCCGGGCGATCTCGTTGTCCGAGATGTCGACGAGGCCGAACATACGGTCGCCCTCGATGCTGTCGGTGCCGATCAGGATGGCGCCCTGGCGCTCGCCGGCGAGCGAACTCGCCGGATAGCGCCACAACTGGGTGACGGTGCCCAATGCCGCGTCTTCCCGCATCAGCCCTTCTTGTTCTGCCGGTTGGCGATGAGGTCGTCGACCACGGCCGGATCGGCAAGCGTCGAGGTGTCGCCGAGTGCGGAAAAATCGTCCTCGGCGATCTTGCGCAGGATGCGGCGCATGATCTTGCCCGAACGCGTCTTGGGCAGGCCGGGCGCGAACTGGATCTTGTCGGGCGTGGCGATGGCGCCGATCTCCTTGCGGACATGGGCGACGAGTTCCTTACGCAACTCCTCGCTCGGCTGCTCGCCGGCCATCAGCGTGACATAGCAATAGATGCCCTGGCCCTTGATGTCATGGGAATAGCCGACCACGGCGGCCTCGGAAACCTTGTCATGGCTGACCAGAGCCGATTCGACCTCGGCCGTGCCCATGCGGTGGCCTGAGACATTGATGACGTCGTCGACGCGGCCGGTGATCCAGTAGTAGCCGTCCGCATCGCGGCGGCAGCCGTCACCCGTGAAATATTTTCCCTTGTAGGCGGAGAAATAGGTCTGCACGAAACGGTCGTGATCGCCATAGACGGTGCGCATCTGGCCCGGCCAGGAATCTGTGATGCAGAGGTTGCCGTCGGCCGCACCGTCCACCACCTTGCCCTCGCTGTCGACCAGTTGCGGCTGGACGCCGAAGAAAGGCCGTGTCGCCGAGCCTGCCTTGAGGTCGGTAGCGCCCGGCAGCGGCGTAATCAGGATGCCGCCGGTCTCGGTCTGCCACCATGTGTCGACGATCGGCACCTTGCCGTCGCCGACGACGTTGAAATACCACTCCCAGGCTTCCGGGTTGATCGGCTCGCCGACCGAGCCCAGCACGCGCAGCGATTTTCGCGATGTCTTGGTGACATGCGCGTCGCCGGCGCCCATCAGCGCGCGCAGCGCTGTCGGGGCGGTGTAGAAGATGTTGACCTTGTGCTTGTCGATGACTTCCCAGAAGCGCGACTGCGAGGGGTAGTTCGGCACACCCTCGAACATCAGCGTGGTGGCGCCGTTGGCGAGCGGTCCATAGACGATGTAGCTGTGGCCGGTCACCCAGCCGACATCGGCGGTGCACCAGTAGATGTCGCCGTCATGACAGTCGAAGACATATTGGTGCGTCATCGACACGTAGACGAGATAGCCGGCGGTGGTGTGAAGCACGCCTTTCGGCTTGCCGGTCGAGCCCGACGTGTAGAGGATGAACAGAGGATCCTCGGCCTTCATCTTCTCCGGCTTGCACTCAGGCTTCACCGTCGCGACTTCGTCGTGATACCAGACATCGCGCCCCGGCGCCCAGCCGATCTTGCCGCCCGTGCGGCGCACGACCACGACGGTCTTGACCTTGACATGGTGCTTGGCGGCAACGTCGATCGCCTTGTCGGTGTTCTCCTTCAGAGGAATGGGTTTTCCTCCGCGCAGACCCTCATCCGATGTGATGACGAAGGTCGATTCGCAGTCGACGATGCGGCCGGCCAAGGCGTCCGGCGAGAAGCCGCCGAAGACGACCGAATGGATGGCGCCGATACGCGTGCAGGCCAGCATCGCGTAAGCCGCCTCCGGGATCATCGGCATGTAGATAGTGACGCGGTCGCCTTTTTTGACGCCGTGCTTCTTCATCACATTGGCAAGCCGGCAGACATGCTCGTAGAGCTCGTTGTAGGTGACTTTCCTGTCGTCGTAGGGGTTGTCGCCTTCCCAGATGATGGCGGTCTGGTCGCCGCGCTTCTTCAGGTGGCGGTCGATGCAATTATACGAGACGTTGGTCTGGCCATCCTCGAACCACTTGATCGAGACCTTGCCGTCGAAGGAGGTGTTCTTGACCTTGGAGAAGGGCTTGAACCAGTCGATCCGCTTGCCGTGCTTGCCCCAAAACTTGTCCGGGTTCTTCACGCTGTCGGCATACCATTTGAGGTAAGTGTCATTGTCGATCAGCGCGTTCTTCTTCCACGCCGGCTGGACGCGATGGACATGAACCTCGGACATTTCTTGGCTTTCCTCCCGAACCAATCCGCGGGCTTGAAACGCCCGCGGGATCGCGGCGACGCAGCCGCGAATTCGGCGGCATTATTACCAGTTCCGCCGCGACGGCAACATTAGACGTTGGATTCGCGTGGCGGGATGCCGCAGGGGCGCTTTTCGAGGCTGTCAGCACTCGACGCGGTTCGCTGCTAACTGCATGTTTTTGTGGGAAAAGTTCGTTCTGCGATCAAGAAAAATCAATAGACAGTTAAGTAACGGCGCGCACAATTGGTGCTTGGGAGGACAGGAGAATCAACCTTGGGGACCGCAATGCGCGACCATCTTGAAATGGACCTGATGCTCAAAGGCTACGGCCTGACCACGGCCAAGATTCTTTATCATTTTCCCGACCACCCGCATCTCCTGCAGAGCTTCGTCTGGCAGGACTACGACATCGCTCCGAAGTTTCCAGTGCTGATCAGGTTCATCGAATTCTGGAAGGCCAAGCTCGACGGGCCGCTGCATTCGGTCAGCTACACGCACCAGAAGCTGATCGCGCCGAACGAGTGGCGCAAGGTGGATGGCGAGTTCGTGCTGCACTGAACGATGGCAACGCGACGATGGCTGTTGAGGTAGGCACCCTACGGCGCCCCCCTCTGTCCTGCCGGACATATTCCCCTCAAGTGGGGAGATTGGCTGGTTCGGTGATGCCGCCGCTCTGTCAACGTTCGACATTGGCGAAAGCCATCGCGGCATCCGATCTCCCCCCACGAGGGGGAGATGGCCGGCAGGCCAGAGGGGGGCGCTATCCCTCGGCCTACCTCGTTAGCGGCCTCAATCAAACCGCCGGCGGGTTCAGCCGGGCAAAGCCTTCCTGACGCCGATAGGGGAAATAGGGGTATGGCGCGGTGACTTCGCTTGCGGCGTCGAGTTTTTTCACCTGCTCGGTCGTCAACGTCCAGCCGACGGCGCCGAGGTTCTGGCGCAGTTGCTCCTCGTTGCGGGCGCCGATGATGACGGAGGAGACGGTCGGGCGCCGCAGCAGCCAGTTGATCGCGATCTGCGGAACCGTCTTGCCGGTTTCCTCGGCCACCGCGTCGAGCGCATCCATGACCCGATAGAGGTGCTCATCCCCGACCGGCGGGCCGAAGCTGGCGGTCTCGTGCAGCCGGCTCTTTTCCGGCAAGGGCTGGCCGCGGCGGATCTTGCCGGTCAGGCGGCCCCAGCCGAGCGGGCTCCACGCCAGCGCGCCGAGGCCCTGGTCGAGGCCGAGCGGCATCAACTCCCATTCATAGTCGCGGCCGAGCAGCGAGTAGTAGACCTGATGCGCGACATAGCGTGGGTAGCCGTGCTTCTCCGCCAGGCCGAGCGACTTCATCACTTGCCAGCCGGAGAAGTTGGAGACGCCGACATAGCGCAGCTTGCCGGAGCGAACGAGGCCGTCCAGCGTCGACAGAACTTCCTCGATCGGCGTCCCGGCATCGAAGGCGTGCAACTGCAGCAGGTCGATATAATCGGTGCCGAGGCGCTTCAGCGCGGCGTCGACCGATTTGATCAGCCGCGAGCGCGATGAGCCATAGTCGGCCGGTCCGTCACCCATCGGCAGTGCGGTCTTGGTCGAGATCAGCACCGCGTCGCGGCGGCCCTTGATCGCTTCGCCGAGCACCTCCTCCGAGGCGCCGTTCGAATAGACGTCGGCGGTGTCGAACAAATTGACGCCGGCCTCGAGGCAGATGTCGATGAGGCGCCGCGCTTCGCTGGCGTCGCTGTTGCCCCAGGCACCGAACAGAGGGCCGGAACCGCCGAAAGTTCCGGCGCCGAATGAGAGCGCCGGGACTTTCAGGCCCGATGCGCCGAGACGTCGATAGTCCATTTTCTTGCTCCTGGTGGTTTGTGAAGAGGGGAGGCGATTCGGGTGTCGGCTGATGTCACGACCGGACGGTGGCAGGCGCGCCTGATGTGGTGCCACGATCGAGGCGAAGCGCCAGTCCGGCCACGGCGAGTGCCGCCAGCGGCAGCAGGGCGGCGACCCAGGTGAGCGAATCCAGCCCAAGGCCGTGGGCGATGACCGTGCCGCCAAGCCAGGCGCCGGCCGCATTGCCGAGATTGAAGGCGGCGATGTTGAACGACGAGGCCAGGCTTTGGCCGGCGCCTTGCGCCTTCTCCAGCACCCACATCTGCAGCGGCGCCACGGTGGCGAAGGCGGCCGCGCCGAGCAGGCCGACATAGATCACGGCCATGACCTGGCTGTGGATGGCGAAGCTCATCGTGGCAAGCACCAGCGCCAGCACCACGAGGCTGCCGAGCACCGCCGGCACCAGCCAGCGATCGGCGATCTTGCCGCCGGCGAGATTGCCGGCGATGAGGCCACCGCCGAAGACGAGCAGGATCGGCGACACGGCCGCTTCCCTGAAGCCGCTGATCTCGGTGAGCAACGGGGCGATGTAGGTGAAGACCGCGAAGACGCCGGCATAGCCGAGCACCGTCGTGGCGAGGCCGAGCAGCACGGGCGTGCGACGCAGCACGGCGAGATCGGTGCGCAAATCGCTCTTCTCGAGCGCTGCCTGGCCGCGCGGCACCAGGGCCAGGATGACGGCGAAGGCCGCGAGGCCTACCGCGGTCACCGCCCAGAAGGTCGCGCGCCAGCCAAAGGCCTGGCCGAGCCAGGTGCCGAAGGGTACGCCGAGGATGTTGGCGATGGTGAGCCCAGTGAACATCAGCGCGATCGCCGAAGCCTTCCTGTTGGGCGCGACCAGACCGGTGGCGACCACCGAGCCAACGCCGAAGAAAGTGCCATGGGCAAAGGCGGTGATGATACGGGCACCCATCAGCGTCCAGTAATCTGGCGCCAGCGCACAGGCGAGGTTGCCAATCGTGAAGATCGCCATCAGCGCCAGCAGCACGGTTTTGCGCGGCCAGTTGCCTGTAGCGATGGTCAACAGGGGTGCACCGATGACTACACCGAGCGCGTAACCCGAGATCAATTGGCCAGCGGCCGAGATCGACACACCAAGATCCTTACTGACATCTATGAGGAGGCCCATGATGACGAATTCGGTGACACCGATGCCAAAGGCACCGGCAGCGAGGGCATAGAGAGCAAGAGGCATAGCGGTCGGTCCCATCTGTCAGCAAAGGACGCCCAGTCCGCGCCCGGCCCGGAAGATCGTGATCCGCCATGTTGTGAACCAGACTTGCCCAAGGCATATTTCCTGTGAAATAGATTCACAGATGGCCAGGCCCGATATCAACCGCTCCGGCGAGATCGAAGTCTTCGTACGCGTCGTCGAAGCGGGGAGCTTCTCGGCCGCGGCGCGGCGGCTGCGCATGACACCGTCGGCGGTGAGCAAGCTGATCGCGCGGCTCGAAACACGGCTTGGCGCGCGGCTTGTCAGCCGCTCGACGCGCAAGCTCCAGCTCACGCCGGAAGGGACGGCCTTCTACGACAGCGGCGTGCGCGTCCTGACTGACCTCGATGCCGCCGAGCGGGAAGCGGCAGCGGGTGCGGCGCCGCGCGGGCGGCTGAGGGTCAATGCCTATGTGCCGTTTGGCCAACACCGGCTAATGGCACTGCTGCCGCGCTTTCTGGAACGGTATCCGGAGATTTTCGTCGAGGCTGTGCTGACCGACAGCGTGATCGATCTGTTGGAAGAGCGCGCCGATGTCGCGATCCGCGCCGGGCCGCTTCGCGAGTCACGACTGGTGGCGCGCAAGCTCGGCCAGAGCCGGATGGTGGTGGTTGCCGCGCCTGCCTATCTCGAAGCGCGCGGCACGCCGCTGGCGCCCGGCGATCTCGGTCGTCACAACATGCTTGCCTTCGGTTTCGTCCGATACATCGACGGCTGGCCGTTCATCGACGCGGCCGGCGTACCGGTCATGGTCCCGATCGCAGGCACTGCCACGGTGAGCGATGGCGAGGCGATGCGGCTGTCCGCCCTATCAGGGGCGGGCATTGCGCGGCTGGCGCGCTGGCATGTCGAGCCCGACATTGCCGCCGGCCGGCTGGTGCCGCTGCTGGAAGACTTCAACCCCGGCGACGAAGAGCCGACGCATGCCGTCTATGTCGGCCAGGGCAAACACCTGCCTGCACGTGTGCGGGCCTTTCTCGACTTTCTTGCCGAGACCGTCCGGCTGTAATCGAAGCCGCGCGTCCATGGGACACGCGGCTTCGAAAAGGCTGGCTTGCGGTAGGGCTATGCCTTCGGGACGAAAGGCGCCGGACGACGGCCGGCGCCCTGGCGTTCGACCATCCAGCCGGGATATTCGGCCGGCAAGGCGCTCACTTCGTCCAGCCTGGCGAGGTCGTCGGCATCGAGCTTGAGGCTGGTGGCGGCGAGGTTCTGCTCGAGCTGGTCCATGCGGCTGGCGCCGATGATCACACTCATGACGAAAGGCTTGGCCAGGACATAGCCGAGCGCCACGGTGGCGACGCTGACTTCATGCTTTTTCGCGACCTCGCGCATGACGGCGACCGCTGCCCAGGCGCGGTCCTCGTTGACCGGCGGGAAGTTGAAGGACGCGCGGCGGCCTTCGCCGTTGCCCGGCGCGCCGGGGCCGTATTTGCCCGACAGCAGCCCGCCGGCCATCGGCGACCACACCATCAGGCCGAGCTTCTCCTCGTTGATCAGCGGCACGATCTCGCGCTCGAGGTCGCGGCCGGCGATCGAATAATAGGACTGGATGGTCTCGAAGCGGGCAAAGCCCTTGCGGTCGGCGATGCCGAGCGCCTTGGCGATGCGCCAGGCCTGCCAGTTGGACACGCCGACATAGCGAACCTTGCCACTTGCGACGAGATCATCGAGTGCCCGCAGCGTTTCGTCGATCGGCGTCACCGCGTCGGTGCCGTGCAACTGATAGAGATCGATGTAGTCGAGTTGCAGCCGTTCGAGGCTGGCATCGATCGAATCCATGATGTGGCCGCGCGAGGAGCCGCGCTGGTTCGGCCCGTCGCCCATGGCGGCATGGACCTTGGTGGCGATGACCACGTTCGACCTGGCAACACCGAGATCCCTAAGCGACTGGCCGAGCAGGCGTTCGGACTCGCCGACGGAATACACGTCGGCCGTGTCGAAGAAGGTGACGCCGGCGGCGATCGAGCGGCCGACGATTTCGTTGACGCCCTTCTGGTCGAGGCTGGCGATCAGGCCCCATTGGGCGTTCTGGCCGGCGGCGCCGAAGGTCATGGTGCCGAGGCAAAGTTCGGAGACGAAAAGCCCGGTATTTCCAAGCTGATTATAACGCATCGTGATGCTCCAGGAGGATGTGTGGTGACATCGGGACAAATAGGAACGGTACGTTTCGTTTCAAGCGCTGGGGCAATGAACTAGCCGGGCTGGCCTAAGTGACTAGCGGTTGCCGAAGATCGCCGAACCCACGCGGACGCTGGTGGCACCGAAGGCGATCGCGGTCTCGTAGTCGCCGGACATGCCCATCGACAGTTTGGCGACGCCGGCCTCTCTCGCCATTTTTTCCAGCAGTGCGAAATGCGGGCCGGGATTCTCGTCCGCCGGCGGAATACACATAAGGCCTTCGATGGCGAGGCCATGAACTTCCCGGCAGCGCTTGATGAAGGCGATCGCCTCGCGCGGTTCGATGCCGGCTTTCTGCGGTTCGGAACCGGTATTCACCTGGACATAGAGCTTTGGCGCACGGCCTTGCCTGGCAATTTCCTTGGCGAGCTCGGCGGCGATCTTGTCGCGGTCGATGGTCTCGATCACGTCGAACAGCGCCACCGCCTCCTTGGCCTTGTTCGACTGCAGCGGACCGATCAGGTGCAATTCAATGTCGGGGAAAGCCTCCGTCAGCGCTGGCCATTTGCCTTGTGCTTCCTGGACGCGGTTCTCGCCGAAGACGCGTTGGCCGGCCTCGATCACCGGCTGGATATCGACGGCGTCGAAGGTCTTGGAGACCGCCACCAGCGTCACCGCGCCGGCTTCACGGCCGGCCTCCTGCTCGGCGGCGGCGATTTTCGCCTTGACCGCGAAAAACTGCTGAACGGTGTCGCCCATATGCAAATCCCGCTGTTTGACCCGCGTTTTTGTCAGCCGCGATGCCCATATGGTTGACGGGTTTGCCAAACCATGGTGAACACCCGGACCACATTTCGTGAACTGCCGGGCTCTTGCCCGCAGTTCGCATGCTTTTAAGTGAAAAACGTCCCATGGCAACCGAACGATACAATCCGCGCGCGTCAGAACCCAAATGGCAGAAGGCCTGGGCCGAAAAGAAGCTTTTCGAAGCGCGCAATGACGATCCGCGCCCGAAATACTACGTGCTGGAGATGTTCCCCTATCCGTCGGGGCGTATCCATATCGGCCATACCCGCAATTATACGATGGGCGACGTGGTGGCGCGCTACAAGCGGGCCAAGGGCTTCAACGTGCTGCATCCGATGGGCTGGGACGCCTTCGGCATGCCGGCCGAGAACGCGGCCATGCAGAACAAGGTTCATCCCAAGGAGTGGACCTACCAGAACATCGCCACCATGCGCGAGCAGCTCAAGGTGATGGGCCTGTCGCTGGACTGGGCGCGCGAATTCGCCACCTGCGACGTCGATTACTACCACCGCCAGCAGATGCTGTTCCTCGACTTCGTCGCGAAGGGGCTGGTGACGCGCAAATCTTCCAAGGTCAACTGGGACCCGGAGGACATGACGGTGCTCGCCAACGAGCAGGTCATCGACGGGCGCGGCTGGCGCTCCGGCGCGCTGGTCGAACAGCGCGAGCTGACGCAATGGTTCTTCAAGATCACCGACTTTGCCCAGGACTTGCTGGATTCGCTCGACGGCCTCGACGAATGGCCCGAAAAAGTGAAGCTGATGCAGCAGAACTGGATCGGCCGTTCGGAAGGCTTGCTGATCCGCTGGCCGCTGGCCTCGGAAATTGCCGGCGAGCATGAGCTGGAAGTCTACACGACGCGGCCCGACACCATTTTCGGCGCCTCGTTCATGGCGATCGCCGCTGATCACCCGCTGGCCAAGAAGGCCGCGGCGACCAATCCGGCGCTGGCGAAGTTCATCGACGAAGTGCGCCATATGGGCACTTCGGTGGCGGCGCTCGAGACGGCCGAGAAGAAGGGCTTCGATACCGGTATCCGCGTCGTTCATCCCTTCGACGATACCTGGACGCTGCCGGTCTATGTCGCCAATTTCGTGCTGATGGAATACGGCACCGGCGCCATCTTCGGTTGCCCGGCGCATGACCAGCGCGACCTCGACTTCGCCAACAAATACGGCTTGCCAGTGGTGCCGGTGGTGATGCCGGACGGCGAGAATCCGTCGGCTTTCCAGATCATCGACGAGGCCTATGTCGACGATGGCGCGATGATCAATTCGCGCTTCCTCGACGGCATGAAGCCGGACCGGGCTTTCGACGAGGTCGCGAACCTGCTGGAACAGAAGACGATCGGCAACCGGCCGATGGCCGAGCGCAAGGTGAATTTCCGCCTGCGCGACTGGGGCATTTCGCGCCAGCGCTACTGGGGCTGCCCGATCCCGATGATCCATTGCGAGGATTGCGGCGTGGTGCCGGTGCCGAAGGCCGACCTACCGGTCAAGCTGCCGGACGACGTCGATTTCGACCGGCCGGGCAATCCGCTCGATCGTCACCCGACCTGGCGGCATGTGAAATGCCCGCAATGCGGCAAGGACGCGCGGCGCGAAACCGACACGATGGACACGTTCGTCGACTCGTCCTGGTATTTCGCCCGCTTCACGGCGCCCTGGGCGCATGATCCGACCGATCCCAAGGCAGCGAACGAGTGGCTGGCGGTCGATCAGTATATTGGCGGCATCGAGCATGCGATCCTGCATCTGCTCTATTCGCGCTTCTTCACCCGCGCCATGCGCGAGACCGGCCATGTCGACATGGCCGAGCCGTTCAAGGGCCTGTTCACGCAAGGCATGGTGGTGCACGAAACCTACCGTGTCGGCTCGGCATCGAATGGCCGCTGGCTGGCGCCGACCGAAGTGCGTCTGGAGGAAGTCGACGGCAAGCGCCGCGCCATCGACATCGCGACGGGCGAGGCGGTCACCATCGGCCCGCTCGAGAAGATGTCGAAGTCGAAAAAGAACACGGTGAGCCCGGAAGACATCACCGATGGCTACGGCGCCGACACGGCGCGGTGGTTCATGCTGTCGGATTCACCGCCCGAACGCGATGTCGAGTGGACCGACGAAGGGGCCGCCGGCGCGCATCGCTTCATGCAGCGCATCTGGCGCCTGGTGTCGACGGCGGCCGAGACGCTGGCTGGCATCGCACCCAAGGCGGCCAATGATGGCGAGGCCGGGGCGGTTTCCAAGGCCGCGCACAAGATCCTGAAGGCGGTCGGCGAAGACATCGAGAAGCTCGCCTTCAACCGTGCCATCGCCCGCATCTATGAACTGGCCAACGCGCTGACCACCCCGCTCAACGAGGTGGCGGAAGGCAAGGCCGATCCGGCGCTGAAAAACGCCTGCCGCGAGGCCGTCGAGATCATGGTGCACCTGATCGCGCCTGTGATGCCGCACCTTGCCGAAGAGTGCTGGGAGACGCTGGGCGGCAGCGATCTGGTGGCCGAACGGCCGTGGCCGGTCTTCGATCCGGCGCTGGTCGTCGACAATGAAGTCACCTATCCGGTACAGGTCAACGGCAAGAAGCGGGGGGATTTGACAATTGCCCGCGACGCGGACCAAGGTGCGGTCGAAAAAGCGGTCTTGGCTCTCGACTTCGTGCAGAAGGCACTTGAAGGCAAGGCTCCGCGCAAGGTGATCATCGTGCCGCAGAGGATCGTCAATGTCGTTGCCTGATCGGGAAAAGACAGAGTTGAGCCGTTTGCTGCGCCGCATCGCGCTTGCCGGTCTTGTCGGCTCGCTTGCGCTCGTCTCGGCCTGTCAGGTGCGGCCGCTCTATTCGAGCGCGCCGCTGTCGACCGGCTCCACCGCCAATGCCGAGATGGCGTCGATCGCAGTCAAGCCGGTCCGGACGCGTTATGCCCAGCAGGTGCGCAACAATCTGATCTTCGGGTTCGGGCGCGGCGCCGGCGAACCGGCTTCGCCGCTTTATTCGCTCGATCTCGGCGTGACCGAAGCCGTTGAATCCTCGGCACTCGTCCAGGTTGGAACCGATCAGGACGAGCCGACCGCCGGTTCGGTGACGCTGACCGCCGGCTACACGCTGACCGATGCGAAAACCGGCGCGGTGATCGCGGTCGGCAGGCGGGCGATCACCTCGTCCTTCGACAGGCCGCGTCAGGAATTTGCCTCGTACCGGGCGCAGATCGACGCCGAGAACCGTGCCGCGCGCGAACTGGCCGAAGCCCTGCAACTGTCCATCGCGCAGGATCTGGCCCGTCACGGCAAGGCAGCCAGCTAGCGCCACTCTTCGTTCACGAAAGACGTCCTCTCGATCCTGGTGCCCCCGGCTGTTTCCCGATGGCCAAGGGCCGGCGCGTGCACATGCTCGGCCCGCATACATGGATGATCGTCGAATACGATCCAGCGCTCGAATCCGTATCGTTCGGCATCGCCGCGAAAGATATTTTTCGCTCGCTCCAACAGCGCTGACGGAAGCAACTGTTAACCACTCGCTCCCTATTGCTCAGCAGACGTTCCACAGTGAGTCTTGAGCATGGAAGCCAGGCGTTTTTCTCGGGTCAATTCGTTGCACGCAGCTTCGCCCGATGACCCGGACAGAGAGCGCTCCGGCGGCCCGCGCGGCAAGGCGGATGTCCGCCAGTCCGGTGCTTCGCATGCGGGCCATTCCGGGCGGGTAGCCGATCCCGGCGACGACCGCAGACCCTCCGTCGGGCCGAACGGGAAACCCGCGGCGGACAATGCTTTCCCGCAGGGCGACACCGAAAGCCCTGCCTGGCAAGAGTATTTTTTCCTTGCGCCCAATGTGCGTTTTACACGCACGCCGGATTATGAGCCCAAGCACCGCCAGCCGCATGACGAGGTTGCCGCGCAGGGCGGCCCGCAGGCACTCCCTAAAGAGCAGGTCGGGCCTGGCGCCGTCATGCATCGCGGACCGTCACCGGCCGCGTCCGCTCAGCCGGCGCGCGGCGGCGAGACGTCGCAAGGTGTTCAGCCGGCGGCCCCGAAGATGCCCGCAACGGCACGAGCGGCCACGCGCCCGGCGCCCGCTGTCGTGAATGGCGCGCCGGTCAAGACAGCCACCGCTGAAAAACCCCGGCGGCCCTATCTTTCGGATCACGCCTTCTTCGAGGGCTTGGCTCCCCTCCTGGTTGACGTGACGTCGCCGCTCCGCTCAGTCAGCCCGGTTTCGCGTGTACCGGTCGCGGCTGCGCCGGTCGCCGCGGCGCGGGCCGACATTCCCGCGTCCGCCGTGGCCGATGTCACCGCCTTGTTCCGTGTCATCGAATGCCCTCCGGGCCAGGCCTCGTCCGCACTGCCGGACGTCTTTCCGGCCAACTCCAACAAAGCCTTGGTCGAGCCGCCCGTTCCGGCGGGCAGGGCTGTCCGGCAGGGTCGGACGACGGCAGTGGTCGCATCTGCCGCAAGCAGCGCCGCCCCACTTGTGCAGCGCGTGGAGGAAACCGTTGCCACCGTGCGCGGGCCGTCGCTGCCCATGGCTGGCAAGGTTGCGCGGCCGGTGACGGGCGAAAGCTACGAGCTCCCCTCGGAGGAACTGCTGCAGCAGCCGCCGGAAGGGCAGGGCTTCTACATGTCGCAGGAGCGGCTCGAGCAGAATGCCGATCTCCTGGAAAGCGTGCTGGAGGATTTCGGCGTTCGCGGCGAGATCATCCACGTTCGCCCTGGCCCGGTCGTTACCCTCTACGAGTTCGAGCCGGCGCCGGGTGTCAAGTCGTCGCGCGTCATTGGCCTCGCCGACGATATCGCCCGCTCGATGTCGGCGGTCTCGGCGCGCGTCGCCGTGGTGCCCGGCCGCAATGTCATCGGTATCGAGCTGCCGAACGAGACCCGCGAGACCGTCTATTTCCGCGAACTGATCGAATCGCAGGGCTTCCGCAAGACCAGTTGCAAGCTGGCGCTTTGCCTTGGCAAGACGATCGGCGGCGAACCTGTCATTGCCGAGCTGGCGAAAATGCCGCACCTGCTCGTCGCCGGCACCACCGGCTCCGGCAAGTCGGTCGCCATCAACACCATGATCCTGTCGCTGCTCTACCGGTTGAAGCCGGAAGAATGCCGGCTGATCATGGTCGACCCGAAAATGCTTGAGCTCTCCGTCTATGACGGTATCCCGCACCTTCTGACCCCCGTCGTCACGGATCCCAAGAAGGCCGTTACCGCGCTCAAATGGGCGGTGCGCGAGATGGAGGATCGCTATCGCAAGATGGCGCGGCTCGGCGTGCGCAACATCGACGGCTACAATGAGCGCGCCGCCCAAGCCCGCGACAAGGGCGAGACGGTCGTCATGACCGTGCAGGCCGGCTTCGAGAAGGGCACCGGCGAGCCGCTGTTCGAACAGCAGGAAATCGATCTCGCCCCGATGCCCTACATCGTCGTCATCGTCGACGAGATGGCCGACCTCATGATGGTTGCCGGCAAGGAGATCGAAGGCGCCATCCAGCGCCTGGCGCAGATGGCGCGCGCCGCCGGCATCCACCTGATCATGGCAACGCAGCGGCCTTCGGTCGATGTCATCACCGGCACGATCAAGGCCAATTTCCCGACCCGCATCTCCTTCCAGGTCACCTCCAAGATCGACAGCCGCACCATCCTGGGCGAGCAGGGCGCCGAGCAGCTGCTCGGCCAGGGCGACATGCTGCACATGATGGGCGGCGGGCGCATTGCCCGTGTGCACGGCCCCTTTGTTTCCGACGCCGAGGTCGAGCATGTCGTGGCGCATCTGAAGGCGCAGGGCCGTCCCGAATATCTGGAGACCGTGACGGCCGACGAGGATGAAGAGGAAGAGGAAGGCGACCAGGGGGCGGTCTTCGACAAGGGAGCCGTAGCCGCCGAGGATGGTGATTCCAGCTATGACGAGGCGGTCAAGGTGGTACTGCGCGACAAGAAATGTTCGACGTCCTACATCCAGCGCCGCCTCGGCATCGGCTACAACCGCGCGGCTTCACTGGTCGAACGCATGGAGAAGGAGGGTCTGGTCGGCGCACCCAACCATGTCGGCAAGCGCGAGATCATGGCGGGCAAGCGCCCGTCGCCTATCGCGCCCCCCGACGACGGCACGGACTGACCGGGCGGTCAGCTCTTGATCCGCAGCGCATGAAAAAGGCCGGTTGCCCGGCCTTTCTTCGTATCTGGTGTGGAACCGCTCAGCCGATCTTCTGGCCGGTCTTGGCCCAGTCGGCGAGGAAGGCGGCCAGGCCCTTGTCGGTCAGCGGATGGTTGACCAGCGCCTTCAGCGTCGCCGGCGGCGCGGTGATGACGTCGGCGCCGATGAGAGCCGCCTGCTTGACGTGGTTCACCGTGCGCACGGAAGCGGTCAGGATCTCGGTCTGGAAATCGTAATTGTCGTAGATCTGACGGATCTCCTGGATCAGCTCCATGCCGTCCGAGCCGGTGTCGTCGATGCGGCCGACGAAGGGCGAGATGAAGGACGCGCCGGCCTTGGCCGCGAGCAGCGCCTGGGTGGCCGAGAAGCACAGCGTGACGTTGACCATGCGGTTCATCTCGGTGCGGATCGTCTTGCAGGCCTTCAGGCCGTCCAGCGTCAGCGGCACCTTGATGGCAATATTGGGCGCGATCTTGGCCAGCACCTGGGCCTCGGCCATCATCTGCTTGAACTCGGTCGCCACGACCTCGGCCGAGACCGGGCCTTCGACGATGTCGCAGATCTGCTTGGTGACCTCGATGATCTTGCCGCCCGATTTCAGGATCAGCGAGGGATTGGTGGTGACGCCATCGAGCAGTCCCAGATCGTTCAGTTCCTTGATCTCTTTGATATCGGCGGTGTCGGCAAAAAATTTCATGGCGGGTCTCCTGACGATTTCGTCGTGCTTGGGAAGGCACGTTCAGCGTTGCTCTTTGATCTAGACCAAAGTCAGGGCAAGGTCACGCCTCATGATCGAAGATTCGCCCTTTGTCGCGGCCGCGCCGGTGCTGGTGCCGATGCCGGCCGAACGCCCCTACACCTATGCCGTGCCGGCCGGCATGCGCGTGGTGCCGGGTTCGATCGTGCGCGTGCCGCTTGGGCCGCGCCAGGTCGCCGGCATTGTCTGGGACGGCGCGGTCGAGCAGGTCGATGCCAGGAAATTACGTCCGATCGAGCAGGTTTTCGACTGTCCGCCAATCGACCGCGCCATGCGTCGCTTCGTCGACTGGGTGGCGCAGTACACGCTGTCGCCGCCGGGCATGGTGGCGCGCATGCTGCTCAGGGCGCCGGAGGCCTTTGATCCCGAACCCTGGATCGAAGGACTGCAGCGCACCCTGCTCGTGCCCGACCGGATGACCGATGCCAGGGCACGCGTGCTGGAGACGGCCGAAGGCGGGCTGGCCTGGACGCGCTCCGGGCTCGCGCACGCCGCGGGCGTATCGTCGACGGTGATCGAGGGGCTGAAAGCGCAAGGCGTGTTCGAGACGGTGATGATCCCGCCGCGCCCGGTGGTGGCCGCGCCTGATCCCAGCTATGCCGCTCCCGAACTGATGCCGGACCAGAACGAGGCCGCGTCGATGCTGCGCGCCAATGTCGCGGCCGGCGAGTTCAATGTCGCGTTGCTCGACGGCGTCACCGGTTCGGGCAAGACGGAGGTTTATTTCGAGGCGGTGGCGGCCGCGCTCGAGCAGGGCAAGCAGGTGCTCATCCTGCTGCCGGAAATCGCCTTGACGCATGCCTTTCTGGAACGCTTCCAGCAACGTTTCGGCGCCAAGCCGGGCGAATGGCATTCGGATTTGCCACCGCGAATGCGTGAAAAGGTCTGGCGGCAAGTGGCGGAAGGCGGCGTGCGCGTCGTTGCCGGCGCGCGCTCGGCGCTGTTCCTGCCGTTCCGGGAGCTTGGCCTGATCGTCGTCGACGAGGAGCACGACCCCGCCTACAAGCAGGAAGACCGCGTCTTCTACAATGCGCGAGACATGGCTGTCGTGCGCGGCCATTTAGGCGGCTTCCCCGTCGTCCTGGCGTCCGCGACGCCATCGGTCGAGAGCCGGGTCAACGCCAGCCAGGGCCGTTATGCCAGGGCTGTGCTTTCCGCCCGCTTCGCCGAGGCGGCACTTCCCGATCTCAAATCGATCGACATGCGCCGCGCACCGCCCGCCCGTGGCGGATTTCTGTCGCCGGTGCTGATCGACCATATGCGCCGGACGCTGGAGAAGAAGGAGCAGTCGCTGCTGTTCCTCAACCGGCGCGGCTACGCGCCGCTGACGCTGTGCCGGGTCTGCGGCCATCGCTTCGGCTGTCCGGTGTGCTCGGCCTGGCTGGTCGAACACCGCTTTCGCGGCCAGTTGGTGTGTCATCACTGCGGTCACAACGAGCGCCGTCCCGAAGCCTGCCCGGAATGCGGCACACTCGACCATCTGGTGGCTTGCGGGCCGGGGGTCGAACGCATCGCCGAGGAGGTCGTGACGCATTTCCCGGAGGCGCGCACCATCGTGCTGTCGTCGGACATCATGGGCGGTGTACGACGATTGCGGCTGGAGCTGGAGGCAATCGCCAATGGCGAGGCCGATATCGTCATCGGCACGCAACTGGTCGCCAAGGGCCACAATTTCCCGAACATGACGCTGGTCGGCGTCGTCGACGCCGATCTCGGCCTTGCCAATGGCGATCCGCGGGCCGCCGAGCGCACGTTTCAACTGCTCAGCCAGGTGACCGGCCGTGCCGGCCGCACCGGCAAGAAGAGCCTTGGCCTGCTGCAGACCTTCCAGCCCGACCATCCGGTGATGCGGGCGATCGTCTCAGGCGATGCCGAGTCTTTCTACCAGCGCGAGATTTCGGAGCGCGAACGCGCTGCCTTGCCGCCCTTCGGCCGGTTGGCAGGCGTCATCGTAAGCGCGGTGACGCGGGCGGAGGCGGAAGGCCATGCACGCGGCCTGCGCCGCGCGGCACCGGAGGCGTCGGACCTGTTCGTGCTCGGGCCGGCGGAAGCCCCGCTGTCGCTGCTCGGCGGCCGCCACCGCTTCCGTCTGCTGATCCAGGGCGAACGGCGCGCCGACATGCAAGGTTTTATCAGGGCAATGCTCGCCAACGGACCGAAGCAGCGCGGCTCGGTCCGGGTGCAGGTCGACATCGACCCGCAGAGTTTTTTGTGAGAATGGATTAGTCGGGGCCGGGCGGGTCTTGCAATATATTCCAGCACCAAACATCAAGCGCTTCAAAGTGCCTGACGTTTGCCGTAACCACGATAAGGTCATTCGCTGCCGCCGTAGCAGCGATCAGTATGTCCGCGAGGCCTGGGTTCTTCCCTTTCGCAGAGACTGCTTCCTCCATTCGGCCCGCTCTTCGGGCTATATCGGTATTGATGCCCAGAATTTGATCTGCAAATCCTTCGATGATGTCGTTGAGCCAGACAACCAGACTCTCCGCACGCTTTGTGGCCCCAGTACGATCGAGCTTGCGGATGCCTTTCTCGATTTCGGTGATCGCAATAACCGGTATGAAGAGCGTTTGCTTTTCACCTTGCGTTACGATCCAATTGGCGACTTCTTTCGCAAGCGGCAGCCTGCCAGGCGCGAACGCCGATAAAATGGAAGTATCGAGGAGATAGCCACTCAAAGATCGATATCCCGCGACGGTGACTCATTCCTTTCGAACTCGAACCCTCCCGGATAGGTCAGAAGAAATTCCCCGAAGTTTCGACGCTTGGCTGGATATAGCTTTTGCAAGTCCTCGACCGAAATGACAGCCGCTGCTGGCTTGCCGTGCTTTGTGATGATGGTGGGCTCGCCGCTCTCCGCAGCTTCCACGAGCGCCGAGAACCCTGCCTTGGCTTCCCGAACCTGCATTGTCTTCATGGCGGAACCTCTTGTGGTCTCATGTGGTCATAATATAGCAATTGCATGATAAAGGAACAGCCCGCATGAAAACCATTGGCCTGCTCGGCGGCATGAGCTGGGAATCGACCGCGATCTACTACCGCCTGCTCAACGAGATCGTGCGCGAGCGGCTGGGTGGGCTGCATTCGGCGAAGCTGCTGCTGTGGTCGTTCGATTTTTCCGAGATCGCGGAGCGGCAGCATCATGGCGATTGGGAGGGTGCCGGCGCGCTGCTGACCGATGCCGCGCGCAAGCTTGAGGCCGGCGGCGCGGAAGGTCTGCTCTTGTGCACCAACACCATGCATAAGCTGGCCGACCCGGTGCAGGCGTCCGTGTCGATCCCGCTGATCCATATTGCCGATGCCACCGCGGCCGCGATCAGGCAGGCCGGTTTGCGGCGCCCGGCGCTGCTGGCGACGCGGTTCACCATGGAGCAGGACTTCTACAAGGGGCGGCTTGCCGACAAATATGGCCTCTCGCCAGTGGTGCCCGATGACGTCGGGCGCGACATGGTCCATCGCGTCATCTACGAGGAACTCTGCCAGGGCGTTGTCTCCGAAGCTTCGAAGGCCGCCTATGTCGCCGAGGCAAACCGCCTTCGCCGCGAAGAGGCCGCCGACAGCCTGATCATGGGCTGCACCGAGATCACAATGCTGATCGGCCAAGGCGATTTCGACATTCCGGTTTTCGATACGACGCGCATCCATGCCGAGGCGGCGGTGGAATTCGCGCTCGGTTGATGCGCGCCTCCTAAAGTGCCTGGAGCCATCTGGCGCGGCATTTTTACTCCGCTAGAATGCCCGCGATTTCAAAGCAGACTTTTCGAGGGGACACGATGGACTTTGCGCTTCCATGGCCGACGAGCCAGGGCGAATGGCTGGCCTGGTCGAGCGCGGTCTTCACCGTGCTGCTCGGCCTTCTGTTCTTCCTGGCGCCGGGCCTGGCGTTCCGCATCCTGCGCCTGCAGGCCAAACCCGAGAAGGCGGCGGCGATCGCCGAAGGCCGAGGCCGCATGTCGGGCTTCTATCTAGGGGTCGGCTTGTGCTGCATCCTGTTCGCGCAGCCGCTGGTCTACATGGCGCTCGGCTTCTCCTGGCTGTTCACCGCCTTCGGCCGGCTGCTGTCGATGATGTCGGATGGCGCCAATACACCTTTCAATTGGGTTTCCATCGTGGTGGAACTGGCGCTCGCGGCCTTGCCGCTCGCCTTTGCCTTTGGCTTTGTGCCATGAATCCAAGGGTATCCCGGCGCGCAGGACCCGAGTCTTTCGCCGGATGCGACAATAGTGCCTGAAAACCATGCGGAACGACGCATTGCGGTCTTAAAATGCCTGTGCTAGACGGCAATCGACTTTCGGCCGGGGATAGCGGAAGCCGCGCCTCCGTGCTTGGAAAAATGCAGTAAGGTCAAAGATTTAGCCAGAGTTTTTGCTCGCGCCAACAATCTGCGGCCTGTCAGACAAGAGAAAAGACGGTCCGTGGCCCAATCGTCATCGCCAATCTCAGGTGTCGCAGAGCGCTATGCCGGTTCGCTGTTCGAACTGGCATCGCAATCAAATTCCGTGGCCAAGGTCGAGGCCGACCTGAATGGTTTCGAGGCCATGCTGGCGGGCAGCGCGGACCTCACCCGGCTGATCAACAGCCCGGTATTCTCCAGCGAGGACCAGGCCAAGGCCATCGCGGCGATCGCCGACAAGGCCGGCATCACCGGCCTGACTGGCAACTTCCTGCGCGTCGTCGCCAAGAACCGCCGCCTGTTCGCGGTGCCCGGCATGATCAAGGCATTCCGTCAGATCGCCGCTGAGCACCGTGGCGAGGCTGCTGCTGAAGTGACGTCGGCGCATGAGCTGACCACGGCGCAGCAGACCGAACTCAAGGCGGCGCTGAAGAGCGTTGCCGGCAAGGACGTGGCCATTTCCGTCACCGTCGACCCGTCGCTGCTCGGCGGACTGGTGGTCAAGATGGGCTCGCGCCAGATCGATACGTCGCTCAAAACCAAACTCAATTCGCTCAAGCTTGCACTGAAAGAGGTCGGCTGATGGACATCCGCGCCGCGGAAATTTCCGCAATTCTGAAAGACCAGATCAAGAATTTCGGCAAGGAGGCCGAGGTCTCCGAAGTCGGACAGGTGCTGTCCGTCGGTGACGGTATCGCCCGCGTCTACGGTCTCGACAATGTCCAGGCCGGCGAAATGGTCGAATTCCCCGGCGGCATCCGCGGCATGGCGCTCAATCTCGAAGCCGACAATGTCGGCGTCGTCATCTTCGGCGCCGATCGCGACATCAAGGAAGGCGACACCGTCAAGCGCACCGGCGCCATCGTCGACGCGCCTGTCGGCCCCGGCCTGCTCGGCCGCGTCGTCGACGCGCTCGGCAACCCGATCGACGGCAAAGGCCCGATCAAGGCGATCGAGCGCAAGCGCGTCGACGTCAAGGCGCCCGGCATCATCCCGCGCAAGTCGGTGAACGAGCCGATGTCGACCGGCCTCAAGGCCATCGATGCGCTGATCCCGGTCGGCCGCGGTCAGCGCGAGCTGGTCATCGGCGATCGCCAGACCGGCAAGACCGCCATCATCCTTGACACGATGCTCAACCAGAAGTCGGTGCACGATAACGGCCCCGAGAAGGAAAAGCTCTACTGCGTCTACGTCGCCGTCGGCCAGAAGCGCTCGACCGTCGCGCAGTTCGTCAAAGTGCTGGAAGAGCGCGGCGCGCTCGAATATTCGATCATCGTCGCCGCCACCGCGTCCGATCCGGCGCCGATGCAGTTCCTGGCGCCGTTCACCGCCTGCACCATGGGCGAATATTTCCGCGACAACGGCATGCATGCGCTGATCAGCTATGACGATCTGTCGAAGCAGGCCGTCGCCTATCGCCAGATGTCGCTGTTGCTGCGCCGCCCGCCGGGCCGCGAAGCCTATCCGGGCGACGTCTTCTACCTGCACTCGCGCCTGCTCGAGCGCGCCGCCAAGCTCAACGACGACCTGGGTGGCGGCTCGCTGACCGCGCTGCCGGTCATAGAAACGCAGGCCAACGACGTGTCGGCCTACATCCCGACCAACGTGATCTCGATCACCGACGGCCAGATCTTCCTCGAAACCAACCTGTTCTTCCAGGGCATCCGTCCGGCCGTCAACGTCGGCCTGTCGGTGTCGCGCGTCGGTTCCTCGGCGCAGATCAAGGCGATGAAGCAGGTCGCCGGCTCGATCAAGGGCGAGCTCGCGCAGTACCGCGAAATGGCTGCTTTCGCGCAATTCGGCTCGGATCTCGATGCCGCCACGCAGCGCCTGCTCAACCGCGGCTCGCGCCTGACCGAACTTCTGAAGCAGCCGCAGTTCTCGCCGCTGAAGACGGAAGAGCAGGTCGCGGTGATCTTCGCCGGCGTCAACGGCTATCTCGACAAGCTGCCGGTCAACCAGGTCGGCAAGTTCGAGCACGGCCTGCTCAGCCACATGCGCTCGGCCGGCAAGGACGTCCTCGACGCCATCCGCAAGGAAAAGGCGCTGTCGGACGATCTGCGCGCCAAGCTGAAGGCCGAGATCGACGCCTTCGCCAAGACCTTCGCCTGAGCGAAGTGCAAGACGGGATCAGGTTTGAAGCATGCCTTCATTAAAAGACCTTCGTAACCGTATCGCCTCGGTCAAGGCGACGCAGAAGATCACCAAGGCGATGCAGATGGTCGCCGCGGCGAAGCTGCGCCGTGCGCAAGAGGCGGCGGAAGCGGCGCGTCCCTATTCGGAGCGCATGGGTTCCGTCCTGGCCAACATCACCCAGGCTGTCGGTGGCGGTGGCGATGCCCCGGCGCTGATGGCGGGAACCGGCAAGGATGACGTGCATCTGCTCGTCGTCTGCACCGCCGAGCGCGGCCTGTGCGGCGGCTTCAATTCGCAGATCGCCCGTCATGCCCGCGACCATATCCGCCGGCTTCTGGCCGATGGCAAGCAGGTCAAGATCATCTGCGTCGGCAAGAAGGGTTTCGACATCCTGCGCCGCGACTATGCCGCGATGATCATCGAGCGCGTCGATCTGCGCGAGGTCAAGACGCTCGGCTTCGTCAATGCCGATGCGATCGCCCGCAAGGTCATCCACCTGTTCAACGAGGGCGCCTTCGACGTCTGCACGCTGTTCTATTCGCAGTTCAAGTCGGTGATCAGCCAGGTTCCGACCGCGCAGCAGATCATTCCGGCAGCGTCCGCCTCTTCGGCTCGGCCCGAGTCGACGGATGGCGCCAGCGCCGTCTACGAGTATGAGCCGGAGCCGGGCGAAATCCTGTCCGACCTCATCCCGCGCAACATCGCGGTGCAGGTTTTCCGCGCGCTGCTCGAAAACGCGGCGGGCGAAATGGGCGCCAAGATGAGCGCCATGGACAATGCGACGCGCAACGCCGGTGAGATGATCAACAAGCTGTCGATCACCTACAACCGCCAGCGGCAGGCGCAGATCACCAAGGAACTGATCGAAATCATTTCGGGCGCCGAGGCGCTCTAGGCGCGGTCCGCGGGTCAGGGCCCGCGAACCGGACCGCGTGAGAAACAAAGGACGAAAAGGGTAAAGACGATGGCGAAAGCAGCGACCCCCCAGAAGGCAACCCCGAAGGCAGCAGCCCCCGCCAAGGCGGCCAAGGCTCCGGCAGCGGCAGCAAAGGCGGCTCCGGCCAAGGCAGCAGCAGCGCCGGCCAAGGCCGCCGCTGCCAGGACCCAGGCCGTGGCCACCAGGGCCACGGGCGTTGTCGGCAAGGTCCGCCAGGTCATCGGCGCGGTCGTCGACGTGCAGTTCGGCGAGCACCTGCCGCCGATCCTGAACGCGCTCGAGACCAACAATGTCGGCAACCGGCTGGTGCTCGAAGTTGCCCAGCATCTCGGTGAAAACACCGTGCGCTGCATCGCGATGGATTCCACCGAAGGCCTGGTGCGCGGCCAGGAAGTGCGCGACACCGGCGGCCCGATCGCCGTGCCGGTCGGCCCGGGCATGCTCGGCCGCATCATCAACGTCATCGGCGAGCCGGTCGACGAAGCAGGCCCGGTCGACGCGGTCGAATTGCGCTCGATCCATCAGCCGGCTCCGGCCTATATCGAACAATCGACGGAAGCCCAGATCCTGATCACCGGCATCAAGGTGCTCGACCTGTTGGCTCCCTACGCCAAGGGCGGCAAGATCGGCCTGTTCGGCGGCGCCGGCGTCGGCAAGACCGTGCTGATCCAGGAACTGATCAACAACATCGCCAAGGCGCATGGTGGTTACTCGGTGTTCGCCGGCGTCGGCGAGCGCACCCGCGAAGGCAACGACCTCTATCACGAGTTCATCGAATCCGGCGTCAACAAGAAGGGCGGCGGCGAAGGCTCGAAGGCGGCGCTGGTGTACGGCCAGATGAACGAGCCGCCGGGCGCGCGCGCCCGCGTCGGCCTGACCGGCCTGACGGTTGCCGAATATTTCCGCGACCAGGGCCAGGACGTGCTGTTCTTCGTCGACAACATCTTCCGCTTCACGCAGGCGGGTTCCGAAGTGTCGGCGCTGCTCGGCCGTATCCCGTCGGCCGTGGGCTATCAGCCGACGCTCGCCACCGACATGGGCGCGCTGCAGGAACGCATCACCACCACCACCAAGGGCTCGATCACCTCGGTGCAGGCGATCTACGTGCCGGCCGATGACTTGACCGACCCGGCGCCGGCGACCTCGTTCGCTCACCTTGACGCGACGACGACGCTGAACCGTTCGATCGCCGAAAAGGGCATTTATCCGGCCGTCGACCCGCTTGATTCCACCTCGCGCATGCTCGACCCGCTGGTCGTCGGCGACGAGCACTATGGCGTCGCCCGCCAGGTGCAGTCGATCCTCCAGCGCTACAAGTCGCTGCAGGACATCATCGCCATCCTGGGCATGGACGAGCTCTCGGAAGAGGACAAGCAGACGGTGGCTCGCGCCCGCAAGATCGAGCGCTTCCTGTCGCAGCCCTTCTTCGTCGCCGAAGTGTTCACCGGCGCGCCGGGCAAGCTGGTCGACCTCGCCGACACCATCAAGGGCTTCAAGGGCCTCTGCAACGGCGATTATGACCACCTGCCGGAAGCCGCCTTCTACATGGTCGGCGGCATCGACGAAGCAGTCGAGAAGGCACAGCGCCTCGCGGCTGAAGCGGCGTAATTCAAGCGAATAGCGAATAGGGAGTAGCGAATAGGGTAAATGTGAGCCGAGCGAGTTTTCTTCCCTACTCGCTACTCACTATTCCCTACTCGCTAGATAATCATGGCTGAAGCTTTCAAGTTCGAACTGGTCTCGCCGGAGCGCCTGCTGGTTTCCGCCGAGGTCGAATCCGTCGTTATTCCAGGCGCCGAAGGCGAGATGACCGTCCTGGCCCATCACGCGCCGGTCATGACCACGATCAAGCCGGGCGTCGTCACAGTGAAGAACGCCTCGGGCAGCGAAGAACGCTATGTCGTGTTCGGCGGCTTTGCCGATATCGTGCCCACCGGCTGCACGCTGCTGGCGGAATCGGCCGTCGCGGTGAAGGATGTCGACCGCGCCGATCTCGCCCGCCGCATCCAGGAAGCCAGGGAAGACGCCACGGACGCCAAGGACGACCAGGCGCGCAGCAAGGCCGAGCAGTTCCTTGGCCAGCTCACCACGCTGGAAGGCGCCATCCTGCCGGCCTGAACTTCAATTCAGAAGCGAAGTGAAAAGCGGGGCACTTGCCTCGCTTTTTTGTTTTGTTCGAGCGGCGAGAATTCAGCTATGGCGGCGATGCTGTAGCGCCGGCATCAAAGTCCTCTATCGCCTGCTGACTCGTGCCAGCTTCGAATGCCGAGGGCAGCAAACGCCAAAGTCGGGCCGTCCCGTCGCAGGTGGACGAGATGGACGGCCACGAGTTCGATCAACGTCTGGCGTTCGGCGTGATCCCTGGCGAAGCCGGTCAGATCGAACACCGCCGTCACGGTTTCGTTCGCCGGCAGTTGCTGGTTCAAAAGCGCAGTCAGCGACGCATCGAGCGGATCGGTGAAATGGCCCTCCGGCAAGCTCTTTCCGCGCGCCGCGCAGGCGGCGATCCAGGCTGCCACCACCAGCGTGAGATGGACCAGCTCGGCGCCGGCTTCGAGGCACTCGATAGCCGAGGCGATGATACGCTGCGGCAATTTCTGGCTGCCGTCATTGGCGATCTGCGCCGTGCGGTGGGCAAGTGCCGTGTTCGAAAAACGCTCGGCGAGCTCGGTCGTATAGGCTGATGTGTCGAGGCCGGCATCATCCGGCAGTGTCGATTTGGCCTCCTCCCACAGCGCATCGACGAATTGCCTTATCGCCGGATCGGCGAAGGCGCGATCGACCGTGGCGTGGCCGCTGAGCAGGCCGAGATAGGCGATGCCCGAATGCGCGCCGTTGAGCAGCCTCAGCTTCATGTCCTCGAAGGGGGCGACATCGCCGACCATGGTGACGCCGAATTTTTCCCAGGCCGGACGGCCGGCCGGGAAATTGTCCTCGATCACCCATTGGCTGAAGGGTTCCGTCATCACGGGCCAGGCGTCCTCGATACCAAGTTCGCCCGATATCCGCGACCTGTCGGCATCGGTCGTGGCCGGCACGATGCGGTCGACCATGCTCGAGGGAAATGCGACATGACCTGTGATGTGGCCGGCGATCCCAGCACCGCCCACCGAACCAGGACTGGCATCACGCAATTCAGCGAATTCGATCAGCAGCCTGTGCAAGGTGGCGCCGTTGGCCGGCAGGTTGTCGCAACAAAGCACGGTAAAAGGCGGCGTGCCGGCAGCCAGCCGCCGGGCCAGCGCTTCGGTCAGAAAACCATGCGCCGTCTTCGGCTTTCGCGGATTGGCCAGATCGTGGACGATGTCGGGATGCGTTGCGTCCAATCCGCCACCGGCCGCCCGCAAATAGGCTTTCTCGGTGATCGTCAGCGTCACGATGCGGGTGCGCGGATCGGTCAGCACCGTCAGTACCACAGCCGGGTCTTCCGGTGCCACCAGCAGCGAGCCGATGGAGCCGATGACATGCAGCTTCTCGCCGCCGCTGCCGCGCACCGCCAGCGTGTAAAGCCCGTCCTGCGGCGCCAGCGCGTCGCGCGTATCGGCGCTGCGCAATGACACGCCGGTTATGCCCCAGCCCGTCTCGCCGGCCGCCAGGCATTCATCGATGTAGGCGGCCTGATGGGCGCGGTGAAACGCGCCGACACCGAGATGCACGATGCCCGGTGTAACCGCACCGCGATCGTATCGAGGCGCGGCGACCTTGGCCGGTAATGCTGGCGCCGTGCGGTTGGAAAGGCGGCGGTCTGTCATCGGTTCGCGCACTCATCTCGTGAAACGGCTGGTTATGGAGCGGCTGGTATCCGGAGGCGGATCGCAAGCCGCAGAACACTGGCGGCGTAACACCGGTCGCGTTCGCCGACAATGCTCAGCTTTGCTCAAAACTCATCATACAACAATCCAAGTTTTGTATGTTGACATTATTTCTGCTCAACCCTACCGATAGGACCGGGAGGATGGCCGTGGCACTGATCAATGCGGATTTGCTGTTTCCAGCCGAGGCGCGTCCGCTCTCGATCGCCCGCGATCTCTATGCCGGCATCAAGGACCTGCCCATCATCAGCCCGCACGGACATACCGATCCGCGCTGGTATGCGCTGAACGAGCCGTTCCCCGATCCCGCGCAACTGCTCATCGTGCCGGACCACTATATTTTTCGCATGCTGTTCAGCCAGGGCGTGCGGCTGGAGGCTCTCGGCGTGCCGACCCTCGATGGTGCGCCCGTCGAGACCGACGGCCGGGCGATCTGGCGGCTGTTCGCGGAACATTATTACCTCTTCCGTGGCACGCCGACCCGGCTGTGGTTCGACCATGTGCTTGCGCATCTGTTCGCCATCGAAGAGCCGTTGAGCGCCGCAACCGCCGATCGCCATTACGACACGATCGCGACGGTACTGCAGTGGGAGAACTTCCGCCCTCGCGCCCTGTTCGAGCGCTTCAACATCGAGGTCATCGCGACGACCGAAGGCGCGCTCGACGATCTCAGATGGCACCAGATGATCCGCGACAGCGGCTGGGAGGGCCGCGTCGTCACCGCCTATCGGCCGGACGCCGTCGTCGATCCCGATTTCGAAGGCTTTTCGGCCAATCTGGATCGGCTCGGCGAGATCACCGGCTGCGACACCGGGGCCTGGGCCGGCTATCTCGACGCGCACCGCCAGCGGCGCGCCTTCTTCAAGAGCTTCGGCGCGACTTCATCGGACCATGGCCATCCGACGGCGGAGACCGCCAATCTTTCCGACGCGGCGGCGCAGGAGCTGTTCAACCGGATTCGCGCCGGCTCGGAAGATGAGCGCGAACGAAAGCTGTTTCGCGCCCAGATGCTGACCGAAATGGCCAAGATGAGCCGGGATGACGGGCTGGTGCTGCAGATCCATCCGGGCTCCTGGCGCAACCATTCGCCTGGTGTTTTCCAGAAATTCGGCAGGGACAAGGGCTTCGACATCCCGACGCGCACCGACTATGTGACCGCGCTGAAGCCGCTGCTCGACTGTGTCGGGCTGGAGCGTGACCTCACCGTCATCCTGTTCACGCTGGATGAGGCCGGCTATACGCGCGAACTGGCGCCGCTGGCCGGCGTCTATCCGGCGCTGAAGCTCGGGCCGGCCTGGTGGTTCCACGACAGCCCGGAAGGCATGCGCCGTTTCCGCGAGATGACCACCGAGACCGCCGGCTTCTACAACACGGTCGGCTTCAACGACGACACCCGCGCCTTTCCGTCGATCCCGGCCCGCCACGACGTGGCGCGCCGCGTCGACTGCGCGTTCCTGGCGCGTCTCGTCGCCGAGCACCGGCTGCGCGAGGACGAGGCGCATGAACTGGCGAAGGAGCTTGCCTACACGCTTGCCAAAAATGCGTACCGGCTCTGAGCCGGACGTTTTCGATTTTCAAAGGGAGGAAGTCATGTTGCATATTTCGAAATTGACGGCGGCCACGTTTGCCTTCGGCTCGCTGCTGATCGGTGTTGCCAACGCCGAAACCGTGCTGCGATCCTCGGATACCCATCCGGACGGCTACCCGACCGTCGAGGCGGTCAAGTACATGGGCGACCTGATCAAGCAGCGCACCGCCGGCCGCTATTCGATCGAGGTCTATCACTCGGCGCAGCTCGGCGAGGAGAAGGACACGATCGAGCAGACCCAGGCCGGCGTCATCGACCTCGACCGTGTCTCGATGGGACCGTTCAACGGCATCGTGCCGGAGACCGCCGTGCCGTCGCTGCCCTACATGTTCCGCTCGGTCGAGCATATGCGCCACGTCATGGACGGCCCGATCGGCGACCAGATCCTGAAGGCGTTCGAGACACATGACCTCGTCGGCCTCGCCTTCTACGATTCCGGCGCGCGGTCCTTCTACAACACCAAGAAGGACATCACCTCGATGGCCGACATGAAAGGCATGAAGTTCCGCGTCATCCAGTCCGACGTGTTCGTCGACATGGTCAACGCGCTTGGCGCAAATGCCACGCCGATGGCCTATGGCGAGGTCTATTCGGCGCTGCAGACCGGCGTCATCGATGGCGCCGAAAACAACTGGCCGAGCTTCGAATCCGCCAAGCACTACGAAGTGGCCAAGCATTACACGATGGACCAACACCAGATCGTACCGGAAGTGCTGGTCATGTCGAAGGCAAGCTGGGACAAGCTTTCGCCGGAAGACCAGGCGATCGTGCGGCAGGCGGCCAAGGACAGCGTCGTCAAGATGCGCGAACTCTGGGACGCGCAGGAGAAGAAGTCGCGCGGCATCGTCGAGGCCGCGGGGGTCAAGGTCAGCGAGATCGACAAGCAGCCGCTGATCGACGCGATGAAGCCGGTCTACGACAAGTATCTGTCGACGCCCGAGCTGAAGGACCTGGCCGCTCGCATACAGGCCGAGAAATGAACGGCACGGGCAGCGGACCGAGCAGCGCGGAGGCCCCCGCGCTGGCTTCGGGCGCGTCGGCCATGCGAGGCTTCTGGCTGGGTGCGGAGCGCATCCTATCAGGACTAGCCAGGCTGGCACTTTGGATCAGCGGCGCCGGCCTGACGCTGATGACGATCATCATCTTCTGGCAGGTGTTCTCGCGCTACGTGCTGAACCGTTCGCCGAGTTGGACGGAATCCTTTTCGGTGCTGCTGATGGGCTGGTTCATTTTTCTCGGTGCCGCCGTCGGCGTGCGCGAGCGCACGCATCTCGGCTTCGACGTGCTGCTCTATGTCCTGCCTGCCTCGGCCAAGGCGGTTCTGCGCAGCATTTCCGATCTCGTCGTGCTGGCCTTCGGTGCCGGCATGATCGTCTATGGCGTACAACTGGCGAGGCTGACCTGGAACACGGTGATGCCTTCGCTCGCTTTGCCGGGCGGCGTCAGCTTCCTGCCGGTCATCCTGGGTGGCGCGCTTGTCTGCCTGTTTTCCTTGGAACGGCTGGCCGGGCGTTTTGCCGGCCTGCCCGTCGACGCCGACATCCATGCAACCGGCGAGGAGCCCTGAACCATGGCACTTATGGTCCTCTTCGGCACCTTCGTGTTCCTGCTGGTCATAGGCACGCCGATCGCGTTCTGCCTCGGCGTCGCCAGCTTCGCGACGATCCTCACGCTCGGGCTGCCGCCGGTCGTGGTGTTCCAGCGGCTCAATTCCGGCGTCAGCGTCTTTTCGCTGATGGCCATCCCCTTCTTCATCTTCGCCGGCGACCTGATGGTGCGCGGCGGCATCGCCGCACGGCTGGTCGCGCTGGCAGGCTCCCTGGTCGGCCATTTGCGGGGCGGTCTGGGGCAGGTCAACATCGCTGCGTCGACCATGTTCGGCGGCATTTCCGGCTCGGCGGTGGCGGATGCGTCGGCGGTCGGCGGGCTGATGATCCCGCAGATGAAGGCGCGCGGCTATGGCGTCGACTACGCCGTCAACATCACGTCGGTCGGCGCCATCATCGCGCTTCTCATTCCACCGTCCCACAACATGATCATTTATTCGATTTCGGCCGGCGGCCGTATCTCGATCGCCGACCTGTTCACGGCCGGCGTGCTGCCGGGTCTGCTGCTGGCGTTGTCGCTGATGATAACGGCCTATTGGGTTGCCAGCCGCCGCGGCTATCCGACGGAGCCCTTCGCCGGCTTCGGCCGGGCCATGCAGCTGCTTGTCGCCGCCATTCCCGGCCTCATCCTGATCGCCATCATCTTCGGCGGCGTCAGGTCCGGCATCTTCACCGCGACCGAGAGCTCCTGCATCGCCATCGTCTATGCCTTCCTGGTGACGCTGATCATCTACCGCTCGATGAGCTGGGGCGACTTCGTCGCGGCGACGACGGCGTCGGTGCGCACCACCGCCATGGTGCTGATGATCATCGGCTGCGCGGCGGCCTTCGGCTGGCTGCTCGCCTATCTCAGGGTGCCGGCGGCGCTGGTCGCCTTTCTGCAGTCGGTATCCGACAACAAGCTGGTCATCCTGCTGCTGCTCAATCTCATCCTGCTCATCCTCGGCACCTTCATGGACATGTCGCCGCTGATCATCATCACGACGCCGATCTTCCTGCCGGTGGTCATGGCCTATGGCGTCGATCCCGTGCATTTCGGCGTCATTCTCATCCTCAATCTCGGCATCGGGCTTTGCACGCCACCAGTCGGCGCGGTCCTGTTTGTCAGCTGCGCCATCGGCCGCATTCCGATCTGGACCGCAATGCGCTCGATCTGGCCATTCTACGGCGCCGCCTTCGCCGTGCTGATGCTTGTCACCTACATACCGGAAATCTCATTGTGGCTGCCGGGCCTGTTCCATTAGGAGATCGCCACGTGTCCGTTAGTCCCGATCTCAAGGTCGAACGAAAACCCAAGCTTTCTGAAAGCGTGATCACGGCGATACGCAAGCAATTGCTGGCGGGCGAGATTCTGCCCGGCCAGAAATTGCCGACCGAGGGCCAGCTGACCGAAACCTTCGGCGTCAGCCGCACCGTCATCCGCGAGGCGCTGGCCAAGCTTGCCGCCGACGGCCTTGTCGAGCCGCGGCAGGGCGCCGGCGTCTTCGTCACCGAGCACATTTCGACCATGTTCGGCGCGCTTGCCGGCGACATGGGAGCCAAGGATTCCATCGCGCTCAACGTGCTCGAGGTGCGCCTGGCGATCGAAATCGAATCGGCCGGCCTCGCCGCCATCCGTCGCAACGCAGCGCAGGAAGCGGCGATCCAGGAGGCCTTCTTCGAGTTCGAGCGGATGCTGCTCGCCAGTCAGCCGACCGGACCCGCCGATCTTGCCTTCCACCGCGCCATCGCCAGCGCCACCAACAATCCGTTCTATGTCGAAATGCTCGACGTGCTCGGCCGGCGCGCCATTCCGTGCGACGTGACCTCGCCCTGGTCGACCGAACTGGTGCAGTCCGACAGCTACCAGCGCGGGCTGCAGCGCGAGCATCTGGTGATCCTGAACGCGATCACGGCGGGCCATGCCGAAGCCGCGCGCGAGGCGATGCGCACCCATCTCGGCGCCAGCCAGCAGCGCTACCGCGAGCGCCTGCAGGCGCGGCAGGCCTTTTACGCCAGTTCGGTCAAGGCGGCCGCCGGCGAATGATCCACCAGAAGTCAGGACAGAGATGAGCCAGAACCACACCGACTACACATCGCGCTTCGCCATCGACCCGGCCGCCGCCGCCGCCATGGGAACGGACGAACTGCGCCATAATTTCCACATCGAAGACCTCTTCCAGCCCGGCCGCGTCAGCCTGACCTATACCCACTACGATCGCATGATCGTCGGCGGCGCCGTGCCGGTGGCGACGGCATTGCCGTTGGAAGCGATCAAGCCGACCGGCACCAAAGGTTTTCTCGACCGGCGCGAAATGATCGCCGTCAACATCGGCGGCGCCGGCTCGATCGAAGCTGGCGGCCAGTCTTTCGACCTGCGGGCGCGCGACATGCTCTATCTCGGCATGGGCTCCAGCGATGTGTCATTCGCTTCGTCCGACAAGGCCGCGCCGGCTAAATTCTACCTGCTCAGCGCGCCGGCGCACCAGGTCCATCCCAGCCGGCTGATCCGCCTCGATGACGCCAAGCGCCTCGATCTCGGCAGCAAGGAGGCCTGCAACGAGCGCTCGATCTTCCAGTTCATCCATGACGGAGGAACAAAAACCTGCCAGCTCGTTGTCGGCATGACGCAACTGGCGCCGGGCTCGATCTGGAACACCATGCCGTGCCATGTGCATGACCGGCGCATGGAGGCCTATCTCTATTTCGACCTGCCCGAGGCGGCGCGCGTCTTCCATTTCATGGGCGAGCCGGACGAGACACGGCATATCGTCATGCGCAACGAAGAGGCGGTACTGTCGCCGGGCTGGTCGATCCATTCGGGCGCCGGCACGTCCAACTACGCCTTCATCTGGGCGATGGCCGGCGACAATGTCGACTACACCGATGTCGACCCGGTGGCGATGGACGACTTGCGGTGAGCGACCTCACAGCCTTCAGCCTGGCCGGCAAGCGCATCCTGGTCACCGGCGCCAACACCGGCATCGGCCAAGGCATCGCGGTCTCGATCGCGCGCGCCGGCGGCGCGGTGATCGGCGTCGGCCGCTCGTCGATGGAGGAGACGGCGAGCAAGGTCGCGGCTCTGGGCGGCCAATTCGAGACGGTTGCCGCCGACCTTGCCGACACGGGCGCGGCCGGACCGATGCTCGATCGTGTCTGGGACGAAAACGGGCCGCTCGACGGACTGGTCAACAATGCCGGGATCATCCGCCGCGCCGATGCCGTCGACCTGACGGAGACCGATTGGGACGATGTCATCGACGTCAATTTGAAGGCGGCCTTCCTGCTCTGCCAGGCCTTTGCGCGGCGCGTCCTTGCCGGCGGTCGCCGGGGCAAGATCGTCAACATCGCGTCGGTGCTGAGTTTCCAGGGCGGCATCCGCGTTGCGTCCTACACGGCGTCAAAGCATGGCCTGCTCGGCATCACCCGTCTGCTCGCCTGCGAATGGGCGGCGAAAGGCATCAACGTCAACGGCATAGCGCCGGGCTATATCGAGACCAACAACACGCAGGCGCTGCGCGCCGATCCCGACCGCAGTGCGGCCATCCTCGGCCGCATTCCCGCCGGCCGCTGGGGCGAGCCCGGAGACATTGGCGATGCCGCCGTCTTCCTGCTGGCGCCGGCCTCGAACTACATGCATGGCGCGGTGGTGCCGGTGGACGGCGGCTGGCTGGCGCGGTGAGGAGATGACAATGACCGAGCCGAAGATTTTCGCGCAAGCCGGCGAGACTGCCTGGACTCCGACCCCGGACGGCAATCGCCGGCGCGTGCTCCTATCCACCGACGAGCTGATGATGGTCGAGTTCGGCTTCGACAAGGGCGGCGTCGGCGCGCTGCATTCGCACCCGCATGTCCAGGCAAGCTATGTCGCCGAAGGCCGTTTCGAGGTGACCATCGACGGACGGACCGAAATCCTGGAGACCGGCGGCAGCTTCATCATTCCCTCCGGGCTGGTGCACGGCGTCAGGGCGCTGGAGGCCGGGCGTCTGGTCGACAGTTTTGCGCCGCACCGCGCCGATTTTCTCGCCTGAGGCCGCCAACGATTTCTCGGCCAATGAAAAACCCGCGCCTCCAGGGAAGCGCGGGTTTGTTGCCTGGGCGCCAGAGCGTCTCTCCGTTTCACAGAAACGGCGAAACGTTCTATCTCTGTCTGACGCAATTCCGGACGGAAAACCGTTTCACACTTTTCCTGGAATTGCTCCAATGCGCCGCGGTACTCAAAACATCACCGCAGGACCGGAAACCTGCCGCATCATGGTGAAAATAAACTTAACACCGGCGGACTCGTCACAAGATGGCGTCGATCCCGCAAGGAGACAGCCGCACCTCGTCAGGTGATGCGCTTGAGCAGCCCGAAAAGCCGTTCGAACGTCTTGCCATAGGGCGGCCGCAGAAGGGCTCCCGCGCTCAAGCGCGACTGCAGGAAGACCGGCTTCTCCTTGCTGAAGGTGCGGAAACCCCATTCTCCGTGATAGGCGCCCATGCCGCTCGCGCCGACGCCGCCGAAGGGCTGGTTCTCCTGCACCAGATGCAGCATGCAGTCGTTGATGGTGACGCCGCCGGCGACGGTCTCGCGCAGGATGCGCTGGCGGTTGGTGCTGTCGTTGCCGAACCAGTAGAGCGCCAGCGGCCGGTCGGCCCGGTTCACATGGTCGATCGCGTCGTCGACCGTGGCGTATTCGACGATCGGCAGCACCGGGCCGAAAATCTCCTCGCGCATCAGCCGCAGGTCGGGGCCGGCGTTGCTGACCAGGGTCGGCAAAAGCTTCCGGCCCGCGGTGCCGAGCTCTTCGCCGGCCGGGTTGATCTCGGTGACATCGGCGCCGGCCTCGCGGGCTTCCGCGATCATGGCGCACAGGCGCTGGTAATGCCGATCGCTGATGATGGCGGTATAGTCGGGGTTGTCGCGCAGCGTGGGGTAGAGCCGCGCCACGGCGATTGCGAGCTTCGCGGCGACCGTGCCTGCCTGTCCCTTGGGCACCAACAGGTAGTCCGGCGCGATGCAGGTCTGCCCGGCATTCAACAGCTTGCCATAGGCGACGCTGGCTGTTGCCGTGTCGAGATCGCAGGAGGCGTCGAGGATCGCCGGCGACTTGCCGCCGAGTTCGAGCGTGACCGGGGTCAGGTTGGCGGCGGCGGCGATCGCGACCTGGCGACCGACCGCGGTCGAACCGGTGAACAGAAGGTGGTCGAACGGCATCGAGACGAAGGCCTTGCCCATCTCGGCATCGCCGGTGACGACGCTGAGCTCATCCGGGGCGAAGTGCTCGCCGGCCAGTCTGGCCAGCAGTTCCGAGAAAGCAGGCGTCAGTTCGGAGGGTTTTACCAGGACGCGGTTGCCGGCGGCGAGCGCTGCCGTGACCGGCGCGACGGCGAGCTGAAAGGGGTAGTTCCAGGGCGATACGATGCCGACCACCCCAAGCGGCTGCGGCAGAAGGCGGTTTTTGCCCGGCAGGAAGGGCAAGGTGGTGGCGACACGACGCTCCCGCATCCAGCCGCCGACATGCGCAAGGGCATGGCGAATGCCGGCGCGCACGACAAACAGTTCCGCAAGCCGCGTCTCGTGCGCCGAGCGGCCGCCGAAGTCGGCGTCGATCGCGGCGCAGATCTCAGTCTCGTGCTGCTCGGTCAGCGCCAGCAGGCGCTTGAGGCGGTCCTTACGAAGGCCAAGGTCGGCAAAGGGCTGCTTCTCGAAGGCGGCACGCTGCAACCGGAACCGTTCGCCGAGGACATCCTGTCTGGTCTGCAGCATCGCACCCTCCCTGGCATGTCGGGTCGAGCTTACATCGTGGCGCCGAGGAATCCAGCAGGGCGCAGATACCGCAGGGGAAGCGCGATCTCACACAGGGGCAGAGAACGAGCCGGCCCTGTTGCGGCCCGGTGACGGCTGCGCTACTCCAGGGCATCACACGGAGAGTCTCTTGATCGGTTCCCACATCCTCTCCAATCCCCGAAAAACCGCTCCCAGCCAGGCGGCAGCGTGATGCAGGCACAGGCGGCGAGCATCCGGGCCGAGGATCCCAAGCGGCGCGTCCTGAAGGACGTGTTCGGCTTCGACGATTTCCGGCCCGGCCAGGCCGACGTCATGGACGCTCTGCTCGGCGGGCGCCATGTGCTGGCCGTCATGCCGACGGGGGCCGGAAAATCGCTTTGCTACCAGGTTCCGGCGCTGGTCCTGGGCGGGCTCACCCTCGTCGTCTCGCCGCTGGTCGCGCTGATGCAGGACCAGGTCGCGGCGCTGCGGCTTGCCGGCGTCGCCGCCGATACGATCAATTCCTCGCTCGACCGCGAGGCCAATGTCGCGGCCTGGCGCCGTGTGGCGTCGGGCCAGACGCGGTTGCTCTACGTAGCGCCGGAGCGGTTGATGACCGAGCGCATGCTCGAGGCGCTTTCCAGGCTCGACGTCAGCCTGATCGCCATCGACGAGGCGCATTGCATCTCGCAATGGGGCCCGGCATTCCGGCCTGAATATGAAGACCTGTCGCGGTTGCGCGGCATCTTCGCCAATGTGCCGATCATCGCGGTGACGGCGACGGCCGACGAGAGCACGCGCACCGATATCGCCGCCCGGCTGTTCGCCGAGCGGGTCGAAACCCTGGTGCTGGGTTTCGACCGGCCCAACATCAAGCTGGCCATCGCGCCCAAGCAGGACAGCAAGCGCCAGCTGCTCGGCTTCATCGAGCGCCATGCGGGCAAGAGCGGCATCATCTATTGCCTGTCGCGCAAGAAGACCGAGGAGATGGCAGCCTTCCTCGAGAAGAACGGCGTCAGGGCGCTTGCCTATCACGCCGGCATGAGCAAGGAGGCGCGTGAGGCCAATCAAAACGCCTTCATGACCTTGTCCGGCGTCGTCATGGTGGCGACCATCGCCTTCGGCATGGGCATCGACAAACCCGACGTCGCCTATGTCTTCCACACCGATATGCCGGGCAGCCTGGAAGCCTATTATCAGGAAATCGGCCGCGCCGGCCGCGACGGACGCGAGGCCGAGGCGCATATGCTTTACGGTCTTGGCGACATCCGCATGCGACGGCTGTTCATCGACGACGAGGACGCCTCGCCCGAGCACAAGAGACGATCGCACCGCCGGCTCGACACGCTGATCGGCTATTGCGAAACGGCGCAGTGCCGGCGCCAGGTGCTGCTCGGCTATTTCGGCGAAGAGGCTCAAGCCTGCGGCAATTGCGACAACTGCCTCGATCAGGCGCCGCGCGCCGATGGCAGTGACGAGGCGCGGAAAATCCTTGCGGCGGTCGCGCAGAGCGGCGAGCGCTTCGGCGCGGCCCATGTCATCGACATCCTGCTTGGCCACGAGACCGAGAAGGTGCTGGCCAGAGGCCATCAAACGGTGAGCAGCTTTGGCACCGGCGCCGCGCACAGGAAGACAGTGTGGCTGTCGCTGATCCGGCAACTGGTCGCCGGTGGGTTCCTGATGCCGGATCCCGAGGGTCATGGCGGTCTCGCCATCTCCGAAAGCGGCCGCGCGCTCGGCCGCGGCGAGGGTGCATTCCAGTATCGCGTCGAGACGCGGGATCCTCTCGCGCGTGGCAGGAAGCGTTCCGGGGAAGGCTCCGCCGCCGGCGCCGAGGGCGTGGACGCCTCGCTGCTGGCAGCGCTCAAGGCGTTGCGGCTGCGGCTCGCCAAGGAGCGCCAAGTGCCGGCCTATGTGGTGTTTTCCGACCGCACGCTGATCGACATGGCCGACCGCCGCCCGCGCGACCTCGACGCCTTCGCCGAGGTGAACGGCGTGGGAGGGGCGAAGCTCAAGGAGTTCGGCGCGGTTTTTCTGAGCGTGATTGCGGGGCATCAGGCTGGCAGATCGGCGTGAGGCCCGTTAGGCCGTTTGCGACTGCGGATGGCAGCGCCAGTGGTGCGCTCCACATTAACTTACGACCTATCGCAACAGTTCTCGGGCAAATACCGGACGATCGAGGGCGGGTGGGGCGCCTGAATTCGTGACGGCCATCAGCGGCGGTCGGCTGAGCCTATCATAGAATGTCACGTAGTAATGGCATAAAGGCGGATTCGAAACCCATCCACACCATCCGCCTGACCCACAGCACGGTGGAATGGTGAGATTTACCAAGCTTTGCCAAATGCGACACATGCAGTGGATGGAGACCGTTCCGTCATCTATGCGCGGCAAAGGCACCTGCAAGCATCCACTTAGCTTCAGGTAGCCAACGATAATGAGTTCCATTAGAGTCCGTTTGGGCCGACACTCCTATGACTGTTAGCCATCGACTGAACTTCCCTGGGGGATCTATGCCGCAAACAATCATGGACTGGGCTGCGCTTATCTCCGCAGTCTGTGCTATCGCCGGAGTTCCCTTCCTTTTCTTTAAAGCGAGGCAGAGGAAGAAGAGCATCAACCATATCGTGTCCGGTTCTCGGAATATTCAGATTGGTGGTCATGGGAGCACGGTCAATTCCGTTGTGGATGGCGACAGTAACGAGCAGCGTGGGTAAATGTTTGGGGTCAAAAGCGAGAGTAAAATAGTCGGCGGAGACGGAAATATTCAAGTTTCCGGTAATGTTGAGGTTTTAAATGTTGGCGTTCCGTTCGAGTTGCATTTTGAAATTCTGAAGCAGAGGATCGATGAGGTAACAGGTCAACAACAGAAAATTCAAGCCCTTGGCGAGAAATCGTTGATAGCTGAAAAGGAGATTCTGCAGAGAGAGTTGTCTTCGAATCGGTCTGAGCTAGATTATCTCAATGAGGTTTTGAGGGACCCGATAAAGTATATAGATTTTGTGCATGGCGCTAGGCTGCAGTTATTCGAATTGCTGTCTGATCTAAATGCTAAAGAACTTTCAATAATTCTTGGACAGGTAAAAGCGTCGATCGCATCGGGCGATTATGTCCATGCAGAAAAACTTCTTGTGGACGTTGAGCAGGGGACGAAGCTTAGTTCGAGAATGGAGTCTGAGGTGACCTCTGCTCGAGCAGCGCTCTCTGTTTTACAATTCCAGCTTCATAAAGCGGAGACGTTATTTAGGCGCGCGTTCTATCTAAGCCCGAGCGTTGATGGCCTTATTTCGCTTCTTGATCACATTGATATGAGTGGAAGAAGGCAAGGAGTTCTGACGGAGTTTTCGGCAGCAAGAAGTTTGCTTTCACCCGTGGAAAGGTCAGAGGATTCAATCCGGCTGATCTTGGCTGAGGCTTTCATAAGGGCAAGCGTGGGGGAGCTTTCAGAGGCCAACATATTACTGAAGAAAGCTAGTTCCGATATCGTTGGGAATGTTGAATGTACGGAGTTGTCGAGAATTTCTCTCGAGTTAATTGCCGGGTCGATAGCTGCTGTTGAAGAGAATCAGATGGTGGCCCTCAGAAAATTTGAGCTTGCACTCTCGATGATTGAAAAAAGCGGTAATAGTCATTCTCTTCTTATCCTGAGGGTGAAGGCTAATATCGGTGCGTGCTTAGCCGAATTAAATCGGCTTCCCGCAGCGATAGAAGTCACTCGCAAATGCGTTGAAGACCTAAGAAAGATGGGCAATGCCGGTAGATATCATCTCGGAATTCGGCTTAATAATTTGGGTGATTTCTTCGTCAGGAACAAGCAAGCTCGGGAGGCGATCCCGATTTTGAAAGAGTCCATTGAGGTGGCGTTGCAGATTCTGCCGAAGGGCCACCCCTCATTTATTCGAAGGAAATCCAATCTTGCTGCTGCGTATAAAATGGTTGGCGAAATCAATTCCTCGATAACTATATTGAAGGACATCGATGTAGACGAATCTATGCTCGGTGAGACAGATCGCCGTTCACTGGCCAAGGCAATGTATGAGCTATTTTCCTATTCTTTGGAACTTTACAATTGGTATGATGCGCTCGGTGCAATTTTGAAAGTTCGTGATATTGGTGCAAAGTACCTGAGAGATTCAATAAAAGAGCGTAACGTTCCGATTATAATCGAAGAGCTTCAAGGGCGCGTTATTCGGTCAAGGATAGATATTCGTCTATAATGTTTTCGTTCGGAGTACTTTGATCCGGGCAAGCGTCTAGATTGTTGCAATTTTTAAATGCATCGCGGGACAGTTCAAAAGTCTGCAAAATCAGTAAGTAAGAGTACTGGCGGAGAGGGAGGGATTCGAACCCCCGATGGGCTTGCACCCATGCCGCATTTCGAGTGCGGTGCATTCGACCACTCTGCCACCTCTCCGCGGTCATGGTCGGCCGTTGCCGGCGCGGCGCACTAGATAACGGCTGAACGGGCAGGTTACAAGGCCAAATCCAGCGATATTTGGCTTGCCGGACAAGCAGTGGGTTCAGGCAGTGGGTTCAGGCAGTGGCGTCAAGGTGGCGTCCGCCGCTCATCGGCGGGGGCGGCATTGGTGGCCTTGGCCGTCGTCGCTGTCGTCACCGGGTTTTCCGGGTGCGTATGCCTTGCCGTCGTTCCGCTGAGAAGCTTGCCACGTCCGCATCGCCGAGCGGCCAATAACAGTCTCGGCAAGGGCTGTTCGCCTTGACTCCCACGCAACCTTCGGTTAGGGACAGCGCGCAATCGGCGTGGAGGGTTCTTCCGCGCCGCTTGTTTTTTGAACCCGCAGACTGACAAAAAGACGGCCGAACCGCCAGAGGCGGTTCATCAAGGCCGACCGAACAGCGAAAGGCAAAAAAATGTTCGCAGTCATTAAAACGGGCGGTAAGCAGTATCGCGTTGCCGCCAACGATCTCCTGAAGATCGAAAAAGTCGAAGCCAATGTCGGCGATATCGTCGAGATCGGCCAGGTGCTCGCGCATGGCGAAGGCGAGAATGTCACGTTCGGCGCGCCGTTCGTCGATGGCGCTCTGGTCACCGCCGAAGTCGTCGAGCAGGGCAAGAACCGCACGGTCATCGCTTTCAAGAAGCGCCGCCGCCAGAATTCGCGCCGCAAGATCGGCCATCGCCAGCTTTTGACCACCGTGCGGATCTCCGAGATCCTGCTGGGTGGCGCCAAGCCGACGAAGACGGCAGCGGTCAAGGCGCCGAAGAAGGAAGCCAAGGCAGAGGCAGCCACCGAAGCGAAGGCGGAAGCCGCGCCGAAGAAGGAGCCCAAGGCCAAGGCAGCCGAGACCGCGGCCGCGCCGCTGTTCAAGGCGCCGAAGGGCGAGCCGGACGACCTGACCGTGATCAAGGGCATCGGCCCGGTCGCCGCCAAGGATCTCGCCGAGCAGGGCATCATCACCTTCGCCCAGCTCGCCAAGCTGACCGACAAGGACGTCGCCAAGATCGACGAGCACATGCCCTTCAGCGCCGACCAGATCAAGGACTGGCGCGAACAGGCCAAGGAATTGGCGGCGAAGTAATTTTCTGGCGATTAGGTCGCCGGATCGGACTTGAAACGGAACGCGAACGCGTTCATAAGGCCTTTTAGGCGCCTTGCGGCGCAACGGAGTTAGTTAGATGGCACACAAGAAAGCTGGCGGCTCGTCGCGCAACGGTCGCGACTCGCATTCCAAGCGTCTGGGCGTGAAGAAGTTCGGCGGCGAAGCCGTCATCCCGGGCAACATCATCATTCGTCAACGCGGCACCACCTGGCATCCCGGCGTCAATGTCGGCATGGGCACGGACCACACCCTTTTCGCGCTCGAAACAGGCGCCGTGACGTTCAACAAAAAAGCCAACGGCCGAACCTACGTATCGGTCAATCCGATTACCAAAGCCGCGGAGTAGCCGGTTCCGCACTAGAACGCCGGCACCCATCTCGGGAACCGGTGTCTGGCAAAGCCAGGAAAAGGATCAGGGGAGATGGGTTTCCATCTCCCCTTTTCTTTTGCCTGGAGGACTTTGAAATGGTTGCCGAAGCGGAAGACTCAGAAGACGAAAGTTACGCGATAGATTGCCCGGTGCTGGTCACCGAGCGGCTGGTGATGCGGGCTCCAGACGAGCGGGATATCGCGCAACTGGTCGAGCTTGCCGACAACCGTCACGTCGCCGAGATGCTGGCGCGCATGCCGCACCCCTATGGCGAAGCCGAGGCTCGCGCTTTCCTCGCCATGACCAAGTCACGCCGCGCCGGCATTGCCTATGCGCTGACGCTGGCCGGCACCGACACTTTCGTCGGCTGCGCCGGGCTGAACACCACCGATCGCGGTCTGGAGCTCGGCTACTGGATCGGCGAGCCCCACTGGAAGCGCGGCTATGCGACCGAAGCAGCCCACGCGCTGGTCGATCTCGCCTTCCAGAGCACCTCGATCCAGGTGCTGCATGCCTCGACGCGGGTCATCAATCCGGCCTCGCGCCGGGTAATCCACAAGTGCGGCTTCCAGTATGCCGGCCAGGGCATGCTGAACTCGATCGTCGCCGGCCAGGTGCCGGTCGAGCGCTACCGGCTCGACAGGAAGACCTGGACCAGCCTACGGAACTGGGTGCATTTTTGATGTGTGCTGATATTCAGGTGAGGCCGGCCTGCAAACGTTGATTTTCTGCGCTTCCGGTGCTCGCGTACGATAAGTACGCTCCGCTCCGGTTCTCGAAAACCAATGTTTTCGGCTCGGCCTGACCTGAATCTCAACACACATCGGGGTCCAGCTCGATACCAAGGGTGCCGGGCTGGACTGGGCTCAACCCAACTCGACCCAGACCGGCAGGTGGTCCGAACCGCTCGCCTTCCGGTCGACCCACAGGCGCTTCAGCGAGCGGGCCAGCGACGCGCTGGTGAAGATGTAGTCGATGCGCTTGTGGCGGCTGGCCTTGGCGGGGTCCTTTGGGTCGACCCAGGAGACGAGATCGTCGCCGGCGACATCAAGGCGCACGGCGGCATCGACGGCGAAGTCGGCGGTCAGCGGCATGCCGAATTCATGGTCCGGCCGGCCGGCGAGTTCGACATATTCGGGCGAACCGGCCAGCATGTTGAAATCGCCCATGCCGACAAAGGCTTCGGGATGCGGCAGTTCCGGCAGGCCGATCTCGGCGACGCCGGACAGCGCGCCGCCTTCGAGCGCATAGTTCAACAGGCGCCGGCGCAGGAACTGGATCTGGCTGGCGCGCTCGACCGGGCTGCGGTGATCGAGATGAATGGAATAGAAACGGATGAAACCAAGCGGCGTCTCGATCAGCGCCTCCAGCGCGCCGCGCTGGAAGTTCATCATCTCGAAGCTGCGGCTGCGTGGCAAAAGCAGGTTGCGCGACAGATGAATGGGGGTTTTCGACAACACCATATTGCCGAGCTGGAAGGTGGTGGTGATGGCGCGGCCGTCCTCGATGCGCGAGCCGATATTGGCCTCGAAATTGCTGCCGTAGACGGCGAAATATTCGGGCAGCGCCTCGCCGATCTCGGCGACCATGTCGCGGCTGCCATTCCTGGGGTTGTTGCGGGTGACCTCCTGCAGGGCGATCACGTCGGCGCCGCGCACGGCATCGGCAATACGCCCGACATCGTAGCGTCCATCGAGACCGATGCCGTATTGGATGTTGTAGGTTACAAGCTTCATGCCGCAATCTCTCCGGCCAACCCCGCGCGGCCATCGTCATAAAACGGCCTCGCCCTCCGCCGCGCCTTGGTTTAGAGCAAGGCCCAAGGTTTAGAGCAATGCCGCAAGGCCAATAAAAGAAACTGCGATCCCATGAAATTTCTCGATCAAGCCAAGGTCTATGTCCGCTCCGGCGACGGCGGCGCCGGTTCGGTGTCGTTCCGGCGCGAAAAATTCATCGAGTTCGGCGGACCGGATGGCGGCGACGGCGGCCGCGGCGGCGATGTCTGGCTGGAAGCGGTCAACGGGCTGAACACGCTTATCGACTATCGCTACCAGCAGCATTTCAAGGCCAAGACCGGCGTCCACGGCATGGGCCGCAACATGACCGGCGCCAAGGGCGCCGACGTCACGTTGAAAGTGCCGGCCGGAACGCAGGTCTTCGAGGAAGACAACGAAACGATGATCTGCGACATGACCGTGGTCGGCCAGCGTTTCCTGCTCGCCAAGGGCGGCAATGGCGGCTTCGGCAACCAGCATTTCAAGACCTCGACCAACCAGGCGCCGCGCCGCGCCAATCCCGGCCTGCCGGGCGAGGAGCTCAACATCTGGTTGCGGCTGAAGCTGATCGCCGATGCCGGGCTGGTCGGGTTGCCCAATGCCGGCAAGTCGACGTTCCTCGCCGCCGTCACCGCGGCCAAGCCGAAGATCGCCGACTATCCGTTCACGACGCTGCATCCGGGCCTCGGCGTCGCGCGCATTGACGCGCGCGAATTCGTCATCGCCGATATCCCGGGTCTGATTGAAGGCGCGCATGAAGGCGTCGGCATCGGCGACCGCTTCCTTGGCCATGTCGAGCGCACGCGTGTGCTGCTGCATCTGGTTTCGGCGCAGGAAGAAAATCCGGGCAAGGCCTACAAGACCGTGCGCGCCGAACTCGAAGCCTATGGCCACGGACTGACCGACAAGGTCGAGATCCTGGCGCTGAGCCAGGTCGACACGCTCGACGCCGACGCGCGCAAGAGGAAGGTCGCTTCCTTGAAGCGGGCCGCCGGGCGTGCGCCGATGCTTCTGTCCGCTGTCACCGGTGAGGGCGTCGAGGCGGTGCAGCGCGCGCTGATGGCGGTGATCGCCGAAGCCCGCGCGCAAATTGCCGCCCCGGTCGAGACGCGCTGGGAAAAGTAGGCCATGCAGTCGCTCAGGAAATACCGGCGCATCACCGTCAAAATCGGCTCGGCGCTGCTCGTCGACCGGGCGAGCGGCCTGAAGCGCGACTGGCTCGACTCGCTCGCCGACGATATCGCCGTGCTTGCCAATGGCGGTGCCGAGATCCTGGTCGTATCGTCGGGCGCCATCGCGCTTGGCCGCACCATACTTGGCCTCGGCAAGCGTGCGCTGAAGCTCGAGGAAAGCCAGGCGGCGGCGGCCGTCGGCCAGATCGCGCTCGCCGGTGCCTGGTCGGACGCACTTGGCAAGGGTAGCCTGAAATCGGGCCAGATCCTTTTGACGCTCGGCGACACCGAGGAGCGCCGCCGCTACCTCAACGCACGCGCGACGATCTCGACGCTGCTCAAGATGAAGGCGGTGCCGGTCATCAACGAGAACGACACGGTGGCGACCTCCGAAATCCGCTATGGCGACAATGACCGGCTGGCCGCGCGCGTGGCGACGATGATGGGCGCGGACCTCCTGGTGCTGCTGTCCGACATTGACGGGCTCTACACCGCGCCGCCGGCCCGCGACCCGCAAGCCAAGTTCATCCCGGTGGTCGACCGCATCACGCCTGACATCGAGGCGATGGCGGGAGCCGCCGCGTCCGAGCTGTCGCGCGGCGGCATGCGCACGAAACTCGATGCCGGCAAGATCGCCACCGCCGCCGGCACCGCGATGATCATCACCTCCGGCACCCGGCTGTCGCCGCTGATGGCGATCGAACGCGGCGAGCGCGCCACATTCTTCAAGCCGAGCACCAATCCTGTCAAAGGCTACAAGACCTGGATCGCCGGCCAACTCGAGCCAGCCGGGCGGCTGACGGTCGATGCCGGCGCCATCGGCGCGCTCATTTCGGGAAAATCGCTGCTGCCGGCCGGCGTCAAACTGGTCAGTGGCAATTTCTCGCGCGGCGATACGGTGGCGATCCTGTCGCCCGAGGGCCGCGAGATCGCGCGCGGGCTGGTTGCCTACGATGCCGCCGATGCCGTAAGGATCGCAGGCCTGAAGACGGTCGAGATCGAGACGGTGCTCGGTTACGAGGCGCGTTCGGCGATGATCCACCGCGACGATCTTGTGGTGAGTCATTCTAGTGACCAAGTACGGGCTAGTGACCAAGTACGGGCCAGTGACCAAGTACGGGCCAGTGACCAAGTACAGGCCAGTGACCAAGTACAGGCCAGTGACCAAGTGCGGGCTGAAGGCGACATAAGCGGAGGATGAGCCATGCTGAAGCTGCATGAAAAATCCGGGGATGACACCGTGGCGCTGATGGCCGACATCGGCCGGCGCGCCCGCGCTGCCGCCCGACCGCTGGCCATCGCCACCACCGCCGCCAAGAACGCCGCGCTTGCCGCCATGGCCGAGGCAATCGTCGTCCGGGAACGGGACATTCTCGATGCCAATGCCATCGACGTCCTGAACGGCGAGCAATCGGGATTGTCCGCATCCTTCATGGACCGGCTGAAGCTCGATCCGGCGCGCATCCGCGCCATGGCGGACGGCATTCGCGAAATTGCCGGGCTCAAGGATCCGATTGGCGATATCATCGCCGGGTGGGAGCGGCCGAACGGCTTGCGTATCGAGCGCGTGCGCACGCCGCTTGGTGTCGTCGGCGTCATCTATGAAAGCCGGCCGAACGTGACCGCCGATGCCGGTGCGCTTTGCCTCAAGGCCGGCAATCCGGTGATCTTGCGCGGCGGTTCGGATTCGCTCAATTCCTCCTCGGCGATCCATGCCTGCCTGGTCGAGGGACTGAAGACGGCCGGGCTGCCCGAGGATGCCATCCAGCTGGTGCCGACCACGGACCGCGCCGCGGTCGGCGAAATGCTGAAGGGGCTTGGCGGCAATCTCGACGTCATCATTCCGCGCGGCGGCAAAAGCCTGGTCGAGCGGGTGCAGAGCGAGGCACGGGTGCCGGTCTTTGCCCATCTCGAAGGCATCTGCCATCTCTATATCGACCGCTCCGCCGAGCTAGACATGGCGGTGCGGATCGCGGTCAACGCCAAGATGCGGCGCACGGGTGTCTGCGGTGCCGCCGAAACGCTGCTGGTCGACCGCGCCATCGCCACCACCCATCTGGTGCCGATCCTCGACGCGCTGCGCGCCGCCGGCTGTGAAATTCATGCCGATGCCGAGGTGTTGAAAATCTTCTCCGTCGCCAGGCCAGCGACCGATGCCGACTGGGTGACGGAATATCTCGAGGCCATCATCGCGGTGAAGCTGGTCGACGGCATCGGCGGTGCGATCGATCATATCGAGACATTCTCCTCGCACCACACCGAGGCGATCGTCGCCGAGGACGCGAAGGCCGTCGAACGGTTCTTCAACGAGATCGATTCGGCGATCCTGCTGCACAACGCCTCGACGCAGTTCGCCGATGGCGGCGAGTTTGGCATGGGCGCCGAGATCGGCATCGCCACCGGCAAGATGCATGCGCGCGGACCGGTCGGCGTGGAGCAGCTGACCTCGTTCAAATACCGCGTGCGCGGATCAGGACAGGTGAGGCCTTGATGTCTTTTGCCCACCAGGCCTGAAACTTTGCGCCCAGGCACCCCCCTCCGTCCGGCCGGCCCCGGCCCTTCGCTGTCGCTCCGGGCGTTCGTTATCCGGAATGCCAGGCAATTGGCTTTCCGGCCGCTTCGCGGACCACTCCTCACCCCCCTCAAGAGGGAAGATTGGCTGACAATTCCGGTTTTGCTGATTGTGGACGTTGCAAGATCCGCGCCTGCGATCAAACAGCCAATCTCCCCCCTTGCGGGGGAGATGCCCGGCAGGGCAGAGGGGGGCGCCTAGCACCATGCTTTCGTCCCCTCAGCCCACGGTCTCTTCCGCCTACATCAAGATGCCGCACGCCGAAAAAGGTCTCGCCGTCGGCCTGTTCGGCGGCTCGTTCAACCCGCCGCATGCCGGCCATGCGCTGGTTGCCGAAATCGCTTTGCGGCGCCTGGCGCTCGACCAGCTGTGGTGGATGGTAACCCCGGGCAATCCGTTGAAGAGCGCACGCGAGCTGGCACCGCTGGTCGAGCGGTTGCAACTGTCGGAGAAGATCGCCAGGAATCCAAAGATCAAGGTCACGGCCTTCGAGGCGGCACACAATGTGCGCTACACCGCCGACACGCTGGCTCTGGTCAAGGCGCGCAATCCCGGCGTCGACTTCGTCTGGATCATGGGCGCGGATAGTTTGCGCGATTTCCATCATTGGCAGCGATGGCGCGAGATTGTGCTCACCTTTCCGATCGCGGTCATCGATCGTCCGGGCGCCACGCTGTCGTTCCTGTCGTCGGTGGTTGCCAAGACCTTCGATTACGCCCGCATCGACGAGGGCGACGCGCCGCTGCTCGCCCGCATGAAGGCGCCGGCCTGGACCTTCATCCACGGTCCGCGTTCCTCGTTGTCGTCGACCGCGATCCGGAAAATGACGAAGGGTTGAGCATCTCGTCCATCCGGCCATGTCGTTTTTACGGCGGCGTCCGCCTGACCGATGGGCGATGCTGATCAGCCATGGCGGTCCAAAAGAAAACCCACCCCAAAATCGATCCGAAACAGGGCAGTGCACCGACGCCGCTGATCGCGATTGCCAGCGTCATCGTGTCGATGGCGCTGATTGCCATCGGCAACGGGCTGATGTTCGCCTATATCCCTGTCCGGCTCGGCGTGGAGGGATTCGACCCGGTCTGGGCAGGGCTGATCGTCACCGGCCTGTCGGCCGGCGGCCTTGCCGGCTGTATCCTGACCGGCCCGCTGGTGCGCAGGGTCGGCCACGCACGCGCCTTCATGGTGCTGTCGGCACTGATCGCGCTGTCCAACGTCGCCATCGGCGCCGGGCCGTATCCGCTGCTGTGGATCGTGGCGCGTGCGCTTTACGGCTTTGCCATATGCGGGCTGTTCATCGTCGCCCAGAGCTGGCTCAACGACGCGCTGCCGAACGCCATACGCGGCCGGGTGATGGCGGTGTTCTACGTCGCCTACGTCGCCGGCCTTGGCGTCGGCTATGCGATGCTTGCCGTCATCGACATTCACACGGCCGCGGCGTCGTTGATCGGCATCACCTTCACCGCTCTGTCGATCCTGCCTGTCGGCATGACGCGCCTTGCCCAGCCACCGGCGCCGCAGGCTGCTTCGGTGGCGCTGCGCCAGGCCTGGCGGATTTCGCCGGTCGGGGTCGCTGGCATGCTGGCGGTCGGCGGCCTGTCGATGATCATTTCCGGCTTCGCCCCCATCCATGCCACGGCCAAGGGTTATAGCCAGGCCGACGTGGCGCTGCTGTTGTCGGCAATGCCCGTCGGCACGCTGATCCTGCAGATACCGCTTGGCTGGCTTTCCGACCGCACTGATCGGCGTTACGTGCTTGCCGGCGCCGCGGCGCTCGCGGTCTTCGCCAGCGTGCTGGCCGTAGCCTTCGACGGCGGTGCGCTGATGGCCCTTTTGGCGATCTACCTGATCTGGGACGGAGCGGCGGAATCGATCTACGCGCTCTCCAGCGCGCATGCCGCCGACCGCGCCAGGAAGGATGAACTGCTCGCCCTGTCGAGCTCGATGCTGTTCGCCTGGTCGCTCGCCGGCTTCATCGTGCCAGGCATCGTCACGGCGCTTTCCGCCGTCTTCGGCACGGCAACCTTCATCTATGTCGGCATCGTCATCGCCTCGGCATTCTGCCTGTTCGTGCTGTGGCGGGTGATCGCGGTACGGCCTGTTCCGGCGGCCGCCACGGGCAGTTTCGCGCCGATGTCGGCGCAAGCACCGTTGCCGGTGGAACTCGCCTTCGCGCCGGACGAAGAGGCCCGCCGCAGAGGCGGTTGATTACTGCTTGCGGGTCTCGGGCGACGGTGCTTCCGGGGGTGGCAGCGGGATGGAGATGCCTTCGCTGTCGAAGGCCTGCTTGGCGCGTTTGGTCATATCGATCTGGGTGGCGAAGTAGTCCGCCGCCGCGGTCCAGTAGCGCAAGGTGAGCGAAACGGTCGTATCGCCGAGTGCGCCCACGAAGGCGATCGGCGCCGGTTCGCGGCGGATGCGCTTCTCGGCGCCGGCAATGCCAAGCAATGTCTTCTGCGCGCCGTCTATGTCGTTCCAGGAGCCGATGCTGAGCGTGACGTCGGTGCGACGCACGCCATTACGGGTGAAATTGCGTACCGGTTGGTTCCACAGCGTCGAATTGGGGGCCAGTATGTAGACGCCGTCGGCGGTCCTGAGCTTGGTGGCGAAGAGGCCGATTTCCTCGACCGAACCGGCAATGGCGCCGACCTCGACCGATTCGCCGATGCGGAACGGCCGCAGCGCCAGAAGCATGATGCCGGCGGCGATGTTCTGCAGCGTGCCTTGCAGGGCGAGACCAATGGCCAGGCCGATGGCGCCGATCGCTGCGATGATCGATGCGGTCTGCACGCCGAACTGGCCGAGCACCATGATGACGACGAGGATCAGGATGGCGTAGCGGACGATCTTGGAAAAGAAATGCCGCAGCGTCGCGTCGAAACCGTGGATATGGCCGAGGCCAGCCGAGATAGAGCGCTCGGCAAGGTTGGCAACGATGTAGCCGACCACCAGGAGGATGACGGCGCCGATGGCGGAGAAGGAATAGGAAACGATCAGCGTACTCAGCTGCGCGAGGCCGGCCTGGACGGTGAGAAGGGTGTTTTGCGGGTCGATCGGCATGGCGGGATTCCGGTTGGTCGGTCAGCCGATAACCGCTGCGGAACGCCTGGGTTCCGATGTTTCTGCGTCTCGCGTGGAACAATATACCAGTCGGCGAGTTCGCGTGAGTTGGGGCTCCGTCTTGAAACTGCAACGGAACTCTGCCTATCTAAGGGGTGTCACCTGCTTCGAGGGGTGATTTGGTTGTTCTTGCTGCGAAAGGAAATACACTGAGAACAGCACTGCGGAAGAAGGCCGATATCATGCCTTCGCCGGCCAGGATCAGCGTAGACGACGCCGTGTCCCGTGCCATCAAGACAGTCCTTGCCAGTCTGGAAGACTCCAAGGCCGAAAATATTGTCTCAATCGACATTCAGGGAAAATCGAGCCTCGGCGACTACATGGTCGTCGCGTCGGGTCGATCGCACCGTCATGTCGCGGCTGTCGCCGATCATCTCCTCAAGGCGCTCAAGGATGCCGGCCTCGGCACTGCGCGCGTCGAGGGATTGTCCGGTGCCGACTGGGTCCTGATCGATTCTGGCGATATCATCGTCCATGTCTTCCGCCCCGAAGTCCGCGAATTCTACAATCTCGAAAAGATGTGGCAGGCGCCGGACCTCGAGGAAGAGACCCTCCACTAGGCCGCCTTTGTTGATGCATGCCATGCCGAAAAACCGGCTCCCACCCTTGGGTGACATGCACTAGCGGCTTATAGAGGCGAGGATGAAGATTTCAGTTCATGCCGTGGGCCGAATGAAAGCCGGCCCCGAGCGGGAGTTGGCCGACCGCTATTTCGAGCGCTTCGCCAAGAGCGGGCCCGCCGTGGGGCTCGAATTCGCCGGCATCACCGAGATCGCCGAGGGCCGCGCGCAGAGCGCCAGCGAGCGGCAGCGCGACGAAGGCTCGCGCCTTCAGGCGCAGCTGCAGCCAGGCACGGCATTGATCCTGCTCGATGAAAGAGGCAAGAGCCTGTCCTCGCAGGATTTCGCTGGCCGTATCGGACAGTTGCGCGATGGCGGACGCAAGGCGCTGGTGCTCGCCATTGGCGGCGCCGACGGCCACGATCCGCCGCTGCGTGACCAAGCCGAGCTGGTGCTGTCGTTCGGGGCGCTCACCTGGCCGCATCAGCTGGTGCGCGTGATGCTGGGCGAACAACTTTACAGGGTGGCGACGATCCTGTCGGGCCATCCCTATCACAGATCCTGAAAGCCGCCGGATCGCACCGAATTTAGCCCCAATGCCGCGTAAAATTCATTCTGGGGCTGCCTTTGCTTTGCAGGGTGTTATTGCGAACCCCTTGGGCGACAGGCGCTAACATGGTTGATGATTCGTTAACGAAGCCGCGGATAGAATCGATCGCGAATGTCTGAAGGCAGGAAATCGACGACGGGCTCATCGACCGGGAGCTCCTGGCGCGCGCGCTGCGGTATCGCGGCGGCGGCGGTGCTTCTGTCGCTCCATGCGGTGCGGGCCGAGAACACGCTCGACATGGCGCCCGATCCGGACCGGAGCCGCGCCGAATACGAGCAGGTTTCCAAGGAAATAACGCTTTCGTCGGAACGCCTGGCGAAGCTCGCCGCCGATATCGCCACGGTCAAGAAGGACCACGCCTCGATCACCGCCGCGCTGATCCAGTCGGCGATGACCGAGCAGAAGCTCGGCCAGGACATCGAGGACATCGGCGCCAAGCTGGAAGGGCTGAAGGGCCAGCAACAGAAGATCCGCGTTTCACTGGCGGCGCGGCGCGACGTGCTGGCCGAAGTGCTGGGCGCCCTGCAGCGCATGGGGCTCAATCCGCCGCCGGCGATCCTGGTCAAGCCGGAGGACGCGCTGTCGTCGGTGCGCAGCGCCATCCTGCTCGGGGCCGTGGTGCCGGAATTGCGCCAGCAGACCGATGCGCTGCTGGCCGACCTCAAGGAGCAGACCCGGGTGACGGCGTCGATCGAGGCCGAGCGGACGCGGCTGACGGCAGCGGTCGGCGACCAGGCGGCGGAGAAGAAGCGGCTCGGCATGCTGCTGGAGGCCAAGCAGAAGCTCGAGACCGACACGAAGGCGCAGATGGCGGCCGAACAGCAGCGTTCCGAGCAGTTGGCGGCCAAGGCCAGCAGCCTGAAGGATCTGATCGCTTCGCTCGAAGCGCAGGCGGACAAGAACCGCAAGGCCGCGGATGCCGCGAAGGCAGCCGATGCGGCAAAGGCCGGGGGGACCGAGCCCGGTGGCGACCAGACGGCATCGCTGCCGGTTCCCGAAGGCAACAGGTTGACCGCGGCGACGCCTTTCTCGGCACTGCAGGGACAGATCGCCTTGCCGGTCACCGGCCGCATCAAACGCCGGTTCGGCGCCGACGACGGTAACGGCGCCTTGATGCTTGGGGACATGGTTGCGACACAATCGGGAGCCATCGTTACCGCGCCGGCGGATGGGAATGTGCTTTATGCGGGGCCGTTTCGCTCCTATGGTCAGCTCTTGATCCTCAATGCCGGCGACGGTTATCATGTCGTCCTGGCTGGGATGAGCAGAATCAGCGTCGCGACTGGCCAGTCAGTGCTCGCAGGAGAGCCGGTCGGTGCGATGGGAGAAGCCCGGGTGGCAAGCACCTCGGTTTCGAAGAATGGAAATGCCACGCCGGAACTCTATGTCGAGTTCCGCAAGGATGGAAAACCCGTCGATCCGGCCCCATGGTGGGCGGACCGTTTTTCTGGAAGGACGTGAAATGATGCGGAAACTGTCGCTTCTGATTGCCGGTGCGCTGATGGGCGCCTCCGCCATGAGCCTTGTCTATGGCGCACCCGGCTCGGCGGCGAACGCTGCAGGGTCGGAGACCTACAAGCAACTGGCGATCTTCGGCGACATCTTCGAGCGGGTGCGGGCGCAGTATGTGACCCCGCCCGACGACAAGTCGCTGGTCGAGAACGCCATCAACGGCATGCTTTCCTCGCTAGACCCGCATTCCTCCTACATGAACGCCGAGCAGGCGCAGGACATGCGCGTGCAGACCAAGGGCGAGTTCGGCGGCCTCGGCATCGAGGTCACCATGGAGAACGACCTGGTCAAGGTGATCACGCCGATCGACGACACGCCGGCTGCCAAGGCGGGCGTGCTGGCCGGCGACTATATCGCCAAGATCGACGGCGAGGAGGTTCGCGGCCTGACGCTCAACGACGCGGTCGACAAGATGCGCGGCCTGGTCAACACGCCGATCAAGCTCACCATCCTGCGCCAGGGCGCCGACAAGCCGATCGAGCTGACGGTGGTGCGCGACATCATCAAGGTCAAGGCGGTCAAGTTCCGGGTCGAGAACGACATCGGCTACATGAAGATCACCTCCTTCACCGAAAAGACCTATGACGACCTCGAGAACGCCATCGACACCATCAAGAAGCAGGTGCCGGACGACAAGCTCAAGGGCTATGTGCTCGACCTGCGCCTCAATCCGGGCGGCCTGCTCGACCAGGCGGTGAGCGTGTCGGATGCCTTCCTGAAGCGCGGCGAGATCGTCTCGACGCGCGGCCGCGATCCGAAGGACGTCACCCGCTTCGACGCCAAGCCGAAGCAGACCGACGACATCAACGGCAAGCCGATGATCGTGCTCGTCAATGGCGGCTCGGCCAGCGCTTCGGAAATCGTCGCCGGCGCGCTGCAGGACCTGCGCCGCGTCACGGTGGTCGGCACGCAGTCCTTCGGCAAGGGTTCGGTGCAGACCATCATCCCGCTCGGCGAGAATGGCGCGCTCAGGCTGACGACGGCGCTCTATTACACGCCGTCGGGCAAGTCGATCCAGGGCAAGGGCATCACGCCCGACATCAAGGTAGACCAGCCGCTGCCGCCGGAACTGCAGGGCAGGGACCTGACGCGCGGCGAATCCGATCTCAAGGGCCATATCAAGGGTGCCGACGAGAGCAAGACCGGCTCCGGTTCCGCGGCCTATGTGCCGCCGGATCCGAAGAACGACCTGCAGCTCATCTATGCCGAGCAGCTGCTGCGCGGCCAGAAGACCGATCCGTCCTTCCCGCCCAATCCGGAAAAGGCCGTGCTCAATCAGTAAGGTCGGCAACCGGTCTGGCCGGTTGAACGAAGCAATGCGATGCTGCCGGGACCGAAAGGTTCCGGCAGTTTGATTCGGGGGGCAGGACCAGGCCTCCATATACGGCGCCAGGCGGGCGCCAGGATTGATGATTTCGTGCATCTGTTGCCGAAGGAGGTCGTCTTCGGAACCGTGCACCGGGGACAGGGCTTGGCTGATATCGGCAAGGACATCGAACGCCCGCTTGGACAGACTGTCCGGGCGCCGCGTGCCGCCGGCAAGATCAGCATAGGCGTGATCGCGGCGAGCGCGGTCGTGCTGGCCGTGGTTGGCGTCTCGGCCGCGATCGCGCTCCGGGAAAAGCCGTTTCGAAAACCGCAGGAAGTCGCCGTTTCGACGCCGAAAGTGACTGCAGCGGCCGCGCCCGCCGCGTCGTCTCCCGCATTGGCCCCGGCAGCGACGCCAAAAGTGGACACGCCGGCGAAGACGGGCGGTCCGCAGATCATCCATGTGCAGACTGAAGAAGGCGATGGCCCACCCAAGGCGGCAATCGTCATTCGCGATCCGTCGACCGTCGGCCAGAACCTCAAGATCGCGCATATTCCCGACAGGGCGCTGATAGAAGCCAGTGAAACCGGACCCTTGCCGATGCGCTCCGCCGATGGCCGGCGGCCGTTCGACGTTTATGCGCGGCCATGGTCCGGCACACGCGGCGCACGTGTGGCGATCGTCATCGGCGGCCTCGCGGTTTCACAGACCGGCACCCAGGCGGCCATTGCCAAGCTGCCGGCGGAAGTGACGCTGGCCTTCGCGCCACAGGGCAACAGCATCGGCCGCTGGATGCAGGCAGCGAGGCAGAGCGGCCATGAGATCGTCATGCAGGTGCCGCTCGAACCGTTCGACTATCCCAACGTCAACCCCGGCCGCAACACGCTGACGGTGGCGGCGACCCCCGACGAGAATCTGAAAAACCTGCATTGGGCGCTGTCGCGGACGACGAACTATACCGGCGTCATGAACTATATGGGCGCGCGGTTTTCCTCCGACGCGGCGGCGATGCAGCCGTTCATGGCCGAGCTCGGCAAAAGGGGCCTCGCCTATATCGACGATGGCTCGTCGGCGCGCAGCCTGGCGCCAGACGTGGCGCTGAAGGATGGCGTGCCATTCGTCGCCGGCGACACGGTGATCGACGCGGTGCAGGATCGCGGGGCCATCCTGAAGAAGCTCGACAGTCTCGAAGCGACCGCGCGTGCCAAGGGCACGGCCGTCGGCATCGGCTCGGCTTTCGACCTGACGGTCGACACGGTGTCGTCATGGGTGGCCGAGGCCAAGAAGCGCGGCATCGAGATCGTGCCGATTTCGGCGGTGGCCGTCGATCCGCAAAAAAGATAGACGACGTGGACAATCAGCTCGTGACGATTTCAGCGATGGCGAGAGAAGAGGTTTCTCTGTGCTTCGTTGAGCGCACTATCCCAATCGACCTCGCGCTTAGATCGCGGGATTTGCCGATGTTCATTATTGTAGAATAGTGTCCCATGGATTCCGAGGGCATCGCGCTTAAGGATAGGACGGCTCCAAAGCGGAGCTAGAGCGGTTCGCGTTTTGTCTGAATCGGGATTCCCAAGATTGAGCAAATCAGATTCGATGTTCTGACCGTTGGAGGTCGGGACAGATGGCCAAGCCTTATTCGATGGATTTGCGGGAACGGGCACTGGCTCGCCTTGAAGAAGGCGAGACGAGCCGAGAGGTGGCTGCGGCGCTGAAGGTGGCAGTGTCGAGTGTGATCAAGTGGGCGGCGCGCAAGCGTCGGCTGGGCAGTGCGGCACCCGGCAAGATGGGCGGTCATCGACCCTATCTGATTGACGGGGAGCATCGTGCTTTCGTCCTGAGCGAGGTCAAGCGGGATGCCAACATAACGCTTCATGAATTGACGGCCGCACTGGCTGACCGGGGTCTCATCATCCACCCCGCCAGCGTCGGTCGCTTCTTGCATCGCGAGGGCAAGAGCTTCAAAAAAAACCGTTCTGCCGGCTGAGCAGCTCAAGCCGAAGCTGATGCGTCGGCGGGCGCAATGGATGCGCTATCAGACCCGCATCGATCCAACGCGCCTGGTCTTCCTGGATGAAACGTGGGTCAAGACCAACATGGCGCCGTTGCGCGGCTGGGGTGTGCGCGGCAAGCGGCTGATGGCTCACGCGCCATATGGTCATTGGAAGACGATGACCTTCATCGCCGCGCTGCGGCATGATCGAGTGGAGGCCCCCTGGGTCATTGACGGACCCATCAATGCGCAGGCCTTCCGGGTCTATGTGGAAACCGAACTCATCAAAACACTGAAGCCGGGCGACATCGTCATTCTCGACAACCTCGGGTCTCACAAGGGCCAAGCCGTCCGCGATATCGTAAAGGCCGCCGGCGCAAGGCTCTTCTTCCTGCCGCCCTACAGCCCAGACCTCAATCCAATCGAAAAGCTGTTCGCCAAGCTCAAGCACTGCATGCGACGTGCCGCCAAACGAAGCATCGAGGCCGTCCACAACGCCATCGCCACAACCCTTGACGACGTCACCCCAAACGAATGCAATAACTACATCGAAAGCGCAGGCTACAAGTCAACCTAAATGCGAAACGCTCTAGCACGCGGCCGGCCTCCTCGTCGCCTAGCCGTTCGAAGAGGTCTTCTGCCAATTCCATATCTTGCCCGTCAGGGAAGATGGCGGCGAACTCCTCCTCTGTTGCCTGGAATATGCTGAAGGTAGCATTCAGAGCGCCGTCGATGATTTGGATATTTTTCATAAGATGTATTTTGGCATTCGACCGCAACAGCGGCAACTGGCCGGGTGATAGCCAACTCGAACGCGTCACGGTTTTCCGCGCTTCCGGTGTAAGCCCAGTTTGGGTACGCTCCGCGCCATTCTCGAACCCTGCCCAGTCGCGCCGCGTCGTCGGAGCGATTCTCAAAACAGCTGGAAACTGACTAATGGCCAAAAAAGTCGACCGCGAAACGCTGCCCTATCGCCCCTGTGTCGGGTTGATGATCCTCAATGGCGAGGGGCTGGTCTGGGTCGGGCATCGCATCGCCGAACCCGACAGCGAATTCGCCGGTACGACGCAGCTCTGGCAGATGCCGCAAGGCGGCATCGACATGGGCGAGGAGCCGCTGCAGGCGGCGGAGCGGGAGCTCTATGAGGAGACGGGCATGCGCAGCGTCTCGATGCTGGCCGAAGCGCCGGACTGGATCAACTACGATCTGCCGGACCACCTCGTCGGTATCGCCTTCAAGGGCAGGTATCGCGGCCAGACGCAAAAATGGTTCGCCTTCCGCTTCCATGGCGATACCAGCGAGATCCAGATCAACCCGCCGCCGGGCGGCCATACCGCCGAATTCGACAAATGGTCGTGGCGGCCGATGCAGGATCTTCCCGACCTTATCGTGCCGTTCAAGCGCCAGGTCTATGAAGATGTGGTGGCGGCGTTCCGGCACCTGGTTCCCTAGTATGTCGCGCGTCGGCCGTGGTTCGAGGGCCGCTGTTGCCGTGCCGGCCCAGCGGTCCTATTGATATCGTATCCGCTACAAGGAGGGTCGCCATGAACGACGCCCCCACAAGATTGCCGCCCGATGATGGCGCTGCCGTAAGCGAGGCGGCGGCCGGGGCCATTCTCACCATCGATCTCAGTGCGATCCGCGAAAACTATCGGCGGCTGAAGGCAAGGCTGGGCGGCGTGCGCTGCGCCGGCGTGGTCAAGGCGGACGGTTACGGTCTCGGCGCGAGCCAAGTGGCATCGGCGCTGGCGGAAGAAGGCTGCGACGTCTTCTTCGTCGCGCTGCTGGCCGAAGGCATCGCGCTGCGCAAGGCAATCGGGGCCGGACCTGAGATCTACGTGCTGAACGGACTGCCGCCGGGCTCCGAGCCGGAAGCGGTCGCGTCCGATCTCTGCGCGGTCGTCAACAGTGGCGCGCAGTTGAAAGCCTGGCGCGCGGCGGCACATCGCGTTGACCGAAAACTTCCGGCCGCCATCCAGGTCGACAGCGGCATGTCGCGGCTTGGCATGGCACCAGCCGAAGTCGAGGCGATGGCCGGTGATGCCACCGCGTTCGACGGCATCGACGTCAAATATGTGATGAGCCACCTGGCCTGCGCCGACGAGCCTGATCATCCCGCCAATGAACAGCAGCGGCTGGCCTTCGAGCGGCTGCGCGCGATGCTGCCCGAGGCGCCCGCCTCGCTCGCCAATTCCTCCGGCATCTTTCTCGGGCCGTCCTACCATCATGATCTCGCCCGCCCTGGCGCCGCGCTCTACGGCATCAATCCAACGCCTGCCGAACCCAATCCGATGCTGCCCGTGGTGCGGCTGCGGGCCAAGGTGGCGCAGACGCGCAGCGTCGAACAGGGCACCGGCATCGGCTATGGCCACACCTATCACGCGGAAGCGCCGCTCAGCCTGGCGACGATCTCGTTCGGCTATGCCGATGGCTGGCTGCGCCGGTCAGCGTCGGCCGCCTGGTTCGAGGGCGCGCGCCTGCCCTTCCTCGGGCGCGTGTCCATGGATTCGATCATTCTCGACATTTCCGCCCTGCCTCCCGGCAAGCTTCGCGAAGGGGATCTGGTCGAACTGCTCGGCCCTTCCCAAAGCGTCGACGATGCCGCCGGCCATGCCGGCACCATCGGTTACGAAATCCTGGCCAGTCTCGGCACGCGCTTCCACCGGCGCTATGTCGGCGGTTGAGCGGTTTGGCCGCGCTTGACAAGCGGCCGCCTGTCGGCAAGGTTCGGCGCATGAGCAACCTCGCTTATATCAGAACCTTGTTCAGGGTCTGCCCGATCGCGGGATCGTAGCCCCGGCGCGGCCGCCTTCCGGCGTTCGTCCGTCCCGGGGCATCCATCCATCCACCCATCGCCATCAAGCCGCACCGCTTTCCGCGGCTGCCGGCTTTCATCAGGCCGCCGTCAGCGCGGCGGCAAGCGCGCATCTGTTCGATGCGCCGATCCATGAGGTTTGTCATGCAACATGCAACGGGACTGCGTCCATCCGCCCAGATTCTGATCAGCGACACCGACCACGACAGGTTGACCGGTCTGGCGAGCACCGTGCTCGACCGCGCGCCCGAGACGGCTGAAGAGTTGCTCGCGGAGCTGGACCGGGCGGTGATCACGGAAGCGGAGGCAATGCCGGCTGACGTAGTGCGAATGGGATCGACGGTCACGGTTCGCGGCGAAAGCGGTGATATCAAGCACATCACGCTGGTCTATCCAGGCGACGCCGATATTGCCGAAAACCGGATTTCGGTGCTGACGCCGATGGGAACGGCGCTGGTCGGCGCCAGCATCGGGCAGGTGGTGTGCTGGAGCGGTCGTGGCGGCCGCAAACTGTCGGTGACCGTGGAGGCCGTCGATACGCCCGTCGGCGGCGGCGAGTACTGATGGTGGAGGCGGTGATGAAAAACGGAAGCTGCCGCCTGACGACGAAGGATTTCGCCGTCCTGGAAGTGATGCTTGAGCGCCGACGGGCCCTCGCGGATCCGATGGTCGGGATGATCGAAGAAAAGCTTTCCAATGCCGGCGTCGTGCCCATCGAGTCGATCGAAGCCGATATCGTGACGCTGAACAGCCGGGTGGTGTTTTGCGTCGATGCCGGTGTGGCCGAGACGCGAACCCTGGTGCAGAGCGAAATACGTGGACCAGTCGGCTCCAGCCTGTCGGTGGCAACCAGGCGCGGGCTGTGCATGCTTGGCATGGCGCGAGGCCAGACGGCTTCGCTCGAGCATCCCGACGGCAGGCGCGAACTGATCCGGATCAAGGCGGTGCTCTATCAGCCGGAAGCCGCGCGGCGGGCAGCCCGGGAAAGAGCCGCCGCTGGCGGACCGCGGCCGCACGGACTGACCCTCGTCTACAGCGCCGACATTTCTATCCGGCCTCTTGGCGGGACGGCAGGAATGCGGCAGACAGAGAGAGATGACGACCCCGGTCCGTCGGCGGCATGAAAGCCACGGCGCAAGGTCGCGAAGATCGGAATCGATTTTCGCCGGCGATCGTGTGCGAATCGCAGATGCGGCCGTGTCCATCGGCATGAAGGACACGGCGTAAGGAGTGAATGAATGAAGATCATGGTGCTGGGCAGTGGCGTCATCGGGGTGACCACGGCCTATTATCTCGCCGAGGCCGGCCATGAGGTGACGGTGATCGACCGCCAGAAAGGCCCGGCGCTGGAAACCAGCTTTGCCAATGCCGGCGAGATTTCGCCCGGCTATGCCTCGCCCTGGGCCGGCCCCGGCATTCCGCTCAAGGCGGTCAAGTGGCTCTTGATGAAGCATGGCCCGCTGGTGGTGCGGCCGGCCTTCGACCCGCATATGTGGACATGGCTGGTCAAGATGCTGCGCAACTGCACCGCCGAGCGCTACGCCATCAACAAATCGCGCATGGTGCCGCTGGCGGAATACAGTCGCGACACGCTGAAGGCGCTACGCGAAGCAACGGGCATTGCCTATGACGAGCGGACCCAGGGCACGCTGCAGCTGTTTCGCACGCAAAAGCAGCTCGACGGCACGTCAGGCGATGTCGAGGTGCTGAAGAAATATGGCGTGCCCTATGAGATCCTCGATTCGAACGGCTGTATCGCGGCCGAGCCGGCGCTGGCCGGGGTGCGCGATAAGTTCGTCGGCGGGTTGAGGCTGCCGCATGACGAGACCGGCGACTGCAAGATGTTCACCGACAGGCTGACCGAGCTCTGCGTGGCGCGCGGCGTCAAGTTCGAATACGACGTGACGATCTGGCGTGTCATCCGCAGCCGCAATCGCGTCGCCAATCTCAGCACGAGCAAGGGTTTCAAGACCGCCGATGCCTATGTGATGGCGCTGGGCAGCTACTCGGCGGGCCTCATGCGCCGGATGAAGCGGCCGATCCCGGTCTATCCGGTCAAGGGCTATTCGATCACGGTGCCGATCAAGGACGCCGCCGCCGCACCGGTGTCGACGGTGATGGACGAAACCTACAAGGTCGCGATCACCCGGCTCGGCGACCGCATCCGCGTCGGCGGCACGGCCGAGATTTCCGGCTTCGATCTCAGGCTGCACGAATCGCGGCGCCGGACCCTTGAACACTCGGTCGGCGATCTCTTTCCCGGCGCCGGCGCCATGCGCGAGGCGACTTTCTGGTGCGGGCTGCGGCCGATGACGCCGGATGGACCGCCTCTGATCGGCCGCACCGAACTGTCGAACCTCTTTCTCAACACCGGCCATGGCACGCTCGGCTGGACCATGGCCTGCGGCTCGGCCAAGGTGCTGGCCGACATCATGTCGAACCGGGTACCCGACATCGACGTGCGTGCCCTGGCGCAGGAGCGCTATCTGAAATAGCGGCCCGCGCGTCTGGCCGACGCGCTTTGTTCTTTGCTTTGATGCATGTCGTTGCCCCAAAACCGGAGCCGCTTTTGGGCGACATGCATCAGAACGCCTGCCTGACCCACGCCTCGTGGAACAGCAGCCGGTAGGCCCACGGGATCGTCACCTTGGTGGAAACCGGGTTCGAGTGGGCGAGATAGTCGTCATAGACCGGCTTCATCCTGGCGTAGAAGGCGGGGTCGAGCACCATCATGCCGTTCTCCGAATCGTGGAAGAAGCTGCGGTTGTTGAGGTTGACCGAGGAAATGGCGACGAGCCTTTCGTCGATCATCATGATCTTGGAATGCAGCACCACGTCAGGCGCCTTGAACTCGCGGATGTCGATGCGGTCGCCATATTTCTCGACGAACAGCTTGTTGAGCGCGGTGAGGAACTTGCCGCCGATGTCGCCCTTGAGGTCGATGCGGCCGACAATGTCGATCCTGACGCCGCGGGCGAGTGCCCGGTCAAAGGCCTCGGCGAGGCTGGGGGTCAAATTGAGATAAGGGTTGACGATCTGGATACGGTGCTGGGCGGCATCGACAAGCTCGACAAAATAGGCCTCCAGCGCATGATCATCCTCATAGGGCACCGAGATGAAATGCCGGGCATTGCCGTGGGGGCGGCCATCTCCGTGGACCGGCACGGAGAAGGGGCGCGCCAGGTTGGCGTCGGCGTCGCGCAGCCATATCGTCGAGAGATGCGCGGCCAGCGTCTCGACCGTCGCCCGGTCGGCGAACTCGATGTCGAAGTCACTCCAGTTCGAATAGTAGTTCAGCGAAAATCCGTCGGTCTTGCCATATTGCTCGAGGTCCGGATAGCGCGACAGGTCGATGGGCTGGTGGAACAGGAAGCCGTCATGGATGTTGCGGCCGCCGATGATGACGCGCGAACGCGCGGGGTCCTGCGCCAGCGTCGCCAGCATCTTGATATGATGGACCTTGTGCAATTGTGAAATCTGCTCGTCGACCGGCGCGCCGTGGTCCGCCTGCCAGCGATATTCCTGCAGCTCGACATTGGGGAATTCGGCCGCCAGGCGGTACAGCATGGCGTCGTCCTTGTCGCGCTCCAGCACGTCGGTGATCATGATGCGCACCTTGGTGCCAAGCGCTGCATGATGGCGGATCAATCGTTCGATGATACGGCCGGAAAAGTCCGCCTTGAACTCGAGCGAGGACAGATAGATCAGCTTCAGCCTTGGCGCCTTCGAGAAATCGAGCGGCAGTTCGGGGTCACCCTTGTCTATTGTCGCATCGGACAGCGGCGCGCCCATCAGCGCCTCGACCTTGGCGTTGAAGCCGTCGCGCGACTTGCGCAGCAGCCTGGGCTCGCCGATCGGCATGGCGCAGGTCTGCGACAGCCAGCGGCTGGCATAGAAGGCGCGCTCGAGGGCGTCGATGCCGGCGCCGCTGGGGACCGGGCAACGCTGGTAGCGGCTGTCCAAGTTGGCGAGCGCCGGATCGGCGGTCTCTTCGCGCCGGATGGTGAGGGGCGCGCCGGTGGGCGCAAGGCTGGAGCGGATCCTTGCCGTGCACCGGTTCAGGCTGTCACCCGGAAACAGGCTGACCGTGTCGTCCTCGCCCGACAGGCGAAAGCCGAATGCCGCGCCGGCGGCAATGATGCGTGAGGTTCCCGCGGCGCGGATCGCCAATGCACCGTCGCAAGTGCCCTCGATGTCGGCCGGCTGCTTGCCTGCCTGGCGCACGACGATCTCGGTGCTGCGCGCCTGCAGGCCGGAGAAATCGAAGGTCTTGGGCGCCGAGGGCCGCGCCGCCGCATCGATGTAGAGCGTCTGCCGTGACACCCGCCAGCGGCCGTCGAAATGGCCGTCGCCGCTGCCCCCACCGGCCGGCGGCAGATGTGCATTGGCCATCGGTCCGGCCAGTTGCCGTAGCGTCGAATACGTCGCCTGGAAATCGCGGTTCTGGACATCGCGGCGGTTGCGCCCGAAGGGGCCGGTGCCGTTGGCACGGTCCATGGCGCCGAGCTGGTTGTTGGCGAGCAGCGTCAGGAACCGTCTTTCGTAGTCGCTGTCGCCGGTATCTCCGAAAAACTGCGCCGCCCCGACCTGCGCCCCGGGCGTGCTGGCCGACAGCGAGGGCCGCGCGCAAGCCTCCTGTCCCGCCAGGAGGTCGCAGGCATTGCCGCCTGCGCCGGCACAGCCGGCAAGGGCGGCCAGTCCGAACAGGGCGAGGATGACGGCCGTGCGGACGTTCACCCGGCGGCTCCGGCCCTCACGGCACTCAACTGCGCCGGGTCGCGCGGCGGCATGAAACCTTGCGGAAAAACCTTGCAGACAGGGATGGTGAAGGTGGCGATCAGCAGTTCCGCCTCGCTGCGCATCTTGCGGGGCGCCGTCTTGTCGTCGCGGATTGCTCTCGCCGAGGCGACGAGGGCGCCATCGCAGTCGCAATGGTTGCGGCGAGCGATGTAGCAGGCGTCATGGGTTCGGCAAACGGCGTCGAGGCGGTCGACCGGCCGGGCCGACAGATCGCCGGTGCGGGTGCCGGGACCGCAGTAATTGCCGAGGACGAAAGGCGAGGGGCGCGCCATGACGTAGCGGATCGGTTTGGGCAATTCGGCTTCCGGCACTTTTGTCCATGGGTTGGCGCATGCGGAGACGAACAGCAGCGGCAGGATGGCAAGAACGGCTCGCATGTCTATCCGCGCCAGCTTTCTGAAAGATTTCCCCACCCGACACCCACCCCATGGCCGGCGACCGGTGATGCCACACTGTGCGGTTTTGTGGCAAGGAAAAGGCGGCGTGTGGAAACCTGGCCGTTTCGCCGTGCCGGCGCTTCTAAAGGAACAGGCCCCGCTCGCGCTCGACCGCCTTGGTGATGAAGCTGGCGACGATCTGGACGCGGCGCAGCGGCCTGACCGATTCGTGATAGACCAGCCAGTAGGCGCGGCGGATAGGCGCGACCACATCGACGGCCACCAACTCCGGCATCGAGCGGGCGACGAAGGTGTGCAGGATGCCGATGCCTGCACCCGAGCGTACGGCCTCGGCCTGGCCGAGTGCCGAGGAGATGGCGAAGCTGGTGCGCCAGTCCGCGCTGAATTCTGCGGCATAGTCGAGCGAAGGGCTGACGATGAGATCAGGCACATAGCCGATCAGTGTGTGCTGGCCGAGCTCGGCGGCGGTTTTGGGCAGGCCATGCGCGTCGACATAGCCGCGGGAGGCGAACAGGCCGAGCGAATAGTCGACCAATTTTCCCGCCACCAGCCGGCCTTCGGTCGGCCGTTCGACGGTGATCGCGATATCGGCTTCGCGCCGCGACAGCGAGAAGGAGCGCGGCACCGGCACGAGCTGGATGGTGAGTTCGCGGTGAAGGGCGGTGAGTTCGCCCAGCCGCTTGGCCAGGAAGGCGACGCCGAAGCCGTCGGGTGCGCCGATGCGCACGGTGCCGGACACGTCATCTCCTTCGCCTGATATGGCCGAGCGCGCGGCGATCATGTCGCCCTCCATGCGCTCGGCGATATCGAGGAAGCGCTCGCCGGCCGGCGTCAACTCGCTGCCGGTGGTAAGTCGGCGAAAGAGTTTCGTCCTCAATGCTTCCTCAAGGGCAGCGATGCGGCGCGAGACAGTGGCATGGTTGAGCTCCAGCCGGCGCGCGGCGCCAAGAATCTGGCCGGCACGCGCCACGGCGAGGAAGATACGGACGTCATCCCAGTTCATGGGGATGCTCCGGCGGGCAATCGTCAACGTCGCATTCCACAGAACTCAATATAACCATGCCAGTGATGTCGAGCACACCTTACCATTTGCGGCAATTGATGCACAGGTCTCGTTCGTTATCTATTTCCCGCACAACGGTTGCGTTCTCCCTCGCGTTGCCTTCGCCGCCGCAAAGGCGGACAATACGGCATCACAAACAAAGGGAGAGAAATCATGATCGATTACGGTCATTTCATCGGCGGCAAGCGTGTCGCCGGCACCAGCGGCCGCAAGCAGGACGTCATGCAGCCGATGGACGGCACGGTGCGCGGCACGGTGGCGCTGGCCTCGCAGGCGGAACTGCGCGCGGCGGTCGAGAATGCCAAGGCCGCGCAGCCCAAATGGGCGGCGACCAATCCGCAGCGCCGGGTGCGCGTGCTGATGAAATTCCTCGAACTGGTCGCCCGCGACTATGACGAATTGGCCGAGATCCTGGCGCGCGAACATGGCAAGACCATCGCCGACGCCAAGGGCGACATCCAGCGCGGCCTCGAAGTCGTAGAGGTCTGCATCGGCGCGCCGCATATGATGAAGGGTGAGTTCACCGACGGCGCCGGCCCCGGCATCGATGTCTATTCAATGCGCCAGCCGCTCGGCGTCGTCGCCGGCATCACGCCGTTCAATTTCCCGGCGATGATCCCGCTTTGGAAGATCGCACCGGCGATCGCCTGCGGCAACGCCTTCATCCTGAAGCCTTCGGAGCGTGATCCGGGCGTGCCGATGCGCATTGCCGAGCTGTTCATCGAGGCCGGCCTGCCGGCTGGCATCCTCAACGTCGTCAACGGCGACAAGGATGTCGTCGACGCTATCCTCGACGATCCCGACATCAAGGCCATCGGCTTTGTCGGCTCGACGCCGATCGCCCACTACATCTATTCGCGCGGCACGGCGGCCGGCAAGCGCGTGCAGTGCTTCGGCGGCGCCAAGAACCACATGATCATCATGCCCGACGCCGACATGGACCAGACCGTCGACGCGCTGATCGGCGCCGGCTACGGCTCGGCCGGCGAGCGCTGCATGGCGATCTCGGTGGCGGTGCCGGTCGGCAACGACACCGCCAACCGGCTGATGGAAAAGCTGATCCCGCGCGTCGAGAGCCTGAAGGTCGGACCGTCGACGGACTCGGCCGCCGATTTCGGCCCGCTGGTCACCGCCCAGGCGCTGGAGCGCGTCAAGGGCTACGTCGATACCGGCGTCAAGGAAGGCGCCAAGCTCGTCGTCGACGGCCGAGGCTTCAAGATGCAGGGCTATGAGGACGGCTACTATATGGGCGGTTGCCTGTTCGACAACGTGACGGCGGACATGCGCATCTACAAGGAAGAGATCTTTGGGCCGGTGCTCTCGGTGGTGCGCGCACCGACCTATGAGAACGCCATCAAGCTCGCCAACGATCACGAGATGGGCAATGGCGTCGCCATCTTCACCCGCGACGGCGACGCGGCGCGCGACTTCGCCAGCCGTGTCCAGGTCGGCATGGTCGGCGTCAATGTGCCGATCCCGGTGCCGATCGCCTACTACACCTTCGGCGGCTGGAAGGCGTCTTCCTTCGGCGACCTCAACCAGCACGGCCCGGACGCGTTCCGCTTCTATACAAAGACCAAGACGGTGACCTCGCGCTGGCCGTCGGGCATCAAGGATGGCGCCGAATTCGTCATCCCGACGATGAACTAGCCGGACGTTTTCTTCGTCTGCGCGTCCTCGCTCCGGGCGCGCGGGCAGGCATCAAGGATGATGCGGAGTTCGTCATCCCGACGATGGACTGACCGGACGAGAAGACGCGATTTTACTCAAGGCCTAAGTCTCCGGACTTAGGCCTTTTGTTTGCAAACGTTAATGTGATGGAACCGGCGGGGGCTCGCGGGACTTAGGGCTGCAATCCTGCCGTGGAGGAGGCCCGGCAGACAACCAGGGCGCCGCACGGCGGGCCGGTGGCATTGCATCGTCCGGCGCAAGGAGGTGTCAGATGACACGACGTCTTACGGCGACACTGTTCGTTGCGGCGATGGCGATGTGCACCGGCGCTGCTCAGGCAAATGCGGCCGGACAATGCGCCGCACGCGCCGATATCGTGAAAGCGCTCGGTGAGAACTTCCACGAAAGCGAAGCCGGGCGCGGCCTGATCAATCCCAATGTGGTCCTCGAAGTGTTCGTTTCCGATCAAGGCAGCTGGACGGTTCTGGCTTCCGACACGAAGGGCCAGAGTTGCATCCTGTCGGTCGGCGAGGGCTGGGACAGCCCAACGATCAAGGCGGCTTTGCCGGGCGCCTGAACTATTTTTGCAGTTAGCGCGTCGCGGCCACCTCGGCATGGCCGCGCAGCAGAGCCATCAGTTTCTTGGCGTCCTTGGCGGCGCCGTCCTCGTCGCCGTCCAGGATCGAGCGGATCAGTGCTACATGGTGCTCGGCGGATTCCGCCAGCCCGGTGTCCGCCTTGTAGCGGAACCAGAAGCGGCGGCTGTGGGTCTGCAGGGGGGCGGCCAGCCGGGCGGCGAACGGGTTGTCGGCAGCCAGTGCCAGCGCCTCGTCGAGCGCCTTGTCGGCCTGGATGAAGGCGAGCACATTGCCCGAGATGACTGCCTTCTGCATGGCGAGCGCCGCCTCGTGAAACAGGTCGGCGGCCTCGCGGGTGACGAAACGGGCGGCTGATCGTGCGAGCACCACCTCGACGCCGCGCCGGGCATCGAGTACACGCAGCCAGTCGCCCGGATGCAGCGGCGCGATCGCGATGCCGGCGCGGGGCCTGACGTCAAGCAGCCCTTCCCAGGCCAGCCGCTGGATCGCCTCGCGCACCGGCGTGCGGCCGAGCGCCAGCCGCTCGATCAAGGAGCCCTCGGTGACAAAACTCGACGGGGCCAGTTCGAGCGTGACGATCATGTGCTCAAGGACACGGTAGGCCTTGGTCGCCGCGGGCTCGGACAGGGTGCTTGCTTCCATGGATATCAAAGCCGGTTTCCTGATATATCTAGAATATATCATAGGGGATTCCGCATTGACAGCGGCTTTCCTAACAGATATATGGCTGATATATCAGATGGAGAAATAGCCATGTGGACCGGAGTTTACCCCGCCGTCACGACCAAATTCACCGCCGACGACCGGCTCGACCACGCCGAAATGGAACGTTGCTTCAGCTTGCAGATGGAGGCCGGCTGCGACGGCATCATCGTCTGCGGCTCGCTCGGGGAAGGGCCGATGCTGTCGCCTGACGAGAAGATCGAGGTGCTGAAGACCGCGCAGAAGATTGCAGGCAAGAAGCCGGTGCTGCTGACCGTCAACGAGGCCGGCACCCGCGAGGCGACCAGCATCGCCAGGCGCGCCGCCAAGGAAGGCGCCAACGGCCTGATGGTGGTGCCGAGCCCGATCTACCACACCAACGCGGAAGAGACCGTGGCGGCCCTGCGCGCCGTGGCCGAGGCAGGCGACCTGCCGGTCATGATCTATTCCAACCGGCTCGCCTATCGCGTCGACGTCACCGTCGACCAGATGGAGGAGCTGGCATCGGACAAGCGCTTCGTCGCCATCAAGGAATCTTCCGACGACATCCGCCGCTCGACCGAGATCATCAACCGCCTGGGCAGCCGCTACGACCTGTTCACCGGTGTCGACAACCTCGCCTTCGAGGCGCTGTCCGTCGGTGCCATCGGCTGGGTGGCCGGCCTGGTCACCGCCTTCCCGCGCGAGACCGTCGCCATCTACCAGCTGATGAAGCACGGCCGCCGCGAAGAGGCGCTTGCCATCTACCGCTGGTTCCGGCCGCTGCTCGACCTCGATGTCTCGACCTATCTGGTGCAGAACATCAAGCTTGCCGAAGTGTTCGCCATCAATACCAATGATCGCGTCCGCATGCCGCGCATGCCACTGTCGGGCGAACGCCGCAAGACCGTCGAGAAGATCGTCAAGGATGCGCTGGCGGTGCGGCCGACACTGCCACAGTTCTAAGGAGAAGATGCCGGCAGCCAGGTGAAGGGCAGCGCCCACGTGACAGGAAGTACCAAATCGACAGAAGCGGGGCGCCGCCCCGCCCTTCGGGCACCTTCTAACCGTGAACGGGGAGAAGGGAAAGACATTGCCATCGTCGGTGGCGGCATCATCGGTATTTGCGCGGCTGCCTTCCTCGCCGAGGCCGGGCTGGATGTCACGGTCTTCGATCGCACCGGCATCTGCGAGGAGACGAGCTCAGGCAATGCCGCCGCCTTTGCTTTTTCCGACGTGCTGCCGCTGGCGCACAAGGGCATGATCAGGCAGCTGCCGAAATGGCTGGCCGATCCACTCGGCCCGCTCAGCATCCCGCCCGCCTACCTGCCCAAGCTGCTGCCCTGGCTGATCCGGTTCTGGCGCGCCGGCGCGCCGGGGAAATACGAGGCGAGCCTGACGGCCCAGGCCGGCATGATGAAGCTTGCCGAGGCCGAATGGATGGATCTGCTCGATCGGTCCGGCACGCGGCCGATGCTGCGCGAGGACGGTTCGCTCGAGCTCTACGAAAGCGAAGCCGAGTTCCGCGCCTCACTGTCGGGCTGGGCGGCGCGCGAGCGCTTCGGCATCGGCTTCCGCCATGTAGAAGGTGAAAACCTCGCGGGCTTGCAGCCTGGGTTGTCACCGCGCTTCGTCAAGGGCACCTTCGTGCCGGGATGGAAGACGGTCGCCGATCCAAAACTGCTCGGCAAGGCGGTGTGGGCTTACGCGCAGTCCAAGGGCGCCCGCTTCGAGATGGCCCGCATCGACCGCGTCGCCGCGAATCAGGATGGTGCGACACTGACGCTGGCCGATGGCTCGACAAGACAAGCCAGGCACATCGTCGTTGCCGCGGGCGCCTGGTCGCACCTGCTGGCGCGGCAACTCGGCGATCGCATTCCGCTGGAGACCGAGCGCGGCTACAACACGACGCTGCCGACGAGCGCTTTCGACGTGAGGCGGCAGCTGATCTTTTCCGGTCATGGCTTCGTCATCACCCCGCTCGAAACGGGCCTGCGCGTCGGCGGTGCCGTGGAACTCGGCGGCATCGAGCGGCCACCCAATTTCAACAGGTCGAAAGCGCTCCTGCAGAAGGCGCGGAAATTCCTTCCGGGGCTCGATCCCTCGGGCGGACGCGAATGGATGGGGTTCCGGCCCTCGCTGCCGGATTCGGTGCCCGTCATCGGCAACGCGACGCGAAGCCGGTCGGTGATCTACGCCTTCGGTCACGGCCATCTCGGCCTGACCCAGGCCGCGGCAACCGGGCGGTTGATCAGGGAATTCGTTCTGGGGCAGACTTCGTCCGTTGATCTGGCCCCCTTCAGCCCACAACGGTTTTGATATCGAGGAGCGACATGGCCAAGAAATCCTTTTTCTGCATCGACGGCCACACCTGCGGCAACCCGGTGCGGCTGGTCGCCGGCGGCGGGCCGCTGCTGCAGGGCTCGACGATGATGGAACGGCGCGCGCATTTCCTCGCCGAATATGACTGGATCCGCACCGGCCTGATGTTCGAGCCGCGCGGCCATGACGTGATGTCCGGCTCGATCCTCTATCCGCCGACACGCGAGGACTGCGACATCGCCATCCTGTTCATCGAGACGTCCGGTTGCCTGCCCATGTGCGGCCACGGCACCATCGGCACGGTGACGATGGCCATCGAGCACGGCTTGATCAAGCCGAAGACGCCGGGTGTGCTCAGGCTCGACACGCCGGCCGGCCTAGTCATCGCCGAATACAAGCAGGTCGGCGAGTATGTCGAGGAGGTGCGCATCACCAATGTGCCGTCCTTCCTCCATGCCGAAGGGCTGACAGTCGAATGTCCAGGGCTGGGTGAAATAACCGTCGATGTCGCTTATGGCGGCAATTTCTATGCCATCGTCGAACCGCAGGCGAGCTATCGCGACATGGCCGATTATTCCGCCGGCGACTTCATCGCCTGGAGCCCGGTGGTGCGGCAGCGGCTCAACGAGAAGTATTCCTTCGTGCATCCGGAGAACCCCGGCATTGCCGGATTGTCGCACATGCTGTGGACCGGCAAGCCGACGGTCGAGGGCGCCGATGCCCGCAATGCCGTTTTCTACGGCGACAAGGCGATCGATCGCTCGCCCTGCGGCACCGGCACATCGGCGCGCATGGCGCAGCTTCATGCCAAGGGCAAGCTCAAGGCCGGCGACGCCTTCGTCCATGAATCGATCATCGGCTCGCTGTTCAAGGGCAAGGTCGAAAAAGAGGTCACCGTGGCTGGCAAGCCGGCAATCATCCCCTCGATCGGCGGCTGGGCGCGCATGACCGGACTGAACACCATCTTCATCGACGACCGCGACCCGTTCGCGCATGGTTTCGTGGTCAAGTAGGAGAATCCTGACCTTGCGGAAAGGAGTGTGACGAAAAAACGAACCATGTCAGGAACGCAACGATTCTTCTCATCACCTAATCTTGACGGTGATTTCTTCGAAACGGAGCGCATGATGCGGCCCAATCGTCAAAGACATTGCGTTATGCCAATGGTAGGGTCCGCGATAGTCCAGGGGCTGGGTGCGAAAAACGGGCGATCGGGAAGACGTGACTTGGAACCACGCGGAGCGGTCGAAAAAATCACGTTGCAATCCGGGCTCGAAACTTTACGACTAGGGGAAATACGAAAAGGAATGCGTCTGCATGGGCGACATTCCAGGGGAGCCATGTACACATGCAGTATTTTGTCCAGCAGCTTATCAATGGGCTGACGCTGGGATCGATCTATGGGCTGATCGCAATCGGCTACACGATGGTCTACGGCATCATCGGCATGATCAATTTCGCCCATGGCGACATCTTCATGGTGGGCGCCTTCACGGCACTGATCGTCTTCCTCATCCTCGGCGCGCTGTTTTATTCGGTGCCCGTGGTCATCGCGCTGCTGGTCATGATGATCGTGGCGATGCTGCTCACCAGCCTCTACAACTGGACGATCGAGAAGGTGGCCTACCGGCCGCTGCGCGGTTCGTTCCGGCTGGCGCCATTGATCACCGCCATCGGCATGTCGATCGCGCTGTCGAACTTCGTCCAGGTGACGCAAGGCCCCCGCAACAAGCCGATCCCGCCGATGGTCAGCCAGGTCTACAACATCAACGGCGTCAGCGTGTCGCTGAAGCAGATCATCATCGTCATCGTCACCGCTTTGCTGCTGGCGCTGTTCTGGTACCTGGTCAACAAGACCTCGCTCGGCCGGGCGCAACGCGCCTGCGAGCAAGACCGCAAGATGGCCGCACTGCTCGGCATCGACGTCGATCGCACCATCTCGATCACCTTCATCATGGGCGCAGCCCTTGCCGCCGTCGCCGGCACGCTGTTCCTGATGTATTACGGCGTCATCGCCTTCTCGGACGGCTTTACGCCCGGGGTAAAAGCTTTCACGGCGGCGGTTCTTGGCGGCATCGGCTCATTGCCAGGTGCCGTGCTGGGCGGCCTCCTCATCGGCTTCATCGAGAGCATGTGGTCGGCCTATTTCTCGATCGACTACAAGGACGTCGCTGCCTTCTCGATCCTGGCGATCGTCCTGATCTTCCTGCCTTCCGGCATCTTGGGCCGGCCAGAAGTCGAAAAGGTCTGAGACCATGGCCGTGACCGTATCTCCAGAGCGCGACATCGTCGCCAGCCCCATGCAGCGCGCGCTGCGCGAGGCCTTCTATGCCGGCGCGATAGCGCTCGGCCTGTTCGTGCTGTTCATCGGCCTCAGGACCGACCAGAACATTTCCAACGAACTGGTCGTGGTGCAGCGCTGGGGCCTGCTTGCCGCGGTGGTGATCGCCACGGCCGTCGGGCGTTTCCTCTATGTCGCCTACGGCCAGCCCTTCATGGCTAACCAGAAGATCGCCGATGTCGCCACCGGGCTCATGCCGGCAAGTGTGGCATCCCGCTTCTTCACCCTGCCGACCTTCATCGGAGCGGTCGTCGCCATGGTGCTGCTGTTCGTGTTCAACAGCTCTCTCGCCGGATGGGTTGGGGCAGAACCGGCCGGCTACCTGCAATTCCTGCGTGCCCTGGCGGTCATCTATGTGCTGGCCTGCGTGATCTATTACTTCCGCGCCTTCATCCATGCCAACTTCACCAAATTGGGCATCTCGGCATTGGTGCTGTACCCGATCCTCGTCGTCGCGGTGCTGTCACTCAACGCCTGGTCGGTCGCCACCGGGCTGCAGGGTTCGTTGAAATGGGTCGATAATTTCGGCATCCAGATCCTGATCTATGTGATGCTGGCCTGGGGACTGAACATCGTCGTCGGCCTCGCCGGTCTGCTCGATCTCGGCTACGTCGCTTTCTATGCGCTTGGCGCCTATGCCTATGCGCTTCTCGCCACGCATTTCGGCCTGTCGTTCTGGATACTGTTGCCCGCCGCGGGCGCCATGGCCGCGCTCTGGGGGGTGCTGCTCGGCTTTCCCGTGCTGCGCCTGCGCGGCGACTATCTGGCGATCGTGACGCTCGCCTTCGGCGAGATCATTCGCCTCGTGCTGATCAACTGGCGCGAGGTCACCAATGGGTCGGCCGGCATCTCCGGCATTCCCAAGGTCAGCTTCTTCGGCTTGATGTCGTTCAACGTGTCGGACCCGAATTACATCGCCAAGGTGCTGAACATCGCCACGTCCAGCGCCTACTACAAGATCTTCCTCTACTACCTGATCCTTGGGCTCTGCCTGCTAACCGCCTTCGTCACCATCCGGCTTCGGCGCCTGCCCGTCGGCCGCGCCTGGGAAGCCTTGCGTGAGGACGAGATCGCCTGCCGCTCGCTCGGTATCAACACCACCACCACCAAGCTGACGGCCTTTGCCACCGGCGCCATGTTCGGCGGCTTCGCCGGTTCGTTCTTCGCCGCGCGGCAAGGTTTCGTCAGCCCCGAATCCTTCGTCTTCCTGGAATCGGCCATTATCCTGGCCATCGTCGTGCTCGGCGGCATGGGCTCGCTGGTCGGCATCGCCGTCGCCGCGATGGTGATGATCGGCGGCACCGAGGCGCTGCGCGAACTCGACTTCCTCAAGCAGGTCTTCGGGCCCGATTTCACACCGGAACTCTACCGCATGCTTCTGTTCGGCATGGCCATGGTCATCGTCATGCTGTGGAAGCCCCGCGGCTTCGTCGGCAGCCGTGAACCGACAGCCTTCCTAAGGGAACGAAGAGCTGTCTCAGGCTCCTTCACCAAGGAGGGCCACGGCTGATGAATGCGACCACGCAAGTGAACGATGCCATCCTGCAGGTCGATCATCTGTCGATGAAGTTCGGCGGCCTGGTCGCCATCGGCGACCTGTCCTTCACCGCCAGGCGCGGCGAAATCACCGCGCTGATCGGACCCAACGGCGCCGGCAAGACCACCGTGTTCAACTGCATCACCGGCTTTTACAAACCGTCGGAGGGCATGATCACGCTCAACCGGGCCGACGGTTCCAACTACCTGCTGGAACGGCTGCCCAACCATGAGATCCCGGCGCGCGCCAAGGTGGCGCGGACCTTCCAGAACATCCGCCTGTTCTCGGGCATGACGCTGCTGGAGAACCTGCTCGTCGCCCAGCACAACAAGCTGATGAAGGCATCGGGCTATACGATCCTGGGCCTGTTCGGCTTCAGCGGCTACCGCAAAGCCTCGGCCGAATCGGTGGAGCTTGCCAAGCACTGGCTGGAAAAGGCCGATCTCGTCGATCGCGCCGACGATCCGGCCGGCGACTTGCCCTACGGCGCGCAGCGGCGGCTCGAGATCGCGCGCGCCATGTGCACCGGTCCTGAGCTTCTGTGCCTCGACGAACCGGCGGCCGGCCTCAACCCGAAGGAATCGGCGGCGCTAAACGAACTGCTGATGGACATCAAGCACACGACCGGCACCTCGATCCTGCTCATCGAACACGACATGTCGGTGGTCATGCAGATTTCCGACCACGTCGTGGTGCTGGAATATGGCCGCAAGATCTCCGACGGCAATCCACAGTCGGTGCGCACCGACCCGCGTGTCATCGCCGCCTATCTCGGCGTCGACGACGAGGAGGTCGAGACCGCGCTCACCGAAGTCGGTGACGAGGACGTCATCGAACAGCTCGATATCGGTCCCGACTCGGCGCATGGCCCGGGGACGTCGTCGTCGTATCTGGCCGGGCCGGTGAGCGACACCGTCGGCCATAGCGAAGGCGAGCGGGTGACCGTGTCGAAAGGCGCTTCGAAGGCAGCGCAGGTCGACGCCCGCGCCGCCACCGTGGCAAGCAGGCCTGTCGCACCGGTACCAGCCATGCCCGCGCCGAAGAAAGCGGCACCAAGGAAAACGGCCGCCAAGGCGCCTGCCGCGAAGTCCGAAGGCGTTTCGAACCGCCTCGCTGCCCCCCGTGGCGGCAAGGCCGACAATCTTACCCGCATCAAGGGCATCGGGACCGTCAACGAGAAGAAGCTCAACGAACACGGCATCTTCCACTTCGACCAGATCGGCGCCTGGAAGAAGGCCGATGTCGAGGCGGTCGAGGCCTATCTCGCCTTTGACGGACGCATCGCGCGCGAGGAATGGGTCAAGCAGGCGAAGCTGCTCGGTCAGGGCAAGGATACGCAATTCTCGCGCCGCGTCGATGCGGGCAAGGTGGCGACCAGTCATGCTTCCGGCAAGGCCGCGGGCACAGGCAAGCCCGTTCAGGGCAAGCGTGGAGGGGGCAAGTGATGGCCACGACAACGCTGCTCGATATCAAGGGCGTGGAGACCTATTACGGCAACATCCGTGCGCTGAACGGGGTCAACGTCACCGTCAAGCAAGGTGAAATCGTGGCGCTGATCGGCGCCAACGGCGCCGGCAAGTCGACGCTGATGATGACCATCTTCGGGGCTCCGCGGGCCCGCACGGGCACCATCACCTTCGCCGGAACCGATATTACCCAGTTGCCGACGCACGAAATCGCACGCATGCGCATCGCACAGTCACCCGAGGGCCGGCGCATCTTCCCGCGCATGACGGTGATGGAAAACCTGCAGATGGGCGCCAGCCTCGATAACCTCAAATACTATGGCGAGGACGTCGAGAAGGTGTTCACGCTGTTCCCCAGACTGAAGGAGCGCATCGCCCAGCGTGGCGGGACCTTGTCGGGCGGCGAACAGCAGATGCTGTCGATCGGACGCGCACTGATGGCGCGGCCGAAACTGCTTCTGCTCGACGAGCCGTCGCTGGGTCTGGCGCCGCTGATCGTCAAGCAGATCTTCGATGCCATCCGCGAATTGAACCGCACCCAAGGGCTGACCGTGTTCCTGGTCGAGCAGAACGCGTTCGGCGCGCTCAAGCTCGCCACGCGCGGCTATGTCATGGTCAACGGCAATGTGACCATGAGCGGCACCGGCAAGGAACTGCTCGCCAATCCGGAAGTGCGCGCCGCCTATCTCGAAGGCGGACATCACTGAGTTCAGGAGACTTCCCATGCAAGGCATTCTCTACGAGGAACCATCGATCTGGCAGTTCTTCTTCGTCACCTGCCTGCTCGGCGGCTGGGCGGCCTGGATGACCGGCAAGGCCAGTGCCCAGACATGGCGCAGCTTCATCCAGCTGTTCGCCTACATGCTCGGCCTCGGCATCGGTATCCGTTTCATCCATCATGCGCTGTTCGACGGCACGATGTTCTCGCTGCATTACTATATCGTCGATACCATCGTGCTGATGATACTGGGCTTCGTCGGCTATCAATACACACGAACCAACCAGATGGTCACACAGTATAATTGGCTCTATGAAAGAGCTTCCATCTTGAGCTGGAAACCGAAAGGTTGACGTTCATCATTAACGCCGCGTCAGGGATGAATCGGCGTGACAAGTGCCTGAAAATCGGCAAACTATGCTTTCTGCGATAAGGGTGGGCATCGCATGAAAGCTTCATCCACGCCCACTCCGTTAATGGGAGCGTTTAAATGAAAAAGTCACTTTTGTCCGCCGTAGCCCTGACCGCGCTCGTCGCGTTCGGCGGCAACGCGTGGGCTGATGTAATGTTCGGCGTCGCCGGTCCGATCACCGGTCCGAACGCGGCCTTCGGCGCACAGCTGCAGAAGGGCGCCGAAGCGGCGGTCGCCGATATCAATGCCAAGGGCGGCATCAATGGCGAGCAGATCAAGCTCGAAGTCGGCGACGACGTCTCCGATCCGAAGCAGGGCATCTCGGTCGCCAACAAGTTCGTCGGCGACGGCGTCAAGTTTGTGATCGGCCACTTCAACTCGGGCGTGTCGATCCCGGCCTCCGAAGTCTATGCTGAAAACAATATCGTCGAAATCACGCCGGCCGCGACCAACCCGAAGTTCACCGAGCGCGGCCTGTGGAATGTGTTCCGTACCTGCGGACGCGACGACCAGCAGGGCAGCATCGCCGGCGCCTATATCGCCGCGAACTTCAAGGATGCCAAAGTCGCCGTGATCCATGACAAGACCCCTTACGGCCAGGGCCTCGCGGACGAAACCAAGAAGGCGATGAACGCCGCGGGCGTCAAGGAAGTGATGTATGAAGGCGTCAATGTCGGCGACAAGGACTTCTCGGCGCTGATCGCCAAGATGAAGGAAGCCGGCGTCACCCTGATCTACTGGGGTGGCCTGCACACCGAAGCCGGCCTGATCATCCGTCAGTCCGCGGACCAGGGCCTCAAGGCGCCGATGATGTCGGGTGACGGCATTGTGACGGACGAACTCGCCGCCATCGCGGGCGACGCCGTCGCCGGCACGCTCAACACGTTCGGCCCCGACCCGCGGCTGATCCCGGCCAACAAGGAACTCGTCGAGAAGTTCCGCGCGCAGGGTTTCGAGCCGGAAGCCTACACGCTCTACGCCTATGCCGCCGTGCAGGTGGTCGCCGAGGCGGCCGCCGCCGCCAAGACGAACGATCCGCAGGCCGTCGCCAAGGCGATGCATGAAAACGGGCCGTTCCCCTCCGTTCTGGGCGATCTCGCCTATGACGCCAAGGGCGATCCGAAGCTGCCGGGCTACATCATGTACGAATGGAAGAAGAAGGATGACGGGAAGTATTCCTGGTTCCCGAAGTCGTAATTCATTCGGATCCGAAACCAACGATGCCCGGCGCCTCGCGCCGGGCATTTTCTTTGACGCGCCGGCAGCGGTGACATCCCCGTCAGCTTTCCTTGGTTGGGAAGATCGCATCCAGGATCGAAATTGTCGCCATTGTTCCGTCCGTTCGAACGAATGCGTGCGAGTGTTGGCCGGATAATTGATTTAAATCGGTTTAAACCTGCGTCGATTTTGTTTGCACTGCAGCATTTTCACGTTAATCATTGCCTCGATTTCCCGTCCCTTCCGCTGCTGGAGCCCAGTCCTTGGCCATCACGAAGATCCTCGTCGCCAACCGGTCAGAAATCGCCATCCGTGTCTTTCGCGCGGCCAATGAACTGGGCCTCAAAACCGTGGCGATCTGGGCCGAGGAGGACAAATATTCGCTGCACCGCTTCAAGGCCGATGAAAGTTACCAGGTCGGGCGCGGACCGCATCTCAGCAAGGACATGGGGCCGATCGAGAGCTATCTGTCGATCGAGGAGGTGATCCGCGTCGCCAGGCTTTCGGGCGCCGATGCCATCCACCCCGGCTACGGGCTGCTGTCGGAAAGCCCCGAATTCGCCGAAGCCTGCGCGCAAGCAGGCATCACCTTCATCGGGCCGAAGCCCGACACGATGCGCCGGCTGGGCAACAAGGTCGCCGCGCGCAATCTCGCCATCGAGGTCGGCGTGCCCGTGGTGCCGGCCACCGATCCGTTGCCGGACGATTTGGAGGCGGTCAAGGAGCTCGCCAAGACGGTCGGTTATCCGGTCATGCTGAAGGCTTCGTGGGGTGGCGGTGGCCGCGGCATGCGCGCCATCCGTTCCGAGGCCGAACTCGCCCGCGAGGTCATGGAAGGCAAGCGCGAGGCGAAAGCCGCCTTCGGCAAGGACGAGGTCTATCTCGAAAAGCTGATCGAGCGCGCTCGCCATGTCGAAGTGCAGGTGCTTGGCGACACACACGGCAATGCCGTGCACCTGTTCGAGCGCGACTGCTCGATCCAGCGCCGCAACCAGAAGGTCGTCGAGCGCGCGCCGGCGCCCTATCTCAGCGAGGACCTGCGCCAGGAGCTTTGCGGCTACGCGCTGAAGATCGCGCGCGAGACCAGCTATATCGGCGCCGGCACCGTCGAATTCCTGCAGGACGCCGATACCGGCAAGTTCTACTTCATCGAGGTCAATCCGCGCATCCAGGTCGAGCACACCGTCACCGAGATGGTGACCGGCATCGACATCGTGAAGGCGCAGATCCACATCCTCGACGGCTTCGCCATCGGCACGCCGGAATCGGGCGTACCGGCGCAGAGGGACATCCGGCTGAACGGCCATGCCTTGCAGTGCCGCATCACCACCGAAGACCCCGAACACAATTTCATTCCGGACTACGGCCGCATCACCGCCTATCGCGGCGCCACCGGCTTCGGCATCCGCCTCGACGGCGGCACGGCGTATTCCGGCGCGGTCATCACCCGCTTCTACGATCCGCTGCTGGAGAAGGTCACGGCCTGGGCGCCGACGCCGGCAGAGACGATCGCCCGCATGAACCGCGCCTTGCGCGAGTTCCGCATCCGCGGCGTCGCCACCAACCTCACTTTCCTCGAAGCGATCATCAATCATCCGAGCTTCGCCGACAATTCCTATACGACGAGGTTCATAGACACGACGCCGGAGCTGTTCCAGCAGGTCAAGCGCCAGGACCGCGCCACCAAGCTGCTCAACTACCTGGCCGACGTCAGCGTCAACGGCCATCCCGAGACGCGCGGGCGGCCGACGCCAAAGGCAGACGCGGCGCCGCCCGTGGTGCCTTATCTCAACGGCAATGTGCCGAGCGGCAGCAAGCAGAAGCTCGACGTGCTCGGGCCGGAGAAGTTCGCCGCCTGGATGCGTGAGCAGAAGGAAGTGCTGGTCACCGACACGACGATGCGCGACGGCCACCAGTCGCTGCTCGCGACCCGCGTGCGCACGCATGACATTGCCGGCATCGCCGGCACCTATGCGCGCGCCTTGCCGCAGCTCCTGTCTCTCGAATGCTGGGGCGGCGCCACTTTCGACGTCGCCATGCGCTTCCTCACCGAGGATCCGTGGGAGCGGCTGTCGCTGGTGCGGGAAGCAGCCCCCAACCTGTTGCTGCAGATGCTGCTGCGCGGCGCCAACGGCGTCGGTTACACCAATTATCCCGACAATGTCGTGCAGCATTTCGTCAAGCAGGCGGCAAGCGGCGGCATCGACCTGTTCCGCGTCTTCGACTGCCTGAACTGGGTCGAGAACATGCGCGTCGCCATGGACGCCGTGGGCGCCGAGGGCAAGCTGATCGAAGCGGCGATGTGCTATACCGGCGACATCCTCGATCCGGCCCGGGCCAAGTACGACCTCAAATATTATGTCGGGCTCGCCAGCGAATTGCAGGCAGCCGGCGCCCATATCATCGCGGTCAAGGACATGGCCGGCCTGTTGAAGCCGAGTGCCGCCCGCGTGCTGTTCAAGGCGCTGCGCGATGCGACCGACCTGCCGATCCATTTTCACACCCACGACACATCAGGTCTGTCGGCGGCAACCGTGCTGGCGGCGGTGGAAAGCGGCGTCGACGCCATCGACGCGGCGATGGACGCCTTCTCCGGCAACACGTCGCAGCCATGTCTCGGTTCGATCGTGGAAGCACTGAAGGGCACGGAGCGTGATCCGGGCCTCGACCCGCAGTGGATCCGCAAGATCTCGTTCTACTGGGAAGCCGTTCGCAACCAATACGCCGCCTTCGAGAGCGACCTGAAAGGGCCGGCCTCGGAAGTCTACCTGCACGAAATGCCGGGCGGACAGTTCACCAATTTGAAGGAACAGGCCCGTTCGCTGGGGCTGGAGACACGCTGGCACGAAGTGGCGCAGACCTATCATGACGTCAATCTGATGTTCGGCGATATCGTCAAGGTGACGCCGTCCTCGAAGGTCGTCGGCGACATGGCGCTGATGATGGTGAGCCAGGACCTGACCGTTGCCGATGTCGAGAACCCGGCCCGCGACATCGCGTTCCCGGACTCGGTCGTCTCGATGCTGCGCGGCGACCTCGGCCAGTCCCCGGGCGGTTGGCCGCGGGTGCTGCAGAAGAAGGCACTGAAAGGCGACAAGCCGATCACGGCGCGGCCCGGTTCGTTGCTGAAGCCGGCCGACCTCGAGAAGAGCCGCAAGGAGATCGAGGACAAGCTCGAGCGCAAGCTGTCGGAATACGAATTCGCCTCGTGGCTGATGTATCCGAAAGTGTTTTCCGACTTCGTCGCCGCGCAGGAAACCTACGGCCCGGTCAGCGTTCTGCCGACGCCGACCTATTTCTACGGCATGAAATCGGAAGACGAGATTTTCGTCGATATCGAAAGGGGCAAGACCTTGGTCGTGCGCTGCCAGGCGTTCGGCGATGTCGATGAGAAGGGCATGGTCACCGTGTTCTTCGAGCTCAACGGCCAGCCCCGGCGTGTGAAGGTGCCCGACCGCGCGCATGGTGCCTCGGCAGCCAAGGCGCGCCGCAAGGCGGAGCCCGGCAACGAGGCGCATGTCGGGGCGCCGATGCCGGGTGTGGTTTCGGCGCTTGCGGTTGCCGCCGGCCAGGCGGTCAAGGCCGGCGACGTGCTGCTCTCCATCGAAGCGATGAAGATGGAGACGGCGTTGCACGCCGAGCGCGACGGTACGGTTGCCGAGGTGCTGGTCAAGGCCGGCGACCAGATCGATGCGAAGGATCTGCTGATCGCGTTCAACTGAGAGCTCGCGAGGAACGGGCAGGCCTGTCGGCTTCTGGCGGCAGGCTTGGCGAGCTGTTCGATAACGGCTTGACCCGCCGGCCCGGGTCGGGCATCGAACCGCTGAAATTCGCCGCGGCACGTTCCCCGAGTCGCGGCGCGGAACCGATTTGGAGAAAACATGGCCGACGATATCACCGAGACCAGCCAGACTGTTGCCGCCGGCCAGCTGCGTGCCTTGATCGAGCGCATCGAGAGGCTCGAGGAAGAAAAGAAGACGATATCAGACGACATCAAGGAAGTCTTCGCCGAGGCCAAGGGCACCGGCTTTGACACCAAGGCAATCCGCACCATCATCCGGTTGCGCAAGAAGGACCAGGCCGAGCGCCAGGAGGAGGATGCCATCCTCGATCTGTACATGGCCGCGCTCGGCATGGTCTAAGAGCCTGTTTGGAAATTCTACTCTGGCGGCCATCCGATGGCGTTTTCCGCGCTTCCGTTGCTCACGGACCAATGTCCGCCGCGCTACGGTTCTCGAAACCACCACCACATGACCGACCGGAGCGAATTTCGAAACAGCCTGTGAGGCTCAGCAACGGTCCTGACCTGGGTGATGCTGGAGCGGCATCGAACCATGAGGCTATCATTCTCGATTTCGGCCGAGGAAACGCCACCCCAGGTGTCGTGGACGCCGTCGCCGATGCAATTTCGGCGGGCGTCCCCGTATTTGTCACTTCCCGATGCCAAGAGGGCTTCGAAAAGATCTTGTTCTTACGCGCGTCGCGCCGGGACCACGGGCGCCGCCCCTTCATGAGCGGCAGGTGGAGACTAGTCCAGGCGAGCTTTCGATCCCAGGCCTGACATCCAGCGGAAACATTTCCGAAATCGAGATGAAATTGGATCGCGCTAAGATCTCGACCGCTCGTAGTTGCGAATTTCCTAATAGCCGGGCTACGCTATTGTGCTATCAAGAAGGATCCGAACAAGTTCGGCCTGGCGATGAACGCCCGCTTTCTCAAAAATGTGCATGAGATGCGTCCGTACGGTACCAGCCGATAAACCGAGCCGTGCCGCCGCTGCCTCGCGGCCGTCCCCTTTCAAAACCTCCAAAGCCACCGCCGCCTCCGCTCGGGTAAGGCCGAATTTGCGATGGAAAATGTCTTTCCTCGCTTGCGCTTCATCATGCAGGTCAAAGGCAACAACGATTACCTTTGGGTAGACTCTAGCCAACGGATCGATGTCTCGATGGAAATCATCGAACCGGAGCGGAGCGACATGGACCCGCCACGGCCCTCGGCCCGGTCTCCGCGGAACCGTCAAGGTTCCGCCGCAATCCCCGACCACATGCCCGCTCTGGGCGCAGGCGGCAATTCGGCGGCGCAAGTCACTTGAAGCGCGCGGATGAGATGCGGCAAGCCGGTCTCCTTCACACAGCAATCCGTCGCATTGCGACAACGCGTTGCCTGCGCTGCGGTTCGCGAAGAGAACCTTGCCACCTGCATCGACCAGTATGACACCGGCGTCGGGGCGGTCCAGCGCCGCGCAAACACCTGAGACCAGCATTTCCGCGCCGGCTATCCGCTCCGCCACCTGCAGCGAACCAGCGAGATGCTGCGACAGGACGCGGATGACCGAGATGTCATCGTCGTCGTAATCCTCCCGACCCAACCTGCGCCCGGCTACAAAGAATGCCTGCAGAAGGGGCGAGCGTTCGAGAGGTGTCACAACGCCGTAGAAACCACCCATTGGACGAGGGACTTCGTTGTAGAAATCCGAACGGACAAATTCCCGGTCAGGGATCATTCCGGAACTGGGCTGAGGCGCGAGGGTCGGCACCCGATTCATCCATCGAGGCAATCTCCCCTCACGAACAACGGCCGCGAACCGAGCCAGATTTTCAGGCTCCGTCCAATGCCCACTACGGCTACATCAGCCTTGGCAGGGCGGCCGCTAACCAAGAACACATTTTCGCTGCGGGAGGCCGCGGCGGCGGATGACAGGGCGGTTGTCCAACCGCCGACGGTGATCGGTGCGCTGTGAATGCTCTGCACTGCGGCCAAAATAGCATCCAAGCTTCCCACTAGGGTCCCTCGACCGTGCCGTTCTGAACGGACACAGCAAGTAAAATATACGACATACGTCTGATGCGCCAGCGGCGAACTACTGCAAGCAATTGCGGCGTGTCTGCAACAGTGGTGGCACTGAATTGGGAGAATCTGTGAGGGCCAAACCTCCCGTTTGGGTCGCCGTCTTGTCGAAGGGGTCGAGGTCATGAGCGCCGCGCTATCACTTGCTTGCCAGGCGGCAGGTGAATGGATCAAGGGATTGGACACCCGGCCGGTTGGCGCGACAGCGACCTTGCCGGAACTCCGGCGATCTTTAGGCGGCCCTTTGCCTCCGCATGGCCGAAGCGCGGAGGAAGTCGTGCGGACACTGGCCAGGGATGCCGCCCCCGGAATGCACGGCAATGCGGGCGGACGGTTTTTTGCCTGGGTGTTCGGCGGCGGGCTGGAATCTGCGCTGGCGGCAGACTGGCTCGTTGCCGCATGGGACCAGAACGCCGCACTTTATTCCGCCAGTCCTGCTTCCGCAGTGATCGAAGAAATCGCCGGAGAATGGATCAAGGAGTTGCTCGACCTGCCACGGGACGCTTCTTTCGCTTTCACCAGCGGTTGCCAGATGGCGCACGTAACGGGCCTTGCCGCGGCGCGCTTCGGGCTGCTCGAGCGCGCCGGCTGGAAGGTCGAGGACGACGGGCTGTTTGGAGCACCCGCGATACGCGTGCTGACCAGCGACCAACGGCACGTCACCATAGACCGTGCGGTGCGCTTCCTGGGCATCGGCCGAAACGCCCTCGAAACGCTGCAAACTGATAAGGATGGGCGTGTCCCTGCTGCCGAGCTTGCCAGAGCGCTTCCGGGCGATTCCAGGCCGACCATTCTCGTGCTCAACGCCGCCGACCTGAACATCGGCGCATGCGATCCGTTCAAGGAGTTGATCCCGCTGGCACAATCAGCCGGCGCTTGGGTTCACGTCGACGGCGCCTTCGGACTATTCGCACGTGCAAGCCGGACATACCGCGATCATCTCGACGGCGTAGAACTGGCGGACAGCTGGGCGACCGACGCTCACAAATGGCTGAATGTGCCTTTCGATTGCGGCATCGCAATCGTCCGAGACCGCACGGCGCATCGCGCAGCGATGACATCAAGCGCGGCATACGTCGTGCCGACATCCAGCGCGCGCGACCAGTCGGACTGGAACCCGGAATACTCCCGCCGCGCGCGCGGGATTCCTGTTTACGCCGCGCTGAGGGAACTCGGCCGCAGCGGCGTAGAGGCTCTGGTCGACCGCTGTTGCATGCATTGCGCCAACATAGTCGACGGGATTGGCGAACTGCCGGGTGCGGAGATAATTGCACGGCCCACACTCAATCAGGGCCTGGTCCGGTTCGGCCGACCGGGAGCGTCGCCCGAGGAAAACGACGCTTTCACGGACGAAACCATTCGAAGGATCAACGAGACCGGCGAAGCTTTCTTCTCGGGCACAACGTGGCGGAACCGGCGCGCCATGCGCGTCAGCGTGGTCAACGCGCGCACCACCGGGTTGGACGTGAAGCGTGCGATCGCGGCCGCGACGACAGTGTTGCTGCGGAATTTTGCCGAAAGCATAGCGAATTGAGCGGGCATGGGTGGCGATTGCTGGAACGGCGCGAAGCCGTCATTCACGTGTAGGCCCTCGGGAGGTAGCGATTCGGCTATCCATGGGAGAGTAAAATGTTCGGAAGTGCGCATCGCGGAGCCGGGCTGGTGTCTGGGGCGCCATCGTATTACGAGCCGTCGACATGGAGTGGTAGTCGTCTGAGGCCGACGGAAAGGCAAGCCGGGAGGCCGGCAAAGGGGGCCGACTCATTGTTGAGACTGGCGGCGACACTTGCGACCTCGGTGTTTTGGGAGTTGCAGGCGCATGCCGCCACCGTTGATGTAGCCGTCGTATTCGCGGTCGATTTCTCATCCTCAATCGATCCAGCCACTGCAGATCTGCAGCGCAAGGGACATGCCGCGGCACTCACTTCGCCCGAGATCATTGCCGCCATCGCGCGCAATTACGTCGGTTGCATCGGGGTGGCTTACTTTGAGTGGTCGAGTCCCGGACACTCACGCGTCGTGCTGCCATGGACGACCATCTGCGGACTGGAAGAGGCCAGAGCGGCCGCATCGGTGATCAGCAAGAAAGGAGATACCGGCTTCGCCCGCCGGGGGCGAAGCGGAACATCGGTTTCCTCGGCCATCGACATCGGAAGCCTGCTGCTCGACCAGTTTCCGGGAAAGGCAGCCAAGAAAGTAATCGACATCTCAGGCAATGGCGAGAACAACGATGGGTTGCCTGTTCAGTTGGGCAGGTTGAACGCCGTTGCCAAAGGATACACGATCAATGCGATCGCCATTCCGGCGCAAGACGAGAACGCCGACCACCCGTTGGCGTCCTATTTTGCCCATTCCGTCATTGGCGGTCCGCAGGCCTTCGTCATGACACTGACAGAACCTAGCGACTACGCCACGGCTCTTCGCCGAAAGTTGGCGACTGAAATAAGCATGAATGTTGACCAACAATTTCCGCGAAAAGCGGGCGAGCGGCCGTGAACCCTTCCCTGAAATTGAGGACGAACTTCTCTCTGCGCACCGTTGGGCAAATGCCAGGGGTCATTCCATGAGACGGTCGCAAAGGTACATTGCATTGGTCTGGCTGGCCTTGGTCGGCGATGCCGATGCTCACGATTGGTATACTGGCAAGATTGACCCAGTTCTTCATTATGATTGCTGCGGCAACAAAGATTGCCACCCTATTGATTCCAGCGACGTCAGAGAGACTAAAGACGGCTATTTTGTCAGGCTGCCTCGCCCCGCCTACAGGAATGAGCCACAAGAGGCGGAGTGGTTCATTCCTAGAGAGCGTGTCCAGGCCGCGCCGGACGATCGCTACCATATTTGCGAGCGCCTAATAACGTTTTACCGAACGATCATCCCCCATATGAAGTTCGAAGCCTATCAGAGATTCAGGTGGGCGTGTTTCTTCGCGCCGAGGGCACAAGTTCAATCGCGCAGAGTCGCTAGTGGAAATCTGACCCTTGGTACCCGAATTGGATACAGGCGATCAGATGCCGTGGCATTTCTCCCTCCTTTTCGCAGCAACCGAGCTCACCCTAAGTAACACCTTAGCGATAAGGCCCGGATGTTTGGAACTGGTGGAATCGTTGTGGCGCATGGGTTTGAGGGGGTGGAAGGCATAGGAGTTGGGCGACAGATTCACGTAGTGGCGAAAAGGCTTCGACACCAAGGCAATTCGCATCATCATCCAGTTGCGCAAGAAGGATCAGGCCGAGCTCCAGGAGGAGGATGCCATCCTCGATCTGTACATGGCCGCGCTCGGCATGGTCTAAGACTGGAATCAGTCTGGGGCGTCATGCGGCGCCCTCAACGGTTCGAACCATGAGCGAATTCGACTTTGGCGGCCGTCGCGCCTCGGAATTCCGCCATCGCGGCTTCTGGTCGCTGTTTGCCGAACGGCATCCGGAAGAAAGGGCCCGGCTGGCGCGGCGAGGACCCTGGTTCTGGCAGCGCGGGCTGCCCGACTTCGCACTGGTCCTTTCCATGTATGTCGCGCCGGCGCAGAACCATGTCGGCGTCTTCTTCGGCCGCAACGAGAAGTTCGGCGCCACGCAAAGCTGGGCGCGGCTGGAGCCGTTCCGGCCGGCGATCGAAGACAGGCTGAAACTCAGGCCGGAACAAAGCTGCGAAGGCCTCGGCATCAATTCGATGTGGCGGGTCAATTGCTTTCCCGAGGACAACTGGCCTGCCATGACCGACTGGCTGGTGACGGAATGCTCACGGGTCGAGCGCGCCGTAACCGAAGTGCTTGGGCAGGGTAGGTGATCGCGGATTTCTTCCGCTCGCGTTGGCTTGGCGAGGTGCCGGTCGACCGGCTGTTCTGGCGTGACATGATGCTTGTCGGGACCGTGATCAATATTGCGTCGTCTGCTGCGGCGCTGATCCTGCTTGGGCTGAAGATGCCGCTCGGCCTTGTCCTGGCGGTGCATTTTGCACCGGTCCCCTACAACGTCTTCCTGACTTTGGCGGTCTGGCGCACGGCTGAGAAGGCCGGCGGTGCGAGGGCTTCGCTCTTCATGCTCGGATCAGCGCTCTGGCTGATCGCCACGATCGTCGTCTGACCAGGCGACCCGTACGAAAAAGGGCGGCCGGAGCCGCCCTTCGCGAGAAATGATGACGCCTGTTCAGGCCGCGGGCTCGAATTTCAGCGCCACGCCATTGATGCAGTAGCGCAGGCCGGTCGGCGGCGGGCCGTCCTCGAAGACATGGCCGAGATGGCTGCCGCAACGAGAGCAGTGGCATTCGGTACGGACCATGCCGTAGCTGCGGTCGACCGTGTTCTCGACCGAGCCCGGAACGGGATCGTTGAAGCTCGGCCAGCCGGTGCCGCTCTCGAACTTCAGCGTGGATTGGAACAGCGGCTGGTCGCAGCCAACGCAGGAAAAAGTGCCGGCACGCTTCTCATAGAGCAGGGCGCAGCTCCCCGGCCGCTCGGTGCCATGGTTGCGCATGACCGCGTATTGCTCCGGCGTCAGCCGGGCGCGCCATTCGGCGTCGGTGCGGGTTACGGGGTAGGTGTGGGTGTCCATTTGATCTCCTCAGCCTTGGCGGCTCGTTCTTGGTTGCAACCGGATGTTCGCAACAAGATAGGCGTTTGTTACGGCATTTGCCCGCATTTTCGAGCGGACCACCTGGAATTCCTCAGGCGATCGCCGCGAGATAGCGCGTGACGGAGGCGGCCAGCGCCGTCTTCGCATCGCCGATGATGTTCTGGTTCCACCATGCGCCGTAGATGTCGTCGAAGGCGAACGGCGCAAGGGCTGCCGCGATGCGGTGTATGGCGGCAGCATTGAGCGGGATCTGGTTCGGATAGCTGTACATGAAGCTGACATGGCGGCGTGTCGGCGTCACCTGCAGGATGTCGCCGGTCAGCAGGGCATCGGCACCGTCGCGTTTCCAGTGCAGCACCTGGCCGCCGGCAAAGTGGCCGCCGCAGCGGATGAGTGTCAGCGACGGGTTGATGGCCAGCGTCTCGCCTTGCCAACTGACGATCGAGCGATGCGGCCGCATGATCCATTGCCGGTCGTCGGCATGGAGATAGATCGGCACGCCGCCAAACGCCTCGCTCCATTCGACCATCACCGAATAGTAATGGCAGTGCGAGATGGCGATCGCGGCAAGGCCGCCGCGGCGGTTGATCTCCGCCACCGCCTCGTCGCTTACCATCGAGATGCAGTCCCATAGCACATTGCCGTGCGGCGTTTGCGCCAGCAGCGCCCGCTGGCCGATGGCGAAGCGCGGCTCGATGCCAAACGCGAGCACGCCGGCGTCGTCCTTCATCACCAGCCGATGCGCGGCGGCGAGTTGTTGCGGCGTGGTCCAGGCCTGGCCCTCCCAGCGCACATACTGCCGTTCGTCCTCGCAAATCGGGCAGTGTCGCGGTGGCGTTTCCGTCGCCGCGAACTGGACGCCGCACTGCAAGCAGAGGAAGCAGGTCATCTGATCTCCCGTGGTCCTTCAGTGCTTTCTTGAAAGCTGCTTCGTAGCACCTTCGAGCCCGGCCAGTGTCAGCGGAAACATGCGGCCGCCGAAGACGTCACGGATCATCGCGATCGAATGGGTAAAGCCCCAGTTCTTTTCGCTCTCGGGATTAAGCCACACCGCGTTCGGCCATTGCTGCAGCAGCCGACCGAGCCAAACGGTTCCGGCCTCGGGGTTCCAGTGTTCCACCGAGCCGCCGGGGTGGGCGATCTCGTATGGGCTCATCGAGGCATCGCCGACGACGATGACCTTATAGTCCGGACCATATTTGTGGAGGAGGTCAAAGGTCGGAATCACCTCGGCATGGCGGCGGCGATTGTCCTTCCACACGCCTTCGTAGATGCAGTTGTGGAAATAGAAATATTCGAGCTGGCGGAATTCGGCGCGGGCGGCCGAAAACAGTTCCTCGACGCTTTTGATATGGTCGTCCATCGAGCCGCCGACATCGAAGAACATCAGGAGCTTCACCGCATTGCGGCGCTCGGGCCGTGTCTTGACGTCGAGATAGCCATGCTCGGCGGTGGCGTGGATGGTGCCGGGCAGGTCGAACTCCTCCTCCGCGCCTTCGCGCACCCAGCGGCGCAGCCGCTTCAGCGCGACCTTGATGTTGCGGGTGCCGAGTTCGACGGCATCGTCGAAATTCCTGAACTCGCGCTTGTCCCAGACCTTCACCGCGCGGCGGTTGCGGCTTTCATGCTGGCCGATGCGGACGCCTTCGGGGTTGTAGCCATAGGCGCCGAAGGGCGAGGTGCCGCCGGTGCCGATCCATTTCGAGCCGCCCTGGTGGCGGCCCTTTTGTTCCTCGAGCCGCTGCTTCAGCGTCTCCATCAGCTTGTCGAAGCCGCCAAGCGCCTCGACCAGCTTTTTCTCCTCCTCGGTCAGGTGTTTCTCGGCGAGCCGGCGCAGCCATTCCTCGGGAATGTCGGCGACATTGACGACATCCGGGCCACCCAGCGCTTCGATGCCCTTGAAGACATGCGCGAACACCTGGTCGAAGCGGTCGATATGACGCTCGTCCTTTACCAGGGCGGCGCGGGCAAGGTAGTAAAATCCCTCGACATCATAGTCGACCAGTCCGGCTTCCAGCCCTTCCAGCAGAGAGAGGTATTCCCTGAGCGAAACGGGAACACGCGCTGCCTTCAGTTCGAGGAAGAAGGGGATGAACATGCCGGCTGTTACCTGTGGCCCTCGATCTTTTCTCGTGCGGCGCTTGCGATAAAGGCAGAGCGCGTCAGGCCGCGACGGCTGGCCTCGGCATCTATGGCCGCCAGCAGGCCGGCATCGAGCGACAGATTGGCTCGAACGGGCCGCCCTGAATCGATCAGCACCGGAATCATGACGGCGGATTCGCCCGCAGAGCTATCGATCTCGTCCGCTCTCAACAGATCCGCCAGCGTGCGTGCCTTGGGAAAGGAAACGCCCTTTGCCAATCGTGTTTCGACCCATTCGCGCACAGCCGATGTCGCATCGGCAATCGCCTCTTCGGGGTTTGCGCCGCCGCCATGACAACCGGGAAGATCAGGGACCCGCACCCCCCAAACATCGTCCGCGCCGTCGAGAATTCCCACATAGTGCGTCATGCGTTCCGTCCTCAGATCCATCCGGCGAGCCGGGCGATCGACCGCGCGACACCAGGCGATTGTTCGCGATGTCGCGGCACGATGATCATCACATCAGGCCTTTCCGGATGCTCATACTTCTCATGCTTGCCGCCGCCGAGATTTAACCAACCGTCGCGCAAAAGCCTCGCGACAATCTTGAGTGTGTTGGTCTCGATCAGTGGCATCACGCCTCCTGATTATGCGCAATATATTGCGCAATGGCGACCGTTTCAATTGCCAATTGCCAATCGTCAGAGCAAATCATACTCGATAAAGCCGGTGCGGCGCGCGACGCGGTCGTAGAGCTTGCGCGCGGTGACGTTGGTCTCGTGCGTCATCCAGTAGACGTTTTTCACCCCGATCTTGCCGGCCTCCTGCTTCACCGCCTCGATGAGGGCCGCGCCGATGCCCTTGCCGCGCACTTGCGGGTCGGCGAACAGGTCCTGCAGGTAGCAGTTGTTTTTCTCCGACCAGCCGGAGCGGTGGTAGAGATAATGGGTGAGGCCGACCGCCATGCCGTCGAGGGTAGCGATAAAACCCTTCGGCTCGAACTCGCCTTCGGTGAACAGCCGTTTCCAGGTGACCGCGTAGACCTCTTCCGGCAGCTTGGTTTCGTAGAATGTGAGATAGTCGGTCCACAGGCGGCGCCAGTCGGCGTGGTCGGATTGCTCGAGCTGGCGGACGGTGATCTCGGTCATTTCGGTTCCTCCAAAGTCTGATCTGTTCCGGACGGAATCAGGGCCGGATACAGCTTCGCCTAAACCGCGGCCGAATTGTACTCGCGAAATGCGGTGGCCAGCACATACAGCGCCTCGCGCGCCCGCGGCGCCAATGTGTGCGAATGCAGGACCACTTCGGACGGGTCAAGCGGCGGCAGGCCGAGCTTGCGGCCAATCTCGACCAGGCCGGGAGGAACGACGCGGTGGGCCAGCGCCGAAACGGCAAAGCCCGCCGATACCGCAATGTTGACGGCCGCGCCGCCGCCACCCACAAATGCCTCCTCCCAGGCGATGCCAGCCTTGTCCAGCGTCTCGACGGCTCGCACACGATCCGGACAACTGCATATGGTGCTCAGGAGAGCGAGGCGCAGCGGCGTCCCGCGCTGCCATTCGAAGGAAGGCGTCGCGAACCAGCCATAGTGATTGCGCGACAAGGTCCGGCCCGGACGGCTGTCGCCCTCGCGGTGCACGATGATCGCATCGAGTTCGCCGCGATCGAACGCCTCCTTCAGAATGGTGCTGGTGTCGATCCTCAAACTGAGCGTGAGCGATGGATCGTGCGCGTGGAGTTGGGCGATCAGGATGGAAAGTTCGGGGCCGGCGACATGATCGACAAAGCCGAGCGCGAGCCGGCAGGGCGCTTCGGAAAACTCGGCCATGGCGCGCTCATGCGCGGCAAGGAAGTCGCGCGCGGAAGGCAGGAAAACGGCGCCCCTCGCCGACAGGCTGACGCGGCGCGGGGTGCGCTCGATCAGCCGCGCGCCGAGCTTTTCCTCAAGACGCCGCAGCTTGACGCTGATCGTCGCCTGGGTGCTGCCAAGTGTTTCGGCGGCGCGGGTGAAGCTCTGCAGATCGGCCACCATCACGAAGGTGCGTACGGCGTCGACGTCAAGGGTGGTCATTCCAGGCCTTCCATCGGCATCATGCCAATTTGTCATTTCTGATATAGCCAACCATAGCCTTTTTTCATGGTCAAGTCTCATCTATGTCAGCCTGACCGCGGTTTGAAGAATGCCGCCTCTCCCTGTCTCGATGGAAAGTGACCGACATGCCGTTTCAAATTGAACGAAACACCATCGCGCTGACCGGCGTGTGCCTGGCGTCTCTCCTGTTCGGGCTCGAAATCTCCAGCGTGCCGGTGATCCTGCCGAAGCTGGAAAGCGTGCTCGCCGCCGATTTCAAGGATTTGCAGTGGATCATGAATGCCTACACCATTGCCTGCACGACGGTGCTGATGGCGACGGGAACATTGGCCGACCGTTTCGGGCGAAAGAGCGTGATGGTGATCACCACCGTCGCCTTCGGCCTTGCCTCGCTGATGTGCGGTCTGGCAACGAGCGCGCCGCTGCTGATCGCCGCCCGCTTTCTGCAAGGCCTTGCCGGTGGCGCAATGCTGACCTGCAGCGTGGCCGTGCTGTCGCACCAGTTCCAGGACGGAAAGGCGCGCGGCAAGGCCTTCGTCGCCTGGAGCGTCGTCTCCGGCATAGGGCTCGGTTTTGGGCCCGCGATCGGCGGCTTGATCGTGGCGCTGTCGAACTGGCAATGGGTTTTCCTCATCCACGTGCCGCTGGCGATCCTGGCGCTCGCCTTCATTGGTGCCGGGGTCACGCAATCGCGCGATCACAACGCCCATAAGCTCGATCTGGCAGGCCTGCTGACCCTGTCGGCGGCAGTGTTCGGCTTCTCCTATCTGATCACGCAAGGTGCTGATCTCGGGGCCGGCGCCCGTATTGCCGTGATTGTCGCGTCGGTTGCGGCTTTCATCGCGTTCCTGGTCGCCGAGAGGGTCAATCCCTATCCGATGTTCGATTTCTCGGTCTTCCGCATCCGCCAGTTTTCGGGTGCGATCATGGGCGCCATAGGCATGAATTTCAGCTACTGGCCGTTCATCATCTATCTGCCGATCTACTATTCCGGCGTGCTCGGCTACGACAGCACCACGACCGGCCTGCTGCTGCTGGTCTACACGCTGCCCTTCATGGTGATGCCGCCGATCGCCGAGCGCCTGCGTGCGCGTTATCAGGCGCGGATCGCGATCCCGCTCGGCCTGCTGACCCTGGGGATCGGCTTTATCGCCATGTGGATCGGGTCCGGGCTCGAGGGCGCCAACTGGCTGACCATGCTGCCCGGCACTCTGATCGCCGGGATCGGTATCGGGCTGACCAATTCGCCGACCACCAACACCACCACCGGGGCGGTGTCGGCCGATCGCGCCGGGATGGCTTCGGGCATCGACATCAGCGCGCGCCTGATCACGCTCGCCATCAACATAGCGGTGCTCGGCCTTTTGTTGACGCAGGGGATTGCTTCTTATCTCCGCAACGCATTCGGCGGGGCTTTCAACCCCAGCGAATTGCGCGCGTTGGCGGAAAGGATCGCCGCCGGAAATCTCGATGGCCTTGCACGGGAGACGCCTCACCTCGCAACCCTCGACCCGTCCGGCGCCATTGTGCATGCCGCCCTGGTCAATGGCTTCGGCTGGGTCATGCTCTATTGCGGGATTGGCGTTCTTGCCCTGGCGGTCATCGGTTTCGTCATCTTTGGACCGAAGCGTGTCGCGCCGCAGGAGAGAGGCTTTGCTGCCGCCGAATGAGCGGCCGAAGCCTGCTCGCAGCGGACCTTCGCTCGATCTTCACCCCTGCCGCCGCGCCATGAAGGCCAGCCGCTCGAACAGATGCACGTCCTGTTCGTTCTTCAACAGGGCGCCGTGCAGCTTGGGCAGCGCGTTCTTGGCGTCGGCGCGCAAATCCTCTGGCGCGATGTCGTCGGCGACCAGCAGGCGGATCCAGTCCAGCGCCTCCGATGTCGACGGCTTTTTCTTCAGCCCCGGCACGTCACGGATTTCGTAGAATTGGGTCAGCGCCGCGCGCACCAGGTTCTGCTTGATGCCGGGATAGTGGACATCGACGATCCTGTGCAGCGTGTCGACATCGGGAAAGCGGATATAGTGGAAGAAGCAGCGGCGCAGGAAGGCGTCCGGCAGTTCCTTCTCGTTGTTGGAAGTGATGATGACGATGGGCCGCACCGCAGCGCGGATGGTCTCGCCGGTCTCATAGACGAAGAACTCCATCCGATCGAGTTCCTGCAGCAGGTCGTTGGGGAATTCGATGTCGGCCTTGTCGATCTCGTCGATCAGAAGCACGACCTTCTTGCCGGCCGCGAACGCCTCCCAAAGCTTGCCGCACTTGATGTAGTTCTTGATGTCGTTGAACCTGACATCGCCGAGCTGGCTGTCGCGCAGCCGCGACACGGCATCGTACTCGTAAAGACCTTGCTGCGCCCGTGTCGTCGATTTGACATGCCATTCGATGAGGTCGAGGCCGAGTGCCGCCGCCACCTGGCGGGCAAGTTCCGTCTTGCCGGTGCCGGGCTCGCCCTTGACCAGCAATGGCCGCTCCAGCGCGATCGCCGCGTTGACCGCCACCATCAGATCCTTGTCGGCGACATAGGCCGCCGTGCCTTCGAAACGCATTTTTGCTCCTCGGTTCGTTCCGGGGACCGTAAGGAGGCCCTCTGGTCAGCGCAAGGGCGGGGATGCAACGGCGATGAGGCCAACGGTGCGGAAAGAGCGCCGTCTCTCTGGCGCTCGGACCACCATCGGCCTATATTGGCGGAGGCGGTCTGCGCTTCCCGGCAGGAGACACTTTTCCCCGGGGCCTTAATGATCCTTAGGGAGCTGTCCCTGGGAAGACCCGTGGGTTTTCTCACACGGCGCCCACCTACTTTGTAGGCACCCGGGATCGACCTCTCCACCGGTTGTGTGGATCGTCACTTGTCGCAAGGCATCCACGCATCGCGGTGGATGACGCGGTGGAAAACGTCGCTCTTGAGACCTCACACAGCTCTGACCTTTTCTACCTTGGCCGCATGATCTCTCCCAAAGACCTTAAAAAACGGCTGCGCCTCGAGGCACTCGCTCGCCGCGACGCGCTTGATGAATTCTGGCGGGTCGAGGCCGCGCTCGAAATGGCGGAGACGGCGCGCGACCATCTGGAGGTCGGGTCCGGTCAGATCGTCTCCGGTTTCTGGCCAATGCGCTCGGAGGTGGATGTCAGGCCATTGATGTTCGCCTTGCGCGAGAAGGGCGCACGGCTCTGCCTGCCCGCCATTCTCGACAAGACCACCATCGTCTTTCGCGAGCTGGTGCGTGGCGCGCCGATGGTCGACATGGGCTTTGGCACGGTCGGACCGCACGCGGAGGCCGAAGTTCTCGACCCCTCGGTCATGCTGGTGCCGCTCGCCGCCTTCGACGCGCGCGGCCACCGCATCGGTTATGGCGCGGGCTATTACGATCGCGCGATCGCGAAGCTCGTCGACAAGGGGCATGCGCCCCGGCTGGTCGGCATCGCCTTCGACTGCCAGGAAGTTTCGCAAGTTCCGGACGAACCCCATGACGTGGTCATCGCGGAAATACTCACCGAGAGCGGGTTGCGCCGCTTTGCGCCAAAATTGTAGATAGTTCTTTGAAACGCATGATCTTTGCCGAAAAGTCATGCAACTTTTCGGGATCAGGCATAGATGAGACTTCTCTTCCTCGGGGACATGGTCGGTAAGACGGGCCGCACCGCAGTGTGGGAACAACTGCCCGGCCTGATCTCCGACTTCAAACTCGATTTCGTCATCGTCAACGGCGAGAACGCCGCCGGCGGCTTCGGCATCACCGAAGAGATTTTTCGCGAGACGATCGCGTCGGGCTGCGATGTCGTGACCACCGGCAACCATGTCTGGGACCAGCGCGACGCGCTGGCCTTCGCACCGCGCGAGCAGCGTTTCCTGCGGCCCTCCAATTTTCCCAAAGGCACGCCAGGGCGCGGCTCCGGCGTCTATATCGCCAGGAGCGGCGCGCGTGTGCTGGTCGCTAACATCATGGGCCGGGTATTCATGCATCCCGAGCTCGACGATCCGTTCCAGGCCGGCGAACGCGAGCTTGCGGCCTGTCCGCTCGGCGAGCAGGCGGATGCGGTGGTGATCGACTTCCACGCCGAGGCAACCTCGGAAAAGATGTGCTTCGCGCATTTTGTCGACGGCCGTGCCAGCCTGGTCGTCGGCACCCACACGCACCAGCCCACCGCCGATCACCAGATACTCAATGGCGGCACCGGCTACCTGTCGGATGCCGGCATGTGCGGTGACTACGATTCCTCGCTCGGCATGGACAAGGAAGAACCGCTCAACCGGTTCCTGTCGAAAGTACCGAAAGGCCGTTTCGAAGCGGCGGTCGGCCCGGCGACATTGTGCGGCGTCGGCGTGAATATCTCCGACCGCACTGGGCTGACCGAGAAGATCGCGCCGTTTCGTCGCGGCCCCCGGCTGGAGGAAACGGCCCCCTCCTTCTGGTCGTGACATTGATATAGGCGTTCGCAATACCCAATTGCCGGCGACACTGCTCTAGATCGTAGGGGACGACCTCCATGCAGCTTATCGAATTCCTGGCGCCGTATTTTCAATTCGTTTCCGACCCGACCGCCTGGGTCGCGTTGCTGACGCTGGTGGTGCTCGAGATCGTGCTCGGCATCGACAATCTGATCTTCATCTCCATCCTGACCAACAAGCTGCCGGTGGAGCAGAGGGCTCGTGCGCGCCGCCTTGGCATCTCGGCTGCGCTGATCATGCGCCTGGTGCTGCTTGCCACCATCTCCGTCATCGTCCAGCTGACGACGCCGGTGTTCACGGCCTTAGGCCACGGCTTCTCCTGGCGCGACCTGATCCTGATCGCAGGCGGCCTGTTCCTGGTCTGGAAGGCGACCAAGGAAATCCACCACACGGTCGATCCCGACGACCATCAGGACACGATGCTGGGTGAAACGCTCAAGATCTCGCTTGCCGGCGCGATCTTCCAGATCCTGCTGCTCGACCTCGTCTTCTCGATCGATTCCATCATCACCGCCGTCGGCATGACCGACGAGATCGCCATCATGTACATCGCGGTCATCGTGGCTGTCACGGCGATGATGCTGGCCGCCGGACCGCTGGCGGACTTCATCGCCAAGAACCCGAGCATCGTCATGCTGGCGCTGGGCTTCCTGCTGATGATCGGCATGACGCTGATCGCCGACGGCATGGGCTACCATGTGCCCAAGGGCTACATCTACGCCGCGATGGGTTTTTCGGCGCTGGTCGAAGGGCTCAACATGCTGGAGCGACGGCGCAAGAAAGCGAAATCCGGCGACGAGCACTGAGACCGACCGGATCGGGCGAGCCTCGGCATTTCCGGCGAGAACAGGATCGCCTTCGCACTTTTGCTGGAATTGATTTAATGCCCCGGAGCGCCCTTCGGATGACGGTCGGCGATCAGGCCCAGCGTCAGGCCCTGTTCCAGCCAAGCCTTGGCGCCGGCGAGCACAAGCGCAAAGCCGCCGGTTGAGCCAACCGCTGCCTTCACTTGCTCATCGCCATTCCCGGCAAAGCCGAAATTCCGGACCTCGAGGAAGGTCGCCTCGCCAGGCATTTCGGTGAAGGTCCAGACCACCGTGGTCGGCGGATCGCTCCACGTCATGACGATCTTCTTGTCCCTGACGATCTCGCTGACATCGACGGTCGTCGAGACGCCATACATGCGCCACTCCCACTGAACCGGCTTGCCGCCATCCAGCCGGCCGCTGCCATGGGTGAACCAGAATTGGGTCGTGATCGCCGGATCGACGATGGCTTCGAAAACATCAGCGACCGGCCGCCGGATCAGCATGGCGGCTTCGGCTGTCGGTGTTTCACGGATCTCCATGGCGATCTCCTTTTCGAATACGCGCTCACCAGGCGTCGGGTTCGCGCACCATGTGAATGATGTTGGCCGGATTGGTGATCCAGCCGCCTCGGAAACCCAAGCCCAATGGCTCGATGGCATCGCAACGCACAACGCCCGCCTTGGCCAGATGATCCGCGGTGCCCGGAAAATCCTGCGTGAAAAGCTCCAGCCAGATCTCGGCCTGGCTCATCATCGGCGCTTCGTCGATCCACAGCCTGACAGGCCCAAGCTCGAAGCCGATGGCCGGCGCCTTGGTGGTGAACGGCTTGAGGCCGACGACGTCGCGGTAGAAGGCGAGCGTCGCTTCGTACTGGTGCGATGGCACCTTCATGGCGATGTTGATGCCGCCGGTGATCTTCACGGTCATGGTTGGGCTCCGTTTTTTAAATGTTGTTTTCGCTGGCGGGCTCGCCCTTCATCTCGCTGCGGTAATAACCGTCGCGCAGATTGATGCCGTATTCGACATAGGCCTTCATGCAGGCCAGCATCTGCGACCAGCCCTCGCAATTCAGGTAGGACTTCTTCAGGCCGACCGCGCCTTCCTGCCAGCCGCTCTCGGCGATGGTGACGAAGGTGCCGCCATCGTCGAGCGGCTCGAAATTCATCTCGATGCGGGTCTTGTAGGTGGGCTTGCCGTCGGCGTCGGTAGCATCCCAGCGCAACACGATGCGGCTGTCCTTGACCACTTCATCGACCTCGACCGGCACCTTGCCCCACCAGACGACACCCGAACCGGCAACCAATGGCGCGCTGGCGCCGCCGATGGTGGTGAAATAACCGCTGAGCTTCTTCGGATTGACGACCGCGTCGAAGACTTCGGCGACCGGTTTGCCGATGCGCCCTGAAACTCTGAATCCAAGAGACATATCCACAGCTCCTTGGTTGATCGCGACAACAATATGTTATATAGACATAACATGTCAAGCCGATCGCAGGACGACAATGTTTTCAAGGCGCTGGCGCATCCGCGCCGGCGCGAAATGCTGGATCGGTTGAAAGACGAGCCAAAAACCACCGGCATGCTGTGCAATGCCTTTCCCGACATCGACCGCTGCACCGTCATGCTCCATCTCAAGGTGCTGGAGGAGGCAGATCTGATCGTCGCGCGCCGTGATGGACGCGAGCGCTGGAACCATCTCAACGCGCTGCCGATCAAGCAGATCCACGACCGCTGGATCAGCCAGTATGCCGGTCATGCGCTCAGCATCATCGACCGGCTGAAGTCCGATCTGGAAGCATAGGCACGGCCGGGATCGCCGCAGCGCGGCGCGGCTGGACGAATTGAGCCGATTTATCTATAAGCCGGCCAATCCGACAAGAGCGCCGCGCGTCCACCCGGACGCATCAGGACGTTCTGAAATTTTGAATTCGAGCCTTTTGCAAAGGCGAGGTGACGCACCTCGCGGCAAGACGCTCTAGCCGAACACGACAGGGGTGCCATGGCTGGCCATTCACAGTTCAAGAACATCATGCACCGCAAGGGCCGTCAGGACGCGGTGCGGTCGAAAATGTTTTCCAAGCTGGCGCGCGAAATCACCGTTGCGGCCAAGAGCGGGACGCCCGATCCATCGATGAACCCGCGCCTGCGCCTGGCGATCCAGAACGCCAAGGCGGTGTCGATGCCGAAGGACAACATCCAGCGCGCCATCAACAAGGCCTCGATGGGCGATGCCGAGAATTACGAAGCCGTGCGTTACGAAGGTTATGGGCCGGGTGGCGTCGCCGTGATCGTCGAGGCGCTGACCGACAACCGCAACCGGTCGGCGTCCAATGTCCGTGCCGCCTTCACCAAGGCAGGCGGCGCGCTCGGCGAAACCGGATCGGTATCGTTCATGTGGGACCGCGCCGGCGAAATCTACTATCCGGCCTCGGCAGGCAGTGCCGACAAGATCATGGACGCGGCCATCGAAGCCGGTGCCGACGATGTCGAATCGGACGAGGAAGGCCACACGATCTATTGCGCCTTCGAGACTCTCGGCGAAGTGTCCAAGGCGCTTGAAGCCTCGCTCGGCGAGGCCGAATCGGTCAAGGCGATCTGGAAGCCGCAGAACAATGTCCCGGTCGACGAAGAGCGGGCGCAGTCGCTGATGAAGCTGGTTGCGACGCTCGAGGACGATGACGACGTGCAAAGCGTGTACGCCAACTTCGAAGTCGACGACGAAACCTTGGCCAAGCTCAGCGCGGCGTGAGTTGCAGAGCGCCACACGGGCGGAAGTGTACGCGGATATATAGCCAAGGGGTCCTTGCCTAAAGTATAGATCGGTCAGTTGTCGGCAGGAGGGGAGATGACTGACGAAGGGATTCAACGTGCCAATGCGATTGCTTGGCCTCGGCGCGGTGGCTTTTGGCGACGGCTTTTCGCTTCGCTTATCGACTATCTTGTCATCTTCGTCGCTCTTTATTCGCTGGTTGCGGCCTTGTTTCTGTTGACCGACGGCGGTGTGAAAGGCAGCTTCTGGCTGAACTGGAAAACGTGCCAGTCCGCAAGTCTGAACGGAACAGACGATCCTTTACTTGCCCGCTACGATTGGCAGGTTTGTGCAACATCCTTCTTCGGTTTTCCGGTGGCCAGATGGGCAGCTGGCACAAGTACAGACTCTCAATCGAAGGCAGTCTCAATGCTTTCGATAGACCTTGATTCAAAGGGAAAATTTCGATCTGCGGCACTGGATCTAGGCTTCCTCCAAGTGCTGGTCCTGGCAACCTATCTTCTTGTTATGGAGGGGGCCTTCAGCCGGTCGCTTGGCAAGGGGGTCCTGGCACCCTTCGTCCATGACGAATTGGATTGGCATAGGGAAGGCCTCGCTTTGCAAAAAGCCGTTCGTCGGCAGGTGGTAAAATTCTTGGGTTATCTGCCTGCCACGCTGGTCGGAGCTTTCTTTGCTTTCGAGACCTGGAAAACCGTTCCGGCATCCGTGCTGAACTATTCCCGACTGGAAATCGTAATCGCCTTTGCCGCGTCTGCCCTAGCTTTTCTCTGGCCGTGCTGGATCGCGCTGGCCATCGCATTCGGCAACGAGCCAATACATGACCGGGCTGCCGGCACGACCGTGCGCGTTCTCGAGGAAGACCAATGAACGCGTCGGGGAAGCCTTGCGTCGTCATCACCTACTGCACGCAATGCCTGTGGCTGTTGCGTGCCGGCTGGATGGCGCAGGAGCTGCTCTCCACCTTCGGCACCGATCTCGGTGAGGTGACGCTGGTGCCGGGCACCGGCGGCATCTTCACCATCTCGTGCAACGATGTACTGGTCTGGGACCGCAAGCGCGACGGCGGCTTTCCGGACGCGGCGAAACTCAAGCAGTTGGTCCGCGACGTGATCGATCCGGATCGTGATCTCGGTCACGCCGACCGCAAGGCGAAGAGCTGATATCTTCCCGCGAAAGCGGGACGATCACTTGCGCCTCTTTCCGAAAACAGCACCGATACCGGCGCCGATCGCTATGCCCATGCCGATGCCGACGGCGGGGTCATCCATCGCCACGCCAAGAGCAGCGCCGAGGCCGACGCCGATCGAAATGCCGACAGCCATGGTCGAATAGGGATCGTTCACGGCTCTTCTCCCGACAATGTTTATGGCCGCCACAACGCCCGAACGCGGCGGCCCGTAAACATGTCAACGCGAGGCGAACCAGAAGGATGCCATGGCCACGATGGCGGTGACGGTGCGAACGTGGTTCCACATCACCCAGTCCCGGAGAAAGCTGGTCCATACGGCGGCGCCATTGCTGCTGGCTGGATCGACGGCGGCCAGCGCATCGTTAAGCGGCACGTTGAAGACCATGGTCACGATCGGATTGCCGACGAGATAGATCAGCGCGCCGGCCAGAAGCCAGAACGAACCCGGCTGGTTCCAGCCGATGATGGCGCCGGCGATGAGCACGAGGCAGACTAGCCCGGTGCCGAAGAGTGCCGTCATGAACATCGGCGTGATGACGGTGACGTTGATCGAATTCATGGCGGCGATGCCGCCCGCCGCCGGCAGGCGAGCGAACGCCGGCATGACGAAGTTGGAGAAGGCGAAGAACACGCCGCCGACCACGCCTGCGCCCAGGGCCGCGATGAAGGTGAGAATGGGAAGAAGTTTGACAATCATGTCGGTTGCTCCAAGTGCCGGTTGCGGCCGGTTCCTCTGTTTACAAATGTGATTAATCCTCACATTTGTAAAATGTGATAAACCCTCGTATTTTGAGAGTCAAGTCATTCAAGGCGATTGCCGGGCGCGTTTGTTGGAGACAGTCATGGAAGGCACGCCGGCCAACGAGCAGATCGCTTCGCCGCGCCGGGCACCAAGCCAGCAGCGCAGCCGCGAGCGGGTCGAGCGCATGCTGGCCGCCGCCTCGGCACTGATTGCCGAGCAAGGCAGCGATGCCATGCGTATGGGGGAGGTCGCTGAACGGGCCGGGGTGTCGATCGGATCGCTCTACCAGTTCTTTCCAGACAAGCGGGCGATCGTCTGGGCGCTGGCAGAGCGCTATACGGTGGAGAGCCAAGCCTGCATCTCGGCGGCGCTCAAGGATGTTACGGATGCAGAGGGGCTGGGCCAAGCGTTTTCGGAGCTGGTCGATATCTACTACCGACTGTTCCTCGCCGAACCGGTGATGCGCGACATCTGGTCGGGCACGCAGGCCGACAAGGCGCTGCGCCAGCTCGAGCTCGCCGACAGCCGGGCCAATGCCGAATTCCTCGGTGCGGTGCTGAAGCGGCTACGTCCCGGCGCCGACCCCGTCTCCCTGGAGACCACGGCCTTTCTCGTCTGGCAGATGGGCGAGGCGGCCATGCGGCTGGCGATCTCGGTCGAGCGGCAGGAGGGCGACAGGCTGGTCGCAGCCTATAAGCGCATGGCGCTCAGAGAACTGCTGGCGGCATAAGGCTAGCGACCCAGATAATTCAGAAGCATTTCAGCTCGCTCATCCTCGGAACACATTATCGTCCGGGCAAGACTGAGCATACCGCGATGGAGCGCGACCACCGCCAATGCGGAGGTCACGACCGTCTCATCTGCCTCGGTTTCCAGATCCCTCAACGCCAAATGGAAAAGCGTCTGCCAGGCGGCTTTGTAGTGGGGTTCGATCCAATCCGGTATCGGCGGGTTCCGGTCGTCGAGCAATCGCGCTTCTTCGATGATCGCGGCTAGGCCGTAGACTCGCCAATTCGCCGGAACATGTTCTCTGGAGATACGAACGATTTCGGGAATCGCGGCGTAAGATGCGTCTCCTACGTCTCCCTGATGGTGCAATTCGTTCAGGAGTTCGCTCCAGATTGTCTCGTCATCGTAGCTGACGGCCAGCGCTCGCAAGGCCGGTCGTGGATCATACGCAACCTTGTATCCGCCCTTGAGACTGGACCATCGGTGATCGTCGAGAATGGACATATCGTCTCCCGTGACCAATTGCGTTCCACGGCAGGGGACTGAGGTCAACAAAAAACCCGCCACGTGGGCGGGTCTTTGAACTGCGAAGGCAGTTTGGCCTAGAGGCCGAAACCTTCGAAGCGCTTCTTGAACTTCGACAGGCGGCCGCCGCGGTCGAGCAGGGTCTGCTGGCCGCCGGTCCAGGCCGGGTGGGTGGTCGGGTCGATGTCGAGGTTCATCGTATCGCCTTCCTTGCCCCAGGTCGAACGGGTCATGTATTCGGTGCCGTCGGTCATGACGACCTTGATGGTGTGGTAATCGGGATGAATAGCGCTCTTCATGGCTCGGTTCCTGGCTTGCAGGCGCGGCTGACTGGCATAAGCCTGCGTCGATGCGCCCCTTTTTAAAACTCGAAGCCGCAGCTATTGAGGAGCCACGGCTTCTAAAACGGTCGGCGTGGCTATACATCAGCCGAAATTGAATCACAAGGCCGTGGCTCGCGCATATTGAGGCGCATACAACAAGGCGGCTAGAGGAAATACCGAGATGGCGCAATCCAGCAGCGCAGACGAGCGCCGCCGCTCGCTCAAGCCGCTCAGGCGCCTGTTCCCTTATATCGGCCGCTACCGGAAAATGGTGGCGGGCGCCGTCGTCTCGCTGGCAGTCGCGGCGATGACAACGCTGGCGCTGCCGCTGGCGGTGCGGCGCATGATCGATCATGGCTTCACGCCGGCGGGATCCACCATCATCGCTGAATATTTCGCCGCGCTGGTGGCCATGGCGGCGCTTTTGGCGGCCGCCTCGGCCGGCCGCTACTATTTCGTCATCACGCTCGGCGAGCGCGTCGTCGCCGACATCAGGCGCGACGTTTTCGCTCATGTGACGACGCTGTCGCCGGCCTTCTTCGACACTGCCCAGTCGGGCGAGATCGTGTCGCGGCTCGCGGCCGACACCACGCAGGTCAAGTCGGCCGTCGGCGCCACCGCATCCGTGGCGCTGCGCAATGCCATTCTTGGGCTCGGCGCCGTGGCGATGATGATTGTCACCAGCCCAAAACTGTCCAGCCTGGTCATAGCGGCCATTCCAATCATCGTGCTGCCGCTGGTCGCCTTCGGCCGCTCCGTGAGGCGCAAATCCCGGCAGGCACAGGACACGCTCGCCGGGGCGACAGCCTATGCCAGCGAGCAGATCGGCGCGGTGCGCACGCTGCAGGCCTTCACCAATGAGAAACTGGTCACCGGTCGCTTTTCGGGCGCGGTGGAAGCCGCTTTCGAGGCGGCACGCGCCTCGACCTTCGCGCGTTCCTTCCTCACCTTCTTCGCCATCTTCACCATTTTCTCGTCGGTCGTTGCGGTGTTGTGGTTCGGCTCGCGCGACGTGCTCGACGGCAATCTGTCACCCGGTACGCTTGGCCAGTTCCTGCTCTATTCGGTGTTCGCCGCCGGCGCGCTCGGCGCGCTGTCGGAAGTCTGGGGCGAACTCGCGCAGGCAGCGGGTGCGGCCGAACGGCTGACCGAGATCCTGGCCGAGACGCCGGCGATCCAGGCGCCGGCCGAGCCGAAGCCGATGCCGGCAATCGTGAAGGGCGCGATCATCTTCGACGACGTCTCGTTCTCTTATCCGGCGAGGCCCGACCGCGCCGCCGTCCATGGCTTGAGCTTTTCGGTCAAACCCGGCGAGACGGTGGCGATCGTCGGTCCCTCGGGTGCCGGCAAGAGCACCGTCTTTTCGCTGATCCTGCGCTTCTACGATCCCGAAACCGGCAAGATCCTGATCGACGGCGTCGACGTGCGCGAGGCTGACCCCGTCGCGGTCAGGCAGCGCATCGCCATCGTGCCGCAAGATGTCACCATCTTCGCGGCGAGCGCGCGCGACAATATCGGCTTTGGCCGGCCAGGCGCCAGCGAGGCCGAGATCGAGGCGGCGGCGAAGGATGCGTTGGCCGACGAATTCATCCTCAAGCTCGAGAAAGGTTACGACAGCCAGGTCGGCGAACGCGGCGTGACGCTGTCAGGCGGCCAGCGCCAGCGGGTAGCGATCGCCCGCGCCATCCTGCGCGACGCGCCGATCCTGTTGCTCGACGAGGCGACCTCGGCCCTCGACGCCGAAAGCGAGACGCTGGTGCAGACGGCGCTCGAGCGGCTGATGCAAGGCCGCACCACCATCGTCATCGCCCACCGGCTGGCGACCGTGCTCAAGGCCGACAGGATCCTGGTCATGGATGGCGGCCGCATCGTCGAGGAAGGCACGCATCAGAGCCTGGTCGGCAAGGGCGGCATCTATGCGCGGCTGGCCAAGCTGCAATTCGAGACCGGCGCCAGCGCCTTCAGGGGCGCGGCGGAATAGCGGGGCTCGATATGGCCGGTCTCATCCACCGTAGCGCTGCCTCAGGTGATTGACGAAATAAACGGCGTTGAGTTTTTCGCCGGTGGCGCGTTCGAACAGGTCCGGCGTCGACCAGCGCGATCCCTGCGACCATATCTTCTTGCGGCGCCAATCGTTGATGGCCGCGAAATTCCCTTTCGCCAGGTCGTCGTCGGCTGAAGGATGTTCGCGCACCAGCGCGGCCCATTGCTGCGCCGCCATCATCGCGCCAAGCGTGTAGGAGGGGAAATAGCCGAAGGCGGCACTCGGCCAGTGCACGTCCTGCATCGGCCCATCGGCCGGATTGTCGATGGTGGAGAGGCCGAGATAGTCGCGCATCTTGGCGTCCCAGGCTTCGGGTAGATCAGCCACCTCCAGCCTGCCCGAGACGAGTTCCTGCTCCAGTTCGTAGCGCAGGATGACATGCAGCGGATAGGTTACTTCGTCGGCATCCACGCGGATCAGGCCGCGCTCGACGCGATGCACATGCGGCAGGAGATCATCGAGCGACCAGGTTTCGCCGAGATGCTTTTCCACCACCGGCAGCGCCCAATGCCAGAAAGCAGGATTGCGGCCGATCTGCTTTTCGACGAACAGGCTCTGGCTTTCATGCACGGCCATGCCGCGGGCCTTGCCGAGCGGCCAGTGCGACCATGCCTTCGGCAGGTTCTGCTCATAGAGCGCATGGCCGGTCTCGTGCAGCACGCCCATCAGCGCCGACAGGAAGTCCGATGTCTTGTAGCGGGTGGTGATGCGCACGTCGCTGGGCACGCCGCCGCAGAACGGATGGTGCGACACCGACAGCGAGCCGTGCGTCAGGTCGAAGCCGACCGCCGCCATCATGGCGAGACCGAGTTCGCGTTGCCGGTCGATGGCATAGGTGCCCGAAAGCGGCTTCAGCGGATGCTTGCGCAGCCGGGCTTCCTGGATCGCCAGCGCCTCCGGCACGAAGCCTCTAAGGAAGGCCTTCAGGTCGGCGAAGACGGGAGTGATGTCCGCCGTGCGGTTGCCGGGATCGTATTGTTCCATCAGCGCGTCATAGGGGGCGAGGCCGAGCACGTCGGAGCGCAGGGCCGCCTCTTCGCGCACCAGCGCCACCACGCCCTCGAGCGCCGGCTGGAAGCCAGCCCAGTCGTTCTTGGCGCGCAGGTCGCGCCACAGCTGCTCGCAACGCATGCGCGCCGTCGTCTGGCGTTCGACGAATTCGACCGGCAGGCAGGTCAGGTTGGTGTATTGCAGCCGCAGTTCGGTCAGGGCCGCGCGCTGCTCATCGTCCAATGCCTCGGCTTCGGCGGCGGCGATCCAGTCCGATATTTCCGGCGCGGTCGCCCTGGTGTGATACATGCCGGCCAGTGCCGCCATCGCCTCAGCGCGCTTCTCGCCACCGCCGACGGCCATATGGGTCGCTTCATCGGCGCCGAGGATGGCCAGCGCATGCTCAAGCGCTTCGAGCTTATGGCCGAGGTCGTCGAGTTTGTGAAAGGACATGGCGGCTTCCGTGATTGAGGACGGCGCGAAAAGACACCAACGCAAAAGCCCTGGCAACCCTCAGATCCCATTCAGCAGATGCAGCTTGCGCAGGCGAGGTCGAGCATGAAATGCTACCGGCGACGCATGCAGGGGGAGCAGAATGATCGGCAACATCCTGGTCGGGCTGGTGGCCTTGATCCATGTCTACATCGTTTATCTCGAGATGGTTCTTTGGGACACGCCGCGCGGGCACAAGACATTCCGCCTGACGCCGGAATTCGCCAGTGCCTCGAAAGTGCTCGCCGCCAATCAGGGCCTCTACAACGGATTTCTCGCCGGGGGCCTGATCTGGGGGCTTTACCTCGGCGCCGGCGGGTTCCAGGTCAAGGTCTTCTTCCTGTTGTGCGTGGCCATTGCCGGTCTCTATGGCGCGGTAACGGTCGGCCGCAAGATCCTTTACATCCAGACCGTGCCGGCGGCGGCCGCCCTGATCGCGGTCTGGCTCGGTTGGTAGGCAAGATGGGATGGTAAGGAAAAGGACGCCTGCGGGATTGGAGTCCCCGAAGGCGCCAGTTGATCCCTTCCTCCTGGAACTTTCAGGCAGGATCGCCTCAGCCGTTCGGATAGTTTCCGCCGTCGGCGCCATCGCCCATCAGGAAACCGCTGCCGGTGTTGACCATCAGACGCTGGTCGACAGTGTCGAGCTGGCGCAGCAGGTCATGGTATTGCGCGGCCGGTATCCTGCCGTGATCCGACGCGGCTATCTTCTCGGCGGCCCGACCGATACGGGCGGTGCGCATTTCCAGCCGCTCCGCGACGGCCGGAGTGATGTTGTTGGCTTGCCTTGCGTCGACGATGCCCTGATGGACACCCCGAACCTGCTCAATGAGCGCCTCGACACGCGGGCCTGTCATGGCGGTCGGATCGGTCGCATCGAGTGCGCCCTTGCGGTGGCCTGCGGCATAGGCGCCGGCAAGCGGGGCCGCGATCAGAATCGCGGCAAGGGTTGCAGTCTTGAGAGATGCTGAAGTGCGCATGGGGAGGTTCCTCCTGCCGGGAAGGGAGAGCAGCCGCGCCGCTTCGCCTTCCGACCAGTTCGGGTCGTCCAGTTCCGTCGCGTCGCGATGGGAGGCATCGCCGGCGGTTCTCGGCCCTGCGCAGCAAACTAGGAGCGCTTCCGCGCGAAGTGTAATTAAAAAAAGATAATCTTTTCAGGCCTTGCCGGCCGCCGCTTGCGCCCTAGAGTTGAGCCGGCGAACAAATTCGCGTGAGTTCGCGTGATGATGGATCAACGTTCGGTGAGCTTCAGTTCAATGCGGCGGTTCTTGTTACGCGCTTCGTCGGTGTCGGCGGGGTCGAGCGGCTGGAACTCGCCGAAGCCGGCGGCGACCAGCCGGTTGGCCGGCACGCCGTTCTCGATCAGGAACTTGACCACCGAGGTCGAGCGCGCCGTCGACAGCTCCCAATTGTCGCGGTAACGGCCATTGCCGGACAGCGGCTTGTTGTCGGTGTGACCATCGACGCGCAGCACCCAGTTGATCTCCGGCGGGATCTCTTTCTGCAATTCGATGATGGCATCGGCGAGCTTCTTCATCTCGACCTTGCCGGCGTCGTTGATCACTTCGGAGCCGGTCGGGAACAGCACTTCCGACTGGAACACGAAGCGGTCGCCGACGATGCGGATGTTCTCGCGGTCGGCGAGGATTTCGCGCAGGCGCCCGAAGAAATCGGAGCGGTAGCGGTTCAATTCCTGCACACGCTGCGCCAGCGCCACGTTCAGGCGACGGCCGAGATCGGCGATCTTGGTGTTGGAATCGCGGTCGCGCGTTTCGGAGACGTTGAGGGCATCCTCGAGCGCGCCGATCTGCTTGCGCAAGGCCGCGATCTGCTGGTTGAGGATCTCGACCTGGCTCAGCGCCTGCTGGCTGATCTGGCGCTGGTTGTCGAGTTCACCACCCAACTGCGCGGCACGCTGGTTGGCGGCGTCGCCGGCGCCGGCACCTTGCGCCAGCAACTGTTCGAGCCGGCTCTTTTCCGCCTGCGCCGCCGACAGGGACGCCTGCAGATTGGCGAGCGAATCCTCCTTGTCCTGCGCCGTCGAGCGCTCCAGCGCCAGAAGCTGGGTCAGTTCGTTGATCTGCGAGTTGAGGCGCGACAGTGCCGTGTCCTTGCCGGAGATTTCACGGCCGAGCAGGAACTGCGCCAACACGAAAACGGTGAGCAGGAACATGATGGCGAGCAGCAGCGTCGACAACGCGTCGACGAAGCCAGGCCAATAGTCGATGCGGCGATCGGTACGCCGGCCCCTGGCAAGCGCCATGCTAGTGCACCCCGGGCTTCTTCAGCGCGTCGGCGATCTTTTCCAGCGTGTTGCGCATCGCCTTCTGCTCGTCGGACTGGGCCTCGACCCAATCGCGCATGATCTGCTGCTCGGAACGCATGTTCTTGACCAGGCCGGAAATGCCGTCGGCGAGATTGGCCATGGCGGTGGCGACGCGCGGATTGGAGCCGCCGCCGTTCTCCTGCATGCTGCGCAGCCGTTCCGACAGGACGCGGATCTCGTCGGAAGATTCGGCCTTGGCCGGGTCGGAAACGACGATGTCGGACGACAGATCGGTGACCGAGGACAGCCAGTTCTCGAGCTCGGTGTAGAAGCGCGTCTGGGCGCGGCCGGCCTGCAGGTCGAGGAAGCCGAGCACGAGCGAGCCGGAGAGGCCGAACAGCGAGGACGAGAAGGCGGTGCCCATGCCGGCCAGCGGCGCCGACAGGCCCTGCTTCAGCGAATCGAGCACCGCCGCGGCATCACCCGTGCCGGGATCGAGCGATTCGATCGTCTCGCGGATCGAGCCGATCGTATTCAACAGGCCCCAGAAGGTGCCAAGCAGGCCGAGGAACACAAGAAGGCCAACCAGGTAGCGCGAGGTGTCGCGGCTTTCGTCGAGGCGCGTGGCGATGGAATCGAGCATTGTGCGCATCGAGGAGGTCGAAAAGGCCACGGACGACGAGCGTCCGATCATCGCCTTCATCGGCGCCAGCAGCACCGGTTCGGTGGTCTCGGAGCCGGCGCGGAAGGAGTTGACCCAGCGCACCTCGCGAAACAGCCGCCCGACCTGCGTGAAGGCCAGCAGGATACCGACGACGAGCACGCCGACGATCAGGCCGTTGAGGCCGGGATTGGTGACGAATGCCGTCGTGACCTGGCGGGTCAGGATGGCGGCGATGAAGGCGACGATGGCCAGGAAGATGACCATGGTCAGCAGAAAGACCTGAGGACTCGACAATTTGTGCGGATCGTAGATGAGCACGTCGGAGCGTCTGCCCATGCCGAAGGATCTGAGAAAAGCCATCCGTGCCCCGTTTCCGATGCCGCTGCCGCCGATCACGTAGTTGGCGACTCTAAACGGAATTGTGACCAAATTGAATGGTGCTTGGCAATATTGCCACACGTGGCTTTTGGAGCCGGCGCTTCAAAGGCGGTTGATGACCAGGCAATCGACCATGGCCGCCAGATGCAGGCCGGCGCCGGTGACGACGAAGCCGTGCCACAGGGCGTTGTGGAAGCGCAGCGCCTTCCAGGCGAAGAAAATCACGCCGCAGGAATAGACGACGCCACCGGCGACGATGAGCACGATCGACGTGGTCGGCAGCGTCTCGACAAGCGGTTTGACAAGGACGATGCCGCTCCAGCCGATGGCAAGGTAGAAGACGATCGCCAGCCTGTCGAAGCGGCCGGGGAAAAACACCTTGATGGCAATGCCCGTTGCGGCCGCGGCCCAGACCAGAACGATCATCCAGCGCGCCAGCGGCGAGTTTCCCAACTGGGCGAGAAAGGGTGTGTAGGTGGCGGCGATCAACAGATAGATCGCGGCATGATCGAAACGCCGCAAGATCCATTTCGCGGGCGAGGTCACCGGCCACAGATTGTAAGTCAGCGACACCGAAAGCACCGTGAGCAGCGAGACGACATAGAAAGCGGCTGCGACGTATTCGCCGGGCCCGACCCGGGAGGCGGCGAGCGCCAGCAGCGCCGAACCGGCCGCTATCGCCAGCACGATCCCGACAGCATGGACGATCCCGTCGGCGATCATCTCGGCGCGCGAATAGTGCCAGCGTCCGATGAACGGGATGTCGATCTGTGGCGGGGTGTCGGTCATCTATCGTCCTGCATCACCCTTAATCTGGGCAACCGGCGGACAGTATTTCAAGCTTTGTTTGCGGTTTTACGACTGCGGCGGTTCAGCGCGGCGGGAGCGGCTTTTTCACCGTCTTCAGCAATGCGCGCTGGATGATCTCGTTGCCGGCGACGACCGTGCCGGTATCGAGCATTTCCTGTCCGCCATCCATGTCGGAGGCGAAGCCGCCCGCTTCGCGGATCAAGAGCAGGCCGGCGGCGATGTCCCAGGCCGACAGGCCGACTTCCCAGAACCCGTCCATGCGTCCGGCGGCGACATAGGCAAGATCGAGCGAGGCGGAGCCCATGCGGCGCACGCCGGAGACCTCGGCCATGACGTTGCGCAGTTCGACCAGGAAATTGCCGTGATGGCCGCGGCCGAGATGCGGCACGCCGCAGCCGATCACCGTGTCGACAAGCTTGGTGCGGCCGGCGACGCGCAGGCGGCGATCATTCATGAAGGCACCGCCGCCGCGCTCGGTCGTATAGAGCTCGTCCATGGCCGGATTGTAGATGACGCCGGCAACGATCTGACCCTGGCGCTCAAGCGCGATGGAGACGGCGAAAAGCGGAATGCCGTGCAGGAAATTGGTGGTGCCGTCGAGCGGATCGACGATCCAGCGGTGCTGGCTGTCATCGCCAATGACCGTGCCGCGCTCCTCCATCAGGAAACCGTAGCCCGGGCGCGCTTTCGACAATTCGGCAAACACGATGTCCTCGGCCTTGCGGTCGGCCTGGCTGACATAGTCGCCGGGGCCCTTCATCGAGACCTGCAGGTTCTGGACCTCGCCGAAGTCGCGCGACAGCGAGCGGCCGGCCTTCATTGCGGCCTGGACCATGACGTTGAGGAGGGCGGAGCGTGCCATAGTGCTTCTTCCTGGTGCGGCGCTTTAAACTCTGTCTCGATACACGCCGGTGACCCAAAACCGGGGCCACCTTTGGGCGACATGCATCAGTCGGCGCGGCGCACGTAAGTGATTTCGTTGGTGTCGACGATGATGCGTTCGCCGGCGCCGATGAAGGGCGGGACCAGCACCCGAATGCCGTTTTCCAGCACAGCCGGCTTGTAGGAGGACGCCGCCGTCTGGCCCTTCACCACGGGATCCGCCTCGGTGATGGTCAACGTCACATAGTCGGGCAGCGAAATGCCGATCGGCCGCTCCTCGTAGAGCTGAACCGTCACCATCATGCCGTCCTGCAGGAACGCGGCGCGGTCGCCGACGAAATCCTTGTTAAGTTCGAGTTGCTCGTAGCTTTGGGTGTCCATGAACACCAGCGCGTCTTCCTGCTCGTAGAGGAAGGAAAAATCCTTCAGGTCGAGCCGGATCTGCTCGACCGTCTCGGCCGAACGGAAGCGTTCGTTGAGCTTGGTGCCGTTGATGAGGTTCTTCAGTTCGACCTGGTTATAGGCGCCGCCCTTGCCGGGCTTGACGGTGTTGGTCCTGACCGCCACCCAGAGGCCGCCATCGTGTTCGATGACATAGCCTGGACGGATTTCGTTGCCATTGATCTTGGCCATGATGATGGGATCCGGGATGCTGCCAACGGCCAGACCGTTGGTTGGGATGTTCGCCGTGACAAGCGATTTAGGGCTCCAAGACCACAAATCGCCCGGAGAGGCAAGGGAGGACGGGTCGGCTCCAGCCGGCAAGCCGGCATCAGGTCTCGATATCGAGGACGTCGCCGACGGTCGTTGCAATGGCCTGCGCGGCCCTCGCCAGGCGGTTGAGGTGAGGAGAGCGCAGTGCCACGACCTGCAATGAAAGGTCCAAATCTCCAGTATCGACAAGCGCGAGGTCGTCGGGAAGTCCGCGCGCGGCGAGCCGCGACGGCATGAGGCCGAGGCCGTGTCCCCGACGTACCCATTCCACCTGCATCGCCGGGTCCTGAATTTCCGCCGCCACAACGAGCCGATGCCGTTCGCCGCCCAAAATGGCGAGGAGTCTCTGACGTGCGTCGCAAGGCTCGGGACTGAGCACCCAAGGCATGGAAGCCCAGGCGGCGTCCGTAAGACGGGATTTGGTAGCGCCGGCCTGCGCTATGACGGCGAGACGTTCGGTGCCGAGCACGTCCGGGCCTTGATGACCGGCGGGTCGTAGAACAATCGCCATGTCGAGCAGGCCGCGATCGAACTGCTCGATCAGATCCGCGCTCCAGCCGGTCTTGAGCCGCAAGGATATTTTTGGAAACGTCGCAGCCGCGCGAGCTATACCGCCCGCAACGCCCCCGTCGGACAAGCCATGTGCCAAGCCGACACGCAGCACGCCTTGCGGTTCGGTGTCGGCGGCGAAGGCTTTCAGAGCCTCGATTGACGCCAGTATGTCTTTCGCGCGCTCCAACACCTCCAGTCCCGCCGTGGTCAGGCGCGGCGGCTTCTGCCGGCGATCAAGAAGCGTTGTCCCGAGCAGATCCTCCAGTCGCTGCACCTGACGGGTGACGGCAGGCTGCGTCAAAGGCAGGCGCCGGGCCACATTCTGAATAGAGCCTTCCTCGGCGAACAGAACGAGCGTGCGCAGTTCCTCCAGCATTCTAGCGGTGCTCCAAATGCATAATCATTCTGATTATTATGAATTTGAAATTATAAGCAAGGCAAGCGATTTTCCTTTCCAGGGACCTCCAAACGGAAAGAAGACAATGAAGGCGATCGAATTGCAGCACCCGGGCGGCATCGACAATCTCAGGCTGGTCGAGCGGCCGATGCCGGAACCGGGCCGCCAGGAGATGATTATCAAGGTCAAGGCCACGGCACTGAACTACCGCGATGTGGAAATCGCCCGTGGCAGTTACCACACTGCCTTTGCGCTGCCATTGGTTCCCCTTTCGGACGGCGTCGGCGAAGTGGTTGCAGTTGGCGCCGAAGTGACCCGCTTCAAGGTCGGCGACCGCGTCTGCGCTACATTTTGGCAGCGTTGGATCGGCGGCAGTTTCGCCATGGCCGAACCCTCCTATCAACGGGGCGGTCCCATCGACGGGTTGCTCAGCGAGTTCGCCAGGCTGGATGAACAGGCGGCCGTCCTTGCGCCAGAGCACCTGAGCGACGTCGAGGCCGCGACACTGCCTTGCGCCGCCGTGACAGCCTGGCATGCGCTGTTCACCGAAGGCTGCTTGAAACCCGGCGAGACGGTGCTGAGCCTGGGAACAGGCGGTGTCTCGCTGTTTGCGGTGCAGTTTGCCGCCGCCGCCGGCGCACGCGTCATCGTCACGTCAAGCAGCGACGACAAGCTCACGCGCGCAAAAGCGCTTGGCGCTCATGACGGCATCAACTACCGCAGCGACCCGGATTGGGCGTCAGCCGTGCTGGCGCTCACCGGTGGTCGGGGCGCCGATCACATCATCGAAGTCGGCGGGCCGCAAAGCTTCGCCCAGTCGCTGAGGGCTTCGGCGCGGGGTGCCCAGATCAACGTAATCGGCTATCTCGGCGGCAGTGAAGGGGCAGTCAACCCGCTCGACATCTTCCGCCGCCAGGTCCGGGCACGCGGGATACCGGTTGGTTCACGCGAATCCTTCGAGGCGATGAACCGGGCTCTTGCCGTCAACCGGCTGACGCCGGTGATCGACAAGGTCTTGCCGTGGCGTGAGGCAGCCAGCGCCTTCCGCCATCTCGAACACGGCTCGCCCTTCGGCAAAGTCGTCCTGGATCACATGCAATGAGCGTGCGCGCTGTCCTCAGGGCAGGCGGTTCGCCTTCTGCAGGGCCTGCTTGGTCTGGTCGTCGCTCAGCCCTTGCAGGAAATCGTCCATTTCCTGATCGATGAGGCCGGCGCGGCGGGCGACGATGTACCATGCGCCGGCGAGCACGAGGTCCGGATCGGTGCCGATGCCCTGCATATAGAGTTTTGCCAGCCGATTCTGGGCCGCCACGTTGCCGCCTTCGGCGGCCTGCTTCGTCCAGCCGAAAGCCGATTTCAGGTCGCGCGCACCGCCGCGGCCTTCGATCATCCAGGCGGCGAGATCGATCTGCGCGGTGTCATAGTTCTGACGGGCAGCCTGCGCCAGAAGCCGCCGTGCCTGTGCATCGTCGCGCGGCTTGCCGCCGACGCCGTTGGCATAGATCTGAGACATGGCGTATTGCGCATCGGCGAGACCGGTCGCCGCGGCGCGCTCATAATAGGAAACCGCCTTGGCCAGGCCGGCGTCGCCGGGATCCTGCTGGACCAGCATCTGCGCGAAATTGAATTGCGCCAGCTGGTTGCCGGCTTCGGCGGCGGCCTGCATCAGGGCATAGGCCCCCTTCGCGTCCTTCTTGACGTAGCGGCCGTCGAGCAGCATCAGCGCATATTGAAACTGCGATTCCGGCACGCCCTGCTCGGCGGCAAGCGCGTACCATTTCGCGGCCTCGGCCGAGTTCAACGGCACACCCAACCCGCGCGACAGGATCTCGGCCACCAGCGTCTGCGCGGCCGGGTCGCCATTCTGCGCACGGACCAGCGCCAGATTGTAGGCGGTCTTGTAGAGCCCCCGCTGGAAGGCACCATAGGCGGCGTCGGCCGGCTTGGCGCCGAAACGATCGGGATTGACGCTGTCGACCGAGGGCAGCGGTGCGGGCTCCGCCGTGGTGGCAGGCTGGGGCAGCTGGTTTTCGATCGGCTTGTCGGTGTGCACGCCGGTTTCAGGCTTGGGCTGCGGCAAGGGTACGGTTTCGGCGGCGGCGGCCTGGATCATCACCGCCGCAAGCAGGGCCTGAAGGGAAAGCCTTGCCAGGGACACGTCAATCCTCGAAGCGCGGCGCTGTTTCGTCGAGCAGCGCATTGGCCCGGGCTATCGCCGCCTTCGGATCGACGCCGCCGGCGAACACGGCGCTCGACAGCGCGACGAATTCGGCGCCGGTGGCGGCCACCGTCTCGACTGAGGCAAGATCGGAGCCCGCCTCGACGATGCAGGGGATCTGGATCATCTGCGCCCACCATTGCCCCAATGACAGGTTGCGCGGATGCGGCTCGGGCTTGTTGTCGTAGCCGAAGCGGCCGAAGAAAATGTAATCGGGCCTGGCTTCGCCAAGCTCCAGCGCGTCGTCGCGGGTCTTGGCACCGCCGGCGCCGACCATCATCTTCGCCTGGAAATGCTCGATCGTCTCCGCGAGTTCGGCCTTGGAGACCTCGACATGGATGCCGTCGGCCTGGACCCGGCCCGCGATGCGGGTGTCGCCAGCGATGATGACGGCCACGCCCGCGGCCTGCGCGGCCGGCACGACCTGTTCGGCAAAGGCCTGGAAGGAGGCCTCGTCCATGCCGTTCTCGGGCAGGATCAGCGAGGCGATGTCGCCGCCGTCGAACGCGGCCGCGATGCGGGTGGCCGGCACGCCGGGCGGCGCAATCAGTACGATGCGGCAGCGATTGGGGGGCGTTGCGTCATTCATGGTTCTTCGATCCCGGGTTTCGCCTATGCCGGGCGAAGATGGTTGGATTGCGGCATAGAGCAAACTGCCCGCTTTGAACAGGCGGGCAGCCAGGATCGGGATTCTTGACCGGCCGGGTAGCCGGCATGCCGCCTTACTTGATCGGCTGCGGGCTCGCGGCGGACGGTCTCGATTTCCACAATGTCCAGCCGAGGTTCATGCCGGCGGCAGCGATCAGGATGGCGGCGGCGCCGACGACCTGACTGAAATGCAGCCGATGGCCGAAGGCGGTGACATCGACCAGGATGGCAACGACCGGATAGATGAAGGACAGCGACCCCTGCAGATGCGTCGGCAGCTTCTGGATGGCGCCGTACATCAGGATGTACATCAGGCCGGTGTGGACGATGCCGAGCGTCGCCAGCATGGCCCAGCTCCATGGGTCGGCGGGAAGATGCGAGAGATTGGCGAAGGGCGCCAGCATGACCACGCCGACGCAGACCTGGATGAGCGCGATCAGATGCGGCGGCGTGCCCTTGAGCTTCTTGGTGACGATGGCCGCGACGGCCCAGAAGAAGGCGGCGGCCAGGGCCATGAGAATGCCGGCGAAATAGTTCGTACCAACATCGCCGGAGTCAGGGGCGGCCCCGACGATCAGCACCATGCCGGCGAAGGCGATTGCCAGCCAGGTCAGCTTGGTCAATGTCAGCCGCTCGGCGAACAACAGCGCCCCGAAGCCGACCAGCATGAAGGGCTGCGTGTTGTAGACCGCGGTGGCGATCGAGATGGAGGCGCGTGAGAAGGCGCTGAACAGGAGCAGCCAGTTGATGACGATCGCCGCACCCCCAAGCGCTGCGAGGCCAATGATGCGCAACGACAGCCTGTTGCGCAACAATCCAAGCGAAGCACAGATGACGAGCAGCGTCAGCGCGCCGAACGCGCAGCGCCAGAACACCACATCCATGATCGGCTGGCCGGACATGATGACGAACCATCCGATCGTTCCCAGGATCGCCATTGCGGCCGACATTTCGACCGTGCCACGTACAGTATCGTTCATGATAAGCCTCTGAACCCGTTGAGGCGGCATAATCTCATGCGATGCCGAGGCTTTCCATCTCCATGAAAAGGAGATATGAGGGCTTTGCCTAATTATCTTAGGCTGGAACCTTGGAATCCGCGAGAAAAATAAATGCTGGATGACCTCGACCGAAATCTGCTGGAAATCCTGGTCAGGGATGCGCGGACCTCGCTGAAGGATCTCGCGGCCCAGGTCGGGCTGTCGTCGCCGAGCGTCTCGGAGCGGCTGCGGCGGCTCGAGGAACGGGGCGTCATCCGGGCGTTCACCGTCGAGATCGATCCGCTGGCGCTCGGCTATACGCTGCAGGCGATCGTGCGGATCAAACCTTTGCCGGGCAAGCTGCACATCGTCCAGAAACTGATCGAGGAGATTGCCGAGTTCGGCGAATGCGACAAGGTGACGGGCGATGACTGTTTCGTCGCCCGGCTGTACGTGCGCTCGATCGGCGACCTCGACGGCATTCTCGACCGCATCGCCGACAAGGCCGAGACCAGCACCGCCATCATCAAGGCACAGCCGATCCGGCGACGGCCGCCGCCACTGGGGTTGCCGTCGGGCTCACAGGCTTGACCCCGCGTGGCCATGGTGGAAAGGCGGAGCCAGCCCACCAAATGTCAGTCTTCCGCCAGATGGCTGTCCGAGGAGCGAGAAAAACATGGCGCAAAACATCTACGATCAGCCGGATTTCTTCGCTGGCTACAGCCAGCTTGGCCGCTCGATCGAAGGCCCGAACGGCGCCGCCGAGTGGCCGGCGCTGCGTGCGATGCTGCCTGACGTGGCAGGCCTCAGGATCGTCGACCTCGGCTGCGGCTTCGGCTGGTTTTGCCGCTGGGCGCACGATCAAGGGGCGAGGCAAGTCCTTGGGCTTGACCTGTCGGAGAAGATGCTTGCCCGTGCGAGAGCGGCCGGCCCGGACGCCAGCGTCACCTACGAGAGAGCCGACCTCGACCAGCTAAGCCTGCCGCAAGGCGGCTTCGATCTCGCCTACAGTTCGCTCGCCTTGCACTATGTCGAGGATATTGAGCGCCTGTTCAGGACCGTGCACCAGGCCCTGTCGCCCCGCGGCCATTTTGTCTTCTCGACGGAACATCCGATCTACATGGCCCCAACCAATCCGGGCTGGTCGAGCGATGGGGAAGGGAAAAGGACCTGGCCTGTCGACCGGTATCTGGTGGAAGGGCCGCGCAAGACCGACTGGCTGGCCAAGGGGGTGGTCAAACATCACCGCACCATCGGCACAACGCTCAACACGCTGATCCGCACCGGTTTCACAATCGAGCATGTCGAGGAATTCCGTCCGACGGACGCGCAGATCGCGGCCAGGCCGGACCTTGCGGAAGAGCTCGAGCGGCCGATGTTCCTGCTGGTTTCGGCGCACCGATAAGCGTTCGAAGCCCGTTGGCCCGATATGTCGCGGCCAGCCCATATTTGCAGTCGCCGAGCAGGCGAATCCAGGATATTCAGACGTTGATCCGCTTTCCCTCCAGACCAGCCCCTCCCCATGTCAGGCCTGCTTCTCGATCCGTGGTTCTACGCGGCCGCCGTCCCGGCGGTCATTCTGGTCGGCCTGTCCAAGGGCGGCTTTGGCGGCGCCGTCGGCTTTGTCGGCGTGCCGCTGATGGCGCTGACCATGCCGCCGGTGCAGGCGGCCGCCATCCTGCTGCCGATCCTGTGCCTGATGGACATCGTCTCGGTGTGGACATGGTGGGGCGTCTATAACAGAAAGATGCTGGCCGACATGATGCCGGGCGCCATCATCGGCATCGGGCTTGGCTGGCTGACGGCAGCACTCGTCACCGAGGAAGCGGTGCGGCTCATCGTCGGCGCCGTCGCCATCATCTTCGTCCTGCGCTGGCTTTACCTGCAATTTCGTCATGGTTCCGACCATGCGGCCGCACCCAATCGCGTGGCCGCGGCCATATGGGGCACGGTCGCAGGCTTCACCAGCTTCGTTGCCCATGTCGGCGGCCCGCCCTTCCAGGTCTATGCCTTGCCGATCCGGCTCGACCCCAAGGTGCTGTCGGGCACGGCAGCGATCTTCTTTGCCGCCACCAACGCGCTGAAGCTCATTCCCTATTTCGCGCTCGGCCAGTTCGACACCGCCAATCTGACGGCGTCGGCGGTGCTGATGCCGCTGGCGCCGTTGTCGACCATCGCCGGTGCGTGGCTGGTGCGGCGGATGCGGCCGGAGGTTTTCTATCCCTTCACCTATGCGACCGTGGCGGTCGTGGCTGTGAAGCTTCTGTGGGACGGGATTGCCGGCTTGATGTAGACCAGCGCCCCTTCAGGCGATCAGGTCTGGTCAGGCGGCGTTGGGCACCATGCGCCGTGTCCGGCCGAGCGCCATTGTGGCGCCGGCGGCAAGAACCACAACCATGCCTGCGAGAATGGCGACGTCGTGCAGGGTGGGCTTCAGCACCATGTCGGTGACGATGACCAGCATGACCGCATAATCGAAGCGCGCCGCCCGCAGGATGCGCTGGCCGTAGGCAAGTGCCGCGGGCGTCACGCCGTCCCTGGCGATCATCGCGGTCATGTGGTCGGCTGTCGGCTTGAAAACGAACATGCCGATGCAGAAGGTCGTGGCGTAGCCGGCAAGGCCGATCAGGATCCAGAGATCGGAGAAGCCGACCCAGAACGAGCACATGATCAAGCCGAAGGCCAATGTCAGCATCGACATCGGCGCGAAGAAGCGATTGCCCAGCTCGCCGGTGGCGCGCATCGCCTGCAGCGTTCCCTGAATGTTGCCGGCACGATCCGCCAGCGTCGCCAGCACCATCAGCGTGAAGCCGCCACCGACCCAAAGCATCGCCGAAACGATGTGCAGCAATTTGACGATGGAATACCAATCCATGACTTTCTCCCGATGTCCAATGGTTGATGGCGAGGCGGCAATTGCCCGCTCGCCGATCAGATGCCGCGGCGTTTAGCGCCGCGGCTGTTTCCGAACGATGTCGTGGAAAAGCCGGCTGTGTTTCAGACTGCCGGCTAACGAAAGGAGCGACTAATATGATGAACGCACCGCCCGATTTTCTGCTATGCCGGGAGCGTCGGGGGGCGACATCGTCCGGAAACAGTGCCGATGCTAGTGCCGACGCAGGAAGTGCGGCGGCGACAGCGCTCGCCTGACGATCAACTCATTCCCAGCTTGGGAAAAGGCAATTCGGGGGACTAATATGCAAGGGACAGCACGGAATTTCTTCACGCTGGCGATCATCTATGCGCTGTGCGGTATGGCACTCGGCATCCACATGGCCATCAGCGAAGATCATGGCCAGATGCCGACCCACGCCCACACCATGGTGGCGGGCTGGCTGATGTCGGCGGTCTTCGCGTTCTTCTACCACCTGTTTCCGGCTGCCGGGCAAAAGACGCTGGCCCTGGTCCATTTCTGGCTGACGGCAATCAGCGGCATCGGGCTCATGATCGGCCTTTATATACTGCTTGCCGGAAATCCGGGGATCGAGCCGTTGCTGGGGATATCTTCGATCGGCTTCTACGCAGGCATTCTGCTGTTCGCCTTCATTGCCTTGCCGGTGGTGTGGAAAAAGGCCTGAGGGACGGTTGAAACCGGACCTGTGCGGCTGTGCTGTTACGGCACAGGAGCACGGTGTTGGTTTAAAGAATATCAGGAATGTTAAGGGTTCATTAAGCTTTACAGGCGTTTACTATGTCCATCCAGTGATCTGGATTCTTACCGAGTGGTTGGAGCCACTTTGTTTGACGCCTCCCTGTTAAACTCCTGAGAGCCGCCTTATCCGCGGCTCTTTTTTTGTCCGCATTCCGGCGGCATTCCGCGCGGCCGTTCCCCGTTAACCTTCTGTTAAACATGTGCTTGCCTTCACCCCGGACGAAGCGCATTTTCAAGCTTCAGTTATATAGGGTCCCGGGTGTATCGGCAGAGAGCCGAATCGGCCGGTTGCGAGTGCAGGGGCGTTATCAATGAACGAGCCTTCGAAGGGCATTGCGAAAACCGTGAAGCTGGCGGAGCGCCGGGTTTTTTCGCACTCCTTCAAACCGCTTTACCAGGAAGGCATGGGACTGGTCGAACAGGCGGCGGAGTATCTCGACGGCAAGGGCCGGGCCGAGGCCAAGAAACTGTCGCGGCTGGCGGCCACGCTCTACGCGGCCGAATCGATGCGACTGACCACCAGGCTGATGCAGGTTGCCTCGTGGCTGCTTTTGCAGCGCGCGGCGAATTCCGGCGAGATGACCCGCGACCAGGTCGCATCGGAAAAGTCCAAGGTGCGCCTCGACACCGCTTCCGCCCATGACGAGGCGGCCGGCTGGGCCGAACTGCCGAACGATTTCCTCGACCTCGTCAACCGGTCGCTGCGCCTGCAGGCATTGGTGCGCCGCATGGATGAAGAGATCTACGGCGCCGGCGCGGTGGTCGACATGCAGCCTGTGGCCCGCCGGCCCAATCCGGTTTCGGACCAGATCAGCCTGCTCAACACGGCGTTCGCCCGCAATTAAGCGATCTCGCAATCGCTCCCCTTGAATTGGCAAGGGTTGTTTCTGGTTTGTTCACATTTCGCTGGCATCGCTGTCCGCCGTGGGTAAAGTCACCGGATGGGGGACGCGATTCGCATCATCGGTATCGATCCGGGGCTCAGGCGCACCGGCTGGGGCATTGTCGAGAGCCTCGGCAATTCCTTGCGTTTTGTCGCTTCGGGTACCGTGCGCTCCGAGGACAAGGCGGCGCTGGCGACGCGGCTCTGCCAACTGCATGATGGGCTTGCCGAAGTCCTGCATCAGGCCATGCCGCATGAGGCCGCCGTCGAACAGACCTTCGTCAACAAGGACGCCGTTGCGACGCTGAAGCTCGGCCAGGCGCGCGGCATTGCCATGCTGGTCCCGGCGCGGGCGGGCCTCGTCGTCGCCGAATATGCGCCCAATGCGGTGAAGAAGGCGGTGATCGGTGTCGGCCACGGTGACAAGAAGCAGATCCACATGATGGTGAAGGTGCTGCTGCCAAAGGCGATCTTCGACACCGAACACGCCGCCGACGCGCTGGCCATCGCGATTTGCCACGCGCATCACCGGCAGAGTGCTGCCTATCGGCTGGCGGTATTGGCATCATGAGAGGCTGTTGGGGATGATCGGCAAGCTCAAGGGCACGCTCGACGAGGTCGACGAAGATCATTGTCTCGTCGATATCCACGGCGTCGGCTATGTCGCCTATTGCTCGACCCGCACGCTGGCGGCACTGCCTTCGCCCGGCGAAGCGGTGGTGCTGTTCATAGAGACCTATGTCCGCGAGGACATGTTGCGGCTCTATGGTTTCCAGTCGCAGCTCGAGCGCGAATGGTTTCGGTTGCTGATGAACAACGTGCCGGGTGTCGGCGCCAAGGTGGCGCTGGCCATCCTGTCGACGCTGGCGCCGGCCGACCTCGCCAATGCCATTGCACTGCGCGACATCGCCATGGTTTCCCGCGCCCCTGGCGTCGGCAAGAAGGTGGCCGAGCGCATCGTCACCGAATTGAAGGCCAAGGCACCGGCCTATGCGGGCACCGCCACCGGCACCATTGGGCTCAAGCAGGAACTCGGCGAAGGCGTGGCGCCCGCGCCGATCACCGACGCGGTCTCGGCCCTGGTCAACCTCGGCTATTCGCGTGACACCGCCGCCAATGCGGTGTCGGCGGCGCTGAAGACGGCGGGCGAGGGCGCCGATGCGTCGAAACTCATCCGCTTCGGGCTGAGGGAACTGGCGCGGTGATTGCTTGAAAACTAAATTCCAACTATAATATGTTTTGTAAGTAATTTCTTCGAAAGTAAGAAAAATGGGCGCCTACGCAAGCCTGACATCGAAAGGCCAGCTTACCATCCCAAAGGATGTCAGGGATGCGCTGTCGCTCAAGGCCGGTGACATGATCGCCTGGACGGTAGTGGATGGCTACTTGATCGGAACGCCGCGCAATCTCGACTTTGCTGACCTCGCCGGATTCCTGGGAGATCCGCCCGACGGTCCGGCTTCACTCGAGGAAATCGATGCCGCGGTTCGGGACGCTGTTGGACGGCATGTTGTCGGGGACGCGCCGAAGGGCGGGCATGAGGGCGACGCGTGACGTCGATAGGCATCGATACGAACGTTCTGCTTCGAATGGTGCTGAACGATGATGCCGAGCAAAGGGCAAAAGCCTTGGCTTTCGGCAAAGGCCTTAGTGAGGATACCCCAGGCTTTGTCAGCCTGATCGTCCTGGTCGAGTTCAGTTGGTCGCTGATTTCTCGTTACAGGATGTCCAGGGAACAAGTCCTGGCGGCAATCCAAAGACTGCTGAAAATCAGAACGTTGGTTTTCGAGGATTTCGATGCCATCGTGATCGCGCTCGACAGGTCCAACATGCCGCAGGTTGACTTTGCCGATGCGCTAATCGCCGAGCACAACCGAAATGTGGGTTGTTCCCACACGGTCACTTTCGATCAGCGGGCTGCAAGGTCCATTGCAAGCATGGAATTGCTGGCATGAGCCTTTCCCCCCGTCTCATTGCACCGGAAAAGCGTGGAGAGGACGCCGAGCAGACGTTGCGGCCGCAGACGCTCGACGATTTCGTCGGTCAGGCGGCGGTGCGGGCAAACCTCAAAGTCTTCATCGAGGCCGCCAAGGGCCGCAAGGAGGCGCTCGACCATGTGCTGTTCGTCGGACCGCCGGGGCTGGGCAAGACGACGCTGGCGCAGATCATGGCGCGTGAGCTCGGCGTCAATTTCCGATCGACCTCCGGGCCGGTCATCGCCAAGGCAGGCGATCTCGCGGCACTGCTGACAAATCTCGAAGAAGGCGATGTGCTGTTCATCGACGAGATCCACAGGCTCAACCCGGCAGTGGAGGAAATCCTCTATCCGGCGATGGAGGATTTCCAGCTCGACCTGATCATCGGCGAGGGACCGGCGGCGCGCTCGGTCAAGATCGACCTCGCGCGCTTCACCCTTGTGGCAGCCACCACGCGGCTCGGCCTGCTCACCAATCCGTTGCGCGACCGCTTCGGCATTCCGGTACGGCTCAATTTCTACACGGTCGAGGAATTGGAGCAGATCGTGCGGCGCGGCGCTCGCATCCTGCAGATGCCGCTCGGCAATGACGGTGCGCTCGAGATCGCGCGGCGCGCGCGCGGCACGCCGCGCATTGCCGGCCGGCTGTTGCGGCGGGTGCGCGATTTCGCCTCGGTTGCCGGCGACGGCCATGTCGACCGCCTGATCGCCGACGAAGCCTTGACCCGGCTCGAAGTCGACGCGCTCGGCCTGGACGCGCTCGACCGCCGCTATCTCAGCATGATCGCGCGCAATTTCGGCGGCGGGCCGGTGGGTATCGAGACGATCGCGGCGGGCCTGTCCGAGCCGCGCGACGCCATCGAGGACATCATCGAACCCTATCTGATCCAGCAGGGCTTCATCCAGCGCACGCCGCGCGGACGCATGCTGACCGCCAATGCCTGGCGCCATCTCGGCCTCGATGCGCCGAAGGATCTGGCGCAGCAGCAGATCAATCTGTTCCAGGAAGAGTAGCTTCCGACGCGGCTTTTCACGCCGATCAAGCATCAGTGAACGGACCTGCGCAAATTCTCCTCATCTTCGCCGGCTTGCAGGCGTATTCTTGGATTGTATCGGGCTCGCTGCCTCTTGCACGTCGTCCTCCCAAATCGAGATCGCTTTTGGAGGACAGGCATCAGCGCATGCCGAAATGAGGTGCCGGAGTCACTCAATGATAACCAGACGCGGGTTCCTGCGCTTCATCGGCGGGTCGTTCCTGTCGGTCGCCTCGTTCAGTGCCTACGCCGTCGGCATCGAGCCGATGCTGCTGACGCATGTGAAGCGCTATGCGCTGACGCCACCGCATTGGCCCGCCGGATTGAAGCTTCGCGTCGTCGCGCTTGCCGACATCCACGCCTGCCGGCCGTGGATGACGCCGGAGCGGATCGCTTCGCTTGCCGAAGAGGCGAATGCTCTGCAGCCGGACCTGATCGTGCTGCTCGGCGACTACATCGCCGGCATTCGCCTGTTGTCACAAAGGGTGACGCCGCCGGAATGGGCGGGCGCCCTGTCGGGTCTCAAGGCACCGCTCGGCGTGCTGTCGATCCTCGGCAATCACGACTGGTGGGCCGACGGCTTCGCGCAGCGTGCCGGAGTTGGTCCGACGATCGCGCGCAAGGCATTGGAGAAGGTCGGCATCCCGGTTCTGGAGAACGACGTCGTGCGTCTGGAAAAGGACGGACATGGCGTATGGATCGCCGGCCTCGCCGATCAGTTGGCGCTGTTGCGGAAAAAGAAGCACGAGCGTCCCAGGCGATTGGACGATCTCGACGGCACGCTGGCTAAAATCAGCGACGCCGCGCCTGTCATCCTGCTGGCGCACGAACCGGACATTTTTCCAAAAGTGCCGTCGCGCGTGTCGCTGACGCTAGCGGGACACACCCATGGCGGGCAGGTGCGGCTGTTCGGCTATTCGCCTATCGTGCCGTCGCAGTTCGGCAATCGCTACGCCTATGGCCATGTCATCGAGAACGACCGCAACCTGATCGTCTCGGGCGGGCTCGGCTTCAGCAATTTGCCCATCCGTTTCGGCATGCGTCCGGAAATCCTGCAGATCGACCTCGGCTGACCGGCACTTCAGGGCAGACTTCGGATTGCGTCCTTCACGTCCGGCTCGGCCTTCTCGCCATTGAACGCTTCGAGACGCCAGCACGGGTCTTGATCCGCGCCGTCAACAGTGCCATCGGGTTCATGTGCCAAAAATACCTGCCGCGTCGGCATCCAAAAGGGAAGCGCAATGAGCGATCATGGTGAATCCGCGGCATTGCTGGCTGGGCTTTCCGGCGCGCTGACCGAGTTCGGCCACCGGCTGATGGCACGGGTCTATTATGCCGATACCGATTTCTCAGGCGTCGTCTATCACGCGCGCTACCTCGAATTCCTCGAGCGCGGCCGCTCCGATTATCTCAGACTCACCGGCGTGCATCATACCGAGCTCGCCGACGGCAAGCATGGCGAGAAGATCGTGTGGGTTGTACGCCGCATGGAGATCGACTTCCGCATCCCCGCCCGCATCGACGACATACTGACCGTCGACACACGCACGCAGGACATCTCAGGCGCGCGCATCTTCATGGCGCAGCAGCTCAAGCGCGGCGACGAGGTGCTGGTCGAGGCCAAGGTCGAGGCGGCGATCATCGGCGAGAACGGCCGGCCGAGGCGCTTCCCCAGGGAATGGGTCGCGGCCTTCATGCCTCGGGTACGCTGATATTCAGGTGATGCCGGCCTGCGATGCCCGGGCGCGGCAATGCGCCGCGCCTGATAGACTAACCCATCCTTAACCATAACGGTTCATGAAGAGATTGGCGAAGATTGGCGTTATCCAGCGCCTTCCTTTCACCAATATTTGCCCCGAAAAGGCCGCTAACGGCACGGTTTGGGGTGTCCGGTAGCTTCGTGCGAACCGACCACAAGGGATGCCATGGGCCAGCCGCCAGCTTCGCCCGGAAAATCTTAAGGACGTAACGATGGAAAATATCGCACTCGCCGAACCGGGCGCGCAATTGTCGATTTGGGCCTTGTTCATGCAGGCCAGCTGGGTGGTCAAGCTGGTCATGATCGGGCTGCTATGCGCCTCGGTATGGACCTGGGCGATCATCGTCGACAAGTTGGTCGCCTATGGCCGCATGCGGCTGGCGCTGAACCGCTTTGAGCAGGTTTTCTGGTCCGGGCAGTCGCTGGAGGAACTCTACCGCACGCTCGCCGACCGCAAGACGACAGGCATGGGCGCCATTTTCGTCGCCGCCATGCGTGAATGGAAGAAGAGTTTCGAGAAAGGCGCCAAGTCGCCGCTCGGCCTGCAGACCCGTATCGACAAGGCCATGGACCTGGCGCTGACTCGCGAGATGGAGAAGCTGGAGGGACGCCTCGGCTTTCTTGCCACGACCGGATCGGCAGCACCTTTCATCGGCCTGTTCGGCACCGTCATCGGCATCATGACGTCGTTCCAGGCCATCGCCGGCTCCAAGAACACCAGCCTCGCGGTGGTCGCGCCCGGTATCGCCGAAGCGCTGCTGGCGACGGCCATCGGCCTGCTCGCCGCTATTCCGGCGGTCATCGCCTATAACAAGCTGTCATCGGATGCGAGCAAGATCGCTGTGCGCATGGAGGGGTTCTCCGACGAGTTCTCCGCCATACTCTCGCGCCAAATCGATGAAAAAGTCGCGCCTAAGGCCTGAGGAGTAACGAGATGGGTATGTCCGTAGGCATGGGAGGGCGCGGCGGGCGCGGCCACCGGCGGCGCGGCCGCCACCATGCGCTGATGTCGGAGATCAACGTCACGCCGATGGTCGACGTCATGCTCGTGCTTTTGATCATCTTCATGGTCGCCGCGCCGATGTTGACGGTCGGCGTGCCGATCGACCTGCCGGACACGCAGGCCAAGGCGATGAATGCCGACACCCAGCCAATCACCGTCTCGATCGATGCGACCGGCAAGATCTTCCTGCAGGAAACCGAGATTCCGATCGAGGAACTGGTGGCCAAGCTGCAGGCGATCTCGAAGACCGGTTATGAAGAGCGTATCTTCATTCGTGGCGACAAATCGACCGACTATGGCACGGCCATGAAGGTCATGGCTCGCATCTCGGCCGCTGGTTACAAGAACATCGGCCTGGTTTCACTGCAGGAACAGGATCAATAGACGCACGATGAGGACCGGCCTCACCACATCGGTGATCCTGCACACGGCGGTGCTGGCCTTCGGCTTGTTCACCCTGTCGGCGCCGGCCGCGCTTCCGTCGGCCGACGTGGAGTCGGTTGCGGTCGATATCGTGCCGATGGAAGCCATTGCGCAGACGCTACAGGGCGACAAGAAGGCCGTGATGCATGAAAAGCCGGCGCCGTTGCCGACGCAGCGTCCCGACGTCGTGCCGGATGCGCAGAAGGTGGGCGAAAACAGCGTCGACACCGACAAGCCGATAACGCCGGAAGCCAAGCCGAAACCCGTCGACACGACGTCGGCCCCGGCGCCAGCGCCAACCCCGAAGGAAATCCCGAAGACCGAGGACGTGCCGAAGCCGCAGGAAAAGCCCAAGCCCATTCCGGCGACGGAAGTGGCGCCAGCGCCAACGCCCAAGGAAGAGGTCAAGCCCGAGCCGGTCAAGAAGACGGAGCCCAAGCCGACGCCGGCCAAGCCGGCGCCGACACCGCCGCCGCAGGACAAGACCGCTGCTATCGATCCGACCCCTGAGGTCAAGCCGGATGCCGTCGCCGAGGCCATAGCCAAGGACCCGCCCACAGAAGAGACCCAATTGCCGAATTCGGCGCCCGCGCCGGAAGCGCGGCCAAAGCCGCAGCCGGCACAGGCCGAAAGCGCCAAGGCGCCTGACCGCAAGGATGCCGACAAGCCGGTCAAGGAAGCCTCGTCGAAGCCGAAGTCCGACGACAAGCAGTTCAACGCCAATGAGATTTCGGCCCTGCTCGACAAGCAGAAGCCGTCCGGCGGCGGCGCCAAGCGCTCGACCCAGCAGGCGTCGCTCGGTGGCGACAAGGATCAGGGCCAGAAGCTGTCGAAGTCGGAGCAGGGCGCCCTGGAAAGCCAGTTGGGCGGTTGCTGGACCTTGCCGGCCGGGCTTGAAGGGTCGGAGAATTTCGTCGTCGTCGTCCGTTTCAATCTGAACAACTCAGGCAAGCTCGACGGTCGCCCGTCGGTTGAAACATCGAGCGGCAACAGGCAGTTCGATGAGAGTGCGGTGCGCGCGGTTCAGAAATGCGACATGGCCGGCCTGCAGGTTCCCGCCGGCAAGCAGGATATCTGGAACGACATCCGGGTCACATTCGACCCAAGGGAGATGCTTGGCCTGTAGGCCCTGACATCCGAAAATCAGTATGAGAAGCGAGAAGACATGAAATCAATCCTCAAGCCGCTCCTGATGATTGCCGCGATGGCGATGGGCATGACCGCTGCCGGCACGCTGCCGGCGCTGGCGCTCGTCGAACTCAACGTCAACAAGGGCAATGTCGAGCCGCTGCCGATCGCCATCACGGATTTCCAGGGCGGCGATGCGCTTGGCGCCCAGATTTCCCAGATTGTTACTGCCGATCTGAAGCGCTCCGGCCTGTTCGCGCCGATCGACAAGAGCGCCTTCATCGAGAAGATCGCCAATCCGGACGCAACACCCCGCTTCGAAGACTGGAAGGTAATCAACGCGCAAGCGCTGGTCACCGGCAGCGTCAGCAAGGAGGCCGACGGCCGCATCCGCGCCCAATACCGGCTGTGGGACACCTTTGCCGGCCAGCAGATGGCCGGCGAGCAGTTCTTTGCCAACGATGCCAATCAGCGCCGCGTCGCCCACATCATCGCCGATGCCATCTATGAGCGGCTGACCGGGGAGAAGGGCTATTTCGACACGCGCGTCGTGTTCATCGACGAGTCCGGCGCCAAGAACGCGCGCAAGAAGCGCCTCGCCATCATGGACCAGGACGGCGCCAATATCCGCTACCTTTCGGATGGCCGGTCGATCGTGCTGACGCCACGCTTCTCGCCGAACCGGCAGGAAATCACCTACATGTCCTATGAAAGCGGCCAGCCGCGGGTCTATCTCCTGCAGATCGAGACCGGGCAGCGCGAACTGGTCGGCAATTTTCCAGGCATGACGTTCGCGCCGCGCTTCTCGCCCGACGGCCAGAAGGTGATCATGAGCCTGCTGCGCGACGACGGAAATTCCAACATCTTCGCCATGGACCTGCGCAGCCGTTCGACGACGCGGCTGACCAACTCGACCGCCATCGACACCTCCCCCTCCTATTCGCCCGACGGCAGCAAGGTGGTGTTCACCTCCGACCGTGGCGGCCGCGCGCAGATCTACGTCATGGGCGCCGACGGCTCGGGCCAGACCCGCATCTCCTTCGGCGACGGCGTCTATTCGACGCCGGTGTGGTCGCCGCGCGGCGATCTCATCGCCTTCACCAAGCAGAGCGGCGGCGAATTCCAGATCGGCGTCATGAAGACCGACGGCTCTGGCGAGCGCATCCTGTCATCCGGCTTCCAGCAGGAAGGCCCGACCTGGGCCCCGAACGGCCGCGTGCTGATGTTCTTCCGTGACTCCAATGGCGGCCCGAAACTGGTTTCCGTCGATCTCACCGGCCGCAACGAACAGCCGATCCCGACATCGAATTTTGCTTCGGATCCGGCCTGGTCGCCGTTGCTGGAATAGGTTCGACTGAATTGCCACACACGGTGAAAAGGGGCCGTTTTCGGCCCCTTTTCCATGCCTTCGTCGCGTTTTGGCCGCATTTCCGCCTAGGGTCCGCGCCAACTGTGGCTCATGACAAAACGGCTGCGGACGGGCAGCTTAAACCAAATTTTAACCGTGTTTCTTGAATGCCGGTTAACCCAAACGTGGTTACTGGGTGATCAACGAAATCACTCGAATACGAAGGAGAGGCGGCATGGGCCGTATCGCAGCACTTACCAGAAACCCGGTCATGATCGCGCTGGTGGCGATGCTCGCCGTCGCCGGTTGCGCCTCGAAGAAGACGCCGAACAGCGCCGCTGACCTTGGCCTCAATGGCGCCGGTGCTGCAACACCCGGCTCGGCGCAGGACTTCACCGTCAACATCGGCGACCGTATCTTCTTCGATACGGACTCGACCTCGATCCGGGCCGACGCGCAGACGACGCTTTCGCGTCAGGCGCAGTGGCTGAACCAGTACAAGCAGTATGCCATCGTCGTCGAAGGCCATGCCGACGAACGCGGCACGCGCGAATACAATCTGGCGCTCGGTGCCCGCCGTGCCGCCGCCACTCGCGACTTCCTGGTTTCCAAGGGTGTTTCGGCCAGCCGCCTCAAGACGATTTCCTACGGCAAGGAACGTCCGGTTGCGGTATGCGATGACATCTCCTGCTGGTCGCAGAACCGCCGCGCCGTCACCACGCTCAGCGGCGCTGGATCCTGATCGGCAAAAATACAACACACTTCTGCGAAAGGCGGCCTCCGGGCCGCCTTTTTCATATCCCGAGGCCCGAAACAAAATTTGGCCGAAGTCTCGCGCCCTGCTATGAGCCGAGGGCGCTTGGCTGGTCTCACATCGATTGGAAGGCGCGAACAAGCTAACGATTGGACGGCGAGAAGCACATGCATTTGAGATCGGTTCTGAGCGGCACGCTTGCGCTGCTGCTCCTATCAGGCGTAACCGCTTTGGCGAGCGGTTCGGGGCAATCAACCGAGAGCGGTTTTTCCTTCCATCTGCCGACACTTGAGTTGCCCAGCCTTTTCGGTGAGAAGAAAAAGCAGGATCAGGTCCAGCTCGCGCAGTCGAGCGGCGCCGGCGTGACCGGGCTCGAGGACCAGCTGCGGCAGCTGACCGGCAAGGTCGAGGAACTCAATTTCCAGATCCTGCAAATGCAGGAGCAGATCCGCAAACAGCAGGAAGACAACGAGTTCCGCTTCCAGCAGCTGGAAGGCGGCTCGCAAGGCGGACAACCGCCGGCGCAGAAGAAATCAGACGCCACCACCGGAACCAACACCGACGTGGCCTCGGCCCCGGCAACCCAGGCGCCGGCTGATGCCGGCGCCGCGCCCGGCGGCGATCAATCCGCAAACGGCAAGACGGTCGAGGACGTCATTGTCGAGTCACCCGACGGCGACCCCGGCAAGGTGATCCCCGGCAAGGGAGCGCCCGAAAAGACCTTTGGGTCCATCACCGTCGACAAGAATGGCAATGTGATCGATGCGGGCGGCAACACGCAGGCAACCGCGCCGGCACAGGACACGGCACCAGCCAACGGCGCACCCGCCAAGGCCGGCAAGTCCGGCGGCACGGTGGTCGCGGCGCTGCCCGCCACCAACAATCCCGAAGAGCTCTACCGCAACTCCTACCAGTTCATCCTGTCGGGCGACTACGGCACCGCCGAACAGGGTTTCCGCGACCACATCTCCCGCTTCCCCAAGGACGCCAAGGCGGCGGACGCACATTACTGGCTGGGGGAATCGCTGCTTGGCCAGCAGAAATACCGCGATGCGGCGGAAGTCTTCCTCGCCGCCAGCAAGGACTATCCCAAGGCCAAAAAGGCGCCCGACATGCTGTTGAAGCTCGGCGTGTCGCTGGTCGGCCTCAAGCAGCATGATGTCGCCTGCGCCACCTTCAGCGAGGTCGGCAAGCGCTATCCTGACATTTCCAGCACACTCAAGGAACGCGTCAAGCAGGAGAAGGCACTGGCTGCGTGCTGATCTTTCCCAGGGATGTCGCAGTCCCAAACCCGGGACCGCCTTTTGGCGACATGCATTGATGCTCGACCCCGGGCCTGATTTTTCGACGAGACTTTTTTCGCATATCGATTTTACCAACGGCGCTGTTGCGGCCGTATCAGGCGGCAGCGACTCGACTGCGCTCCTTCTTCTTCTCAAACAGCATCTCGACCGAACCGCACCGTCCGCCAGGCTGCTGGCTGTAACGGTCGACCACGGCTTGCGGCAGGGTTCGGCCGATGAGGCACAGGCCGTGGCGAAGCTTTGCGCGGAGCGCGGCATCGCCCACCGTATCCTGGCCTGGTCCGGAGAAAAACCGTCGACCGGCCTGCCGGCGGCGGCGCGCGAGGCGCGCTACCGGCTGCTGGCCAGCGCCGCCCGGACGGAAGGCATCGGCCTGATCGTGACCGGACATACATCGGACGACCAGGCCGAGACGGTGCTGATGCGGCTCGATCGCAACGATGCGGCCCGCGACGAGGGACGGGGCCTTGCCGGCATGGCGCCCGCCACCTTGCATGACTGGCGCGACTGGATCGTGCGACCGCTTCTTGGCGTGCGGCGCCACGCGTTGCGCGATTTCCTGCGGCGCCAACAGGTCGGCTGGACCGAGGACCCGACCAATGCCGATGAGGCCTTCGAGCGGCCGCGCATGCGCGCAACCCTTGCCGGGGAGGCCGGCGCACAGCGTATGAACGACGCGCTGGCGTTGGCGGCACAGGAGGCCGGCGCCCGCACGCGGCTTGGCGCGGAGGCCGCCTGCCTGGTCGAGCGCTTTGCCAGCCGGCCGGCAGCGGGCCTCATCCGGCTCGATCCGGCCCTGCTCGGCGCCGCCGACGACCGGGCGGCCGTCTACGCGCTGCGCATTCTCCTGGCGACGTCAGGCGGGATTGCCTTCCTGCCGGACCTGGCTCGCAGCGAGGCGTTGTTCGCCCGGCTGAAGGCCGGGTTTCTTTGCGCCACATTGTCGCGGACGGTGGTCGACTTCCGGCGCGCCGGCATCTTCCTGCACCGAGAGATGCGGGGCTTGCCGGCGGCAGCGGCGGCGGTCGACGCGGCCATCTGGGATGGCCGCCGCCAAATCACGTTGAACGACGCCAGCGGTGCATTGTTGATCGCGCCATTCGGGGCAGCGGCGGCGAAGCGGCTGGCTGCAGGCCGGGGCGAGACCCCGCCCAGCCTGTTGCGCGCGGCATTGGCGGCTGAACCAGCCCTGCTGGAAGCCGTCGGGAAAGCTGGTCCGGCGCCTGATTGGCCCGCACCGCAAGGGTTCGCGGCGTCGCCGGTCGTTAGCCCCTTTGCGCGCTTCCTGCCGTCCTTCGATCTGGCCCCGGCACGCGCCGTCGCCGGGTTGATCGGCGCGGCGCCGCTTCCCGCCTTGCCATTGCGTGGCCACAGTGCCGGTTGATGCTGGGCGAAAGCTTAACCCAGACATGCTGTTCTGCTTGGCAAGGGGGGACGCTCTCCCTATGTTAGGCCCAAGTTTCCTCTCATGATGCTGTCCGCTCGCGGACGCCAACGGGACAATTGATGAATCCGAACTATCGCAATCTCGCGCTCTGGGCGATCATAGCGGTCCTGCTCATCGCCCTCTTCAATCTGTTCCAGACGCCGCAGACGCGCGGGGCTTCGAGCGATGTGCCTTATTCGCAGTTCCTGCAGGATGTCGCGGCCGGCCGGGTCAAGACGGTGACCATCGCGGGCGCCCGTATCACCGGCACCTACACCGACAATTCCAGTGGCTTCCAGACCTATTCGCCCGGCGATCCGCAGCTGGTCTCGCGGCTGCAGGACAAGAACGTCACCATCAATGCGCGGCCTGAGACCGACGGCTCCAATTCGCTGTTCGGCTACCTGATCTCATGGCTGCCGATGATCCTCATCCTCGGCGTGTGGATATTCTTCATGCGCCAGATGCAGTCCGGCTCCGGGCGTGCCATGGGCTTCGGCAAGTCGAAGGCCAAGCTCCTGACCGAGGCGCATGGCCGCGTCACCTTCCAGGACGTCGCTGGCGTCGACGAGGCCAAGGAAGATCTCGAAGAGATCGTCGAGTTCCTGCGCGATCCGCAGAAGTTTCAACGCCTCGGCGGCAAGATTCCGCGCGGCGTGCTGCTGGTCGGCCCTCCCGGCACCGGCAAGACGCTGCTTGCCCGCTCGGTCGCCGGCGAAGCCAACGTGCCGTTCTTCACCATTTCGGGCTCGGACTTCGTCGAGATGTTCGTCGGCGTCGGCGCCAGCCGCGTCCGCGACATGTTCGACCAGGCCAAGAAGAATGCGCCCTGCATCATCTTTATCGACGAAATCGACGCCGTTGGCCGCCATCGCGGTGCCGGCCTCGGCGGCGGCAATGACGAGCGCGAGCAGACGCTGAACCAGCTGCTGGTCGAGATGGACGGCTTCGAGTCCAACGAAAGCATTATCCTGATCGCCGCCACCAACCGGCCCGACGTGCTCGATCCGGCATTGCTCCGTCCAGGCCGTTTCGACCGCCAGGTGGTGGTGCCGAACCCCGACATCGTCGGCCGCGAGAAGATCCTCAAGGTGCATGTGCGCAACGTGCCGCTGGCGCCCAATGTCGATCTCAAGGTCGTCGCTCGTGGTACGCCCGGCTTCTCTGGCGCCGACCTGATGAACCTAGTCAACGAATCCGCGCTGATGGCGGCGCGGCGCAACAAGCGCCTCGTCACCATGGCCGAATTCGAGGACGCCAAGGACAAGATCATGATGGGCGCCGAGCGCCGCTCGTCGGCCATGACTCAGGCCGAGAAGGAGCTGACCGCCTATCACGAGGCCGGCCACGCCATCCTGGCGCTGAACGTGCCGTCGGCCGATCCGCTGCACAAGGCAACCATCATTCCGCGCGGCCGCGCGCTCGGCATGGTCATGCAGTTGCCGGAAGGCGACCGCTATTCCATGAGCTACAAATACATGATCTCGCGCCTCGCCATCATGATGGGCGGCCGCGTCGCCGAAGAGTTCAAGTTCGGCAAGGAGAACATCACGTCCGGCGCTTCCTCCGACATCGAGCAGGCGACCAAGCTGGCGCGCGCCATGGTCACGCGCTGGGGCTTCTCCGACAAGCTCGGCCATGTCGCCTATGGCGACAACCAGGAGGAAGTGTTTCTCGGCCATTCGGTGGCACGCACGCAGAATATCTCGGAAGAGACCGCGCAGATCATCGACGGCGAGGTGCGCCGCCTGATCGACGAAGCCTATTCGACGGCTAAATCCATCCTGACCAAGAAGAAGAAGGAATGGATCGCGCTGGCGCAAGGCCTGCTCGAATACGAGACGCTGTCGGGCGAGGAGATCAAGCAGTTGATCGCCGGACAGAAGCCCTCGCGCGACCTTGGCGACGACACGCCGCCGAGCCGTGGCTCGGCCGTGCCGAAGTCCGGCCGCCGCAAGAAGGGCCCCGAGCCCGAAGGCGGCATGGAGCCGCAGCCGTCTAGCTGAGCTTAGATTACAGGTTTCAAGAAACGCCGCGGCTTCAAACCGCGGCGTTTTTTTATTCGGTGCTGGTCACGAAGCGTGCGGCGCGGGCACATCTGCCTTGCCGGGGCGCCTTTCAGTCCGCACCGCATGTTGCTTGCCCCATCTGGCGAGCGGGATCAGGGCATTGTCCAACTCGATGCCGAAGTCGGTGATCGAATATTCGACCCTGGGCGGCACTTCGGGGAAGACCTGGCGATGGACGATGCCGTCCGCCGCCATTTGGCGCAGCTGCTGGATCAGCATTTTTTCGCTGATGTCGGGCACCAGGCGCTTCAGCTCGCCGAATCGCGCCGGCGCTTTGTGTATCTGCCAGAGCAGCAACGCTTTCCATTTGCCGCCGATCACCTCGAGTGCGGGTCCAAGTCCGCAACTATCTGGCTGTTTCTTTCCCATGTTTCATCCAATTCTGAGCAATCGGTGGGTGGCTTACATTTTTGTCGGTACTTGAGAAAAACCAAGTCGGCCCATAGCTTTGGACCAGATCGCAAACACCGGCGAGCACCACAACACCATATCGGTATCCCGCTTCGGCCTGCAAAGGCCGTCGAGGGCAGGATTTTGTCAAAAGGCTGCATCATGACACGATACGCAAACAGCAAAGCTGTGGTGATCGGCGGAACCCACGGCATGGGGCTCGCTGTCGCCGAGGCATTGGTCGAGGGCGGCGCCGAGGTGCTGGTCACCGGCCGTGACGAACGCAACATCGATGCCGCACGCGCCAGGCTGTTTTCGCGCGCCCATGTGCTGCGGTCCGACATCGGCGACATGGCCGCTATCGTTACACTTGGCGCGGAGGTCGGGCAGAAGCTCGGCCAGATCGATTTCCTGCACGTCAATGCCGGGATCGCCTATCTGGAGCCGGTGCCGCAGGTGACCGAAGACAGCTACGACCGCATCTTCAACATCAATACCAAGGGGGCCTTCTTCACCGTTCAGCGGCTCTTGCCCCTCATCAGGGATGGCGGCGCCATCGTCTTCACCTCGTCTGTCGCCGACGAATCCGGCACCGGCGGCATGAGCGTCTATTCCGGGTCGAAGGCAGCACTTCGCGCCTTCGCCAAGGTGCTGGCCGCCGAACTGCTGCCGCGCCGGATCCGCGTGAATGTGGTCAGCCCCGGCTTCATCGACACACCGACAATGGGTGTGGCCAGCGCTTCCGCCGAGGAGCGTGCGGCCTTCATCAGGATAGGCGACGAGGTCACGCCGATGAAGCGTCACGGCACGATCGAGGAGGTGGCGCGTGCGGTGCTGTTCCTGGCTTTCGACGCGACCTTCACCACGGGTGCCCGGCTGACCGTGGATGGCGGCCTTGGCCAGGATCTGAGCCCTCTGCCAGCGTGACCGGCAAAGCGAACAAAGGAAAAGCAGAATGAGTGATATTGCTGTAATCGGCCTCGGTGCCATGGGCACGGCGCTCGCCGAAGCCTTTCTTGAGAAGGGGCACGCGGTGACGGTGTGGAACCGCTCAGCGGCAAAGTCAGGGCTCGTCGCGGCCAAGGGCGCCATAGTGGCCAGGAATGTCGAGGAAGCGGTCAGGTCGAGCCCGCTGATCGTGGCATGCCTTCTGGTCTACGACACTGTCCATGAGGTGCTCGGTCCCGCAGGGGACGCGCTTTCGGGCCGTACATTGGTCAATCTCACCAACGGCACACCCGAACAGGCGCGAGCGATGTCCGTCTGGGCCGCCCAATGCGGAGCCGACTATATCGACGGCGGCATCATGGCGGTACCGCCGATGATCGGCGGGCAGAATGCCTTGATACTCTACAGTGGCTCCAGGCAAGCGTTCGACGATCATGCAGGTCGGCTCGATGCGCTCGGCACCAGCAAGTATCTTGGCGAGGATGCCGGTCTCGCGCCACTCTACGACATCTCGCTCCTGGCCGGCATGTACGGGCTGTTCGCCGGTGTCCTGCAGGCATTGGCATTGACGGGCAAGGCTGGAATCCCCGCCGGCGAATTCATGCCGCTGCTGACATCGTGGCTTCAGGCGATGCAAGGCGGATTGCCGAAATGGGCGCAACAGATCGACAGTGGCGACCACACCGCCAATGTCGTTTCCAATCTGGGCATGCAGGCAGATGCCTATGTCAATCTGGTCGATGCCAGCAAAGCGGCTGATGTCAGCACCGAACTCGTCTTGCCGATGCAAAATCTTATGCGACGCGGTGTGGCGGCTGGCATGGCCAACGCCGATCTTTCAAGTCTGGTCGGGCTCCTCTCCAAGCAAGGGAGTTGAGCCTGGCCAATGCCGAACAAAAAAGCCCGCGAACCTTGCGGCTCGCGGGCTTTGTTTTTTCAGATGCGGTCGATCAGCTCTTCAGCTTGGCATTGCAGAGGCTGTAGAAGCCGCCGCCCTTCTGGATCCACTTCAGGCCGCCAAGCGTGTTGGCGTCCTTGTTGGCGTAGTACTGTTCGAGGCAGGTGTGCATGCGGCCCTTGGCCGGGGTCTCGCTGGCGAATTTCGGCGAGATGGCGGTCGGGAAAGTCACGCCCTTCGGCGCCACAGCAGTCGGCTTTGCTGGTTCCTTGGTGTAGGTCGCCTCGCTCGGAGCCGGCACGGTATCATCGTCAGAGGCGCTGGCGCCGCATTCGCTCTTGCGGAAGTCGTTCCACTTCATGCCGTTCAGCGTGTTCGCCGTCTTGGCAGCCTGATATTTGGTGCTGCATTCGGCCATGCTCAGGCCCTTGCCAGCAGCGGCGGCCGGGGCGGTCGTGGTCGCAGCCTTGGTGGTTGCCGGCTTGGTGGTGTCAGCGGCGGCGGATGCGCCAGCGGCGCATTCGGTTTTGCGGAAGTCGTTCCACTTCATGCCGTTCAGCGTCCCGGCGGCCTTGGCGGCCTGGTACTTGGTGCTGCATTCCTTGGCGGTCAGGCCTTTGGCCGTGCTGTCGGCAGCCGCGGCGGCAGCCTTGGTGGTCTTGGCCGGCTTGGTTTCGGCCGGCTTGGTTTCAGCAGCCTTGGTTTCAGCAGCCTTGGTCGTGGCCGCCTTGGTGTCGGTGGTGGCCGCGGCGTCGGTGCCGCACTGTGCCTTGCGGAACTGGTTCCAGGTCGCCCCGGCAAGTGTCCCCGCGTCCTTGGCGGCGTTATACTTCGTGCTGCACTCGGCCATCGTCAGCGCGTTGGCTGGCGCGGCCAGGAACAACGTCGCGACCGCAAGGCCGGTCAGAGTAGCAATTCGGTGGATGAGCATAGCGTTTCTCCGTGGCTGCAGCCCATTATACGTCCCAGCGAATCAATAACGCTCAACGGTCGGTTGCGCCAGATGCCAAGTGGCGTATATATCGCCGAAAATCGCGTTCTGACGACAAGGTGATGAAATCATTTGACCTGACGGTCGCCAAAGCAAGAATTCTCGGGGTGCATCCGCGCCGAATGGCTCGCAAAACTGGTATATTGTGACGCAACCGCGTCTCCATGCTAAGCTGCCGCCATGTTGTGTGCAGTGCACAACAATGATTTTCTAAGGATTGGTAACATATAATCACACAATGTGATCGAGGCGCGGCGGCCAATTGTGGCATGACGTGCCGGCTAAGGACAATCGAGGGTACTGGTTAGCATGGCAGGGAATTACTTCGGCACGGATGGCATTCGCGGGCGCGCCAACAAGTTTCCGATGACCGCCGAAATCGCCATGCGGGTTGGCATGGCCGCCGGTCTTTCGTTCCAGCGCGGCAGCCATCGCCATCGTGTCGTGCTCGGCAAGGACACCAGGCTTTCCGGCTACATGATCGAGAACGCGATGGTGGCCGGCCTTTGCGCCGCCGGCATGGACGTGTTCCTGCTCGGCCCGATCCCGACGCCGGCAGTGGCCATGCTGGTGCGTTCGCTGCGTGCCGACATCGGCGTCATGATCTCGGCCTCGCACAATCCCTATTACGACAACGGCATCAAGCTGTTCGGGCCTGACGGCTACAAGCTCTCCGACGAGATCGAAGAACGCATCGAGAGCATGCTCGACAAGGATATCGAACTGGCGCTCGCCGATTCTGACGGGCTTGGCCGCGCCAAGCGCGTCGACGGCGTGCATGACCGCTACATCGAGTTCGCTAAGCGCACCTTGCCACGCTCGATGTCGCTTTCGGGCCTCAGGATCGTCGTCGACTGCGCCAATGGCGCGGCCTACAAGGTGGCGCCCGAGGCGCTGTGGGAACTTGGCGCCGAGGTCGTGGCCATCAATGTCGAACCCAACGGCTTCAACATCAACAGGGAATGCGGCTCGACCCATCCGGCCGGGCTGCAGAAGAAGGTGCATGAAGTGCGCGCCGACATCGGCATCGCGCTCGATGGCGATGCCGACCGCGTCGTCATCGTCGATGAGAACGGGGCCATCGTCGACGGCGACCAGATCATGGCGCTGATCGCCGAGTCATGGCACCAGAGCGGGCGACTGGCCGGCGGCGGCGTCGTTTCGACGATCATGTCCAATCTCGGCCTCGAACGCTTTCTCGGCGACATGAAGCTGCAATTGCACCGCACCAAGGTCGGCGACCGCTATGTCGTGGAACATATGCGCGCGCATGGGCTCAACGTCGGCGGCGAGCAGTCGGGCCACATCGTGCTGTCAGACTTTTCGACCACGGGCGACGGTCTGGTCTCGGCGCTGCAGGTGCTGGCCTGCATCAAGCGGCAGGGTCGCCCGGTCAGCGAACTGTCGAAGAAGTTCGAGCCGGTGCCGCAACTGTTGAAGAACGTTCGCATCGCCGGCGGCAAGCCGCTGGAGGAAGCCCCGGTCAAGGCCGCGATCGAAGACGCGCGCCACCGTCTCGGCAAGGCCGGGCGGCTGGTCATCCGTCCATCCGGCACCGAGCCGCTGATCCGTGTCATGGCCGAGGGCGATGACCCGCAGCTGGTCGAGGCCGTGGTCAACGACATCGTCGGGGTGATCTCGGAAACCCGCAGCGCCGCCTGATCGCCGCACAGGGGAAGGCGTCGCGCGCCGCCTTGGTTGCATCGAAGCTCGCCCCTCCGGCGGGCTTTTTTGTTGGCCACAACTGGTCTGCTTCTGTCGAAATCATCGCCGAATCGATGGAACTTTAGAGATTCGTGGTTAATCGACAGGGTTAAACGCCTTTTAACCTTTGCAATTCATTATCCACGCCTGAAAGCCAATCTCATTCGGACACGATCGCCGTTCCGAGGTTTCTAGGGGTGACAAGCATGTTCAATACAGCAAGAAAGGCCCTGTTCGCGCTGCTGTTCGCGGGTTTGGCCTGGCCGGTGTTCGCAGCCGACCTGCCGGAGCCACAGGTCGAAGAGGCACCGCCACCGGTCTACGAGCAGCCGGTGGACGTCGGCGGCTGGTATATCCGCGGCGACATCGACTATCACAAGTCGAAGGTGGGCGACATCGACTACATCACCTATGGGGCCGCCCCTTGCCCCTGCGGACCTCCTGTCGGTGTCGCCGGCAGCAAGACTTTTGACTATGGCAAGCTCAAGGGCGGCTTCTCGCTCGGCGGCGGCGTCGGCTACAAGATCAACGAACATTTCCGCACCGACCTGACCGCCGACTACTGGTTCAAGTCGAATTTCAATGGCGGAACCTCGGATCTCACCTCGACCTCGACCGAAGTGTCGAAGATGAGCGCCTTGCTGCTGCTGGCCAATGCCTATGTGGATATCGGCACCTGGCACGGCATCACGCCCTATGTCGGCGCCGGCATCGGCGGTGCGCGCATCAAGTGGGATACCGTCCACGATCCGAACACCACCGAGACCAATCCTGGCGCATCCAACTGGCGTTTCGCCTATGCGGTCATGGCCGGTGCTTCCTACTGCCTGACCGACAAGGTCATCCTCGATGCTGGCTACCGCTTCTCCCATATCCAGGGCGGCCGCATGTTCGAATATGACACGAGCAGCGCCGGGCCTGGCTTCGACCATGGCTTCAACACCCACGAGGTGCGGGGTGGCCTGCGCTACCAGTTCGGCGGCAACAACAGTTGCGCCGCACCGGTGGTGGCCTACCAGCCCGAACCCGAGCCGATCTACACCAAGTAAGACTTGCACGACCTGCTATATGCGAACCGCCCGGCCCAGCCGGGCGGTTTTCGTTTGGGTTGTCGCCAGGGAAGTACTTCAGGCGTCGCATCGAAATAGAACCAAGCGGCACACTTCAGACCTTTGCTTTCCTGCATGCCGGCTTCTCCAGAGTCAGGCCATTTTTGGGCGACATGCGTTAGCGAAATCAATTCGCTAACTCTCTGTTAGCCTTAACCGCGACTTAACCACTATGGTTAACAATGCTTCCTGAAACGATGGTGCCGTCACCTATGCGACGCGCCGAATTCGGGAGCCGGGGACCATGATATCAATATCGCGTATGGGGCTGGCGCTTGCCGCATTCCTGTTGCCGCTGACGCCTGCAATAGCCGCCGACTACGATCCACCGATCTATGTCGACCAGGCACCCGACTATGTGCCGGTCGAAGTCGGCTCGGGCTGGTACCTGCGCGGCGATGTCGGCTATGCGTTCAGCCACCCATTCGATAACGAGGAGGTTTCGAGCGGGCCCCTGAACAGCTTTACGTCCGAGAGCAGCCTTTTTACGGGCAGCGTCGGCATGGGCTATCACGTCAACGACTATCTTCGGGTGGAACTGAATGGCGGGATTCTGCCGACCAATAAATTCGCCGATCATCAGAAACTTGCCACCACTTGCAAAGGCACGACGCTCGTAGATGACGGTTTCGGAACCATCAATTCCGCGCCCGCATCGCAGTTGTGCGACCAGATCGACAACGGCAGCAACAAAGCCTACAGCCTCATGGCCAATGGCTATGTCGATCTCGGCACTTATGTCGGGATCACTCCTTATATCGGCGGCGGTATCGGCCTTGCGTACAACAAATATTACAAGAGCATCGGCGCCAAGGATTGTGTGGAAACACCGGTAAATTCAGCCGGAACGGGCGGGTTTTTCTGCAATGACCCCGCAGGGTATGATGGCCAAACCGATACGGCCGCCAAATTCAACTTCGCTTACTCGATCGGCGCCGGGCTGTCTTATCAGGTTACCAAGAACGTCTCCGTCGATCTGGGCTATGAGTATTTCTCGGTGCCGGACGGCAAATATGTCGCCTATGACAATGGCGCCTTCAATATTCACAAGGGCATAGACTACCAGACGGTCAAGCTCGGGCTGCGCTACGACCTCTGGTAAGGCTTGGGAAAGACCGGGACTTTGGCGGCGGATCCCTATGGTCCGCCGTTTGCGTTTGGATCACGAAATGCTGATCGCGGACATTGTTTGATTGCAATGTCGTTGTCCCAAAACTGCCGCGCACTTTGGGGCGACATGCGTCTGGTATCCCGGCAGCGACAAAAACTTTCCTCTTGACGCCCGAGGCCTGAACGCATATCGCCGTCCGTGGGCCACCCCTCCCCAACGAGGGGCCACTATCTGGAAGGATAGACCACGATGACGACGCTTACGAAGCCCGGACTCCGTCCGGCAAATCCCAATTTTTCCTCAGGTCCCTGCGCAAAACGTCCCGGCTGGTCGGTCGAGGCGCTGAAATCCGCCGCGCTCGGCCGTTCGCACCGTGCCAAGATCGGCAAGACCAAGCTCGAGCAGGCGATCGCGTTGACGCGCGAGATTCTCAAGGTCCCCGCCGACTACCGCATCGGCATCGTGCCGGCCTCCGACACAGGTGCCGTCGAAATGGCGCTGTGGTCGCTGCTCGGCGAGCGCGGCGTCGACATGGTCGCCTGGGAAAGCTTCGGCTCCGGCTGGGTCACCGACGTGGTCAAGCAGCTGAAACTCGCCGATGTCCGCAAGATCGAAGCCGGCTATGGCGCACTGCCGGATCTGACCAGCCTCGATTTCGATCGCGATGTGGTCTTCACCTGGAACGGCACGACCTCGGGCGTCCGTGTGCCGGACGGCGGCTTCATTCCCGCCGATCGCAAGGGCCTGACCATCTGCGACGCTACTTCCGCGGCTTTCGCGCAAAGGCTCGATTTCGAGAAACTCGATGTCGTGACCTTCTCCTGGCAGAAGGTGTTGGGCGGCGAGGGCGCGCATGGCATGCTGATCCTGTCGCCGCGTGCCGTCGCGCGGCTGGAGAGCTACAAGCCTTCATGGCCGTTGCCGAAAATCTTCCGCCTGACCTCGGGCGGCAAGCTGATCGAGGGCATCTTCAAGGGCGAAACCATCAACACGCCGTCGATGCTTTGCGTCGAGGACTATCTCGACGCGTTGAACTGGGCGAAATCGATCGGCGGCCTCGATGCGCTGATTGCCAGGGCGGATGCCAATGCCGCCGTGCTCGATCGGTTCGTGGAAAGCTCATCCTGGCTCGGCCATCTCGCCGTCGCGCCGGCGACACGATCGAACACGTCGGTCTGCCTGTCCTTCAGCGACCCGGATGTCGCGGCGCTCGACGCTGATGGGCAGGCGGCGTTCGCCAAGGGGCTTGTGTCGATGCTCGACAAGGAAGGCGTCGCCTACGACATCGGTTCCTATCGCGATGCCCCGCCGGGATTGCGCATCTGGTGCGGCGCAACCGTCGAGGCCTCCGATCTCGAAGCGCTGATGCCCTGGCTCGATTGGGCCTTTGCCAGCCAGAAGGCGTCGCTGAAAGCGGCTGCCTGAAACTCTCCGTGGCGGCCCGAGGGCCGCCCATTCCCGGATCAATCCCATTTTCAAGGAGGCCGCCATGGCGCCCCGCGTTCTCGTCTCTGACAAACTCTCTCCCACGGCCGTGCAGATCTTCAAGGATCGCGGCGTCGAGGTCGACTATCTGCCCGATCTCGGCAAGGACAAGGAAAAGCTGCTCGAAGTGATCGGCCAGTATGACGGCCTCGCCATCCGCTCGGCGACCAAGGTCACCGAGAAGCTGATCAACGCCGCCACCAATCTCAAGGTCATCGGCCGTGCCGGCATCGGCGTCGACAATGTCGATATCCCGGCGGCAAGCCGCAAGGGTATCATCGTGATGAACACGCCCTTCGGCAATTCGATCACGACGGCCGAACACGCCGTGGCGATGATCTTCGCGCTCGCCCGCCAGATCCCGGAAGCCAACGCTTCGACCCATGCCGGCAAATGGGAGAAGAACCGCTTCATGGGCGTCGAGATCACCGGCAAGACGCTGGGCATCATCGGCTGCGGCAACATCGGTTCGATCGTCGCCACACGCGGCGTCGGGCTAAAGATGCATGTCATCGCCTTCGACCCTTTCCTGTCGGACAAGCGCGCCGAGGAGCTCGGCGTCGAAAAGGTGGAACTGGACGAACTCTTCGCCCGCGCCGACTTCATCACCCTGCACACGCCGCTGACCGACAAGACCCGCAACATCATCGATGCGGCAGCCATCGCCAAGATGAAGAATGGCGTGCGCATCATCAACTGCGCCCGTGGCGGGCTGGTGGTCGAGGCCGACCTGGTCGCGGCGCTGAAGAGCGGCAAGGTGGCGGGCGCCGGCATCGACGTGTTCGAGGTCGAGCCAGCGGAGCAGAATGCGCTGTTCGGCATGGATAACGTGGTGGCAACACCACACCTTGGTGCCTCGACGGCGGAAGCACAGGAGAATGTCGCGCTGCAGGTCGCCGAGCAGATGGCCGACTACCTGATCAAGGGCGCGGTCTCCAACGCCATCAACATGCCCTCGATCACGGCGGAAGAGGCGCCGCGGCTGAAGCCGTTCGTCAAGCTCGCCGAAGTGCTCGGCGCCTTTGTCGGCCAGGTCACCGAGGATCCGATCAGCGAGGTCGAGATATTGTTCGACGGCTCGACCGCGACGATGAACACGCGTGCGCTGATCAGTGCCGCCCTTGCCGGACTGATCCGGCCGCAGGTCGCCGACGTCAACATGGTCTCGGCGCCGATCATGGTGAAGGAGCGTGGCATCATCGTCGCCGAGGTCAAGCGCGACAAGTCGGGCGTCTTCGACGGCTATATCAAGCTCACCGTCAAGACCGAGCACAGGACCCGCTCGATCGCCGGCACCTGCTTCTCCGACGGCAAGCCGCGCTTCATTCAGATCAAGGGCATCAATCTCGACGCCGAGGTCGGCCAGCACATGCTCTATACGACCAATGCTGACGCACCAGGCATCATCGGGCTGCTCGGCACGGTGTGCGGCGAGAATGGCGTCAACATCGCCAACTTCCAGCTTGGGCGCAACCGACCCGGCGGCGACGCCATCGCGCTGCTCTATCTCGACGCGCCGTTCCCGGAAAAAGTGCTGGAGCAGGTGCGAGGCCACATGTCGATCGACTCGGCAAAGCGCCTCCAGTTCGACGTGGGCGGGATCTAGCTCTCCGCACCTCCCCAGGCGACAAGCACACGACGCCCCGTTTGCCGGAATGCATGCGGGGCGTTTCCACGACTGCTGGAACCACCCGGCGGATGCGCCGTTGCCGACGGTGGCTTGATTTAGAAGCCTCTAGTCGGCGGTTCAATGTTTGATGGAATCGCCGAACCGCTTCAACTCTTTACATGGCAATCTCTAGGGAAAGTGCTACGCGCGCTTCCTGGAATTGCTCTGGCCAGAAGCCATCTTGCGCCCGCTGTGTTCGGCGAGCCCGATGCCGCCCAGAACGAGAACCAGCGACAGCGCCTGATAGAGCTGGAAGGTCTCGCCAACGATCAGCACCGAAAGCAGCGTGCCGAAGATCGGTACCAGATTGATGAACAGGCCAGCGCGGTTGGCGCCGATGAGCTCGTTGCCCCTGATATATGTTATCTGCGAGATCACCGAAGCGCCGATCGCCGTGTAGACGATGACAGCCCAGCCGCGCGTATCGGGCACGATCACCTTGCCGGCGGCGGCTTCCCACAGGAAGAAGGGCAGCGAGGTGATGAGCGCGGCGAACGACATGGCCAGCATCAGGCTCTGCCAGCGCATCGCCGGCTTCAGCCGCAACCCGACCGAATAGCCGCTGTAGAGAACGACCGCGACCAGCATGATGGCGTCTCCGAAATTGAGTTCCAGCGTCAGCAGCCGGCGGGGATCGCCATGACAGGCCGTCAGGATGACACCGAAGATGGTCAGCGCCACCCCGGCGATCTGCGCCCAGTTCACGCGCAGGCGGAAGAAAACGAAATTGGCTGTCATGATCAGGATCGGCATCGCCGCCTGTTCGATCGAGACATTGATCGCCGTGGTGTAATTCAGCGCGGTGTAGAAGATGGTGTTGAACAGGGTGAATCCGCTGGCGCCCAGCGCCGCCAGCACGAACCAGTGCCTGCGCACGGCCTGCCAATCCTCCTGGATCGTGCGCCAGCCGATCGGCAGCAGGATCGCCACGGCCAGCATCCAGCGCAGGAAGACCAGCGTCATCGGCGAGACGTGTTCGACCGCCAGCTTGCCGGCCACCGAATTGCCGCCCCACAGCAAGGTGGTGAGCAGCAGGAATATGTAGGCGCTTCGATGCATCGCGGGCTTCCGGCCGCGGGATGGGCCGCGGTGTTTGCCGGCCTATTGCCCCCACCAGCCCAAGTAAATGATGTCAAAGCCGGAAATTGTTGTGCCTCAGGGCATTTTTGGCGGCAAAGAAAGGTCGCACTCGCGAGGTCTTGACGCTATAGAGGCCTGTCGTTTCGAACCATATCCAAGCCGCGCGGCGGCGTCTCAAGGGAAAAGAAACATGGCCAATGTGGTGGTCGTCGGCTCGCAGTGGGGCGACGAAGGCAAGGGCAAGATCGTCGACTGGCTGTCGGAGCGTGCCGATGTGGTGGTGCGTTTCCAGGGCGGCCACAATGCCGGTCATACGCTGGTCGTCGACGGCAAGGTCTACAAGCTGTCGCTGTTGCCTTCGGGCGTCGTGCGGGAAGGCAAGCTGTCCATCATCGGCAATGGCGTGGTCTTCGATCCGCACGCTTTCGTCGCCGAAGTGGAGAAGCTCAAGGCGCAGGGCGTGGACGTGACGCCGGATCGCCTGAAAATAGCCGAAAACACGGCGCTTATCCTGTCCGTACACCGGGAACTGGACGGATTCCGCGAGGATGCCGCTTCGAATTCCGGAACGAAGATTGGCACGACCCGACGCGGTATCGGCCCCGCCTACGAGGACAAGGTGGGCCGGCGCGCGGTTCGGGTGATGGATCTGGCGGATTTGGAAACTTTGCCCCTGAAGGTCGACAGGCTGCTGACGCACCACAATGCGCTGCGTCGCGGGCTCGGCCACTCCGAAGTCACGCATGACGCGATCATGCAGGAATTGACCTCGGTCGCGAACAACATCCTGCCCTATATGGATCGCGTCTGGAAGGTGCTCGACGACAAGCGCCGCGCCGGCGAACGCATCCTGTTCGAGGGCGCGCAAGGCACGCTGCTCGACATCGACCACGGCACGTATCCGTTCGTCACTTCGTCCAACACGGTCGCCGGCCAGGCCGCAGCCGGCTCTGGCGTCGGCCCGGGCGCCATCGGCTACGTGCTCGGCATCACCAAGGCCTACACGACGCGCGTCGGCGAAGGTCCGTTCCCGACCGAGCAGAAGAACGAGGTCGGCGAGTTCCTCGGCACGCGCGGCCATGAATTCGGTGTCGTCACCGGGCGCAAGCGCCGCTGCGGCTGGTTCGACGCGGTGCTGGTGCGCCAGGCGGTCGCAGTCAACGGCATCAAGGGCATCGCGCTGACCAAGCTCGACGTGCTCGACGGGCTGGACGAGATCAAGGTCTGCACCGGCTACAGGCTCGACGGCGAGACGATCGACTATCTGCCGGCAAGCCAGGGCGCGCAGGCCCGCGTCGAACCCATCTACGAGACGCTGGAAGGCTGGAAAGGCACCACCGCCGGCGCACGCAGCTGGAACGATCTTCCGGCCCAGGCCGTCAAATATGTCCGATACATAGAGGAGTTGATCGGCGCGCCGGTCGCGCTCCTCTCCACCAGCCCGGAACGGGACGACACGATACTTGTGACCGATCCGTTTCAAGACTAGTTTCCGAAGCCTTTCCGGGCATCGCGGCTGATTTGCGTGGGCCGGCGCGGAGGCAAAATACAGGTCGACTGAAGCATGGCAGATTTCGTTGCTGTTCTGAAAAACGCGTTCGAGAAGCACGGCGACGAGACGCCCGAGAAGCGTACGCGCATCTATAACAGCGTTCGCGCCATGCTGGCGAAGAAGCTTGCGGCATATTCGCCGCCGCTGGCTCCCGAGGCCATAGACAAACAGAAACGCTCGCTGGACGACGCCATTGCCGGCGTCGAGCGTGAGTACGTCAAAAGCATTCCGGAGACGGATCCGCTCGCGGAACTGGAACACATCTTTTCCTCCATCGACCGTAACAAGAACCAATCGAGCCACGTCAAGCATGCAGTCAAGGCCGAACCGGTTCCCGCTTCGTCTCCGTATCGGCCCGCCCCTGCCGCGGCCAGCCCGGAGCCGTACAAACCGGCGCAGCCCGTGGCGAATCCCGAGCCCTACCGGCCTGCTCCAGCCGCCAAATCCGAGCCAGGCTGGCAAAGGCCGACGCCGGTGCAGCCCGCTCCGGACTTTTCGGAAAAGACCTTGCCGGGGATGGACGCGAATCGGGACGACGACCAGGACGATGTCTTTGCCGATGACGAAGCGCCGGCGGGCGCCGACACTTTCGAGCGTTCGCGCCCGGCTGAACGCAAGCGCAGCTATGGCGGGCTGATCGCCGCCGTCGTCGCATTGCTGGTCGTTGCCGGCGGCGGTTACGGCATCTGGCTGAACAAGGACGCCTTCGGCAGGATGCTGGGCCTGGACGGCAGCAAGGTCGTTGCCAAGACGGAACCTGTGAAAACGACGCCGGCAAAGCCGGCCAAGCCGGCGACCGATGCCGCGGCCGCGCCACCGGCGCCCGCGACAGGCGCCGAAGGCACGAAATTCACGCAGCGGCTGACGCCTGAAGGCGGCGAAACCGATCCCGGCCCGGCGGGTGGGCAGAGCGGCATAGGCGAGGGCGAATCCGTCGCAGCGCTGACGACGCCGCCAACGGCAACGAATGCGCCGGCCACGGCAGCGCCGGCGGTTCCCGCGCCGGCTGCCAATACGCCGGCTGCCGGTACGCCCGCGGCAGGCGCGCCAGCCGCGACCACGCCCGCGG
>NZ_JAPYKR010000009.1:0-344221 GCF_037179655.1 Mesorhizobium sp. Cs1299R1N1 | reverse complement strand
TCTACCTGCCCAACGGCAACCCGGCGCCAGGTCCAAAATTCGACTACAAGCTCCGCTGGTTCGATCGCCTGATCAGCTACGGCCGGCTGCTGGTCACGGACGGCGCTAGCATTCTCTGCGGCGACTATAACGTCGTTCCAACCGCAATCGACGCCGTCGTGCCCCAACGATGGCTAGGGGACGCCGTGTACTTTCCGGAGAGCCGGCAAGCCTACGCCGAAATGCTCGGGAATGGTTGGATCGATGCCGTCCGGCGCATCCACCCCGAGAAGGGCATCTACACCTACTGGAACGTCTCATATCGGGGCGGCTACGATCGAAGCTCCGGCCTCCGAATGGACCATCTGCTCGTGAGCCCTTCCCTTTCGGACAAACTCCGGGATGCCGGCGTGGACGTCGAGTTGCGCGGCTGGGAGAAGCCAAGCGACCATGCGCCAGCTTGGATCGAGCTCGATTGAGTACTAAGGCAATTCCAGGAAAAGTGCGCTGCGCGCCACCACCCTCACTCTCCCGCCGGGCTCTTCACCGGCCGCCGTGCGCGCGTCGCCCGCTTTGCTTTCTTCGCACTCGCCAGCTCATGCATCGCATCGAGCTGCATCTGCTGCATCTCGGCCAGCCGCGTCCATTGGCGTGAGATGAGGTAGTCGAGTTTTTCGTGCAGGTGGCGCACTTCGAGCTCGGCCTTGAGGTTGACGCGGTAGTCGTTGAAGGAGCGCAGGCGGTCCTTCACCTCCTGGCGCTTCTGGCTCATCATGATGATCGGCGCCTGGATGGCGGCGATGCAGGAGAGCAGCAGGTTGAGCAGGATGAAGGGGTAGGGGTCGAAGGCGCCGGTCGTGCCTTCGAACAGGTTGATGCCGATCCACACCAGCAGCACGCTGCCGAACGAGATCAGGAACCACCAGCTGCCGCCAAAGGCGGCCATGCCGTCGGAGACGCGGTCGGCGAACGTCCGGTGCTCCTCGAATTCTTCTTCACTGTTTTCCGAAATCGTGTCTTGCCGGGCGATCGATTCCACCACCTGGCGGTCGAGCTCGGAGAACTCGCCGTGCTCCTGCTGCAGCAGCTCCTCCATGTAGCGCATGCGATAGCGGCCGAGCTCCTCGCGGCTGATGCGTGCGCCCTTGGGCAGGTCCGGGTGGTCTGAATGAATGCGGTCGGCGAGGCTCGGGCGCAGCGTGTCGATGCGCACAAGGTCGCGCTTGCGGAACTTGCGGCCTGAGATCGCCGACGGCTTTTTCTTCGGCTTTAGCCGCGATGCGCCGGGGCCTGATGGTTCGGAGTCCGGCACTTCGGGCGTGTCGAAATGCTCGTCGGAAACCTCGTGCAAATCCTCCTGCGTGGTCGGCGACTCGAAATACTCGCCGCCGCTGTCGTTCTCATTGTCGGCCGACTTCTGCTCGGATGCCTTGGGAACGGTGCTCATGATGGGCTCCTGCTGTCGTGCTTGGTTTAGAATACGCCATGGCGGCGGGGCATATCCACTGTCGGATTTCGCAGCCTATGCCACGTCTTCCGCACGATTGCGTGACAGTCGCAAGACGATAGCCGGCTGCGGGTCTTTTGAATGACGAAGAGATGGGAAGGCCCCTCACCTCACTGCTGTTCGGCGAACATCAGCCTGGTCTTGGTGTCGGCCATGGCGGGCGAGAGGCTGCGCTGGATCAGCGCTTCGACATGGTCGTTGCGCTGGCGGGCGCTGTCGGCGCCCATCACCACCACGATCAGCTGGCGGCCGTCGGCATCGTAGGAGGTGACGATGTTGAAGCCGGAAGCCCTGATGTAGCCGGTCTTGATGCCATTGATGCCGCGCACGCGGCCAAGCATGTCGTTGTGGCCGCGCACCAGCCTGCCGCGGAACATGAAGTCGCTTTCGGAGAAATAGTGGAAATGCTGCGGGAAGCGCCGCTGCAACGACATGCCGAGCACCGCCATGTCGTGCGCGGTCGTCATCTGGCCGTCGTCGGGCAGGCCGGATGCGTTGCGGAAGGTGGTGCTGCTCATGCCGAGTTGGCGCGCCTTGGATGTCATCATGGCGGCGAACTGGTCTTCGGAGCCGCCGAGATATTCGCCCACCGCCACCGCCACGTCATTGGCCGATTTGACGACGATGGCGCGGATGGCGGAATCGACGTCGATCGTCTCGCCGCGCCGGAAACGCATCTTGGTCGGCGGCTGCGAGGCTGCGTGGTCGGAAACCGGGATCTGCGTCTCCTTGGTGACGCGGCCGGTCTCCATTGCCTCGAACAGCAGATAGAGCGTCATCATCTTGGTCAGCGAGGCCGGATAGCGCTGCGCCGTCGAGTTGACCTCGAACAGCTGCTTGCCGCTCCGTCCATCGACGACGATGGCCGCGTATTTCTGCGGCGGCGCCGGCACGGCCAGCACGGAGTCCGGCGGGGTTATGGTCGAGCAGCCGGCAGCCATGGCCGCCAGGGTGAGGACAGCCAGGATTTTCTGGAGGAGCGGAAAGAGACGCGGCAAGGACAAGGGCTGAACTGTTCTGGCGATGCTGTTGCTGAGATAAGGCGAAGCTAACGTAACGCAGCGGATGCGTCCATTTGGTTAATGGCGGTCGGCGCTGGGAATGTCGAGTGCCGGCGGGGCCTGATTTCCTCGCCCCTGCCGAAGGCGAGGAACTCGAGCTCTTCGCCGCCCCGAAATCGCCTGTTTCCTGTCTTTCCTTGCCAAAGCGGCGTTTCCCGTGGGAAGGAGCGTGGCATCTGGGCTTGGGGGCTTGCAAAATGGCTGACATTGGGGCTGGCGCCGCGCCGTCATTAATCAGGGCATCGCTCAGCCGCACCGGCAAATGGGCCGGCAGCATCGCCTTCATCGGCGGCGCCGTTTCCGACATCCTCAATCCGCTGGCGCCGTTCGCCGCCTATATCGCGCTGGTTGCCTCGATCGCGGCCGTCATCATCGCCATTGCCATCGTGCTCAGGTTCGTGCTGGCGGCCAAGGCTCTGCCGGCGCTGGTATTCGCCACAAGTGCGGCGGCGGTTGCCGGCGGCGTCTACGCCGTGCAGAAGGAGACCAATTCGCAGAACGGCGTCATCGCCGGCCTGGTGCCGGCGATCGCGCAACTGCAGCAGTCGGTGGGCATCGTCGCCGAAAAGGTGACGAAGATCGAGCAGACGGTCACGCAAACGCAGAAGATCGTCGAGGAGGTCAAGAAATCGACCGACACGGTTGTCCAGAAAACCGATCAGATCGCGTCCGCCGAGCAGCAGCAAACCGCGCAAGGGGTCGAGACGCAACAGACCGTTGAAGCCGTCAAGCAGACCACGGAAACGATCGCAGCCGGCCAAAAACAGCAAGTGGCCCAGGCCGAAAAGCTGCAGGCGACGACCGAGCAGATCGCCGCCTCGATCGACACAATAGCCAAGGGATTTGCCGCCTTGGCCGCGCAAGGCGGCGCCATCGCCGAGCCGAAGCGGCCGGACGAGTTCTACCACAATGCCCGCGTCTATGAGCTGTCGGGCGACATGCTCAACGCGCGGCGCTCCTACCTCGCTTTTGCCGGCTTCGATGTCGATGCCATCGATCCCTACACGCGCTTTGCCACGCTGCTCAGGGTCCAGGACGGCAAGGCCGGCGCCCGCGAAGTGTTCGGCCAACTGGCCGACAAGGGCAAGGCGTTGTCGATCAAGCTGGTGCATATCATGCAGTTCGACGATGCGCAGCGGCTCGACAAGCTCAGCGCCTTCATATCGGCCAATCCGGACTTCGCGCCGGCCTATTATCTCCAGGCGCAGGAGTTTTCGGAGGATCGGCTGGGCAGCCAGACGCTGGCCGACAAGCGCAGCGAAGCCCAGGCGCTAACCAAATTCGTCGCTCGCGAAAAAGAAGGCGGGCTGCTCAAATATTTCGTCGACCAGACCCAGCTTGCCGACTGGCTGGAGCGCAGCCGCAGCCGGCTGGCGGCCCTTGGCGACGTGCTCGACCCCGCCCGCTTCGCGCCTTCGCTGACGCCGATGCGCTCCAACCAGGGCTGGTCGATGACGATTTCGCTGCCCGAGCCGGCGACCGCGATATCCTGGCGTCTTGGCGGCACCGGCCCCTTCACCGACACCGGCCCGCTGGCGCTCAACGACCAACGCACCGGCAAGCCGATGCCCAATCCGAGCTTTGAATTGCCCGACAGCACGGCGGCAACCACCATCGGGATCAAATATCTCGACATCAGGGGCCGCGAGACCGGCCCGTTCGACATCCGCTTCGATCCGGATGCCGCCCTGCAACAGGGCAACAAGCAGATCCTCGACCAGTTCTGGACGTCGTGGATCGCCTTCGACGCCAGCGGCAATCATGGGCTGGTCTATTTCACGCAGATGCTGTCCTACCGCTGCGCCATCAAGGAGGTGCATTACAGCCTGAACGGCGCCACGCTCGACAAGGCGCTTCCCATGCCGCCCTGCAATGCCAAGGACCCCTACGCCATCCCCAGTGATTTCCAGCCCTATTTCAAGGTTGCCGACAGCGTGAAGTCGATGTCGGTGCAGGTGACCTATACCGACGGGACAAAATCGCCGGTACGGGACTACAAGCGACAATAGGGCTGGCACCTTCGGCGTGTAGGAAGGTAGACGCAAATCTGATGCAAAATGCGCGCCCGCGCGCTTGCGCGGTGCGCCGAACGGGTTCTTCTTGGCACCCGTCAGATTCGGGTGAGAGCGCCATGGATACAGTCACGATCAACGCCAAGGGCATTTCGGTTTCGCTCGACCTCATGGTCGGCCACATCGCCGACATGACAATCGAGAGCGGCGGGCGCCAATTGCGGCCACTGCACCGCGCACCCTGGGTCGACGCAAGCGAGACGCTGCCTCCAGACCTGCCGCAGGGCACCGTCCGGCTCTCTGGCGACTTTCTCTGCGCGCCGTTTTCGCGCAGCGATGTCGAGGAGGCGCCGCTGCATGGCTGGCCGGCCAACAGCGCCTGGGATGTGGTGGACAGCGGCGCCACGGATGGCGGCTGGCGCGCCATCTTCCGCCTGCGGCACAAGGTGATGGGCGCCAGCGTCGACAAGATTCTCACGCTGCGCGACGACCATCCTTTCCTCTATCAGGAACATGTATTTTCCGGCGGATCCGGCGCGATCTCGGTCGCCCATCACCCGATGACGGCGATGAAAGGCGGCGGCAGGCTGGCTTTCTCGCCGAAGCGGTTTGCCGCCACGCCAGCCGATCCGCTGGAGCCGGACCCCGCGCGCGGCCGCTTCATGCTCGCGTATCCGGCGCGGTCGTCCGATCTCGACCATTTTCCTGCTGCCGGCGGCGGTACGCTCGATCTCACGGACTACCGCATGGAGGATCGGCGCGAGGATTTCCTCACCTTGGTCGAGGCCGACCATGGCGGCCCGGGCTGGACAGCACTTGCGCGCCAGGCCGAGGACGATCTGGTGCTGGTGCTCAAGAACCCGGCCGAACTGCCGGTCACCATGCTGTGGTTCAGCAATGGCGGGCGCGACTACGCGCCGTGGAGCGGCCGCCATCTCGGCGTGCTCGGCATCGAGGATGGGCGCACCGCGATAGGCCACGCCGCCTCGCTCGGTGACAACTGGCTGAAGCGCGAGGGCGTGGCGACGGCATTCGCGCTCGGCGAGGGCCGCGGCGTCTCGTTCCGCCATGTCATCGGTGCGTTGGCGCTGTCGGGCGGCGAGCCCCCGCGGGAGATCACCACGGCGGACGGCCGCCTGCGGCTGGCTGGCGCCGCGGCATCGGAGGTCCCGTTCGACAGCGAATTCCTGCGTATCGGCCTGCCAGCGGCAAGCTGAAGGGCAAAGCCGTAAGGGATCAATCGCACTCGCCAGCGCAGACTTCCACGATTGTTCGCTCTAAATCGCGCAAATGGCGATTTGAAATCTCCTGCGACTGCCGACAAGATGCGTCCAAAATCCTGCGGAAGGAGCCAAAAAATGTCCGAAATCGCCCACCTCGCCGCCACCATCTTCAAGCGCGCCGGCAAGGCGAAGCGCTTCATCGTCGCCATTGCCGGACCGCCGGGCGCCGGCAAGTCGACACTATCGGCAAGCCTGCACGACCTTTTGCCGGAAGGCGCGGTGGAAGTCGTGCCCATGGACGGCTTCCACTATGACGACATCGTGCTCAACGCGCGCGGCCTGCGCGCGCGAAAGGGCGCGCCCGAGACGTTCGACTTCGGCGGCTTCGAGACGCTTTTGAAGCGCATCCGCGCCGGCGAGGCCGAGATCGCCATTCCGGTCTTCGACCGCGGCATGGAATTGTCGCGCGCCGCCGCGGCGATCGTCGGTGCCGAGACCAAGTTCATCCTGGTCGAAGGCAATTACCTGCTGCTCGACGAGGAGCCGTGGTCGCGCCTGGCGCCGCTGTTCGATTTCTCGATCTTCGTCGACGTTCCGCGCAATGAGCTCGAACGCCGCCTGATGGAACGCTGGCACGAGCATGGCCGTTCCGAGGCGGATGCACGCGCCTGGATCGCCTCCAACGACATGCCCAACATCGAACGCGTGCTGGCACGGCGCCGGGCGGCCGACCTGGTCATTGGTTAACCCGGGTAATCTCGATTAACCCGGGTTAATCTCGATTAACCTGTTTAATTTTCAGTATTTTTCGGCGGGAACCTTAAGACTTACAAGACGTTATCCCGATCAGGCAATCATGCCAGAAGAGGGATTCCGTCCGATGGCAACCAAGGCAAAAAAGCCCAGGGGCAAGTCAGCCCAACCGAAGGCGCCGCAATCTACGGCCGGAGCCGGCCCGGCGGTCGCCCAACGCTCCAAGGATACAAAGGCCTTCGGCAAGGCGTCGCCGAAAAAAGTCGTGCCAGGTAGCGCGTCGAAAGCGGCCGCCAAGCCAGCCCACGCTAAGAAGCCGGCCGCCAGCGGCGGCTCGAAGGTTCGCGCCGCAGCCAATGTCGCAGCCGGAGCGGTGGTGGCCACGGCGCGGGGTGTGGCGTCTCTTGCCGCCTCCGTGGTCGGCAGGGGCGGACCCAAGGCGAAAGCAAAGTAGGGACGCGCTTCCCCACGGGCCGGAGGTTCAGCTCCGCGCCGGAATGGTCAGGCCCTTCTGCACCGCTGGCCGCGCCAGGCCGCGCTCGAGCCACGCTGCCAGATTGGCGAAATCATCGAAGCCGACCAGATCGCGCGCCTCGTAAAAGCCGATCAGGTTGCGCACCCAGCCGAGCAGCGAGATGTCTGCGATGGTGTAGTCACTGTCCATGATCCATTTGCGGCCCTTCAGCCTGACGTCGAGAACGCCGAGCAGGCGGCGCGATTCGTCGCGGTAACGCTCCAGCGGCCGCTTGTCGGAGATTTCTCGGCCGGCGAATTTGTGGAAGAAACCGACCTGGCCGAACATCGGCCCGATGGCCGCCATCTGGAAGAAGACCCACTGGATGGTCTCGTAGCGCCGCGCTGCATCCGCTGGGATGAGCAGGCCGGTCTTTTCAGCGAGGTAGAGCAGGATCGCACCGGATTCGAATAGGCCGATCGGCTTGCCGTCCGGGCCATTGGGATCGATGATCGCCGGAATCTTGCCGTTGGGATTGAGCGACAGGAATTCAGGCGTCCAGCTCTCGTTCTTGCCGATGTTGATCAGGTGCGGCTCGTAGGGCAGGCCGAGTTCCTCCAGCGCGATCGACACCTTCACTCCGTTCGGCGTCGTTGCCGAATAGAGCTGGATCTGGTCCGGATGCTTGGCCGGCCAACGGGTTGCGATCGGAAAGGCGGACAGGTCGGCCATCGAGAACTCCTGAGGGGGATTTGCGCCAAGCGGCGCGGTGTCGGCGGGTTGGCCAGAATTAGGGCTGCGGCGCGGCCGGATCAATATGCGGCGACGCTTCAGCATGCACGGACGGTCAATCGATCCGAACCGCCCGGGGCAGGTAGTGACCGCCCGGGGCAGGTAGTGAACCGCCCGGGGCACGTAGTAACGGCCCGGGATTAGATGGCCTTGAAGGCCAGCACCGCATTGGTGCCGCCGAAGGCAAAGCCGTTGCTGATGGCGGCGCGCACCTTGCGCTCGCGCGCGACATTCGGCGTCACGTCGAGATCGCAGTCGGGATCGGCCTCGCGGTAATTCGCCGTCGGCGGCACGACGCCTTCGCGGATCGCCATGACGCAGGCGATCATCTCCAGCCCGCCCGAGGCGCCGAGGCAATGCGCGTGCATCGACTTGGTCGAGGACACGGAGAGCGCCCGCGCATGATCGCCGAAGACGCGCTTGATCGCGAGGGTTTCGATCTGGTCGTTGGCCTTGGTGCCTGTGCCGTGCGCGTTGAGGTAATCGACATCCTCGGGATTGAGCCCGGCATCGGCCAGGCAGAAGCGCATAGCGGCTTCCGGCCCCTCGACGGTCGGCGCGACGATATCGGAGGCATCGGCCGAAAGGCCCGCGCCGGCGATCTCGGCCAAAATGGTGGCGCCGCGCGCCATCGCGTGTTCGTAGCTTTCCAGAACCGCCATGCCGGCGCCTTCGCCCAGCACCAGCCCCTGGCGGTCGGCCGAGAACGGCCTGCACGTGTCGGGCGAAAGCACGCGCAGCGCCTCCCAGCCCTTCAGCACGCCCCACACCAGCGGCGCATCGGTGCCGCCGGCCACCATGACGTCGGCGCGGCCGAGCCTGATCTGGTCGACCGCCGAGGCGATGGCATGATTGGCCGACGAACAGGCCGAAGTGACGCCGAACACCGGTCCGCGCAAACCCAGATGCATGCTGACCTGGCCGGCGGCTGCGCCCGGCATGACCCTGGGAACGGTGAAGATGCCGGCGCGATTCTTGCCCTCGATCAGGATGGCGCGATAGTTCTCCTCGACCGTCTCGAACCCGCAGACGCCAACACCGACAATGGTGCCCATCCGATAGGTATTGGCCGCATGCGGGATCAATCCGGACTGTCGCATGGCTTCTTTCGCCGCGATCACCGCCAAGAGGCTGAAGCGATCCATCGACACCAGTTGCTTGCGCTCGATGCCGTGATCCGGCAGCGCTTTGATCTCGCAGCCGGTCTTGACCTTCAGGTCGTGCAGGAAGGGATTGTCGATCGGGCCGATCGCCGACCGGCCGGCCCGCATCTCGGCCCAGATTGCCTGCGCATCGGTGCCCAATCCGCACAGCCCGCCGATGCCGGTAATGACGACGCGCTTCAGCATTCGGTCAGGCTTTTTTCGCGATCAGCGCGCGAACGGCCTCGACCATGTCGCCGACATTCTTCAGATTGCTCCAGGCATCGACCGTGTTCATCTCAATTTCGATGCCATATTGCTCCTCGAGGTCGAAGATGATCTCGGTCAGCTCCAGCGAATGGATGCCGAGCGCCGTCAATTCGGTCGTGGTGGTGATTTCCTCGCCGCCCGGCTCGGCATGGGCCTTGATCTTCTCGATGATGTCCGTTGCCAGCTGGTCAGCCATTCGGTTTCTTCCCCACTTGTCGTTTCCGACGCTGAACAGCGCCTTCTTGTCCTCGATATCAGGTCGCGATCTTCGCCTTCTACCCCCGCCAAGCGTTGCCTGACCGTACCAAGGTGGTTCCCTCTATAGAAACGGAAACGTCATCAAGCAACAAGCTATATGTCGACAAAAGCGCCACAGTGCTTAACCTGACGGCGTGGATACGATCGAAAATACGAAGTTCTCAGGTCAACCGGCCCAGCGCGCGGCGGGCAAGGCGCAGCTTGGTTGCGCCAGCATCGAGGGACGCACGCGGCTGCGGCGCCTCTATCAGGACGGCTCCGCCAAGATAAGGCTGCCGGCCGTTCCAGCCGGCCCGCTGGAGGCCGTCCTGATCAACACCGCCGGCGGGCTGACCGGCGGCGACCGCCTCGGTTGGGATGTCGATGTCGGCGTCGATGCCAGCGCCGCGATAACGACCCAGGCCTGCGAAAAAGTCTATCGCGCCGCATCCGATCATGCCGAAGTGCGGGTCAAGCTGACCGTGGGTGCCAACGGCAGCATCGCCTGGCTGCCGCAGGAAACCATCGTCTTCGACCGCGCCGCCTTTGCCCGTACGTTAGACGTCGAACTTGCCGCAGGGGCCGAGGCGCTGGTGCTGGAAGCGGCCGTCTTCGGCCGCCTGGCCATGGGCGAACGTGCCGCACAGGGCACTTTTCGCGACCGCTGGCGTGTTCGCAGGGAAGGAACCCTCATCCATGCCGAGGATTTCCGCATCGGACCCGATATCGCCGACACCCTGGCCCGTCCGGCGATATCAGGTGGCGCGATCGCCGTGGCTACGCTGCTGCTGGTGTCGCCGCGCGCGGAAGCCTTGCTCGACCCGGTTCGGGAGATCATAGGCGACCGGGGTGGCGCCAGCGTCTGGACCGTGAAGACATCTGGCAAGCTTCTTGCGAGGCTTTACGCCGGGGACGGCTACCACCTGCGCCAGCGGCTGGTCCCGCTCGTCGAATTGCTCAACGGAAGGGCGGGGTTGCCCAAATTATGGTCACTGTGACTGTGTCCGCATCATTTCAGGAAGACGCATGAACCTGACGCCAAGGGAAAAGGACAAGCTGCTGATCGCCATGGCGGCGATCGTGGCGCGCAAGCGGCTCAAGCGCGGCGTCAAGCTCAACCATCCGGAAGCCATCGCGCTGATCACCGATTTCGTCGTCGAAGGCGCCCGCGATGGCCGGCCGGTCGCCGAGCTGATGGAGGCCGGCGCCCATGTCGTCAGCCGCGCGCAGGTGATGGAAGGCATCGCCGAAATGATCCATGACGTGCAGGTGGAAGCGACCTTTCCCGATGGCACCAAGCTGGTGACCGTGCACGAACCGATCCGGTGAGGAGAGAGAAAAATGCTGGAGCTGCGCCCGAACTGCGAATGCTGCGACAAGGATCTGCCGCCGGAAGCGAAGGATGCGTTGATCTGCACCTTCGAGTGCACCTTCTGCGCGGGCTGTGTCGAAAACGTGCTTGGCCGCGTCTGCCCGAACTGCGGCGGCGATTTTACCGCCCGGCCGATCCGTCCCGCCGCGATGCTGAAGAAATATCCGGCTTCGACCAAGCGCGTGCTCAAGGCCGAGGGCTGCGGCTCCCGCAAGGCCGCCTGACACCGCATAACGAAAGGCAAAATAAAATGGTCCCTGTCAAACGCCTGTGCCTCTCGGCGATCCTGCTCGTCGCGGCAGCCATGCCTGCCTACGCCCATGTCGGCATCGGCACGACATCTTCATTCATGGCCGGCTTCACGCATCCACTGTCGGGCCTCGACCACATGACGGTGATGCTCGCTGTTGGCCTTTGGGCGGCCCTCAAGGGCGGCAAGGCGATCTGGGTTTGGCCGGCGGCGTTCGTCGGCGTCATGCTGGCCGGCGGCGCATTTGGCATGCTGCACGTGCCGCTGCCCTTCGTTGAGCCGGGCATACTGGCCTCCGTCGTGGCGCTTGGGCTGCTGGTGGCGCTGGCGGTCGATCTCCCCGTTTCGGCCGGTGTCGCCATCATCGGCCTGTTCGCGCTGTTTCACGGCCATGCCCATGGCACGGAAGTGCCGGAAAATGCCGGCGGCCTCGAATATATGGCCGGCTTTGCCGTTGCCACCGTGCTGCTTCATGCAATCGGCATCGCCGCTGGTCTCGGCGTTGGCATGAGATTCCGTGGTGTGGCTCGCATCGCGGGTGCCGCCTGCGCGGCGATCGGCGTCGGCCTCGCCTTCGGCGTTGTGTGAGGTCCCATGATCCCCGGCGAAATCATTCCCGCCCAAGGCGACATCGAACTCAACAAGGGTCTGCCGACCGTCATCCTGAAAGTGGCCAACGGCGGCGACCGGCCGGTCCAGGTCGGCAGCCACTACCATTTCTACGAAACCAATGAGGCGCTGAAATTCGACCGCGAGCGCGCGCGCGGCATGCGCCTCGACATCGCCGCCGGCACCGCCACGCGCTTCGAACCGGGGCAGGAACGCGACGTCACGCTGGTACCGCTCGGCGGCAAGCGCGAGGTCTATGGATTCCAGCAGAAGGTGATGGGCAAGCTGTGAGGGTGTCGAGCGGCTTCAGGGCAGGCATGAACGCAAGCACTGCGCGCCGCTCAGCCCGACGGCTTGGCGGCCGCATAGATGACGATCTTTCCGGGATCATCGAACTCCACGGCGAGCACATCATCGGCAAGCACGCGCCGCGACTCGATGGCATTGTAGAGCAGGGCGTTGGCCTCGATCTCCTTGCGCAGTTCCGCGACATCGTCCTGATGCTGCCTAACCTTGTTCTCGATGGCCGGCGGCGGGCCGCCCTCGCTGCGCGCCGCGTCGGTCAGGAACACGATATCGACCTTGTCGAGCTTGGACGTCTTGCGCACCGTGCTGATGTTTTCGCGCGTGCGGTCGATCGCCGAATTGACCTTTCCGATCTCAGCGGTCGTCTTGGCCTCTTCCTGGTTGACTTGCGAGCCGACAATCCGGTCGACAGTCTCCGGGCTTTGAAGGCCCTGCGCGTTCAGCGCGGCCTGGGGAACGCTCGCCGCGAGAAACGCTGCCGCGGCAACGGCGTGCAGCCAACGGGCATCGGGCAAGGTGGTGTCGGTCATCGTCCACTTTCGCGGTTTGTTTCGACGCTCAGGAAACGAAACGACTCCGGCCCTGCCACGGTTCCCGTCATGATTCGGCGGACGGACCGGATACCGGCCCGCCACGCCGGGTCCTTAACTCGCTTTCTTGGTGATCAGGGTCAGCGCGCCATTCGGCTCCATGCTGGCCGCGACCACCTGAGCCGAGGTCATTCCCTTGGCCTGGAGAGCGGATTTCACCTTGGGGGTGGCGTCGATCGAACTGCGCAGTTTCTGCAGGCCGGCGTCGCCACGCTGCGCGATCACCTGGTTGACCTGCGTCTGCGTGTCCTTCGGCAACTCGCTGATGTCGACAACGTTGACGCTCTGGATCGCTGGCGCGGCCTGCTGACCGCCAGGGGCGGCTGGAGCCGGCGTGGTCGGAGCGGGCTGTTGCGCGGGCTGCTGCTGGGCACTGGCGGCACCAGCCAGTATCAGGGTGGCGGCGGTTGCAAGAACTATCGTTTTGCGCATGGATTTTCCTTCCATCGATTTGGCAAACGGTCGCTTTGGGGTGGCGTCCCAACCTCAACCGCCAAATGGGATCAGAAGGTGTCGCCCAGCGGGTCATTACGTGACCATTGGATGGCGACAATGTGCAGACGGGCTTCGATCATACCGCATTTCGGGAGCAATCGCTGATGGCCAGACTAACCCGTGCCGCCTACGCCCAGATGTACGGTCCGACCGTTGGCGACAGAGTGCGGCTTGCCGACACCGAGCTGATCATCGAGGTCGAGAAGGATTTCACCATTCATGGCGAGGAGGTGAAATTCGGCGGCGGCAAGGTCATTCGCGACGGCATGGGCCAGAGCCAGGTTTCCCGTGCCCAGGGCGCGGTCGACACCGTCATCACCAACGCGCTGGTGATCGACGCCAGTGCCGGCATCTTCAAGGCCGATGTCGGCCTCAGGGATGGCCGTATCGCCGCAATAGGCAAGGCCGGCAATCCTGATACGCAGGATGGCGTCACTATCGTCATCGGTCCCGGCACCGAAATCATCGCCGGCGAGGGCAAGATACTCACCGCCGGCGGCTTCGACGCGCATATCCACTTCATCTGCCCACAGCAGATCGAGGAAGCGCTGATGTCGGGCATCACCACCATGCTCGGCGGCGGCACCGGCCCGGCGCATGGCACGCTGGCGACCACCTGCACGCCGGGGCCATGGCACATGGCGCGCATGATCCAGTCCTTCGACGCTTTCCCGATGAATATCGGCCTGTCGGGTAAAGGCAACGCCTCGCTGCCCGCCGCACTCGAGGAAATGGTGCTGGGCGGCGCTTGCTCGCTCAAACTGCACGAGGACTGGGGCACGACGCCGGCCGCGATCGACTGCTGCCTGTCGGTCGCCGACGACTACGACGTGCAGGTGATGATCCACACCGACACGCTCAACGAGAGCGGCTTTGTCGAGAACACGGTGGCGGCGATCAAGGGCCGCACCATCCATGCCTTCCACACCGAAGGTGCCGGTGGTGGCCATGCGCCTGACATCATCAAGGTCTGCGGCCTTCCCAACGTCATCCCGTCCTCGACCAACCCGACGCGGCCCTACACCGTCAACACGCTGGCCGAGCATCTCGACATGCTGATGGTCTGCCATCATCTGTCGCCGTCGATCCCCGAGGACATCGCTTTCGCCGAAAGCCGCATCCGCAAGGAGACCATCGCGGCGGAGGACATCCTGCACGACATCGGCGCCTTCTCGATCATCTCCTCCGACAGCCAGGCCATGGGCCGCGTCGGCGAGGTGGCGATCCGGACCTGGCAGACCGCCGACAAGATGAAGCGCCAGCGCGGGTCACTGCCGCAGGAGACCGGCGACAACGACAATTTCCGCGTCCGCCGCTATATCGCCAAATACACGATCAATCCGGCCATCGCCCACGGCCTCTCGAAGGAGATCGGCTCGATCGCGGTCGGCAAACGCGCCGACCTGGTGCTGTGGAACCCGGCCTTCTTCGGCGTCAAGCCGGACATGGTGCTGATCGGCGGCATGATCGCCGCCGCCCCGATGGGCGACCCCAACGCCTCGATCCCGACGCCGCAGCCTATGCACTACCGGCCGATGTTCGGCGCCTATGGCAAAGCCCGGACCAATTCGTCGGTGACCTTCGTTTCGAAGGCCGCGCTCGAATCAGGTTTGCACGGCAGGCTTGGCGTCGACAAGCAGTTCGTCGCCGTCGAGAACACGCGCGGCGGCATCGGCAAGCACTCGATGGTGCTCAACGACGCCACGCCCCATATCGAGGTCGATCCGGAAACCTACGAAGTTCGCGCCGACGGCGAGTTGCTGACCTGCGAACCGGCGACGGTGCTGCCGATGGCACAACGGTATTTTCTGTTTTGAGCGTCACCGGTGCCCGCGCCAAGAAGCCGTTTAAACGCGGCGCGCTTTAGGGCATTATGCGCATATGAACAGGATTGACCGTCTCAGGGCCATGACACCCTATGAAACAGACTACGCCCAGTGGTGCGCCGAGCAGGGTGCGTTGCTGCGCGAGGGTCGTCTCTCCGATCTCGACCGCGAGAACCTTGCCGAGGAGATAGAAAGCTTGGGGAGAAGTGACCGGAGAGAAATTCGCAGCCGGATGCGGGTGTTGATTGCACACCTCCTGAAATGGGAATTCCAGCCGGGCCACAGATGCCACAGCTGGCAATCGTCGATTTCCGAGCAGCGTGTCTGGGTCGAAGGTATCCTCAAGGATAGTCAGAGTCTTCGTCGCTATCCCGCTCAAATCTTCGATCAGTCCTACAAAGACGCGTTGCCCATTGCCATTCAGGAATCCGGCCTGCGGAAATCGCAATTTCCAAGTGAGCCACCGTTCAGTGCCAAGCAGGCGCTCGATGGGAGATTTTGGCCTGGCGGCCCTCTTTCAATGGATGATTTCCTGCGAGACTAGCTGCCTCTTTTTCCCCACCAGCGTTTCTTCCAAGATCCATGGCCACCGAAATAGCCTCCGCCCACGACATCTTCCCGCATATCCGCATCGTCATGGGCATGGTGATCGGGCTAGGCGTCGCCCGCCTGCTGTCGGGGGTGGCGCGCATCGTCCAGCATCCCGGCCAATATCGGCTCTATCCCGTGCATCTGGCCTGGGTCGCCTCGGTGCTGTTGATGCTGGTGCATTTCTGGTGGTGGGAGTTCGACCTCTACGCCATCGAAACGTGGACCTTTGGCAAATACCTTTTTATCATTTTCTACGCCATCACGCTATTCCTGCTGTGCGCGCTGCTGTTTCCGGATTCGATGCTGGACTACACCAGTTACGAGGATTTCTTCTATTCGCGCCGCGCCTGGTTCTTTGGCCTGCTGGCGGGGACCTACCTGCTCGACGTCATCGACACCCTGTTGAAAGGTCCGGAGCATTTCGCCCGCTTCGGCAACGAATATCTGTTCCGCACGCCGGTCTTCGTCGCGCTCTGCATCGCCGCGATCCTGGTGCGCGACCGCCGCTTCCACATCGCCTTCGTCGCGGCCGCGCTCATCTACCAGATATCGTTCATCCTGCGGCTCTTCGACACGATCGTATGACACCTCCCGATGATCTAGTGTTCCGGGGAAAGGCAGGTTCAACGATGTACAAGGCCGTCGGATCGCGCGGATCCCGGGTCAGCCGCGTCCTCTGGATGCTGGAGGAGCTCGGGGAGCCCTATGAATTCATCGAGGTCAAGCTCCGCTCGCCGGAAGCCTATGCGCTCAACCCGTCGGGCAAGGTGCCGATCCTCATCGATGGCGAGCTGACGGTGACGGATTCGGCGGCGATCTGCGTCTATCTCGGCGACAAGCATGCCGACAAAGGCATGGGCGCCAATCTCGGCCTCGCCGGCCGTGCCGAGATGGATTCCTGGATGCATTTTGCCCAGTCGGAGTTCGAAGCGCCGCTGTGGAACAAGCTGCGCCATCGTTTCCTCTTGCCGAAAGAGATTCGGGTCGATGTCGGTCCTGCCGCGGCCTATGACTTCGCCACGGAGGTCAAGGCGCTGGACCGCCGGCTCGGCGACAGGCTGTTCGCGCTGGGCGACCGGTTCTCGGCTGTCGACGTGCTGCTCGGCGACATGGGCGGCTGGGCGCGTGCCGGCCGGTTCCCGATCGACTCCGACCGCGTCAACGCCTATTTCGACCGCGTGTTGTCGCGGCCTGCCCGTGCGCGGGCGCAAGCTAACGGAGGCTCCATGAAATGAAGCTCAACCTCAACACCGACTTCACCAAATTTCCGCGCGCCGTCTCGGTGCTGCCTGCTGGCAGTGTTGGAGCCACGGCACCGTCCGGCCGTGCGATTCTCGCCCATGACGAGCGGCATCTGCGCCGCCGCGCCATCGAACTTGCCGATGGCAGCAAGGTGCTGGTCGACCTGCGCGAACCTGTCGCCCTCAACGATGGCGACCGGCTGGTGCTGGAGGATGGCGGCCATATCGAGATCGTCGCGGCGCCCGAAGAGGTCTATGACATCCGCGCCCGCGACGCCGTGCATCTGACCGAACTCGCCTGGCATATCGGCAACCGCCATCTCGCCGCCGGCATCGAGGCGCACCGCATCCTCATCCTGCGCGACCACGTCATCAAGGCGATGCTGGAGGGGCTCGGCGCCACGGTGCGCGACGTCTCGGAACCGTTCAAGCCGGTCCGCGGCGCCTATTCCGGCGGGCATGGCCACGCCCACGCCGAGGCGCACAGCCATGGCCACGGCGAATCCCATTCGCACAGCCACGCGCATTCGCATCACGATCATCATCATGACTGACCAGCCCTCCGGCATCGCCCTGCTGCGGCTGATGGCATGGCTGTCGCCGGCCTTTCCGGTCGGCGGCTTTGCCTATAGCCATGGCCTTGAGCGCGCGGTGCATGATGGGTTGGTGACCGATGCCGCTGGCCTTGCCGGCTGGCTGGAGACGCTGGTCGAGATGGGCTCGGGCTGGAACGATGCCGTGCTGTTCGCCGAGAGCTGGCGCCGCGCCCGCGAAGGCGGCGATCTGGCCGAAGTCGCAGCACTGGCCGAGGCATTGGCAGGCTCGCGCGAACGTCACACCGAGACCATGCTGCAAGGTGCGGCCTTTCTTAAGGCCGCCGCCGCCTGGCCCAATCCAGTGCTGGAGCGCTTGCCGGCCGAATGCGCCTATTGCGTCGCTGTCGGCACTGTCGCCGGCGGCAACGGCATTGCGCTGCAGGACGCGCTGTCCGCCTTCCTGCAAGCCTTCTTCTCCAACCTCGTCCAGGCCGCGATCCGGCTCGGCGTCATCGGCCAGAACGAGGCCACGACGCTGCTGGCGGGGTTCGAGCCGCTGGCGCTCTCGACCGCCGCCCGCGCGTCCCGCTCGACACCGGACGATCTCGGCGGCTGCGCCTTCGTTTCCGACATCATGGCGATGAAGCACGAAACCCAGTACTCGCGATTGTTCCGCTCATGATCCTCCTCGCCTTCGTCCTCTCATTCGTCCTGCTGCTGATCACGGCACTGCATGTCTATTGGGGCATCGGCGGCATCTGGCCGGGCAGGGATGCGGCGTCCTGCGCCCACGCCGTCGTCGGTTTTCGCGGCGTCGACGAAATGCCGACGCCATTCGCCAGTTTCGCCGTTGCCGCTTGCCTTGGCCTGGCAACGCTGTGGCCGCTGGCGCTCATCGGGTTCTTTGCCTCGCCGTTTCCAAGGGAGGGGCTTGCCGCTACGTCGATGCTGATCGGTCTGGTGTTCCTGGGGCGCGGTATCGCCGGTTTCACGCCCTGGTGGCGCCGGCTGGCACCCGAACAGCCTTTTGCGCGGCTCGATACCAGTCTCTATTCGCCGCTGTGCCTGCTGATCGGGCTCGGCTTCGCGGTTCTTGCCATTATGGAGTTTCCGACATGACACAAGCGAACGGTCCTCTTCGTATCGGCATTGGCGGCCCCGTCGGTTCCGGCAAGACGACGCTCACCGAAAAACTCTGCAAGGCGCTGCGCGACGAGTTTTCCATCGCCGTCGTCACCAATGACATCTACACCCGGGAAGACGCCATGATGTTGGCCCGGCTGCAGGCGCTGCCGGAGGACCGCATCGTCGGCGTCGAGACCGGCGGCTGCCCGCACACCGCCATCCGCGAAGACGCCTCGATCAATTTGCAGGCTATCGCCGAGCTGAACCGCAAATTTCCCGATCTCGACATCATCTTCATCGAATCCGGCGGCGACAACCTTGCCGCCACCTTCTCGCCGGACCTTGCCGACCTGACGCTCTATGTCATCTCGGTCTGTCAGGGCGAAGAGATTCCGAGAAAGGGCGGCCCGGCGATCACGCGTTCCGATTTCCTCATCATCAACAAGAGCGACCTGGCGCCCTATGTGAACGTCAATCTCGACGTCATGGAGAGCGACGCCGGCCGCATGCGCGGCAAGCGGCCGTTCGGCTTCACCGATCTTTCGCGCGGCAAGGGCCTGCAGGAGGTGATCGATTTCATCGTCGAGCACGGCGGACTGCGGACTGTTGGCGCCGCAAGCACGGCGGCATAGCTGGCGGTCTGCACCAAGCGAAAGCGGTTGCGGGCACCAGCGGAGCGCGGCATTCTTGCCGAAACCGGAGGAATTCCAGGATGAGCATTGCCCGCCTGCAGAAGGAAACGCTGACCAACCTGCCCTTCTACGAAGAGCGCGTCGATCTCGCCTGCGCCTTCCGTTGGACGGCGCGGCTCAACATGCATGAGGCGGTGGCCAACCATTTCTCGCTGGCCGTCAACGACGACGGCACCAGATTCCTGATGAACCCGAACCAGGTGCATTTCTCGCGCGTCAAGGCGAGCGACCTGATCGAAATCGACGCCAACGACCCCGGCACGCTTTCAGGGCCGAATGCACCCGACCCGACGGCATGGGGGCTGCACGGAGCCGTCCATCGCAACGTGCCGCACGCGCGCTGCGTCATGCATGTCCATTCGATCCACGCCACCGTGCTGGCTTCGCTTGCAGACTCGACGCTGCCGCCGATCGACCAGAATTCGGCGATGTTCTTCAACCGTCACGTCGTCGACGCGCATTATGGCGGGCTGGCCTTCGAGGAAGAGGGTGAACGCTGCTCGCAGCTTCTCGCCGATCCCAAGGTCAAGGTGATGGTGATGGGCAACCATGGCGTGCTGGTCATTGGCGACACCGTCGCCGATGCTTTCAACCGCATGTTCTATTTCGAGCGTGCCGCCGAGACCTACATCAAGGCGCTGTGGACCGGCCGGCCGCTGCGCACGCTCTCGGATGCGATCGCCGAGAAGGCGGCGAGCGAGATGGACGATTATCCCGGCCAGGCCGAACGCCATCTCGCCGAGTTGAAGGCGATCCTCGACGAGCAGGAGCCGGCGTACCGGAACTGAGGGCTACAGTCCGAGCTGAGCCCTCAGTTCCTCGGCGCTGTTGATGACGACCGCGCCGGGCGGTCCTTCCATCGGCCTTTCAGGCCAGAAGATGGTCTTCATTCCCGCCGCCAGCCCCGCCATGGCGCCCGGCCAGCTGTCGTCGACCGCGACGGCGTGCGCGGGATCGACGTCCGCCAGATAGGCGGCGCGCAGGAAAGGCTCGGCGTGCGGCTTGCCTTCGCGCACGTCGTTGCGGCTGATCGTCTTCATGCCGGGATAAGTCAGCCCCACCATGTGCAGGTTGGCGTCGACGATCATCCGGTCCGAATTGGAGACCACCGCCTGCTGCACACCGAGCGCGCGCAGTTCGTTGAAGACCTCGATCGCGCCTGGGCGCGGCTTCAGCCCCTCGACCAGCGGCAGGTAATGCTCATATTTGTGAACGATCCATTCGTCGAAGGGCAGTTGCAGCCCGAACTCGTCGCGCATCATTTCGTAGACCGGCCAGGCGGCGACGCCCAGCACGCGCTCATGCAGATCGTCAGGCGGCGTGAGGCCGGCATTGCGCATCGCTGCAATGAGGGCTGCCTCGTGCAGCGGTTCGCTGTCGACCAGCGTGCCGTCCATGTCCCAGAAAACCGCCTTCGGTGTCATGCAGCGCTCCTTTTTGCGATCCCTTAAAGGGTTTGCGACGGGAGATAAACCTTTAGCGGCCACAGGACATGCCTTCTGATGAAAACGGAACCCGCCGCGCTTTCTCCAGCCGGATGATAGTGCAGAAAACTCCGCTATATCGGTGTAAGCATTTGCTCTTGAGATTGACAATTGCGCAGGCGGCCATTCCCTGCGAAACTGATATGACCGCCTGATGATCGGCGGTTTCGGGAGGCAGGACGTGAATACCCGGCAGGATGGCGGCACCAACAGGCTGGACGACGCGGCGCGCGCCGGCTGGCTCTACTATGTTGCCGGCAACACACAGGACCAGATCGCCGCCACGCTCGGCATATCGAGGCAGACGGCGCAGCGGCTGGTGTCGCTGGCGGTGTCAGAAGGCCTGATCAAGGTCCGCGTCGATCATCCGATCGCCAACTGCCTGGACCTTGCCGCGCGGCTGAAATCGCGCTTCGCGCTCGACCTTGTCGAGGTGGTGCCGAGTGACCCCAGTTCATCCTCCACGACCATCGGCATCGCCGAAGCGGCTGCCGCCGAGATCGAGCGGCGGCTTCGGTCACCGACACCGATCGTCATGGGCATCGGTACCGGACGCACGCTGAAGGCGGCGATCGAACAATTGCCGCCGATGGAATGCCCGCAGCACAAGGTGGTGTCCTTGACCGGCAACATCTCGCCGGATGGTTCGGCCGCCTTCTACAACGTCATCTTCACCATGGCCGACAGGGTCAAGGCGCGGTCCTTCCCGATGCCGCTGCCGGTCATCGCCTCCTCGCCGCAGGAGCGCGAGATGCTGCTCAACCAGCCAATGATCCAGCCGACGCTGGCGCTAGCCGCCGAGGCCGATGTCACCTTCATCGGCATTGGCGACCTTGGGCCGAAGGCGCCGCTCTACGAGGATGGCTTCATTTCCGAAAGCGAACTGAAAGCCCTGCAGAAGGCCGGCGGCGTCGCCGAAATCGTCGGCTGGGTGTTCGATCGCGAGGGTCGCATGATCGAGGGCATCACCAATGACCGGGTGTCGTCGGCGGCGCTGCCGTCGCGTGAGAAGTCGCTGGTCATTGCGCTTGCCATGGGCGAGCGCAAGCTGCCGGGTATCATGGCGGCCGTGAATCGCCGACTGGTCAATGGCCTCATCACCGACGAGCGGACGGCGGTCGCCCTGCTGGCCGGCATCTGACTCCTGCGATAAAGCCAGCAAGGCTATTTGTGCCGGCCGAAAGGGTCGTTGCCGTCGAGAAAACCGAGGTCGCGCAGCAGATGCGGCGACAGGTCCCTGATATCTAGATGTGCCTTTTTGCTGGTCGCGAACCAGCCGAACCCGTCCACAAGCCACGAAATCCAGCGATGATCGGGAGCGGGAGTGCATTTTTGCTGCGCCATGGTCATGATCGTCAACCTTCGTTATCCTGAACCCGAATGACGGGTTGAGCATCAATGTCGGCCTTGCCGGCCGCCTTTGCCAATCGAACGTCGATAACGACCCATAAGGACGCCTTATGCCTGACCTCAGCGCGCCACAGGTTTCGCAACTCCCGCCGCTGCAGGCGATCCGGGTGTTCGAGGCGGTGGCGCGGCACCTTTCCTTCACCAAGGCCGCTGGTGAACTCGCCATGACGCAAGCGGCGGTCAGCTATCAGATCAAGGTGCTGGAAGAGCGCGTCGGCGCGCCGCTGTTCCTGCGCCGGCCGCGACAGATCGAACTCACGGAAGCCGGCCAACGCCTGGCGCCGGCCGTCAGCGAGGCCTTTGCCATTCTTAGCCAGGCCTATGCCGCCGCGCGCGGCGGCGCGGACGGGCTGTTGTGCGTCACCACGGTGTTGACCTTTGCCTCCAACTGGCTGGCGCACCACCTCGGCGCGTTCCAGATCGCGCACCCGTCGCTTGCCGTGCGGCTCGAGACGTCGAGCCGGCTGACGGATTTCGCCCGCGAGGATGTCGACCTTGCCATCCGTTCGGGCGGTGGCAAATGGCCGGGGCTGGAAGCCCACAAGCTGCTCGATGCCGACTTCACGCCAATGCTGAGCCCGAAGCTCGCGGCGAGCATCGGCGGCATCAACGAACCGGCCGATCTGCTCAAGCTGCCGATCCTCGATCCCAGCGATATCTGGTGGACACAATGGTTCGAGGCCGCCGGCGTGCGCAGCCATGACCTTGCCAAGCGTCCCGGCAGCAGCATGGGCGCGCAGGCCTATGAAGCCAACGCGGCCATATCGGGCCACGGGGTGGCGATCCTGACCAGGGCGCTGTTCAAGGCCGAACTCGCCGATGGCCGGCTGATCCAGCCTTTCGACCTGGTCGGCGACGACGGGCACGCCTACTGGCTGGTCTACCCCGAGGCGCGCCGCAACGTGCCCAAGATCCGCGCCTTCCGCGACTGGCTGCTGGCCGAGATCGCCTGCTGACGGCAGACCGGACAAGAAAACCACATCTCGTTCGAGAGGCTTTTGGCCCGTCGCCCGCATTCCAGGCGGCGGCAATTCGAGCCCTGTCGCCAACCCTCCGTCGCCATTCGCCGGGTCGCGTGCTGCGCTGCAGCATCGAATCCGGCTTGACATAATTCACACCAAGTGAATAATTGCTCACAGCCAAGGCAAATGCTCATCTTGGTTTATGGGAGGAATTTGATGAAACTTCGCACGCTCACCCTGGGCTTGTTGTCCGCCAGCGCGCTTGCGTTCGCCGCACACGCCGAATCCATCACCATCGCCACTGTCAACAATGGCGATATGGTCCGCATGCAGAAGCTGACCGACGACTTCACCAAGGCCAACCCCGACATTCAGCTCAACTGGGTCACGCTCGAAGAGAACGTGCTGCGCGAGCGCGTCACCACCGACATTGCCACCAAGGGCGGCCAGTATGACGTGATGACCATCGGCACATACGAGGTTCCGATCTGGGCCAAGCAGAGCTGGCTCTTGCCGCTCGACAAGCTCGGCGACGACTACGACGCCAAGGACATCATCCCGGCCATCGCCGGCGGCCTCTCGGTCGATGGCAAGCTCTATGCCGCGCCCTTCTACGGCGAAAGCTCCTTCGTCATGTACCGCAAGGACCTGATGGAGAAGGCCGGCCTCAAGATGCCCGACGCGCCGACCTGGGACTTCATCAAGCAGGCCGCCGACAAGATGACCGACCGCGCCAGTGGCGTGAACGGCGTCTGCCTGCGCGGCAAGGCCGGCTGGGGCGAGAACATGGCTTTCCTGACCGCCATGTCGAACTCATTCGGCGCCCGCTGGTTCGACGAGAACTGGAAGCCGCAGTTCGATCAGCCCGAATGGAAGAAGACGCTGCAGTTCTATGTCGACCTGATGAAGGCCGACGGTCCCGAGGGCGCCTCCTCCAACGGCTTCAACGAGAACCTGGCGCTCTTCCAGCAGGGCAAGTGCGGCATGTGGATCGACGCCACCGTGGCGGCGTCCTTCGTCTCCGATCCGAAGAACTCGACCGTCGCCGACAAGGTCGGCTACGCCCTGGCACCCGATAACGGCCTGGGCAAGCGCGGCAACTGGCTATGGGCGTGGTCGCTCGCGATCCCGGCCGGCACGCAGAAGGCCGACGCCGCCGAGAAGTTCGTCTCCTGGGCCACCAGCAAGCACTATGCGGAGCTCGTCGCGTCGAAGGAAGGCTGGGCCAACGTACCTCCGGGCACGCGCTCCTCGCTCTATGCCAATCCCGAGTACCAGAAGGCGGCTCCGTTCGCCAAGATGACGCTGGACTCCATCAACGCCGCCGACCCGACGCATCCGACCGTCAAGCCGGTGCCCTATGTCGGCGTGCAGTTCGTCGCCATCCCCGAGTTCCAGGGCCTTGGCACCACTGTCGGCCAGCTCTTCTCGGCGGCTCTTGCCGGTCAGTCGAGTGTCGACGATGCGCTGAAGCAGGCCCAGGACGCCGCGACCGCGGCGATGACCGAGGGCGGTTATATCAAGTAAGGCTCCTCCCGGTGCCGAATGCCGGCCGACGATCATGACCGGCAACGGCCGCCCGAAACCCAGTTCGGGCGGCCGCCTTCAACGCCTCTGATAATTCAGTTTGATCCTTGAAGGGTGACCGTCATGGCTACTCAGCAGACCCGTTCGCTTGCCCGATTCATGATGGCGCCATCCGTGGTGCTGCTGCTGGTCTGGATGGTTGTTCCGCTCGCTCTCACGCTGTGGTTCTCCTTCCAGCAGTACAATCCGCTTAATCCGATGCGCGATGGCTTCGTCGGCCTCTCGAATTACGCGCTGTTCTATTCCAACCCGGCTTTCCTGCAGTCGATCCTCAACACGCTTGTCCTGGTGGTCAGCGTGCTGCTGATCACGGTGATCGGCGGCATCCTGCTGGCGCTGCTCATCGATCAGCCGATGTGGGGCCAGGGGATCGTGCGCATTCTCGTCATTTCGCCGTTCTTCGTCATGCCGCCGGTGGCAGCGCTGGTTTGGAAGAACATGATCATGCACCCGCAATATGGCGTCTTCGCCGACATAGCCCGCTTCTTCGGGGCGCAACCGATCGACTGGTTCGGGCAGCATCCGATGACGGCGATCATCATCATCGTGGCCTGGCAGTGGCTGCCTTTCGCGACATTGATCCTCCTGACCTCGCTGCAGTCGCTCGACGGCGAGCAGAAGGAGGCCGCCGAGATGGATGGCGCCGGCTTTATCAGCCGCTTCATCTATCTGACGCTGCCGCACATGTCGCGGGCGATTACCGTGGTCATCCTGATCCAGACGATCTTCCTGCTCTCCGTCTATGCCGAGATCCTGGTCACCACCAATGGCGGCCCGGGCTATGCCTCCACCAACCTGCCCTTCCTCGTCTACCAGAAGGCGTTGCTGGAGTTCAAAATCGGACAGGCATCAGCGGGCGGTGTGATCGCCGTCATTCTCGCCAACATCGTCGCCTTCTTCGCCATGCGCGCCGTCGGCAAGAACCTGGACAAGTAAGGGAGGTCAAGATGGCACGTGCGCTGAACCACCCCCACTCCGTCCCGCTGCGCGGGACACCTCTCCCCCTGCCCGGGGGAGAGGAAATGCCTGCATCGAAGCTGCGCCCTTCCTCTACCCCGTCGATCCGGGGAGAGGTGATTTGCGCAGCAAACCGGAGTGGGGGTCGACCCTGCCGCCACCATCGCCGATACGGGAGAACCTGATCATGGCACGCGCAGTCACCACCCAGCACAAGACAATCGCGACCGTCGCCGCCTGGATCGTCGCCCTGCTGATCTTCTTCCCGATCCTTTACACGATCATCACCTCGTTCAAGTCGGAGCAGGAGGCGATCCAGGGCTTCAACCTGGTCCCATCGGGGACCTTCGAAAGCTATGCCGAGGTCCAGGCGCAGAGCGGCTATTTCAAGTTCTTCCTGAACTCGGTGCTGCTCTCCGTCGGCTCGACCATCCTGGCGCTGCTGGTCGCCATTCCGGCGGCTTGGTCGATGGCGTTTTCGCCGACCAAGCGGACCAAGGACATCCTGATGTGGATGCTGTCCACCAAGATGATGCCGGCGGTCGCCGTGCTGTTTCCGATCTACCTGATCTTCCGCAATCTCGGCCTGCTGGACTCGCGCATCGGCCTGATGGTCATGCTGATGCTGATCAACCTGCCGATCGTGGTGTGGATGCTCTACACCTACTTCCGCGAGATCCCCGGCGAGATCCTGGAAGCGGCCCGCATGGACGGCGCGTCGCTGTGGAACGAGATCATCTACGTGCTGACGCCGATGGCGGTGCCGGGCATCGCCTCGACCATGCTGCTCAACATCATCCTGGCCTGGAACGAGGCGTTCTGGACCATCCGGCTGACCACCACGGACGCCGCTCCGCTCACCGCCTTCATCAGCTCTTTCTCCAGCCCGCAAGGCTTGTTCTGGGCCAAGCTTTCGGCGGCCTCGACGCTGGCCATCGCGCCGATCCTGATCATGGGCTGGTTCAGCCAGAAGCAGCTGGTGCGCGGCCTGACCTTTGGTGCGGTGAAGTAACGGAAATTGCCTGAAGCAATCGGCGAAAAATAGCTCTCGGGGAGGAAACCATGGGAAACATCACGCTCAAGAACGTCTCCAAATCCTTTGGATCGACGTCCATCATCCCCGGTCTCGACCTGGTGATCGAGAATGGCGAGTTCGTCGTCTTCGTCGGCCCGTCGGGCTGCGGCAAGTCGACATTGCTGCGGCTGATCGCCGGCCTCGAGGACACCAGCGGCGGCACCATCAACATCGACGGCCGTGACGTCACTGGCGAGGCGCCGGCCAAGCGCAAGCTTGCCATGGTGTTCCAGTCCTATGCGCTTTATCCGCACATGACGGTTGCCAAGAACATCGCCTTTCCGCTGAAGATGGCGGGCGAGGACCAGGCGACCATCGACAGGAAGGTGAAGGACGCGGCGCGCGTGCTGAACCTCACCAACTATCTCGAACGCCGTCCCGGCCAGCTCTCCGGCGGCCAGCGCCAGCGCGTCGCCATCGGCCGCGCCATCGTGCGCCAGCCCTCGGCCTTCTTGTTCGACGAACCGCTGTCCAACCTCGACGCGGCACTGCGCGGCACCATGCGGCTCGAAATCAGCGAACTGCATCATCAGCTCAAGACGACAATGATCTACGTTACTCACGACCAGGTCGAGGCCATGACCATGGCCGACAAGATCGTCGTCTTAAACGCGGGCAACATCGAGCAGGTCGGCTCGCCGATGGAGCTCTACAAGACGCCGCGCAACCTGTTCGTCGCCGGCTTCATCGGCTCGCCGAAGATGAACCTGATCGAGGGTGCGCCGGCTGACAAATACCGCGCCAAGACGATCGGCATCCGGCCCGAACATATGCAGATCTCGACCACGGCGGGCGACTGGAAGGCGACCGTCGGCGTTGCCGAGCATCTGGGCTCCGACACGTTCCTGCATGTCCAGGCCGATGGCGTCGGACCGCTGACGGTGCGCGCCGACGGCGAACTGGCCGTGCATCATGGCGACACGATCTACCTTACACCCGACAAGGCCAAGCTGCATCGCTTCGGCGCTGACGGCAAGGCGATGGCCCAGTGAGGGTGGGGCAGTGAGGCTGAAAGGCAAATCGGCGCTGATCACCGGGTCGGCGCGCGGCATCGGCAGAGCCTTCGCCGAAGCCTATGTGCGCGAAGGCGCCACGGTGGCGATTGCCGATATCAACCTGGAGGCGGCGCGCAAGACCGCGGCTGAAATCGGCGACCACGCCTATGCCGTCAAGCTCGACGTCACCGACCAGGCATCCATCGATGCCGCGGTCAAAGCGGTGGAGGGCAAGACCGGCGGCCTCGACATCCTGATCAACAACGCCGCTCTGTTCGATCTGGCGCCGATCGTGGAGATCTCTCGGGCGAGCTACGATAAGCTTTTCTCCGTCAATGCCGCCGGCACGCTGTTCATGCTGCAGGCAGCCGCCCGCTCGATGATCGCGCGCGGCAAGGGCGGCAGGATCATCAACATGGCGAGCCAGGCCGGGCGTCGCGGCGAGCCGCTGGTCGCGGTCTACTGCGCCACCAAGGCCGCGGTCATCTCGCTGACCCAGTCGGCCGGGCTCGACCTGATCAAGCACCGCATCAACGTCAACGGCATCGCGCCCGGCGTCGTCGACAGCGACATGTGGGACGAGGTCGATGCCCTGTTCGCCAAATACGAGAACCGACCGAAAGGCGAAAAGAAGCGGCTGGTCGGCGAAGGCGTGCCGTATGGCCGCATGGGCAAGCCGGAAGACCTCGCAGGCATGGCCGTGTTTCTCGCCAGTGACGAGGCCGAATACATCGTCGCCCAGACCTACAACGTCGATGGCGGCCAATGGATGAGTTGAAAAGGACGAGTTGAGGGGGAAGGCGCTTCTCTCTTTTCCTCCGGAGAAGGCGCCTCGGGGGCGGATGAGGGGCAGCATACTGGAAAACCAGGTGCGGCCCCTCATCCTCGCCCTCCCGAAGGAGGCGAAACAGTCGGGCTGCAAATCGGCCAAAGGGTAAAGCAGATGACCGTGAAACTCTCTTCCTCGAGCCTAGGCACGCTTCCGTCCAAGGTCGCAGGTCCGAACTATGACCGGTCGGCGTTGAAAGCCGGCATCGTGCATTTCGGTGTCGGCAATTTTCACCGGTCACATCAGGCCGTCTATCTCGACGACCTGTTCGGCCAAGGTATCGGTCATGATTGGGCGCTGGTCGGCGCTGGCGTGTTCGACGGCGAGAAAATCGGCCGCGGTAAGCTCGAAGAGCAGGACTGGCTGACCACCGTGGTCGAGCAGGACGAAGGCCACATGAGTGCCCGCGTCACCGGCGCGATGATCGATTTCCTGATGCCGGGCGACGCCGCCGGCATAATTGACCGGCTTGCCGACCCGGCAATCAAAATCGTATCGCTGACCATCACCGAAGGCGGCTATTTCATCGATCCGGCGTCCGGCGTCTTCAACCCGACCCATCCCGATATCGTCGCCGACGCACAGCCGGGCGCCACACCGAAAACGGTGTTTGGCATCATCCTGGCCGGCCTCGTGCGACGCCGCCAGGATGGCATCGTGCCGTTCACGGTCATGTCCTGCGACAACATTCCCCACAACGGCCATGTCACGTCGGATGGGGTGATCGGTCTCGCCCGCCTGATCGACGAGGACCTGGCGAGCTGGGTCAGCGACCACGTCGCCTTCCCGAACGCCATGGTCGACCGCATCACACCGGCAACCAGCGACCGTGAGCGCAAGATCCTTGCCGATGATTTCGGCCTCGAGGACAATTGGCCGGTGTTCTGCGAGCCGTTCCGGCAATGGGTGCTGGAAGACCATTTCACCGATGGCCGCCCGCCACTGGAAAAGGTCGGCGTGCAGTTCGTCAGGGACGTCGCCCCTTACGAGCTGATGAAGATCCGTATCCTCAATGGCGGCCACGCCACCATCGCCTATCCGGCCGGGCTGATGGACATCCACTTCGTCCATGAGGCGATGCAGGAGCCGCTGGTGCGCGGTTTCCTCGACAAGCTCGAGCATGACGAGATCATCCCGACTGTGCCGCCGGTGCCGGACACGGTTCTGGAAGACTATTACCAGCTCATCGAGAAGCGCTTCTCCAATCCCAAGATCGGCGACACGGTGCGCCGCCTCTGCCTCGACGGCTCCAACCGCCAGCCGAAATTCATCATCCCGACCATCGCCGACCGGCTGAAGGCGGGCAAAGGCGTTGCCGGTCTGGCGCTGGAATCGGCGCTGTGGTGCCGCTACTGCTTCGGCACCACGGACAGCGGGGCGGTCATCGAGCCCAACGACCCGAGCTGGGACCGGCTGCAGGCAACGGCAAAGGCGGCAAAGGACGCGCCCGCCGCCTGGCTTGCGATGGACGATATCTATGGCGATGTCGGCCGCGCCACGGCCTTCGTCGAGGCCTTCGCCCACGCGCTCAACGTGCTCTGGGCCAATGGCGCGCGCGCCACGCTGACGCGCTATCTCGCCGGCAAGCTCTGAGAGCCAGCCGGCATCATGGCGCCTGAACTGGTCATCTTCGACTGCGACGGCGTGCTGGTCGACAGCGAGGCGCTCTCCGTCTCGGCGCTGCTCGGCATGATCGAACTTGCCGGCGGCAGCATCGGCGAGGACGCCGCCTACGAGCATTTCCTCGGCAAGAGCATGAAGAGCGTGCGCGAAATCCTTGGCCGCGACTTCGGCCTGGAGATCACCGATCAGCATCTCACCGCCATGCGCGTCGACCTCATGCGAAAGTTCCGTGAGGAGCTGAAGCCGATCGCCGGCGTCAAGGCGATGCTGCCGAAGCTCGGCCTGCCGTACTGCGTCGCTTCTTCCGGCACGCTGGAACGCATTCGTTACGCGCTCGACGTCACCGGCCTGCTGACGCTGATGGAGCCGCATCTGTTCAGCGCCGCAATGGTTGCCAGGGGCAAGCCGGCACCGGACCTTTTCCTACACGCGGCCGCCGCCATGCGGGCGCAACCGCGAAATTGCCTGGTCATCGAGGACAGCCCGGCCGGCGTCGCGGCCGCGCTCGCGGCGGATATGCGCGTCTTCGCCTTCACCGGTGGCGCACACGCCGGCAATCCGGGATTGAAAGCGCGGCTTGCGTCGACCGAACCGGACTTTATATTCGCTGACATGCTGCAATTGCCCGATTTGATTGCAGGCCTGGGAGCGAGAGTTAGAGCATCTTGACGAAACAGTTTGTCTGCGCGGTCGATGTCGGCACCGGGAGCGCTCGCGCGGGCATTCTCGACGCCAGTGGTACCTTGCTTGGCCGCGCCGAGCGGCCGATAGCCATGAACCAGCCAAAGCCAGATCATGCCGAGCATGATTCACGCGATATCTGGGCCGCCGTCTGCACCGCCGTGCGTGCCGCGCGGGAAAAGGCCGGCGTCGCCGCCGAGCATATTGCCGGTATCTCCTTCGATGCCACCTGTTCGCTGGTCGTGCGTGACAGGCAGGGCGGCCAGCTCAGTGTGTCGACCAGCGGCGACAAGCGCTGGGACACCATTGTCTGGCTCGATCACCGCGCCATCGCCGAAGCCGACGAATGCACCGCGAGCGGCCACGAGGTGCTGAACTACATCGGCGGCGTTATGTCGCCCGAGATGGCGACGCCGAAGCTGATGTGGTTGAAGCGCAATCTGCCGAAGACGTGGAACGAAGCCGGCTATTTATTCGACCTGACCGATTTCCTGACCTGGCAGGCGACGGGCTCGCTGGCCCGCTCGCAATGCACGCTGACAGCGAAGTGGACTTATCTGGCGCACCAGGACACCGCGTGGCAGCGCGATTTCTTCGAACTCGTCGGCCTCGACGATCTTTTTGAACACGGCAATCTGCCGGAACGGGCCAGTCCGGTCGGCGCCGATATCGGTCCGTTGACGGCGCAGGCAGCGGCAGAACTCGGCCTGACCGAGAACTGCCGCGTCGGCGCGGGCGTCATCGATGCCTATGCCGGGGCGCTTGGCGTGCTCGGCGGCTTTGCCGGCGACGACCAGAATATCGGTCGCCATCTGGCGCTGATCGCCGGCACCTCATCCTGCGTCATGGCAATGTCGCCCGACCCGCAGCCTTTCGCCGGTGTCTGGGGCCCTTACTATGGAGCCGCACTGCCGAAGCTGTGGCTGTCGGAGGGTGGCCAGTCGGCGACCGGCGCGCTGCTCGACCACATCATCCGCTGGCACGGCGCCGGCGGCGAGCCGAACGCGGCCATGCATGCCAGGATCGCCGCGCGCGTCGCCGAACTGCGCGCCGCCGAGGGCGAGAGCCTTGCCGACCGGCTGCACGTGCTGCCGGATTTCCACGGCAACCGCTCGCCGCTTGCCGACCCACATGCCGTTGGCGTCGTCAGCGGGCTGACGCTGGATTCGTCCTTCGACAGCCTGTGCAAGCTTTACTGGCGCACCGCCGTCGGCATCGCCCTCGGTGTGCGCCATGTGCTGGAGGCGCTGAACGAGAACGGCTATCTGATCGACACGCTGCATGTCACCGGCGGCCATACCAAGAACCCGCTCTTGATGGAGCTCTACGCCGACGCCACCGGCTGCACGGTGGTCGAGCCGCTGGCCGACGAGGCGGTGCTGCTCGGCACCGGCATGGTGGCGGCGACCGCCGCCGGGCTTTTCCCCGATCTCAACGCCGCCTGCCTTGCCATGCAGCAGGGCGGCAGGACACGCGCCGCCAACCCGGCGGCCGGCGCCCGCTTCGATCGCGACTACCGGATTTTCCTGGAAATGCACCGGCAGCGGCAGATGCTTGACGCGATCCGGTAGGCTTTTGCGCTATTGCCTGCGCAGGGACGCGCCCAATGTCGCGTCGAACAGGTGAATGTCATTCTCCTCGAACGCATAGCGGACGGGGGCATGCAGTACCGGGCAGTCGCGTGCCGGAACCAGCGCGCTGATCTCCTTGCCGCCGGAGCCGAATGTCACCAGCGCGTCATTGCCGTGGAATTCGATGAGATCGGCAGTGCCCTGCAATAGGCCGGGGGCGCCGGCACCGGTCGTCTTCAGGTCCGGAGGCCGAATGCCCAGCACGGCGCGATCGCCCGGCTGGAGATGAAAGCCCGCCCCGTCTATCGAAAACACGGTTCCGGCGCCGGTCAGCGTCCAGCCGTTCCCGGCCCGGCCGACCGTCACATCGACAAAATTCATGTTCGGCGTGCCGATGAAGCCGGCCACGAACATATTGACCGGCCGCCCGTAGATTTCCGCCGGCGAGCCGATCTGCTCGATGATGCCGTCCTTGAGCAGCACGATACGGTCGGCGAGCGTCATCGCCTCCAGCTGGTCGTGCGTGACATAGACGGTGGTGGTCTTCAGCGACTGGTGCAGCCGCGCGATCTCGACGCGCATATGGTTGCGCAATTTGGCGTCGAGATTGGACAACGGCTCATCGAACAGGAACACCTTGGGCGTCTTGATCATGGCCCGCGCGATCGCCACGCGCTGCTGCTGGCCGCCGGAGAGTTCGGCTGGCTTGCGGCCGAGATAGGGTTCGAGCCCTAGCGTCCTCGACACCGCTTCGACCCGCTTGCGGATCTCGGGCGCCGGGACCTTCTGGCGCCGCAGCCCGAAGGCGATGTTGTCGAAAATGCTCATGTGCGGATAGAGCGCGTAGTTCTGGAACACCATGGCGATGCCGCGATCGCCCGGATCGAGGTCGTTGACCACCTTGCCGCCGATCGAGACCTCGCCGCCGCTGATGTCCTCCAGCCCCGCCAGCATCCTCAGCAAGGTGGACTTGCCGCAGCCGGACGGGCCGAGGAACACGACGAATTCGTGCTCCTCGATCGAGAGATTGAGATCGCGGATCACCGTGGTGGCGCCATAGGCCTTGTCGACATGGGAGCAAACGATCGCGGACATCGTCAGCCCTTTTCGCCGGTAAGCAGGATCTGCAGCTTGACGTCCTGCGGGTTGCCTTCGGCCGCTCGTTCGAACGCCTCGATGCTGTCGGCGAAATCATAGGTCCCGGTGATCAGCGGCTTGAGGTCGACCTTGCCGGAGGCGATGAGCTGCAGGGCACGGTCGAAGATGTTGGCATAGCGGAACACCGTCTCGATGCGCACTTCCTTCGAGATCGCCGCCGGCACGTTGAGGGCCACCGGTTCCACCGGCAGCCCGACCAGCACCACCGCGCCGCCTGGCCGCACGACGTCGAACAGATCGGCGAAAGCCTTGGGGCTGCCGCTCGCCTCGAAGACGATGTCGGCACCCCAATTGTCGGTCGCGGCCGCGACGGCATCGACAAGCGACTGCTCGCCGACATTGACCGGCACGATGCCGGCATATTGCGCGGCGATCTTGAGCTTGGGCGCGGAAAAATCGGAAATCAGCACTTTCGAACAACCGCCGGCAAGGGCGGCAAGGGCGATCATGATGCCGATCGGGCCGCAGCCGACGACGACGGCGACATCGCCCGGGACGATGCGGGCGCGGCTAGCCGCCTGCATCCCGATGGCGAAGGGCTCGACCATGGCGCCCTCGGCGAAGGAGACGTTGTCCGGTAGCCTGTAGGTGAAAGCGGCCGGGTGCACGGCATAGGGAGCAAGGATGCCATGCACCGGCGGGGTCGCCCAAAAAGTGACGTCGGGGTCGACATTGTAGATGCCGAGCTTTGTCGCGCGCGACGACAGGTTCGGCACGCCCGGTTCCATGCAGACGCGGTCGCCGACCTTGAGACTCCTGACATTGGCGCCGACCTCGACGATTGTGCCCGCAGCCTCGTGGCCGAGCACCATCGGCGCCCGCACGACATAGCTGCCGATGGCGCCATGCGTGTAATAATGCACGTCGCTGCCGCAGACGCCGACCGTGTGGATGGCTATCCTGACATCGTCGGCTCCGACATCGAGCGGCAACGCGATCTCGCGCAGCGACAATTCACCTTTTTTCTCAAGCACCAAAGCCCGCATCGGGTAGTCCTCACTTCAAGTCTTTTTTTGCCGGAAAACAGAATTCAGGAAGCCGCTGAGCACACCGAGGAACAGCAATGGCGGCAACGACAGGAGCACGACCGAGGCGTTGAGAATGCCCCACGGCACGTTCATGCCTTGCTGGGAGAGTTCGGAGGCGACGATAGGCAAGGTCTTGGCGTTGGAACTCGACAGCATCAGTGCGATCAGGAACTCGTTCCAGACCAGCACGAAGCTGAAGGCGACCGCGCCGATCAGCGAGCGCGCAGCCACCGGCAGCGCGATCCGCCAGAACACCGAATAGGCGCCGTAGCCGTCGACGAAGGCGGCTTCCTCGATCTCCTTCGGCACGCCTTGGAAGGCTGGAATGGCGAGCCACATGATCACCGAGATGGTGAGCAGCGAATAGGTGACGATCAGCGCCGGCAGCGTGTCGTAAAGACCGAGCTGCAGCCAGATCACCATAAGCGGGATCGCCACGGCCACCGGCGGCAGGAAGCGCAACGACAGCACGAAGAACTGGATGTCGCCGGCCCAGCGGTTGGGATAACGCGCCACCGCGTAAGCCCCGGGCAAACCGAGCACGACGCCGATCAGCACGGCTGTGCCACAAGCGACGACCGAATTGTAGAGGCCGGTGATGACGCTGTCGCGGCCAAGGATGTAGCTGATGTTGGCAAGCGTCGGCGTGAACACCAGGCGGGGAACGCGGGTGATGATGTCGACGCTGTTCTTCAGCGAATTGAGCGCTGTCCACAGCAGCGGAAACACCGCTACGAAGCCGGCGAAGGCCAGGACGGCCTTGGCGATGATGCGGCCGGGCCTCATGCCTGCACCCGCTTCCACAGCATGGTGAAGGTGATGACGGTGGCGATCATCATCAGCACGGCCATGGCCGAGGCATAGGAAACCTTGCCGGATTCGATGAAGCCTTGCGAGAAGGCGTACATGTCGAGCGTTTCGGTCGCCACCCCTGGGCCGCCGCGGGTCATCACATAGATCAGGTCGAAGGAGCGCAGCGACTCGATCATCTTGACGAACATCAGGCTGATCAGCGGCGCCTTCAGCATCGGCAAGGTGACATAGGCGTGGATCTGCCAGCGCTTGGCGTGGTCGAGCCGGGCGGCCTCGATCGGCTGCGGCGGCAAGGTCTCCAGCAGCTTCAGCACGATGACGGCGAAGAACAGGCCCCACTGCCAGACATCGACTGAAGCGACGGCGAACAAAGCCGTCGACGGCTTGGACAGCGGGTCGAAGATCAGCCCGCCGGTCAGCAGCCGGTAGGGGTAGGTGGCGATGCCGTAGAGCGGATGATAGGCGAACTTCCATACGAACGCCGCCGACACGCGCGGCAGCAGCACCGGAATGATGAACAGCAGACAGTAGAGGTTGCGCAGGCGCGGCGAGGCCACCTCGAACATCAGCACGCCGAGCCCGATCGCGACGACCATCGTTGCGACGACGGTTACCACCTCCCACTTCACCGACACCCAGACGGCGTTGAGGAAGCGGCGGTCGGAGAACAGGTCGACAAAATTCGAGAACCAGACCCAGGAATAGGCCGTCGAACTCAGCTCGCGGTTCTGCAGGGCGATGATGATCGCGAAGAGCGTCGGCACCATCGACAGGATCAGCAGAATGACCAGTGTCGGCACGGCAAAGGTGACCGGCAGGGATGAACGTCGAGGCATTGGTCTCAGGCCTTGCTGTGTCTCTGATATCTGGACATGGCGGAACCCGCGCGCGGGACAGGGCAGGCCCTCCTGCGACGCACAGGTCCCGGCATTCGCAGGAATGCCGCGAACCGCGCGCCGCAAGAGGGAGGGGCCTATTTCTTCACCAGCTCATTGGCGTAGGCCTCGAGTTCGTTGAGGCTGCCCTTGACGTCGGTGCGTGTGCCGGCAATCAATTCCTCGAGGATGATGCCCCAGCGGTCGCCGAGATCCGGCCAGCGCGGATCCTGCCAGAAGTTCACCGCCGTGACCTTGCCGGTTTCGGCAAGCGCCTGGCCGAGATCGGCGCCGTAGATATCGGCGAACTCCTTGCTGGACAGGATGCTGGTGCGGTTCAGCTCACCGAACTGATGGGCGTCGAGCCGGCGCTTCTCGTTTTCCTTCGAGGTTGCCCAGGCGATGAACAGGCCGGCGCATTTCTTCGAAGCGTCGTCCGCATTGGCCTTCGCCGCGATGGCGAGGCCGTGGCCGTAACCGCCGCCGGGAAGCGGCGAGGGCGGCGGCAGGAAGCCGATCTTGCCGACCACTTGCGAGGTCTTCGGGTCGACCGCCATGCCCGAAAGCGGCGTCGATTCGACGAGGATCGCGACCTGGCCCGACAGGAAGGCGCCGGTCGATTCGTCCCAGCTGCCGGTCTGGGTCCCCGGTGCCGAATCCTTGAACAGCTTCAGATAGGCCTCGGTCGCCTTGACGGCCGCGTCCGAGTTGAAGGCCGGCTTGTCGCCGTCGAACCACTTGCCGCCATAGGCCTTGAAGAACGGCATCCAGCGCCAGACATTGGCGCCCGAGCCGCGCGCGCCGCGCAGCGCGATGCCATACATGCCCTTGTCGGCATTGGTCAGCTTCGGCACGTCGGCGATCAGCTCGTCCAGCGTCTTGGGCGGCTGGATGCCGGCGGCTTCCAGCACGTCCTTGCGATAGACCATCAGGTCGCCGCCGCCGGTCAGCGGTGCGAACCAGACCTTGCCGTCATAGGTGGCAACCTTCTGGCGGCCCGGATCGAAATCGGCATAGTCGTAGTCAGCCGGATAATAATCGGTCAGCGGCACGATCCACTTCGACGAGGCGAAAAGCGCCACATTGGCTTCATCGACATAGTAGACGTTGTAATTGCCGACGGTGGACGCGTCCGCGCGCGACTTGGCGCGGCGGTCGTTTTCGTTCAGATAATCGATCTTGAAGCTCGCGCCGGAGAGCTTCTCGAACTCGGCCTTGGAGTCCTCCAGAAGCGTCAGGCCATCGCGGGGCTGCGCCAGCACCTTGACCGGTGCCGAGCAGACCGGCGCCTGCGCCAGGGCTAGGGTTGAAACGGTAGCGGAAAGCACGAAAGCTGCGCCAAGGCTGGCAGCGAGCCGAACTGGTTTCATGATCTTTTCTCCTCCAGGAATACGTCGCAGGAAACGCAGGTCCTCGGGTTACGCGATCCTCACCATCGCCCGAACGACATGCCACCCATCGCCAAAATGCGCAGTTGCGTTGGGCAGCGCTAGAAGCCCCGTTGCAGCTGACCTGTACTTTTATGCATTGTGCAGCGCAAAAACCGGCGCACCCGTACGAGGCGCGTCACACGAGTATCGATCCGGTCCAAAAGGATGATTCAGGATGCGCTTATGCGCGCATCGCCAGACGCTGCCGCGACAGCTTGCGGTAGGATGACGGCGTCATCTTGTGCTTGCGCAGGAAGGCGCGGTTGAAATTGGAGATGTTCATGTAGCCGACCTGGAAACAGATGTCGGTGATCGGGATATCGGTGTCGGCCAGGAGCTTGCACGCCTGCCACAGCCTGAGCTTGGCAAGATGGTCGCTGAAGGAATTGCCGGTGTTCTTCTGGAAGAAGCGCGAGAACGTGCTTTCGCTCATGCCGGCCAGTTCGGCCACCTCAGGCAGCTTCAGATCTTCGGCGAAATGCTGGAACAAATAGGTCAGCGTGCGCTGGATGATGTCGAGCGAGGCGGCGTCGAGAACCGGCTGGAAGTCTGGCGACGACAACAGCTCATACTCGTCGGTCCTGGCCAGCAGATCGACCAGTTCGAGGAATAGGCAGAACCGGGTCAGCCCATGCACCGTGCCCATCCGCTCCATGAGCGCGGCGCCTTCAAGCGCGGTCCCGCCGTGGAAGACGATGCCGCGCAGCGACCGTTCCAGGAACGGCTCCAGTTCGCGCAGTTCGGGCAGCATGTCAGCCGACCCGCGCAGCCGCTCGGGATCGAATTGCAGCACGATGTCGCGGCCCTCGATCAGCTCATCGGGCCGTACCGCGGTGACCCAGTCATGCGGCAGGCCGCCGCCGACGATGGTGAGGTAGCCCGGCCCGAACTCACCGATATGGTCACCGACGAGGACCACGCCGGAGGATTTCCGCAGCAGATGGATCTCGTACTCCGGGTGGAAGTTCCAGACATTGCGCTCCCAGGGATAGTCGTCCAGCCGCCACAGGAAACTGTCGCTCGCCTCGGTGACGATATGCTCGAAGGAAGGCGCCGTGCGCGGGATTGCTGCCGTGTTCTTTCTGCGTCTGAACGCCATCCTGCCTCCCACAATTCGCCGGTCGCCGATGTCTGATCCGTAGCAGTCCCTGGCCGGCAAGGGAACGAGGCGGCGGTTCCCGCGCAATGCGCTGGCTCAATCTGTTCTGGCGCCTCCTCCCTTGCCTTCATGTCGCGTTTCGTTCAATAGACGGCGCAAACGGCGCCATTTCGTGCCGTTGCTGTGCGGCTTCCGGGCGTGGCCCGACGCGCCGTGTTCTGAAAGAGCAGGACAATGTCTGCGATCGAAGCCGGCGCTCGCGCGCCGGAAAATCTTTGGCGTCGGGAAATCAGGGCGACGCTGGCGCTGGCCTGGCCGATGGTGCTGACCAATCTCGGCCAGACGGCGATGACCGCCACCGACGTCATGATGATGGGGCGCCTCGGCGCGGACACGCTGGCCAGCGGCGCGCTTGGCGCCAACCTCTATTTCATGCCGCTGATCTTCGGCCTCGGCCTGATGCTGGCGACCTCGCCGATGATCGCCACCGAGCTTGGCCGCCGCCGCCATTCCGTGCGCGATCTGCGTCGCACCGTACGTCAGGGCCTGTGGCTGGCGATCCTGATCGCGATCCCGATCTGGCTCGTGCTTTGGCACGGCGAGGCAATTCTGCTGGCCATGGGGCAGGAGCCCGCGCTGGCGCGTCAGGCTGGCATCTATCTGCGCTGGCTGGAGTGGGCGGTGCTGCCTTTCTACGGCTATATCGTGCTGCGTTCGTTCATCTCGGCGCTGGAGCGGCCGGGTTGGGCGCTGATCATCGTTTTCGTCGCCGTCGCCTGCAACGCCTTCTTCAACTGGCTGTTCATGTTCGGCAATCTCGGTGTGCCGGCCATGGGCATCGCCGGCTCCGGTCTTGCCACCTCGCTGTCCAGCACGCTGATGTTCGTCGGCATGGCTGTCGTGGTGATGCTGGAGAAGAAATTCCGGCGCTACCATCTGTTCGGCCGTTTCTGGCGGTCCGACTGGCCGCGCTTCAAGGGCCTGCTGCGGCTCGGATTGCCGATCGCCGGCATCCTTGCCTTCGAGGTGACGATCTTCAACGCGGCAGCCCTGCTGATGGGCCTGATCGACGCGGATTCTCTGGCCGCGCACGCGATCGCCATCCAGATCGCCTCGATCTCCTTCATGGTGCCGCTCGGCCTCAACCAGGCGGTGACGGTGCGGGTCGGGCTCGCGCATGGCGCCGGCAATCCCGAGGGCGTCTCGCGCGCCGGCTGGACCGCCTTCGTCATCGGCGTCTCGTTCATGGCGCTGATGGGACTGGTGATGGTGCTTTGGCCGCATCTCCTGATCAGCGCCTTCATCGACCTCGGCAATCCGGCCAATGCCAGGGTGATCGCGCTTGCCGTTTCGTTCCTGGTCTTTGCCGCCTTGTTCCAGGTCTTCGACGGCGCGCAGGCGGTTGCCGCCGGCATGCTGCGCGGCCTGCACGACACCAAGGTGCCGATGATCTATGCCGCGATCGGCTACTGGGGCGTCGGCCTGCCGCTTGGCGTGCTGCTGGCCTTCCATTTCGGCTTCCACGGCGTCGGCATCTGGATCGGCCTGTCGTCGGGACTGGCCGTGGTGGCGGCCCTGCTTCTGGCCCGCTGGCTACGGCGCGACCGCATCGCGCCGTCGCTGGCGCTCGGGCACTGAACGCATTCCCGGAATAGAATTCCGCCTTTCGACGCAGGCGGGCAACCTTTCCTGCACGATGACGTTTCGAGGGATGATCGTTGCATACGATCGACGTAAATCGTGAGGAGATGAAAGTGACCTTCAAAATGCTCACTATGGGCGCGATGGCGCTCGCAATGATGACTGGCTCGGCGCTGGCTGGATCTGCTGGCGGAACCTCCGCGCTCGACGATCCGGCAAAGATGTCGCCGTTCTTCACGGACGCCGGCATGAAAACACTCAGGTCGGAAGCGGATTTCAAGACCGCATGGATGTCCATGAAGCCAGATGAACAGAAGGCGGTGTTGAAAGACTGCGGCGACACCACGATCAACAAGTCGCATGCGGATTTCTGCGCGATGGCCAAGAAGATGGGTGGCTGAATTTGCGGAAAGGCGGCCGTTTCGCGCCGCCTTTTGGCCACAGACGCCGTTTGAAGGTACCGGTAAGAGCGCCTATGGTGCCTCGAATGGAGGCGGCGAATGGCGTTCACCGTTATTTGGTATGGAAGACAGGGCATCATCGACAAGGTGATCTTTGACGCCGAAAAGGTAGCAAAAGATCACGCAATCTCCGTGTTTCAGACCCGAAGGGGTGACGAGGGGATCATTTGCGTTGAAGTTCGCAAGGACAATGGAACTGTCGTCTTCAGCCATGCTGAAAATTAGGATGGCTACTTACGCTCTAACAGCACACAGCTTCCCAGCTTGCGGTCGCGTCGAGGTTGGTCAAAACAAGATGCTTTCGGTTCAGCGCGTCAATGTCTGCTTCTCCAGCGACCGCGCATATTGCGTCAGCGGAAAGCACATGACGAAGAAGATCAGCGCCACCAGCCCATAGACCTTGAATGGCTCGAAGGTGGCGTTGTTGATGGCATTCGAAGTCCGCACCAATTCCTCGAAGCCGATGATCGAGGTCAGCGCGGTCGATTTGATCAGCTGCACCAGGAAGCCGACCGTCGGCGCGCGGGTGATCGCGAACGCCTGGGGCAGGATGATCAGCCTGAGTTCCTGCAGATAGTGCAGGCCGAGGCTGGCTCCGGCGTCCCATTGACCAAGCGGCAGCGCGTCGACACCGCTGCGCCAGATTTCGGCGAGATAGGCGCTGGCGAAGAAGGTCAGGCCGAGCACCGCCGCGGTCCAGGGTTCGATGCGCAGGCCGAGCATCGGCAGGCCGAAGAACATCAGGAAGAGCTGCATCAGGAGCGGCGTTCCCTGGAACAGGGCGATATAACCGGAGGCAAGGCGCCGGCTCCATTTATTCTTGGCGATCCTCAGGAACAGCACCGCCATTCCGACCAGCGCGCCACCGACGAAGGCGGCCAGCGACAAAAGTACCGTCCAGCGGGCCGCAAGCAGAAGGTTGCGTACGATGTCCCACAGCGTGAACTCGATCATGACACGCCCGCTCCGAGCGCGCGGCGTCCGCCTGACACCAGCAGCCGCCGCAAGCCCATCGACATCAAGAGATAGACCAGCGTCACGACGAAATAGGTCTCGAACGAGCGAAAAGTGCGCGCCTGCAGCATGTCCGCCTCATACGTCAGTTCGCGCACCGCGATCTGCGACACCACGGCGGATTCCAGCATCATGATGACGATCTGGCTGGTCAGCGCGGGATAGATGATCTTGAGCGCCTGCGGCAGCACGATCTTGATGAACACCTGTCGCGGCCTCAGCCCGAGCGCCAGGGCCGCTTCCGTCTGCCCGTTCGGCACCGCGTCGAGCCCGGCGCCGACGATCTCGATCGTGTAGGCCGCCATGTTGAGCGTCATCGCCAGCATGGCGGCCAGGATCGGGTCGAGCCTGATGCCGAGGCTCGGCAGGCCGAAGAAGATGAAGAACAGCTGCACCAGGAACGGCGTGTTGCGCATCACCTCGACATACCAGGCGATGGCCCGGCGCAGCAGCGCGGGGCCGTTTCGCCGTCCCGCGGCACCGAGGATGCTGAGCAGCGTTCCCGCCAGCGTGGTGACGGCGATCAAAAGGATCGTCGTCGCGGCGCCATGCGCTATGTCGCCCACGGCACCTGGAAGCCAGCCGAAGGCCACGGCAACTCAATCCTTGAGGTTGTCGGGGTTGAGCGGCGTCTTCAGCCAGGCCTTCGAGCTTTCGTCCAGCTTGCCGTCCGCCAGCATCTTGGCGACGGCGTCGTTGACCGCCTTCTTGAGGCCGTCCTCATTCTTGTTGAGGCCGATATGCGAGGGCGAGGTCAGAAGCTGGAACTTCTGCTCGGGCTTGAGCACGTCCTGCTTGGCCAGCACCTGCGCGCCGACGTCGTTGCCGACGACCATCAGCTGGGTCTGGCCGGAGATGAAGGCCTGGATCACCGAATTGTAGTTGTCGAAGCGCTTGATGTCGGCCGATGTAGGTGCTGCCTCGGTGAGCGAGGTATCTTCCAGCGTGCCGCGATTGACGGCGATCGACTTGCCGGCGAGGTCTTCCTTGCCTTTGACCGACATCGCCGCCGGGCCGATGACCGCGATGTAGTAGGGCGCGTAGGCGGCGGCGAAGTCGATGACCTGCTCGCGCTCCTTCGAGTAGCCGACGCTCATCAGGATGTCGACGCGACGATCGTTCAAATAGGGGATGCGGTTCTGGCCGGTGACGGCGATCGGATTGAGCTTCACCTTGAGCGTGTCGGCGATGTACTGCGCGACGTCCATGTCATAGCCCTTGAGGCTCATGTCCGCGCTGGCCGAGGAGAAGGGCGGGAAATCTGCGAAGACGCCGACATTGATGGTGCCGGCTTTGGTGATATCGGCCAGCGCGTCAGCCTTGGCCGCCTGTGTGCCAAGGCTGAAACCTGCCGCGCCCAGGATCAGGACGGCGGCGATGGATGATTTGAATGTCGAGCGGATTGTCATTGTCATTCCCCTTCTGGAAGCTTTTTGATTGTTTGGGTCGGCCGCCGGCTCCAGCGCGGCGGCCGCCTTGGCTTTGATCGTCAGGCGCCCTTGCTTGTGACGGCCGGGCTGAACACCATCAGGCTCAGGATCTCGAACAGCACCTGGGCGCCGGCATGCGCGGTGTTGGTGGTCGCGTCATATTGCGGCGCCACCTCGACGACGTCGCCGCCGACGATGTTCAGGCCCTTGAGGCCGCGCAGCAGTTCAAGCACTTCGCGGGTCGTCAGCCCGCCGACTTCCGGCGTGCCCGTGCCCGGCGCGAAGGCCGGGTCGACGCTGTCGATGTCGAAAGACACATAGGTCGGGCCATCGCCGACTATTCTGCGCGCCTTCTCGATGATGGCGGGAATGCCGAGCCCGGTCACCTCCTCGGCATGGACCACTGTCATGCCGGATTCGTAGGTGAACTCCCACAAATATTCAGCCGAGCCGCGGATGCCGATCTGGATGGTGCGCGTCGGATCGAGCACGCCATCGAGCACAGCGTTGCGGAACGGGCCGCCATGGTGGAATTTGGTCAGGTCGAACAGGCCGCTGGTGTCGCAGTGGGCGTCGATGTGGATCAGGCCGACCGGCGCCTTCTTGCCGACCGCCTTCAGGATCGGGTGCGTGATCGAGTGGTCGCCGCCGACCGACAGCGGAATGACACCGGCGTCGACGATCTGGTTGATGCGCCGCTCGATATCCTCATGGCTGGTCTCCAGCCTGTAGCGGCTCTGGAACGGAACGTCGCCGATGTCGGCCACCCTGAGCTCATGCGTCGGCGCGCATTCCAGTACATGGTTGTAGGGGCCGATGCGCTCGATGGCCCGCAATGCGCGCGGCCCGAAGCGCGAGCCCGGCCGGTTGGTGACGCCAAGATCCATCGGCACGCCAATGATTGCCACCTGCAGGTCGCCGAAGTCCGGATTTTCGGCGGCGATTTCACGATAGGGCGCGGTGAGGAAAGTCGGGATGCCGGAATAGGGCGCCAGCCGCGTGCCGCTCTTGGAAAAGATCTTGTCCGCGACCTTGCGGAATTTCGGGTCGAACATCTCGCCGCCATGGCTCTCGCCATATTTGCGACGCAGCGCGTCGAGCTTGCCGCGATCGTATCCCATATCCGCTTCTCCTCAGCCGATGCGGTGTTGCCGGTCGGTGACCCCGCGCGAACCGACCGTCATCCGGCCGGGCCGCTGTCCCGCTGGCTGTCCGCAGATTTCACGTCTTGATGTTGTCTTGGGGCAAAGTGTCCGGCAGCCGCTTTGAAAAAGCAATTGATATTGTTAGGGTGTTTTCTGTGAGAAAATCTCACAATGAAGCCGAGCATCCATGGCCAAGCGCTTGCCACCTCTCAACCCGCTGCGCGCCTTCGAGGCAACGGCGCGCCATGCCTCGTTGACCAAGGCGGCGAGCGAACTGAATGTCACCCATGGCGCCGTCAGCCACCAGATCAAGGCGCTGGAGCAATCGCTTGGCGTCAAGCTTTTCGAACGCGTCGGCCAGCGGGTCAAATTGACCCCGCACGGCGCCGAGCTCTTGCCTGCGGTATCGGTCGCGTTCGACGGCATCGCCGCCGCCACGCAACGGCTGACCCGGCCGGCAAGCAGCGGCGCGCTGTCGGTGTCCTGCGTGCCGGCGCTGCTGCTTTTGTGGATGACGCCGAGGCTGGGCAGCTTCACCGCGCAATATCCCGACATCCAGCTGACGCTCATTCCCTCCAACGATCCCAGGGATATCCGGGCGCCGCATATCGATGTCTGCGTGCACTATGGCGATGGCAGCTGGGCCGATTGCTGGATGCGCAAATGGTCGGGCCTCGAACTGTTTCCCGTGGTCAGCCCGACGCTGATCAACAACCGGCCGATCCGTAGCGTTCGCGACCTCGCCGACCACGTCTTGCTGCATGGTGACGACGGCCGCGAGTGGCACACCTGGCTGGCCGCCGCCGACGCGCTGGACCTCGAGCGCGGCCGGCGCCATCATCTCGGCGATGCGCGCATGACGGCGGAAGCCGCCGTGCACGGCCATGGCGTGGCGTTGGGCGACTCGGTGACGGCAAGCGCGCTGCTCGCCAGGGGCATGCTGGTCGCGCCGTTCAGCCTGTCGGTGCCGGCGGTCGACGACTTCTATGTCGTTTGCCGCAACGAGATGCGGGCGACGCCGATCGTGCAGGTGTTCATGGACTGGCTGTTCGCCGAGAAGGCTGGGGATGACGGCCGCGCCGACGCCCCGGTGGCGGGCCGCCTCGTCACCCGCCGCAAACGTCCCGCGCTCAAGGTGATGGGCGGCAAACCCTCGTAGCCGCACGCAGGACTTTCTTTTTGTCGGGCCAGCCTGAAAGCGGGCAGCGTTTTGGCCAATTCGATGCTATGAGGCCTGTCGCTATTGTGGTGGCAGGGCAGCGAAGGCGGTAACGAGACATGGCCAAGACCGATATTGCGCGGCGCGTCTACAACCACACCTGGAAGCTCGACCCGATCGTGCGCAGCCTGCTCGACACCGACTTCTACAAGCTTTTGATGCTGCAGATGATCTGGGGCATGTATCCCAAGGTCGACGCCACCTTCTCCCTGATCAACCGCACCACCTCGGTGCGGCTCGCCGACGAGATCGACGAGGGCGAATTGCGCGAACAGCTCGACCATGCCCGCACGCTGCGCTTCTCCAAGAAGGAGATGATCTGGCTGGGTGGCAATAATTTCTATGGCCGCAAGCAGATTTTCGATCCGGAATTCCTCGCCTGGCTGGAAGGTTTTCGGCTGCCCGACTATGAGCTTTCCAAGCACGACGGACAATACGAACTAACTTTCTCCGGCCCCTGGATGTACACGACGCTGTGGGAAATCCCGGCGCTCGCCATCATCAACGAACTCCGATCTCGCGCGGCCATGCGGGCCTATGGGCCCTTCGCGCTCGACGTGCTCTACGCCCGCGCCAAGGCCAAGATGTGGGCCAAGACCGAACGGCTGAAGGCGCTGCCCGGCATCCGCATTTCCGACTTCGGAACGCGCCGGCGCCATTCCTTCCTGTGGCAACGCTGGTGCGTGGAGGCGCTGAAGGAAGGCATCGGCGAAGCGTTCACCGGCACCTCAAACGTGCTGCTGGCCATGGACAACGACCTCGAAGCGCTCGGCACCAACGCGCATGAACTGCCGATGGTGTTCGCGGCACTCGCCAATTCGGAAAAAGAGCTGAAGCAGTCGCCCTACAAGGTGCTGCAGGACTGGCAGCGCTACTATGGCGGCAACCTGCTTATCGTGCTGCCCGACGCCTTCGGCACCGCTTCCTTCCTGCGCGACGCGCCGGACTGGGTGGCCGACTGGACGGGCTTTCGCCCCGACAGCGCGCCGCCGATCGAGGGCGGTGAAAAGATCCTGTCCTGGTGGCGCGAGAAGGGCAAGGACCCCAGGCAGAAGCTGCTGATCTTCTCCGATGGGCTCGAGGTGGAAACCATCGAGGAGACCTACCGTCACTTCAAGGGCAAGGTACGCATGTCCTTCGGCTGGGGCACCAATTTGACCAATGATTTCGAAGGCTGCGCGCCGACAGAGACCAAGAGCCTCGACGCCATATCGCTGGTCTGCAAGGTCACCGAGGCCAATGGCCGGCTGGCGGTGAAGCTTTCCGACAATCCAGCCAAGGCGACCGGCGATCTCAAGGAGATCGAGCGGTATTTGAGGATTTTTGGACAGAAGGATCGCGTGGAGCAACTGGTCAAGGTTTGAGGTTGAGGCTCGCGGGGGATGGGAAACCCGGATAGGTCGAGTTCCGTCGCGCCCCCCTCTGTCCTGCCGGACCCGGCCCTCCGCTGTCGCTCCGGGCGTTCGTTGTTCGGAAAGCCAAGCAGTTGGCTTCCCGTCCGCTGCGCGGACCACTCCTTACCCCCCTCTTGGGAGGAGATTGGACTTTATCTCCGCTTTCGCCAATCGCCGACGTTGCACGAAAAGCGCCGACGGCACGGCCAGCCAATTTCCCCCCTCGTGGGGGAGATGTCCGGCAGGACAGAGGGGGGCGCCGTAGAGTGCTTCCGTCTGTCGCTAGCCCTCTTGCTTGCCGCCTTGTGGCTCGTCTCCCCCACTCCCGCCTTCGCCCACGCCTCCGACCGCGGCCACGTCCTGCTTCTCCCCACCGGCTACTACCTCATCGGCGGCGCCTTCGCCGTGGCTGTCAGCTTCCTCGTGCTAGCCCTGCTGCCGGCAAATTGGCTCGGCCTCCTTTGGCGCCGGCGCCTGCCGCTATTCGCCTTCAGCGACAGCGCCCGCGCCATCATCAGCCTGATCTCCTTTGCCGGCTTTGCAATTCTCGTCGCCGCCGGCTTGCTCGGCAGCCGCGATCCCCTCTCCAACCCGCTGCCATTGGTGATCTGGACGCTGCTATGGGCCGGCCTGACCCTGCTGCAAGGCCTGCTCGGCGATCTGTGGTCGTGGCTCAACCCCTGGTGCGGCCCGTGGCGGCTGCTGTCGCGCGGCAGAAGCAATGAAGCGGCCTGGCAACTTCCGCAGTGGCTTGGCTGCTGGCCGGCCGTCGTCCTGTTCTTCGCCTTTGCCTGGTTCGAACTCGTCGACCCGGCGCCCGACGATCCGGCGCGGCTAGCCTTTGCCGCCGGCCTCTATTGGCTGCTCACCTTTATCGCCATGCGGGTGTTCGGCTACGACAAGTGGAGCCGCAGCGGTGAATTCCTCGGCATCTTCTTCTCGATGGTTGCCCGCTTCGCGCCGGTCGAGCGCGGCGACAAAGGCCGTCTTGCGCTGTGCTGGCCGGGCGCCAAGCTGCTCACGGCCGAGCCATTGCCCGCCAGCGGCATCGCCTTCCTGCTGCTTGCTTTGTCCTCGGTCTCCTTCGACGGCCTGTCGAAGACCTTTTTCTGGCTCGGCTTGTTCGGCATCAATCCGCTCGAATTTCCCGGCCGTACGGCGGTGATTGGCAGCGGCAGCCTTGGCCTTGTCCTGGCATTCGTGCTGCTCGCGGGGGTGTTCCTGGTTGCGGTAATCCTCGGTCAGCGCCTTGCCGGCAGCGATAAACCGCTCGCCCAGGCGGCGGGCTTGCTGGTGTGGTCGATCGTGCCGATCGCGCTCGCCTACCATGTCGCGCACTATCTGACGGTGCTGCTGGTCGACGGCCAGTATGCATTGGCCTCCCTGTCCGATCCTTTCGCGCTGGGCTGGAATCTGTTCGGCACCGCCGACATGCAGGTCGAAGCCGGCGTCGTTGCCGGCGCGGGTTCCGCGTGGTGGCTGTGGAATGTCCAGGCCGGCGCCATCATCCTTGGCCACGTGCTCGCGGTACTCGTCGCCCACGGCCTTGCCTGGCGCCTGCATCCGCAGCCTGCCCGCGCCGCGCTCAGCCAGTTTCCGCTCACCGTCTTGATGATCGCCTACACCATTTTCGGTCTCTGGCTGCTTGCCACGCCGACGGTCGGGTGAGACAAGCCATTTCCCATGGGTCATGCCTTGACGGAAAGCTCGCTTGCCAGGCCAAGCCTTTGGTGATTTAGTTTGTACACATGCAATTTTGCATCCTCTTGCCGAGGATGTTCGAGCCGCCCTATCGTTGGTCAAAACGCAAAAACAGGGGAACGAACGTGACTGACAAGAACGGATTTTTCGACCTCTCCAAAACCACACTCACCCGCCGCACCGCGCTGAAGGGGCTCGCCGCCGGTGCCGGCCTCGCCATGGCGCCCGGTTTCGTCCGTTATTCCCAGGCGCAAAGCTCCGCGCCGATCAAGATCGGCTTCCAGTCGCACCGCACCGGTATCGGCGCCGCCTATGGCCGCTGGTACGAGAAGACCACCGCCGCCGCCATCAAGGCGATCAATGCCGCTGGCGGCATCAACGGCCGCCAGGTCGAGGTGATCATCGAGGATGACGGCACGGATCCCGGTCGCGGCGCCGAGGTGGTCGGCAAGTTCGCCACGCAGCACAAGACCGACATCGTCTTCGGCACGCTGTTCTCGCACGTCGTCATCGGCTCGGCTCCGGCCGCCGGCGAAGCCAAGATGCCCTATTTCGTCGTCAGCGAAGGGCATCACGTCGCCTCGACCAAGCTCAACCGCTACGTCTTCCAGCCCGGCATCACCGACGTGAAGAGCCAGATCCAGTCGATGGCGCCGTGGATCGCGGCCAATGCCGGCAAGAAGGTGACGCAGATATTCCCCGATTTCGCCTTCGGCTACGACCATCGCGATTACCTGCCGCCGGCGCTGAAGGCGCAAGGCGCCGAGGTGATCGCGCAGATCGCCATTCCGCCGACGGAGAGTTCCTTCACCAAATACTTCCCGCAGATACCGGCCGAAACCGAGGTGATTTACCACGTCATGGTCGGTCCGGCGGTGCTCACCTTCGTCAAGGAGCTCGGCGAGTTCTACGGTTCGAACCGGCCGCAGCTGTTCGGCTTCATCGATTCGCTCGAAGCCGTCGACATCAACAGCCCCGGCCTCGAATTCCTCGACGGCAGCCATTTCTGGGAAGGCTCGCCGCGCTACGCCCAGCCCGATGACAGCGAAGCGCAGAAAGCCTATCGCGCCGCCGTCGGCATCGACGACAATGGCGCCGCCGTCGGCGACCCCAAGGACGTCTCCACCGCCGCGCACATGTTCGGTTGCTGGGAAACGCTCTACGTCGTCAAGAAGGCGATGGAAGACGCCGGCTACAAGGGACCGGAAGACCGCGCCAAGCTGGTCGAGGCGACCGAAGCGCTGAAGGAATTCGCCGAAGGGCCGGAGCATCCGCAAGGACCAAAAACCTTCAACGGCAAGATCCACCAGTGCTTTGGCATCCAGAACATCTCCAAGGTCGAAGGCGGCAAGCTGAAGGTCGTCCACAAGACCAAGATCGAGGACGGGCTTTACGAAGCCGAAGGGGATTACACGACCCAGGCGCTGTGAGCTTGGTTCTTTAAGCCCAGTGCCCTTCGGCCTACCCCCCTCTGTCCTGCCGGGTCCGGCAGGACAGAGGGGGCGCTTCGCGCCACCCTATCGAGCGTGTAATCAATGCACTTCGGCCCTCACCTCCTCCTCGCCGCCCTCGAAGGCCTCGTCACCTCGGCCGTGCTGGCGCTGACCGCGCTTGGCTTGTCGCTGGTGTTCGGCGTCATGCGTGTCGTCAACGTCGCCCATGGCGAGTTCTTCATGCTGGGCGCCGTGCTTGCCTGGGCGATCACCACGGCAATCGGCGGCCACCCGGCCCTCGGCTTCCTGGCGGCGCTGGTGATTGCGCCGCTGATCGTCGGTGGCATCGCGCTGGTCGCCGAGCGGCTGGTGCTGCGCCGGCTCAATTACAATCCGGAAGCCACCATCGTCGCCACCATCGGCATGCTCTACATCATCCAGCAGCTGGCGCTGACTTTCTATGGTCCCGAGGCGCGACCCGTCGAGCCGCCTTTCAGCTACCGCATCCTTTTGCCGTGGTTCGGCTATTCCGGCTACAAGCTGTCTATTATCGCCGCATCCGCTCTCTTGTTGATCGCGACATGGCTGGTGCTGACGCGCACGAAAATTGGTCTCATCATGCGTGCCACGCAATATGACAGCGAGACGGCGCAGGCCTTCGGCATCCCTGTCGGCCGTGTCTATGGCGGCGTCTTCGCGCTCGGCGCCATGCTGGCGGCGATCGCCGCGGTGCTGATCGTGCCGATCAGCCAGGCGCACTACCTGATGGGGCAGGACCCGCTGCTGCTGTCCTTCATCGTGGTCATCATCGGTGGTCTCGGCTCGCTGCGCGGCACGGTCGTCGCCGCCGTGCTGATCGGCCTGTCCGACGGCATCATCTCGATGTTCTTCTCGCCGACGCTGGCCAAGATCATCGCCACGCTGCTGGTCGCCATGGTGCTGGTGTTCCGGCCGCAAGGCCTGTTCGGGACGGCATCGCGATGAGCGAAGCTTCGCCGGCAAAGGCCTACGCGCTGCACCTCGGCGCGATTGCCCTGCTCTTCGTGCTGAGTTTCCTGCTGCCGGAGTACTATCACGGCCTGCTCGCCCGCATCATGGTGTTGGCGGTCTTCGCCATGGGCTACAACATGCTGTTCGGCTATGTCGGCCTGCTCAGCCTCGGCCATGCCATGTTCTTTGGCGCCGGGCTTTATGGTGCCGGCCTTGCCATCATCCAGCTCGGGTGGAGCGTGCCGGCGGCATTCGCCGCGGGTCTTGGCTGTGGGGCGGTTCTTTCGCTGATCATCGGTCTCCTGGCGCTGCGCACCACGGGCGTCGCCTTCATGATCGTCACCATGATGTTCGCCCAGGTGTTTTATCTCGCCATCCTTTATTTCGCGGCCTGGACCGGGGGCGACCAGGGCATGGTCGTGCCGCAGCCGGCGCGTGTCCTCACTTTCGGCGGAACCTCGCTCGACCTCACCAATCCGACCGTGCGCTACATGAGCGCGCTGGCGCTGTTCTCGCTCGTGCTTCTGATGATGCTCGCCATCGTCCGCTCCCGCTTTGGCCGCGTGCTGGTCGCCATCCGTGAAAACGAAGAGCGCACGAAGATGCTGGGCTACGACACCTTCTCCAACAAGCTCGCAGCCGTCGTCGTCTCCGGCACGATCTGCGCGGCGTCCGGCGCCGCCTACGCGCTGCTGTTCGGCTATGTCGGCTCGAGCTTCGCCTCGGTGCAGTATTCGATCCTGCCGCTGCTGTGGGTCCTGCTCGGAGGTGCTGCCACAACGCTTGGACCGCTGATCGGCACGCTGTTCATGTACTATGTCATCGATGTCACCAGCGGCTACACATCGGCTTATCTGCTGATCGTCGGCATTGCGTTGATCCTGCTGGTGCTGTTCTTCCCGAAGGGCATTCTCGGCAGCATCCGCCAGCGCTGGCTCGGGTGGTTGCCATGACGCCGCTTTTGACCACCAAGGGTCTGTCGCGCAATTTTGGCGGCCTGCGCGCCGTCGACAGCGTCGACTTCACCCTGATGCCCGGAGAAATCCGCGCCGTCATCGGCCCCAACGGCGCGGGCAAGACCACCTTCGTCAGCCTTGTCAGCGGCCGCATCCAGCCCTCTTCGGGGGCGATCCTCTTCGGCGGCGCCGACATCACCGGCCTGCCGGCCTATGTCAGGGTCCGCCAGGGCATCGCCTACACATTCCAGATCACCAGCGTCTTCGCCAACCTCAGCGCCTATGACAATGTCGCGCTGCCGGTGCAGCGCACGCTGAGCGACGGCCGCTCGAAGGGTGCGGTACGCGCCGGCGTCATGTCGGCGCTCGAACGCACCGGGCTGGCCGGCCGCGCCCATATGCCGGCCGGGCAATTGTCCTACGGACATCAGCGATTGCTGGAAGTGGCGATGGGCCTGGCGCTGAAGCCGCGCCTGCTGATCCTCGACGAGCCGACGCAAGGCCTGTCCGACAGCGAGATCGATAATTTCATCGAGCTGGTTCGCGACATCGCCAAGAACGCCACCGTGCTGCTGATCGAGCACAACATGCCGGTCGTCATGCAGCTTGCCGACCGCATCACCGTCTTCAACGCCGGCAGGATCCTGGCCGAGGGCACGCCGGAAGCGATCCGCGACAACGCCGCGGTGCAGGAAGCCTATCTGGGGACCGCCCCATGAGGGAGACGAGCAAGACCGATGCACTGGTGATCTCGGGGCTGGACTGCTTCTATGGCGAGGTCCAGGTGCTCTACGGGCTCGATCTCGTGCTGAACAAGGGCGAGGTGCTGTGCCTGTTCGGCCGCAACGGCGCCGGCAAGACGACGACGCTGAAGGCGATCATGGGCCTGGTTCCAGCGCGTGCCGGCTCGATCAGGCTCGCCGGGCAAGAATTGACCGGCCTGCCGGCGCATGAAGTGCCCAAGGCCGGCGTCGCCTACGTGCCGCAGGGAAGGCGGCTGTTCGCCGAAATGACGGTGGCGGAGAACATCGAGATCGGCCTGATGGCGCGCGGCAAGGGCAAAGCGACGCGCGAGAACGTCCTCGATCTCTTCCCGCTGCTGCGCCAGCGGCTGCGGCAGCGCTCGGGCACCTTGTCCGGCGGCGAGCAGCAGATGCTGGCCATGGCGCGTGCGCTCTGCCTCGGGCCGCAGGTGCTTTTGCTCGACGAGCCGACCGAAGGGTTGATGCCGTCGATGATCGCCAAGATCCGCGAGACGGTGTCGAAGCTGCGCGAGATGGATGTCTCCACCATCCTGGTCGAGCAGCGGGTCGATGCCGTGCTGTCGGTCGCCGATCGGGTTTGCTTCATCGAAAACGGCCGCAACCGCGAGACGGTCGATGTCGAGACCCTGCGCGCCGACCCGTCGGCGGTCAGGCGTTATGTCGGTGTCGGCTGACGGGAGCAATTCCAGGAAAGGTGCGCAGCAGTTTCCGGGAAAAGCGTGTAGCGCTTTCCCTTGGGAATTGCGTCGAATGGATCTAGCCAAAGAACAGAAAACCCGCGATCAAAAAGGTCGGGATCAGCACCAGCCCGGACCACAGCATATACCCGAAGAAGCCCGGCATCTTGACGCCGCGATGCCTGGCAATGGCATAGACCATGAAATTGGGTGCGTTGCCGATATAGGTGTTGGCCCCCATGAACACGGCACCCGCCGAGATCGCGGCAAGCGTCGAGGCGAACTCGGTCATCAGATGCTGAGGGTCGCCGCCCGCCAACTCGAAGAATACCAGATAGGTCGGCGCATTGTCGAGGAAGGACGACAGCGCCCCGGTCAGCCAGAAATAGGCGAGATCGTTTGGCGTGCCTTGCGCCGAGGTGACGAGCGCGACAAGCGGCGCCAGCGCGCCGTCATGGCCGGCCCTCAAAATGGCGATGACCGGAACGATGCAGGTGAAGATGCCGGCGAACAATTTGGCCACTTCCGCGATCGGACCCCAGTTGAAGCCGTTCGCTTCGCGGTGGCTCTTATACGAGAGGGGAAGCGATAGCAGGGCCAGCACGAGGATGATCGCGTCGCGTATCAGGTTCTGCAGCTCGAGGCTGACGCCGAACACGGAAAAGCTCACGCCCGGTTTCCAGGCCGCCGACAGCAGGATGGCGCCGATCACACCGGCCAGCAGCGGAAGGTTGGCCAGGCCGCGCAGGCGCACCTTCGTATCCGGGGTTGGATCCTTGATCTTCGGCGCGCCGGCCTCGCGCCGGTGCAGGATGAGGTCGATCGCCAGGAACGCCGCCAGCACGACGACGCCGACGAACAGCGTCTCCCGGTAGAGATTGTTGGTCGTCCAGAAGAAATCGACGCCGCGCAGGAAGCCGACGAACAGCGGCGGGTCGCCGAGCGGCGTCAGCGAGCCGCCGATGTTGGACACCAGGAAAATGAAGAAGATGACGACATGGGCATTGAAACGCCTGTTGTCGTTGGCGCGCAGGATCGGCCGGATCAGGATCATCGAGGCGCCCGTCGTGCCGATCACCGAGGCAAGCAGCGCCCCGACGATCAGCAGTCCGGCATTGACCAGCGGTGTGCCGTGAATATTGCCGGCAAGCAGGATGCCGCCCGAAATCGTGTAGAGCGCAAACAGCAGGACGATGAACGACATGTATTCGGTGAGCAGCGCGTGCAGCACCGCCTCGGTTGCCGCCGGGGCACCGAAGGCGACCGCGAGCGGCACGATCACCAGCGCCGCCCACAAGGCGGTGATCTTGCCGTAGTGGTGTTCCCAGACATGGTGGAACAGCAGGGGCCCGGTGGCGATCGACAGGAGCAGCCCGGCAAAAGGCAGCGCCCACCAGAGCGACATCGTGGCGCCAGGTAGGCCGTGTTCTTCAGCCGCGAATGCCGATACCGGAAACAGCATCGCGACGGCGATCGCACCGGCCGTCCCGATCGCCATCGGCAAAGATCCCCTTCTGCCCCCCACGGTGCGGTCAGCCGGACGTGTGATCTTCGAGCGTCACGCCGGCATCGCGCATTTTCGCCAGCATTGTCTCGAGCGACCCGTTAAGATCGATGCCACGGCAGGCATCGAGCCTGACCATGGTTCTAAAACCCTGTTTGACCGCATCCAGCGCCGAGAAGGCGACACAGAAATCGGTCGCCAGGCCGACCAGGGTCAGCGTGTCGATGCCGCGCTCCTGGAGATAGCCGGCGAGCCCGGTCGGCGTCGTGTGATCGTTCTCGAAAAAGGCCGAGTAGCTGTCGATGGCAGGGCGATAACCTTTGCGGATGACGAGCTCGGCCTTTGTCCACGCAAGGCCGGAATGGAAATCCGAGCCGAGACTGCCCTGAATGCAATGGTCCGGCCACAGCGTCTGCGGACCATAGGGCATGTCGATGGTCGAAAAAGGCTGCGAACCCGGGTGGCTGGAGGCAAAGCTGGAATGGCCGGCGGGGTGCCAGTCCTGCGTCAGCACGACATGGTCGGTTCGCCGGATCATGTCATTGATCAGCGGCACGATCTCGTCGCCGCCGGCCACCGCCAGCGCGCCGCCCGGGCAAAAATCGTTCTGCAGGTCGATGACAACGAGCGCTTCGTCGGCCATGGGTTTCCTTCCTGTCAGGCTAGGGCTCGGGCTCCGAACGAGGGACCGGGCGAAAGAAAAAGCCGCTGGCGCGACCGGAGGGAGAAACTTGACCAGATGGCGGGCCGCGTCAACCTCCCGCGGCATAACAAATGCGTGGCGACGCCAGCCGGGTGGGCGCCGGCGTAAACTCTGGCTTTGACAATTTCCGCCGTCTTGATATCATTTGCATACGAATGAATTTGCCGGATTGAAACCGGCAAGATATCCCCGAGGGTAAGCGCCTTGGGAGGGCCGGTTTCGGGGAAGGCCCATCTTGTTGGGAAGGCCAATCTTGTTGGGAAGGCCCACCTTATTGAGAAGGAAAGCGTGATCCGTTACGCGAAACCCACCACGGTCGACGAGGCGCTCGCGCTGCTTGGCGAGGGCGCCTGGCGTATCCTTGCGGGCGGCACGGATTTCTATCCGGTGCAAGGCAGCAAGCCGTTTCGCGACAATGTGCTCGATATCAACGGCCTGACGGCGCTGCGCGGCATCGCCGAGACCGGCAGTCACTGGATCATCGGCGCGCGCGCGACCTGGACCGACATCATCCGGCATCCCTTGCCCCCGGCCTTTGACGCGCTGAAACAGGCGGCTCGCGAGGTCGGCTCGGCGCAAATCCAGAACGTTGCCTCGGTCGCCGGCAATCTCTGCAACGCTTCGCCGGCCGCCGACGGCGTGCCGGGGCTGCTCGTGCTCGACGCCGAGGTCGAGCTGGGCTCGGCGACGGCGACGCGCCATCTGCCCTTGTCGGAGTTCATCCTGGGCAACCGCCGTACGGCCTTGCGGCCTGGCGAGATGGTGACGGCCATCCGCGTGCCGAAACCCACCGGCACATCGGCCTTCGTCAAGCTTGGCGCCCGGCGTTATCTCGTCATCTCCATCGCCATGGTGGCGGTGCGTCTGGTTGTCGAGAACGCCACTGTCGCGGATGCGGCCGTCGCCGTCGGCTCCTGTTCCGCCGTTGCCAGGCGGCTTGCCGGTATCGAGGCGGCGTTGCGCGGGCTTCCACTGGACGCCGGGCTTGTTGCCGCGGTCCGGTCGGCGCCGATGGCTGAGCTGTCGCCGATCGCCGATGTGCGCGGCAGCGCCGAATACAGGCTGGACGCGGTGCGCGAGATCATTGCTCGCGCCGTGCTCGAGGCCGCGGGAAAGCCGACAGGCGACGAGGTGGCCGCATGAGCATGGATCGCGCCGATATCGCCTTTGCGGTCAATGGCGCCGCCGTCTCGGTCAACGTGCCGCCGCTGCGCCGGCTGTCCTCGGTGCTGCGCGACGAATTGCGGCTGACGGGAACAAAGGTCGGCTGCGACGCCGGCGACTGCGGCGCCTGCACGGTGCTGGTCGACGGCGATCCTGTCTGCGCCTGCCTGATGCCGGCGGCCTCCGCTGCCGGCACCGCGGTGACGACGGTCGAGGGCCTCGCCAATGGCCGGCTGTCGGTTCTGCAAGCCTCGTTCCTGGCGCATGGCGCCGCACAATGCGGCGTCTGCACGCCGGCACTGCTGGTCGCGGCAACCGCGCTGCTGGACACGAAATCCAGGCCGACCGAGACCGAGGTGCAGGATGCGCTGGGCGGGATCCTCTGCCGCTGCACCGGCTACCGGAAGATCATCGCGGCGGTGATGGAGGCTTCCCTCCAGGCCGCGAGCCTGGATTTCCGTCTGCCTCTGTCCGGCCACGCCATCGGCGCGTCACCGGTCAGGCTCGACGGTGTACCAAAAGTGACCGGGGCCGAGAAATTCGGTGGCGATTCTTTCCCGGCCGATGCGCTTGCCGTGCTGGTGATCCGCTCGCCGCATTATCATGCCGGCTTCGCCTTCGGCGACATCGATGGCTGGGCAAGCCGCCATCCCGGTATTGCGGGCGTCTTCACGGCCGCCGATATCCCGGGCAAGAACTGCTTTGGCGTTATCGGCCCGTTCGCCGACCAGCCGGCGCTGGCCGAGGGCGTTGCTCGGCTTCGCGGCGAGGCGGTCGCCCTGGTCGCCGGCGAGCGCGAGGCGATGCTCGATCTCGATCTGTCGGATTTCCCTGTCCGCTGGACCGAGCTGCCACATGTTCTCCAGCCCTGCGACGCGCAGGCCGCAGGTGCGGCGCTGATCCACGAAAGCCGCCCGGCCAATTTGTTGACCAAGGGCTTCGTCGAACGCGGCGATCCCGAGTCAGCACTTGCCAGTGCGGCCTTCACCGCGAGCGGCACGATCGACACCTCCTATGTCGAGCACGCCTATATCGAACCGGAAGCCGGCTATGCATATCTCGACGGCGACACGCTGGTCGTCGTCGCCTGCACACAGGCGCCCTATATGGACCGCGACGAGACGGCGAAGGTGCTTGGCCTTGCCGTCGACAAAGTGCGCATCGTGCCGACCGCGACCGGCGGCGGCTTTGGCTCCAAGCTCGACGTTTCCCTGCAACCTCTCATCGGCCTCGTGGCGCTGAAGACCGGGCGGGCGGCGGCGCTCGCCTACACCCGCAACGAATCCATGATGTCGACCACCAAGCGCCATCCGGCGCGGATCAAGGCCACCATCGGCGCCGACGCCGACGGCTACGTCACCGGCATGGTCTTCGAAGGCGATTTCAACACCGGTGCCTATGCCAGCTGGGGGCCAACGGTCGCCAACCGCGTGCCGGTGCACGCCTCCGGCCCCTATGCGACGCCGAACTACCGCGCCGAGGGCCGCGCAATCCACACCCATGGCCCGATTGCCGGGGCCTTCCGTGGCTTCGGCGTGCCGCAGGCGACGATCATGCAAGAGACGCTGTATGACGAACTCGCCGGCAAGCTCGGCATGGACCGGCTCGACTTTCGCCTGAAGAACTGTCTTCAGAACGGCTCCGAAACGGTTACCGGGCAGCTTCTGGAGTCTGGTGTCGGCATTGCCGAATGCCTTCAAGCCCTGCGGCCGCATTGGGCGCGGACGACGGCCGATGCGGATGCTTTCAACGGTGCCAGTATCGATAGAAAGCGTGGCGTCGGCATCGCTTCGTGCTGGTATGGCTGCGGCAACACATCGCTGCCCAATCCGTCGACCATCCGGGTCGGCATCGCGGCCGATGGCGCGGTCATCCTGCACCAGGGCGCGGTCGATATCGGCCAGGGCTCCAACACCGTCATCACGCAGATTTGCGCCGACGCGCTCGGCCTGCCTCTGGAAAAATTCCAGTTGAAGAGCGCCGATACGGCGATCAGCCCCGACGCCGGCAAGACTTCGGCCTCGCGACAGACTTTCGTGACCGGCAAGGCGGCCGAGAAGGCAGGCCGCGCCCTGCGCGAAACCATCCTGCGCTTTGCCAATGTCTCGGACAAGGCTTCCCTTCAACTGGATGGCCCGGCGATCGTCATCCGAGAAGGCGAGGCGACGCGCCGTATCGATCTTGCCTCGCTCGAAATGGATGCCGACGGCTTCGTCTTCCGCGCCGAGGAGACCTATGACCCGCCAACGCTGCCGCTCGATGCCAAGGGGCAGGGCAAGCCCTATGCGGTCTATGGCTATGGCTCGCAGATCGCCGAACTCGAGGTCGACCTCAAGCTCGGCACGGTCAGGTTGATCAGGATCATCGCCGCGCATGACGTCGGCAAGGCGATCAATCCGCTGCTGGTCGAGGGCCAGATCGAAGGCGGCATCGCGCAAGGCATAGGCATGGCATTAATGGAGGAATACATACCCGGCCGCACCGAGAACCTGCACGATTATCTCATCCCGACCATTGGCGACGTGCCGCCGATAGAGAGCATCCTTATCGAGGTCCCCGATCCTGAAGGGCCATTCGGCGCCAAGGGCCTGGGCGAGCACGTGCTGATCCCGACGGCGCCGGCGATCCTCAACGCCATCCGTCACGCCACCGGCGTGCTGGTCACCAAGGTGCCGGCAACGCCAAGCCGCATCCTTGCGGCCATCCGCGAGAAGGGGGCACGCGCATGAGTGAGCTTGCCGAGCGCTTCGAAACCCATGATCCCGGCGAGAAGCTGGTGGCGGAGAAGATCCGCTGCGATGCCTGTCCCGTCATGTGCTACATCGCTGACGGCCGCACCGGCGCCTGCGATCGCTATGGCAATGTCGCGGGCCGGATCGTGCGCATGGACCCGCTGACCATCCTGGACCATGCGGCCGAGACCGGCGCTGCCATGGTGCCCTTTGTCGCCGAGGGCGAGCAGTGGGACGGCGAACTGGTCAACACCGGCCGCCGCTTTGTCACGGCAATCGGCGCCGGCACCACCTATCCCGACTACAAGCCCGCTCCCTTCATCGTCAGCCAGGAAGTCGAGGGCGTCGATCTCGTTACCGTGGTCACCGAGGGCATCTTCTCCTATTGCGGCGTCAAGGTGAAGATCGACACCGACCGCCATATCGGACCCGAAACGGCTACTGTGCGGGCCGAGGGTGAGGCGATCGGCCATGTCACAACGGGAGAATACGGCTCGCAGATGCTGTCGCTGGGCGGCGTGCATCATCTGACCGGCGGCTCCAAGGCGGAAGGCCGCGCTACCTGCGACGCGCTGCTCAATCTGTGCAACCGCAAACCGGTGGAACTCAGCATAGACGGCGGCGCCACGGTCGTTGTCGAAGCCGGCAAACCGCCCGTCATCGACGGCAAGCAGGAACATCGCATGCGCGTCGGCTGCGGCTCGGCGACCATCGGCATGTTCGCCACGCAGTGGCGCGGGCTGGTCGACGAGGTGGTGGTGGTCGACGACCACATCACCGGCGTCGTCTCCGAACACCAGGCCGGAAAGGTGCTGGGCTGGCAGGATACCGGCATCAAGATCATCGGCCGCCGCTCGACACCGGGCCGCTATTTCAAGGTCTCCGAGCCAGGATTGGGCTGGGGCGGCACCAGCATTTCCGATCCGCTGTCGATCCTTGGCGAATGGAACGCCAAGAAGGGCGCGCGCCCGGGCCTGTCGCTGCTGATGGTTTCGACCACCGGCGAACAATTCGCCTATTACGAGCTCGACGACGAGCTGAAGCCGGTCGAAAAATCGTTTCCGGAGCGGCTGCGGAAATCGGTCGGCCTGATCGAGGACAATTGCGAGCCGGCCTTGTGCACCGTGCTGTTCATTGGCGGCGCCGGCGGCTCGCTGCGTGCCGGCGTCACCGAAAACCCGGTCAATCTCACCCGCTCCGTGCAAGGCCTGACCACCTACGTCACCGTGGGCGGCGCGCCGGTCTATGTCTGGCCGGGCGGCGGCATCACATTGATGGTCGATGTCACCAGGGTTCCCGAAGGCGCCTTCGGCTATGTGCCGACGCCGGCGCTGGTGGCGCCGATCGAGTTCACCCTGCGTCGCGACGATTACGTCAGGCTCGGCGGCTACGAGGCGGAGATACGCAGCGTCGCGGACATCGTCGCCAAGGGCGGCGAGTATCTCAATCCCCGGCGCGGCACGGGTGCTGCACACCAAAATCCATGGCCGCCACTGGCGCAGTTGCGCCGTGCGGGTGGAGCCGGCTGATGGAAGGCCCGCAAGCGCACTGGCTGCAGGACGGCAAGCGGCTGCATCTCAACCATGGGCCGATCGACCTGATCGTCGAGGCCTTCGGTGAGACTGATGAGTGTCGCGCCGCCTATGCCCAGGCCGTCGCGCGTTTCCAGACGATCCTGATCGAGTTGGTCGAGGAGCTTCCCGAACTGCGCCTTCCTGCATTCTTCTTGGCGCCGCGCGCCTTCGCCGGCCCGACGGCGCGCCGCATGGAAGCAGCCGTCATGCCCCTGGCGGAATGCTTCATCACACCGATGGCCGCCGTTGCCGGATCGGTAGCCGACGAAATGATCGCCGCGCTGCTTGCAGGCCGCAAGCTCGATCGCGCCTATGTCAACAATGGCGGCGACAGTGCCATCCACATCGACAAGGGCCGGTCGATGGGATTGGCGGTCGCCGGCACCGGCAACGGCATGGCCGACCGGATCACGATCCGCGCGGAAGATGGCGTGCGTGGTGTCGCGACAAGCGGCTGGCGTGGCCGCTCCTTCTCGCTTGGCATTGCCGATGCCGTCACCGTGCTCGCGCGAACCAGCGCCGAGGCCGACGCGGCGGCGACGCTCGTCGCCAACGCGGTGGACCTGCCCGGCAATCCCGCCATCAGGCGCATTCCCGCGCGCGACCTGTCGCCCGACAGCGATCTTGGCGCGCGGCTGGTGACACAAGGCGTCGGCACGCTTGCACCTGATGAGGTGGCGCGGGCGCTGGACAATGGCCTTGCCGTCGCCGAAGATTTTCGCCGGCGCGGCCTGATTGCCGCATCGGCGCTGTTTCTTGGCGGGGAAGCCCGTATCAGCGGCTCCGTTGCACTGGCCGCGTCCAACAAGCATGAACCGGAGGAAGTTGCCCATGCCTGAATTTCCGATCCGCAAGATCGCGGTGCTGAGCGAAGAGATCTTTCACGAAGGCGGCCCGGTCGCGGAAGTGCCGCGCCGGCGTGCCGCCGCCATGGCCGTGGTCAGGAATCCGTTCGCGGGGCGCTATGTCGAGGATCTGCAAAGCGCCATGGACGATCTGAAGCCGCTCGGCCTGCTGCTCGCCGACCGGCTGGTCGCAGCACTCGGCGGCGACGTGAAGCAGATCGATGGTTACGGCAAGGGCGCCATCGTCGGCAGCGCGGGCGAACTGGAACATGGTGCGCTGTGGCACGTGCCGGGCGGCTACGCGATGCGCGAGCGGCTGGGTGATGCCAAGGCGATCGTGCCCTCGGCCAAGAAGGTCGGCGCCTTCGGCTCAAAGCTCGACGTGCCGCTCGGCCATATCAACGCCGCCTATGTGCGGAGCCATTTCGACGCCATGGAAGTCGGCATCAGCGATGGCCCGCGTCCTGACGAGATCCTGTTCTGCCTCGCCATGACCTGCGGCCCTCGCGTCCATAACCGCATGGGTGGCCTCGCGGCGGACGACATAAAAGCCTGGGACGGGTTGCGGTGAGCGGCGGGGACAACCTGCTCAAGCTGGTCGAGGCCGAAGAGGCCGACGACCACGACTACCTGCTGCAGGAACAGGTCGGCTTCATCCTGCGCAAGGCGCACCAGCGCCATGTCTCGATCTTCGCCGCCCGTATCGCCGATCTGACGCCGCCGCAATTCGCGGCCCTGGCCAAGCTGCGCGATGTCGGCGAGACCTCGCAGAACCAGCTCGGCACGCTGATCGCCATGGACGCGGCGACGGTGAAGGGCGTCATCGACCGGCTGAAGGCGCGTGGCCTTGTCGAGCTTTCCAGGCATGAAGTCGACAAAAGGCGGCTGCTGGTCAACCTGACGGCCGAGGGCCGCGACGCGATCGAGCGCCTGATCCCGCTTGCAAGGGAGATCACGCAGGAAACGCTGGCGCCGCTCACGGCCAAGGAGGCCGCCACTTTCATGAAGCTGCTGGCGAAGCTGGCGTAGCTTGATTCTGCCGGGCGCCATCAGCGCCCGGCAGAAGAGCTTCGCCTCAGAGGCCGTTGTCCTTCAGCACCTGGGCGGCGTTTTCCTTGGTGATCTTCTCCGTCGGCAAGGTGATGGTCTTTTCCACCTTCTCGCCCTTGAGGAACTTGATCGCCTGGCGCAAGCCTTCGGCACCTGGGGTGACATAGGTGAACGTCGCCGTCAGCTCACCCTTGTTCACCATTTGCACGCCTTCGTTGGGCAGGCCGTCGATGCCGATGAACTTGATGTCCTTCTCGCGGCCGACATCCTTGGCGGCGAGATAGGCGCCGTAGGCCATTGGGTCGTTATGGCCGTAGACGAGATCGATCTTCTCGTTGGTCTTCAGCGCGTTGGCCATCAAATTGTAGGCCTGGTCCTGCTTCCAGTCGCCCGACTGCTGGTCGAGCAGATATTTGATGCCCGGCTCCTTGTCGGTGAATTCATGGAAGCCGTCATGACGGTCATGCGCCGGCTGGGTGCCCATGCCGCCCCAGATCTCGACGACATTGCCTGCTGCCTTGCCCTTGCCGCCGAGCAGTTCGACGGCATATTCACCGGCCGCACGGCCGATCAGCTTGTTGTCACCGCCGACGAACTGCGTGTAGTCCTTGGTGTCGACATTGCGGTCGAGCACGAAGACCGGGATCTTGGCGTCGATCGCCTGCTGCACTACGCCGGTCAGGCCAGCCGATTCCTTCGGCGATACCAGCAGCGCGTCGACCTCCTGGCGGATCAGGTTCTCGACGTCGGCGACCTGCTTCTCGGTCTTGTCCTCGCCATCGGTGATGATCAGCTCGACCTCCGGATGCTTGGCGGCCTCGGCAATGATGTCCTTGTTGAACTGGGCGCGCCAGGGCTCGATGGTGGTCACCTGCGAGAAGCCGATCTTCCATTTCTTGTCCTGGGCGAAGGCATGGCCGGTGGAGAGCAGTGCCGTGGTGGTCAGCAATGCCGCGCCGAGTGCGGCAAGCTTCAGCATGTCACGTCGTTTCATTTCTTGTTTCCTCCGAGATTGAGAGACGGTGTCTCTTGCGACGGCCGTTTTGCGGCGGCCGTTTCCTTGTGCGCCGCTCCAGGCAGGCGCAGATAGGCCAGCAGATCACCGGCATTGCGCTCCTGTACGAGCACGGTGCCGATGATGATCATCCCCTTCAGCACCAGCTGAAGGTTCGAATTGATGTTGTGGAGCTGCAATATGTTGGAGAGCAGCCCGAAGATCAGCACGCCGCAGAAGGTGCCTATCAGGCTGCCGCGTCCACCCATCAGGCTGGTGCCGCCAATGACCACGGCGGCGATTGCGTCGAGCTCCAGCCCGGCGCCGGCGTCGGGCTTGCCTTGTCGGTACTGTGCCACGTAGAGCACCGCGGCAATGCCGGCGAGCAGGCCTGATATGGCGTAGGTGGCGATCTTGACGCGCCCGGCGGCGATGCCGGAAAGCCGGGCTGCCTCCTCATTGCCGCCGATGGCATAGACATAGCGGCCGAACGGCGTGAAGCGCAGCACCGCGCCATAGATGACGATGGCGCCGAGGAAGAACAGGCCGGGCATGGGGATAACGCCGAACACCAGCGAGCGCAGCAGCTCAAAGTCGGCGGTGGCGTTGGAACCGGTATAGACCGGCAGCACGGCATTGTTCTGGCCGGCGGTGAGCCGGGCGATGCCGAGAGCCGTCACCATCATCGCCAGCGTGACGATGAAGGGTTGCAGCCGTCCGCCGACGATGATGAAACCGTTGATGGCGCCGAACAGCAGGCCGACGCAGGGCGCCACCAGCAGCACGCCGAGAACGCCGAATTTGGGTTCGATCTGCGGCAGCAGGTACCAGAGCGAAAGGCAGCACAGGACGACGCCGACGATTGCCGGCGTGACCAGGCCACGAGCGGTGTCCAGCCTGACATCGCGCGCGGCGGCATCCGCGCCGGCGCGGGATTTCTCCAAATTGAGGAAGATGAAGCGCGTGACGACGATGCCGAGGCACAGCGCGACCAGCGCAACGGTCGGCACGCCCAGCACGACGCCGGGCGTCACGCCCGGAACCGTCAGCAGCATGGCGCACACCACCGAGCAGATGGCCATCAGCGAGCCGACGGAAAGGTCGATGCCGCCGGTGATGATCACCGCCGTCATGCCGGTCGCGATCAGCCCGGTGGTCGACACCTGGCGCAGCACGTCGAGCAGATTGCCGTAGGACAGGAAGATGTTGTTGCCCTTGGAACTCACCGGCGAGCCGAGAACGCCAATCAGGAAGATAGCGATCAGGCCCCAATAGAGCTTGGTGCGGGACAGGAGTTTCAGTGCGGTCATGCGGCGGGTCTCGATAGGGTCCGGCGCGGCGCCGCGAGGCGCATGATGGCCTCCTCGCTCGCCGCGTCGCGGGAAAGGATGCCTGTCTGGCGGCCGTCGGCCATCACCAGGATGCGGTCGGAAAGATGCAGCAATTCCGGCAGCTCGGAGCTGATGACGGCGATGGCGAGGCCATCGCGCGCCAGCCGGAAGATGAGGTCGTAGATCTCGCGCTTGGCGCCGACATCGATGCCGCGCGTCGGCTCGTCGAGCAACAGCACCCTTGGCCTCGTCGCCAGCCATTTGCCGATGACGACCTTCTGCTGGTTGCCGCCCGACAGCGTGCCGGCGGGCTGGTCGATATCCCGGCAGCGGATGCCGAGCGCCTTGACCGCCTGCCGCGCCAGCCCCTGTTCGCCGGCCAGCGAACGGATGCCGAAGCGGGCCAGCGCGCCGACCAGCGGCAGCGCCACATTGTCCGATATCGAGGCCTGCAGATGCAGGCCTTGCGTCTTGCGGTCCTCGGTGACCAGCGCGATGCCCAGCCGCCGCGCATCGCGTGGTGAGCGGATATCCACCGGCTGGCCGTCGAGCCTGATCTCGCCGCCGGCACGGCCATCGCTCGCGCCGAAGATCGCTTCCATGATCTCGGTGCGGCCGGAGCCCAGCAGGCCGCCAATGCCCAGAATCTCTCCGGCGGCCAGATCGAAGCTGACGCCGCCGATCACCTGCCGCCAGCCCTGGCGGTCGGGCTTCGACAGCGACAGGTCGCTGACCGAAAGCACGGTCCTGCCGCCGGGATCCCGCTCGTCGTGAGAGGATGCGAGCAGGTCCCGACCGACCATCGCCGAAATGATGGCATTCTCGTCAAGCTCGGCCATCGGCCGTGTCAGCACATGGCGTCCGTCGCGGAAGACGGTGACGCGGCCGGCCAGATGCATGACCTCGTCGATGCGGTGCGAGATGTAGACGATGGCGACACCGCTATCGGCAAGCTGGCCGATGATGCGGAACAGCCGCTGGCATTCGGCCGGCGACAGCGCCGAGGTCGGCTCGTCCATGATCAGCATGCGCGCCGACATCGACAGCGCCTTGGCGATCTCGACCAGCTGCTGTTCGCCGACACGCAAGGCACCGACGCGTGCGTCCGAATCGAGTTCGATGCCGAGCCGCTGCAGGAGGGCGCTTGCCGCGCGGCTGCTCGCCTTGCGGTCGACGATCAGTCCCGCGATCAGCTTCTCGCGGCCGAGAAAGATGTTGTCGGCGACGCTGAGCTCCGGCACCAGGTTGAGTTCCTGGTGGATGATGGCGATGCCCGCGTCCTCGGCATCGCGCACGCCGGCGAAGCTGACCGGCCGGCCGTCGATACTGACCGTGCCTTCGTAGCCGGTATAGACGCCGGACAGGATCTTCATCAGCGTCGACTTGCCGGCGCCGTTCTCGCCCATCAAGGCATGGACTTCGCCGCGCCGCAATTCGAAGCCGACGTCGACCAGGGCGGCGATGCCGCCAAAACTCTTGGAAATATGCTCGGCACTCAGAACGATGTCCGAGCGATCCGACGCCGCACTGCGCGTCGAGGAAAGGGAATTGTTCTGTTCCATGACAATAGCGGCCTCCCTTCCGTCCTCGTCAGCTACGCGAACGCTAATCTAAACGTTTCGATCATGTCAAGCCGATATGGGGGTATCGCAACTTTGATGCATTTCGATTCTTGCCTAAAACGACAAGATTCCGTAGGTATTGGCGGCAAGGGGCGGCGAAACGTTTCGAAAATGACAGCGTCAGGGCGAAAAAAACAGCGCAAATCCACCGCACCCACCATGCTTCACGTGGCTGAAGCGGCGCGTGTCTCGGTCGCCACCGTGTCGGCGCTGATCAACGGCACGGCGACCGTCAGCCCGGAGCTCAGCCAGCGCATCGAGCAGGCGATCCGCGATATCGGCTACAAGCGCAACGCCATCGCCCGCAGCCTGAAGATGGGCACGACGCGCACCATCGGCCTGACCGTTCCGCACATCACCAACCCCTTCTTCACCGATGTCGTCTCGGTCATCCAGCAGGCCTTCGACCGCGCCGGCTACGCCGTCATGCTGTGCTGCACCGACGAGGATTTGAACACTCAGGACGACCAGATCAGGCTGCTGCTCGACCGCATGGTCGACGGGCTGATCGTGGCGCGCGTCGGTGACGGCGCGATCCTCAAGCGGATCGTCGCCGACGCCAATGTGCCGGTCGTGCTGATGGATCGTCTGTGCGAGGGCGTCGACACCGACGCCGTGGTACTCGACAACCAGCGCGCGGTGTTCGACGCCATGAGCTATTTGATCAATCTCGGCCACCGCCGCATTGGTTACATTACCGGCACCTCGGACATTTCACCCATGCATGACCGCATGACCGGATATCGCGAGGCGCTCCAGGCCGCCGGCTTGCCGGTGGCCGAAGAGCTGGTTCGCTCCGGCAATTTCCACGAGATCGACGGCTACAACGCAACCATGCAGCTGCTGTCGCTGCATGACCGGCCAAGCGCGATCTTCTCGGCCAACAACCCGATGGTGATCGGAACCATGAAGGCGATCCGCGACATCGGGCTGTCCTGTCCGGAGGATATTTCGGTAGCCTGCTTCGACGATTTTCCTTGGTCCGACGTGTTCCAGCCTCAACTGACCACGGTGGCGCAGCCGGTGCAGGCGATCGGCGAACAGGCGGCCAATCTGCTGCTCGACCGTCTCGCCGGCAACCGGGATGCGCCACCGCGCAAGCTCGTCCTCAAGGGCCGGCTGATGATCCGCAACTCATGCCGGCCGCTGGGCGCGGTGGTGCACAGCGTGAGTGCCTAAATGCCGAAAGTGTGAAGCGGTTTTCGGATAAGGTCGTGCTGAGATTGATCAGGACGTGAAAACACCAGAACATAGTTCTTGCAGTTTCGAAAAGACGCCCTTGCCGCCCGTGATGACCTGTGTCCCGCTCTGCAGCACCGTCTTCGGATCCGCCTTCAGGATCGTGCCGCCGGCTTCCTCGATCAGCAGCATGCCGGCCACGCAGTCCCACGGGTTCATGTGTTCTTCCACATAGCCGAGCAGCCGCCCCGAGGCGACATAGGCAAGCATCAGCGCGCCGGACGCATTGCGGAAGAAGACGCCGCCCTCGGCCAGGATTTTCTTGATCAGCACGGCGATGTTTTCGGCCTCGGCCCGGTTTGAGAAGCCGGTGCCCACCGAGCCCTCTTCCAGGCTGGCCGCCGCACTTGTCTTGACCGGCCTGCCGTTGACGAAGGCGCCGCCGCCCAGCCTTCCGTGGAAGGTCTCGCCGGTCGACGGCTCGTGGATGACGCCGACGATCGTCTCTCCATCACGGGCGCAGGCGATCACCACGCACCAGGCCGGAATGCCGCGGACGAAATTGGCGGTTCCGTCGATGGGGTCGATCACCCAGACATGGCCTGTCGAGCCGGCGACCGAGGCGTGCTCCTCGCCGACGATGCCGTCTTGCGGATAGTCGGCGGCGATTGCCGCGCGGATGAACAGCTCGACCTCGCGGTCGGCCTGCGAGACCAGGTCCTGATGGCCCTTGCTCTCGATGGTCAGGCTGTCGAGATCGCGGAAATATTTCAGGCCGAGTTCGCCGGCGCGCCGCGCCAGATCAATCGCAAACTGCTCGCGTCTATCGAGATCATGGGGCAAGGCAAGGCTCGCTGTTGCGAAGGATACCCGCATTTAGCAGAGCATCGACGTCGGCAAAAGCGGCTGGCGGCCTATTCGTTTCAGGCGGCCTGTGACAGAGGTTTGTGAGCCTCGGCCAAAATCTCGAAGGAGCGCACGCGGGCGGCGTGATCGAAGATCTGGGCGGTGACCATCAGCTCGTCGGCTCCGGTGCGGCGCACGAAGGCATCGATGCCCTGGCGGACCGTTTCCGGCGAGCCGACGACGGCGCAGGACAGCGCCTGGCCGAGCATGGTTTTGGCCATCGGGTCGAGATCGCGATCATAATTCTCGACGGGCGGCGGCAATCGTCCGGGCCTGCCGGTTCGCAGATTGACGAAGGCCTGCTGCAGCGAGGTGAACAGCAGCCGTGCCTCGGCGTCGGTGGGTGCTGCAAAGACGTTGAGGCCGAGCATGACATGTGGCTTGTCGAGTTGCTCGGACGGCTGGAAGCGCGAGCGGTAGATGTCCAGCGCGTGGTCCAGTTCCGCCGGCGCGAAATGCGAGGCGAAGGCGTAGGGCAGGCCGAGCATGGCGGCGAGCTGCGCGCCGTAGAGGCTCGACCCAAGAATCCAGATCGGCACCGTCTGGCCTTCGCCGGGCACGGCGCGCAGGCGCTGGCCCTCCTCGGCGGGCAGGAAATAGCCCATCAGCTCGACGACATCCTGCGGGAAATTGTCGACGCCGGCCTCGAGGTTGCGGCGCAGCGCCCGCGCCGTGTTCATGTCGGTGCCGGGCGCCCGGCCGAGGCCGAGATCGATCCGGCCGGGAAACAAGGCGGCCAGCGTGCCGAACTGCTCGGCGATCACCAGCGGCGCATGATTGGGCAGCATGATGCCGCCGGCGCCGACGCGAATGGTCTTGGTGCCGCCGGCGACATGGGCGATGACGACAGCCGTTGCGGCACTGGCGATGCCTGGCATGTTGTGGTGCTCGGCCAGCCAGTAGCGCTTGTAGCCGAGCCGCTCGGCGTGGCGAGCGAGATCGAGCGAATTGGCAAGCGAGTGTGAGGCATCGCTGCCTTCGACGATCGGCGACAGGTCGAGAACGGAAAGTTCGGTCATATGCTGGTCTCCACGATCTTCTTCTCGCGCACCCGGACCTCGAAGGCCGTGCGGTCGGGAATGGTGACGCCGAGCTGGCCTTCCAGCGTGTCGGCAAGCTCGGCGGCAGTGGCGATATGCTTCTGCTCGGTGCGGCCATCGATGTGATGGATGGACAGGCGATCGCCGCGCAGCCCGTAGCGCCGGTCGGGCGCGGCGCGCGCCGCCGAAACCGAGGTCAGGAAATGCGATGCCGGATTGGTCGACAGGAAATAATTGGCGATGGAATAGTCGACCTCATATTGCGGCTGCAGGTCGAAGCGATACAGCGAGCGCCAGTCGCCGCCGATGGCGGCCTGCAGGCGGAAGTGATCGCCGGTTTCGGCGATGCGGAACGTTTCGTGCGGGGTCGTCTGTTCGAGGCCAGGCTCGAACAGCAGCGGGGCGGTCAGGGTCAGGCCGCCGAAGCCGACATCGGCTATATAGGTCCGGCCATCGAGCTCGACGCGCAAAAGCATGTGGCTGCGCGCAGTGATCGCGTCCTCGCTCTGACCCCAGAGCACACGCGCGGCAAGGCCGCCGACCTCGAAGCCAAGCGCCTTCAGCGCATGCATGAAGAGGAGATTGTGCTCGAAGCAATAGCCGCCACGCCCGGCAAGGACGATCTTGTCCTGCAGCGATGCGGCGTCCAATCGGACCGGGCGCCCCAGAAACGGATCCATGTTCTCGAAGGGGATTGCCTGCGGATGCAGGAAATGGAGCGTCTTCAGCGTGTCGAGCGAAACATCCCTGGACCCGGCATGGCCGATCCGGGCGAAATAGGCGTCGAGGTTAACGGGAGCGTCGTTCATCGGAAGGGCACCGGGCACTGATCGGGCGGATATAGGCATTCGAACCCGCCGCCGCAAACCGTACGCCGGTTAGCCGGCGGCCGTCCCGTCCTGCTCCTCGGCGTCCTCGTCCATGACCGCCGTATGTTGGGCGGCGAGAAAATTGCCGACATGGCTAAGGCTCTTGAAATGGTCGCAGAACACCTTGACGACGACCAGCAGCGGCACCGCCATCAGCGCGCCGACGAAGCCCCACAGCCATGACCAGAATGCGATGGCTATGAAGATCGCCACGGCGTTGATCTCGAGCCGCCGCCCGACCACCATCGGCGTCACGAACTGACCTTCGATGATGTCACACAACACCAGGAAGGCAGGCGCCAGCAACGCGTAGGCGATCGTGTCGAAGCTGATCAGTGCGATGACCGTAACCAGGACGAACGTGATCATGGCCCCGACATAGGGCAGGAAATTGAGCAGGGCGGCAGCCGCGCCCCAGACCAGCGGATTGGGCATGCCGAGCGCCCACAGGCCGAGGCCGATGACCGTGCCGAGGCCGATGTTGATGGTGGTGACAGTGAGCAGATAGTGCGAAATTTCCCGCTCGACGTCGTAGACGACGCGCAGCGCCCGCTTCTTTTCGGTGAGGCTGGCGAAGGACTGGATGATCTTTTCGTAGAACATCGTGCCCGAGGCGAGCAGGAACAGCGACAACACGAAGATGATGGTCAGGCTTGTCCCGGCCGACAGAATGTTGCTCGCCGCCGATGAGAGGAAGCCCGACTGCGCTACCGCGACCTTTTGCACGCCCGGTTCCTGCGATGTCTCGGTCAGCCCTTCGATCTGGTGCGCAATATCCATGATCCTCTCGACCGGCCGCCGCAGCTGCGCCAAGCGTTCGGTCAGTTGCTGGCCGATGGACGAGGTGTTGTTGATGAGATCGATGACCGGGCCACTGAGCACATAGCCGGCGCTCGCGAAGACGAAGATGGACACAAGCACCAGAAGCGTCGCCGAAATCACTTCGGGAATGCCGCGCTTGCGCAGCAGCCGCACGATCGGCGTCAGTGTCAGCGTCAGCAGGAAGGCCAGCATGACCGGCATGAAGAAGGCACGCGCGAAATAGAGCGCATAGACGGTCATGAACAGGAAGATGCCGATGAGCAGCGAGCGCATCAGGCGCGTATCGGCGCGCGCATCGGCGCGCGTCGCCACACGCGACTCGTCAGCTTCGGCAACGCCTGCGCCCAAAGCGGCGGATTCAGCTTTCATCGTGGTCCCTCGGCGGCACACCACAACTGATGCAATCCGCACACGGAAAACGTCGGCACGGCTTCAAGGTTCCGTTAGCCGGGCAGCGATGGCACGGCCGTCGTTGCGGGGTCCTGCCGCCGATAGCTCAACGGACGGCTCGGCAGCGAGTGTTCCGTATTACATGCCGTGTAATTGAGGCCGGGCACGTGGCGGGCCTAGTACGAGAGCGGGCCTTCGCAATCTTGGGACCGCAAGGCTGGCGCTGCGAGGATATCGCCGCGCGATTACGCCCTACCCTGAAAGAGGACATTCACGATGCAGAGATTTACCCTTCAAACAACCGAGTCGGCGCCGGAGAAATCCAGGCCCGCATTGAAGGCGCTTGAGGAGAGGTTTGGCTTTCTTCCGAACGTCATGGCGACGATGGCCAACAATCCGGTTCTCCTCAACGGTTTCGTCAGCAGCTTCGGCAGTTTTCACGGCGGAAGCTTCGACGAGATCGAGAAGCAGGTGCTGCTGCTGACCAATGCGGTCACCATCAAATGCCCCTGGACCGTCGCCGCGCATTCGACATTCGCCATCGAGGACGGGATTGCCGAAAGCGAAGTCAAGGCGATCCGGGATGGCAGGTTGCCGTCGGACCCGAAATATGCGGCACTCTCGGCGCTGACGAGGGCGCTGATCGAAAACAAGGGAAACGTGAGCGATGCGGACATCGATGCGTTTACTTCGGCGGGCTATTCGAAGGCCCAGATCCTGGAAGTGGTAACCGGTGTCGGCGTCTCCACCATGGCGGCGACCACCACCAACATGGCTGGCACGCCGATCGAGGAACGCTTCCAGCCGCAGGCATGGTCTCCCGCCGCCGCGATGGCGGCCTGACCCGATCGACGGCGCATGGACCGGCCGGTGCCGTGCGCCGTCGAGCAATACTTGATCGCATCGGCGTGTATCGTTCGAGGGACTGCGAGGACAGCGGGTTATGAAGACAAATCCCGGAACGGCCATGACACCCGACCTGGGCACGCTCTTGCGTTACTGGCGCGATGTGCGTGGCAGAAGTCAGCTTGATCTGTCTCTCGATACCGGCATTTCGCAAAGGCAGATCAGTTTCATCGAAAGCGGACGCAGCGTTCCCGGCCGTGAGACCTTGATGGCGATCGCCCGGGCGCTCGAAGTCCCCTTGCGCGAGCGCAACGCCTTGCTTCTGGCGGCAGGCTACGCGCCGATGTTTTCCGAAGGCGCCTGGGATTCCGTGGAAATGAAGAGCGTGACCGATGCCTTGACGCGCATCTTGCGGCAGCATGAACCCTATCCGGCGCTGGTCATGGACCGGTACTGGAATGTGCTGATGACCAACGAAGCCGCGCCGCTCTTCTTCGGCTGTTTTCTCGACATGGCCGCTCGTGAAGGGCCGCGCAACATGCTCCACCTCATGTTCGATCCCGAAGGCATGCGCCCGTTCGTCGCCAATTGGCCTGACGTGGCGCGGAGCCTGTTCGAGCGGGTCTATCGCGAATCCATCGGCCGCGTCGTCGACGAAAAGACCAAGGAGTTGCTGGCGGCGCTGCTCGCCTATCCGGATGTGAACAGTGATTGGAAAAATCCGGTGGCGATCGGCTTCATGCCGGTCATTCCGCTCGGCTTCATCAAGGACGGTCGCCGCCTGAACTATTTTTCGATGGTCACCACGGTGGGTACCCCCCAAACCGTCGCCGCCCAGGAACTGCGCATCGAGTGCATGTTCCCGGCCGACGAAGCGACCGAAATCCATCATGCCGCGATGATGGATACGGCCTCGCACCGGGCAATGCGATAAGCAGGCCTATTCGAGGGCCCATGGAACAAGGCCCTGTCCTTGCGAGGCCCCATTAAGTTCACGCGACAGGCGCCGCCACGGCCGGCGCGGGTTTCGCCGTTTCCTTGCGCACGACCGGCGCCACCTTGGTGCCGTAAAGCTCGATCGCCTTCATGATCTTGGCGTGTGGCATGGTGCCGATCGCCATTTGCAAGAGGAAGCGGTCGTTGCCGAATATCCTGTGCTGGGCGACGATCTTTTCCGCCACCTGCTCCGGATTGCCGACGAACAGGGCACCATTGGGACCACGCGACTGGTCGAAATGCGCGCGCGATGTCGGGCCCCAGCCGCGCTCTCGACCGATGCGGTTCATCACTTCCGCCTGCGGGCCGTAGAAGTCGTCCGCCGCCTGCTCGGTCGTCTCGGCGATGAAGCCATGCACGTTGATGCTGGTGGCCAACCCTGCCGGATCGCTGCCGGCCCGCTTGGCTGCCTCACGGTAGATGTCGAACAGCGGCGCGAAGCGCGCTGGCTCGCCGCCGATGATGGCAAGCGCCAGCGGCAGGCCGAGCGCGCCGGCGCGGGCGGCCGATTGTGGCGTTCCTCCAATGGCGATCCAGACCGGCAGCCTGTCCTGGAAGGGCCTGGGATAGATGCCGCGATCGTTGATCGGCGCGCGCAGATTGCCTGACCAGGTCACCTTCACCTGATCGCGGATGGCGAGCAGCAAGTCGAGCTTTTCGGCGAACAGCTCGTCATAGTCTTCGAGATTGTAGCCGAACAGCGGGAAGGATTCGATGAACGATCCGCGCCCGGCCATGATCTCGGCGCGGCCGCCCGACAACAGGTCTAGCGTGGAAAACTGCTGAAAAACGCGCACCGGATCATCGGAGGACAGGACGGTGACCGCGCTGGTCAGTCTGATGCGCTTCGAACGCTCCGCCGCCGCTGCCAAAGCCACGACCGGCGCCGAGGCGGCATAGTCCGGCCGATGGTGTTCGCCGAGGCCAAAGACATCGAGCCCGACCTGGTCGGCCAGTTCGATCTCCTCGATCAGGTTGCGCAGCCGCTCATGCGGGCCGATGGCGCCGGGACCCGGCACAGGGCTCACATCGGCAAAAGTGTAGAGGCCGAGTTCCATTTGGATGTCATCCCAGTGTGTTGATTGTCGCGCTAGAGGTAGCGACACGCCCGCCACGTCGCCAGAGGGCGGCTGGTGAACAGTGCATGTCGATTTCGGCGGGAAATGCGTCTCCCCGGTGCAACATCCCGGAATTTCATGGCTGGCATGCCGTTTTGGCGCTTGAACTCCCGGTTTTCGCGCGTATGTAAGCGTCGCGAATAGACTTCAAGGAAGTGGACTTGGCTATCTACAGGGAAAAAGACATTTTCGAGCGGCGCAATGCCGCGACCGAGGCAAAGAAGGCGCTTCTGGAGCGCTTCAAGTCAAAGCCGGCAGCAGACGATCCTGCGGTGCTGGCACGACAGGCCGAACGCAAGGCGATCCTTGCGGCCCGGGAGATCCGCGAGGCCGAGAAGGCCAAGCTGAAGCAGGAAAAGCTGGCGCGCGAAGCGGTTGAGAAGGCCGAGCGTGAGGCCGCAGCCGAAGCGGCGCGCATTGCCGCCGAAGAGGCAGCGCAAGCGGATGCCAAGCTTCGGGAAGCTGAAGAGAACGAGCGTATTGCTCGTTTGCTTGCCGATGAAGCCGAGCGCAAGGCAAAGCGCGACGCGCGCTATGCGGCACGCAAGCAGCGCACCGGCAGGACACCTCCCGGCTTTACGGGTCGCTAAGAGCGCACTCGCCGCGACGGATGATGAACAAGGGACGCGCCAAGGCGCGGCCCTTTTCGCGTTTGTCCATGCCGCCCACCGGAAGCCCCTGCATCCCTGGATGTCGGCGCGGACGATACCGTCTGCCGGCGGACAGGGTCGTTCAAGCCGCGAATTTCAGCCCCATGATACCACAGACGATCAACGCGATGCAGCCGAGCCTGACCGCCGTGGTGGGCTCGCCCAGCAGCCAGACGCCGAGCAGCGCCGTGCCGACGGTGCCGATACCGGTCCACACCGCATAGGCGGTGCCGACAGGCAGCGCCTTCAGCGCCAGGCCGAGCAAGGTGAGGCTGACGATCATCGAAGCGACCGTGAGCACGGTCGGGACAAGCCTGGTGAAGCCGTCGGTATATTTGAGGCCGATCGCCCACCCGATTTCGAACAGGCCGGCGAAAAACAGAAAAGTCCAGGACATCGCAACGCTCCATCGGAACATCCAGCCTCTCCGGCCTCGGATGCTCAGTCGACATGGCGGGTCGTCCCGACCGAATTTTTCGGAAAGTGCGAGGTCGTCCCCGCGTCGTCGACATAGGGCTGTCCGAACGCCCGATCAACACGTGCCGGCGGCATTGTCGAATGCCGCCGGTGAAGTCCCGCCCCGTCGGGTTGCGGAGACTTACTTTTCCTTGATCCTCATTGCCTTGACCGGCGGCGCCTTCAGGGCCGGAGCGGCTACAGGCTTCTTGGCGTCTTTCTTTGGTTTGCGGGCTTCCTTGCCTGCCTTCATCGCACCTTTGGCCATGATTCGTTCCTCCTGTTGCGGGAGACGGAGTGAAACAAGACAAACGCCGGACTGCAAGAGGCTAGTGCTTGCTGCCAACGCCGGCAGGCCGCTTTCAACCGGTTTCTAATTTGCTCGTAAACCCCGGCGGTCCATGCCATGGTTGTCTTCGCACTGCAGCATCGACCCGTGCAACGCCGGGTGATCGTCAGGCAGGCCGGTCAGGACGACAATGCGGATCCACATCGGCTGCGAGATGAGCTTCGACTTCCCGCAGGAGACGCCGCTCATCGCAATGCTCAATGTCCATTATTCCCGCGCTTCCGATCTTGAGCGTCCGGATTTCCTGACCTCCAGCCCGCCGGTCCCGATTGAAAGTTATCGCGACAGTTTCGGAAACTGGTGCAACCGGTTCGTCGCCCCGCCCGGGCGTTTCACTTTCGGCACCGATGCGGTGATCCGCGACCCCGGCACATTCGAGATGGGCGAGCCGATGGCGTGGCAGCACGAGGTGCGCGACCTGCCGGCGGAAACGCTCCTGTTCCTGCTGCCCAGCCGGTTTTGCGAAAGCGACCTCTTGGCAAGCGAGGCATGGCGGCTGTTCGGCCATACGCCGCCCGGCATCCTGCGCGTGCAGGCGGTGTGCGATTTCGTCCACAATCACATCGCCTTCGACTACGGCAACGCACGGGTGACGCGCACCGCCGCGGAAGCCTGGCGCGAACGGAGTGGCGTGTGCCGCGATTTCGCGCATCTCGCCGTCACATTCTGCCGGGCACTCAATATCCCGACGCGCTACTGCACAGGCTACATCAGCGACATCGGCATGCCGAAGCCCTGGGCGAGCATGGATTTCTGCGCCTGGATGGAGGTCTACCTCGGCGGCCGCTGGCACGCTTTCGATCCGCGCAACAACGCGCCACGTATCGGCCGCATCCTGATCGCCTCGGGCCGTGACGCGGCGGACGTGCCGCTGACCCATATTTTCGGGCCAGGCATGCTTGCGGGCTTCAAGGTATGGACGGACGAAATCCAGGAATAGCTGGCGTTGTTGCCAGCAGGTTTCGAAGACGTTGAACGACCCGACGATTGGCGCGTTGTGATGGCTGTGCAACTCCGCGGCAGGGCCGCTACATCGTATCTCAAAGAGGATAGACCTGCATGGCAGGGCATGGCGGCTCCAGAACAGTCATCTATGCGGCGCTCGCCGGCAACCTCGCCATAGCGCTGACCAAGTTCGCCGCGGCCTTTTTCACCGGCAGTTCGGCCATGCTGTCGGAAGGCGTGCATTCGCTGGTCGATACCGGTAATGGCGGCCTGCTGCTTTACGGCATGCACCGGGCCGCACGCCCGGCCAGCCCCACGCATCCGCTCGGCCACGGCCGTGAACTCTATTTCTGGAGCTTCATCGTCGCCCTTCTGGTCTTCGCGCTGGGCGCCGGCGTGTCCTTCTACGAGGGCATCATCCACATCATGGCGCCGGAACCGGTCGCCAACGTCAAGGTGAACTACGTCGTTCTCGGCCTGTCCTTCCTGTTCGAAGGCAGTTCCTGGCTGGTGGCGCTGAAGGAATTCCGCAAGCAAAAAGGCAAGCAAGGCTGGCTGGAAGCCGTGCAATCGAGCAAGGACCCGAGCGTCTATACAGTGCTGTTCGAAGACAGCGCGGCCCTTCTCGGCCTGACCGTCGCCTTTGCCGGCATATCGGCGGCGGAGATTTTCGAGATGCCCGAACTCGACGGCGCCGCCTCGATCGGCATCGCGCTCATCCTCGGCGCGACAGCGATCTTCCTGGCGCGTGAAAGCAAGGGCCTGCTCATCGGTGAACCGGCCTCACCCGAGGTGCAGAGGAAGGTGCTGGCGATCGTCCAGCAGGATCCGGCGGTGCAGCGGGCGAACGGTGTGCTGACCGTGCATATGGGACCGGAAGAGATCGTTGCCGCCCTGAGCATCGAATTCGAGGACCATCTGGCGGCGCCGGACATCGAGGCCTGCGTCGAGCGTCTCGAGGCCCGGCTAAGGAAGGAAATGCCTGAGATCACGCGGCTATTCGTCAAGCCGCAGACGTCAGGCACCTGGGAAAAGCGGCGCAAGCTGATCGAATCCGCGTCTGGATAGAGTTTGGCCATGATCCGAAAATCCCCTCTTCCTGATCATGCCTTGGCCTCTGGACCAGCGCCGCGCCGTTGCTTCGCGTCGCCGCGCCGCTAAGATTACCTGATCGATGTTGGAGGAATGACGATGAAGATCGACGGCGGCTGTCATTGTGGTGCCATCACCTATGAGGCGGAGGTCGACCCGGAAAAGACCTCGATCTGCCACTGTACCGATTGCCAACAGCTGACCGGTACGGCCTTTCGCGTCACTGTTCCCGCGCCGGAAGATCACTACCGGATCACCAGGGGCGCGCCGAAAATCTATATCAAGACCGTGGCGAGCGGCGCCAAGCGTGCCCAGGCTTTTTGTGCCGACTGCGGCTCGCATCTTTATGCGACCTCGGTCGGCGACGGTCCGAAGGTCTATGGGATCAGGGTCGGGACCTCGCGGCAGCGCCAGGACCTAGTTCCGAGACACCAGAAATGGCACCGCTCGGCGCTGCACTGGCTTCCGGAATTCGAGGGCATGACGACGGTGGAGGAGCAGTAGCGTTCAGTCGTCGCCTTCGACGACCCTCAGCCTCAGCTGTCCCGTCTTGGAATCGGCCACGCGCGGTGCGGCCTCCACCTTGGCAGCGCCGCCGTGTGGGGCGTCGGGCTCGCCTTCCCCGAATTCCAGCGCCTCGATCTTCTGGCCGCGCTTGGTCACTTTCGAGGTCGAGACGAGGATGTCTTCGATGTCCTTGGCCGACTGGCCGAAATGGCCCTGCAATTTGCGCACCCGCTCGTCGACACGCTGGACGTCTTCCATCAGCCTGATGACTTCGCCCTGGATCAGATGCGCCTGTTCGCGCATGCGGGCATCCTTGAGGATCGCCTGGATGACCTGGATCGACAGCATCAGCAGCGAAGGCGAGACGATGATGACCCGGGCGCGGTGCGCCTTCTGGACAACCGCTTCGAAATTCTCATGGATTTCGGCGAACACCGATTCCGACGGCACGAACATGAAGGCCGTATCCTGCGTCTCGCCCTGGAGCAGGTATTTTTCCGAAATGTCGCGGACATGGACCTCGATGTCGCGGCGAAAGGCCTGGGCCGCGACCTTCTGCAGGTCGGCCCCGTCGGCGGCGCGGATGGCGTTCCAGGCTTCCAGCGGAAATTTGGCATCGATGGCGAGCGACGGCGCGCCGTTCGGCATTTTCACCAGGCAGTCCGGCCGGCTGCCGTTCGACAGCGTCGCCTGGAATTCATAGGCGCCATGCGGCAGGCCGTCGGCGACGATCGCCTCCATGCGTGACTGGCCGAAGGCGCCGCGCGTCTGCTTGTTGGAGAGGATCGCCTGCAACTGCACGACCTGGCCGGCCAAGGACTGGATGTTGCCTTGCGCGGTGTCGATGACTGCCAGCCGCTCCTGCAGCTTCGCCAGGCTCTCATGCGTTGATTTGGTCTGCTCGGTCATGGTCTGGCCGATGCGGCCGGTCATGGCGTCGAGCCGCTGGCCGATCGATTGCGTCAATTCGGCCTGCCGGGCGCCGAACACTTCGGCAATAGCCCCCATGCGGCCCTGCATTTCCGCCTGCGCCTGCAAAATACCAGCCATGCGTGTCTCGGCGTCGCGGGCATGGTCGGCGGCTTCCGCGGCCGCGACCGCGCGCGCCTTGGCCGACCGCCACAGCGCAGCGACGAGCGCCACGAACAAGCCGAGAAACAGCAAGACGCCAAAGGCCAGCGCGTGGCCGAGCGTGATTGTCGAGGCGCCGAGCCGTACGACAGGCTCTGAAAGGATGGTGCTTAGATCATTCATGTGGACAGCATAGCCGATTCGGCAGGCTGGCACAGATCAAAACGTGAACGAGGCTCAGGCCCACCGGTTGACGCCTTTCTTTAGAGGTCTTAGGTGAAACGCCATGCCGATCAAGCCGCTCATCATCCTTCCCGACCCCATCCTGCGCCAGGTTTCCAAGCCGGTGGAGCGCGTCGACGCGCCCTTGCGCAAACTGGCCGACGACATGCTGGCGACCATGTATGACGCACCCGGCATCGGGCTGGCGGCTATCCAGATCGGCGAACCGCTGCGCATGCTGGTGATCGACCTCGCCAAGGAAGACGAAACGCCGGCGCCGCACGTCTTCATCAACCCGGAGATTCTCGAAAGCGCCGACGCGCGGTCCGTCTACGAGGAAGGCTGCCTGTCGATCCCCGATTACTATGCCGAGGTCGAGCGCCCGGCCTCGGTGCGGGTCAAATATCTCGACCGCGACGGCACGCTGCAGGAGATGGAGGCCGAAGGGCTGATGGCGACCTGCCTGCAGCACGAGATCGACCATCTCAACGGCGTGCTGTTCATCGACCACATCTCGAAGCTGAAGCGCGACATGGTGGTGAAGAAGTTCAAGAAGCTCGCCAGGGACAAGGCGCCAGGCAAGCTGGCGGGATAGGCGCACCCGAGCGCAGAATCCATTGAGCAGCGATCCTCGCCGTGATATCATTGATATCAACGTTGGAGAATTGCATGGGCGATATGCTGATCAGGAACGTCCCCGAACCGTTGAAACGCGAAATCGAACAGGCTGCACGAAGCGGCGGTCAGAGCCTATCTGGAAAAGCAATCGATCTGTTACGGAAAGGCATGGTCGCCGAAAAGGAGGCCAAGCCAGAGCCCGGTCTGTCGGCATGGGACAATATACGCTCCGCGTTCGCGACGGAGAACGCGATCGACGACGAATTCGCCGAGATCATGGACAAGATCGAAGCGGATAGAAAACGCGACTTTGGGCGCCCGGCCGAGGATTTCGAGTGATCGTCCTCGACACCAACGTCATTTCCGAAACGAGCAGGACGGCACCCGATGCGAACGTGGTCGAATGGTTTCGCAAACAGAAGTTGCTTGACCTGTACCTGTGCGGCCCTGTCGTCATCGAGCAATCCTTCGGTGCCGAACGATTTCTGAACAAGACCGGCTCCGATCGCCATGTCCGTGCTCTCGATCACCTGATCTCGAAGCAGTTCTCCGGTCGCGTCGTGGAATTTGCTGGTTCTATCCCTCGCCTTGCCGGCAAGCTCCGAGCGACGCGGGAACGGCTCGGGCGCCCAATCAGCCTTGCTGATGCCATGATCGCCGCGATCTGTCTCGCGCATGACGCCACGTTGGCAACCCGCAACGGTCGCGACTTCGACGGGCTTGACCTTAAGCTCGTAAACCCGTTTGAACCGAATGCCTGAGCCGGGTCACGGCAAGGCAGGAACAAGGCCGCAAAAGAAAATGCCCCTTCGCGTCATCTTCATGGGCACGCCGGAGTTTTCGGTGCCGACGCTGCGTGCCATCGCCGAAGCCGGACATGAGATAGCAGCTGTTTATACGCAGCCGCCGCGCGCCGCGGGCCGGCGCGGGCTGGAGTTGACGCCGTCCCCCGTGCAGCGCGAGGCCGATCGGCTGGGTATCGAGGTGCGCACGCCGACATCGTTGAAGGGCGAGGCCGAACAGGGCGCTTTTGCCGCCCTTGGCGCCGATATCGCCGTGGTCGTCGCCTATGGCTTGCTCCTGCCCAAGGCGGTTCTGGAGGCGCCCCGGCTTGGCTGCGTCAACGGCCACGCTTCGCTTTTGCCGCGCTGGCGCGGCGCCGCGCCCATCCAGCGCGCCATCATGTCCGGCGACGCCGAGACCGGCATGATGGTGATGCGCATGGAGGAGGGCCTCGACACCGGTCCGGTGGGATTGGTTGAAAAATGCGCCATCGACCCCGATATGACAGCCGGCGATCTGCATGATCGGTTGATGAGTGTTGGCGCTGCCCTGATGGTGGAAGCGCTGGCACGGCTGGAACAGAACATCCTGGCATTTACCGCGCAAGCGGCCGAAGGGGTGACTTACGCCAGGAAAATCGATAAATCCGAGACGCGCGTGGAGTGGACACGGCCCGCGGCCGAGGTCCACAACCACATTCGTGGCCTGTCGCCCTTTCCTGGCGCCTGGTCCGAGATTGACATTGGCGGCCGCATCGAACGGCTGAAACTGCTTCGCTCGACGCTGTCCGAAGGCCTGTCGGTTTCGGAAGTTTTGGGCGAGTCGGGAGGAATTCTCGATGACCGGCTGACGGTCGCCTGCGGAAAAGGCGCGATCAGGCTGGTCGAAGTTCAACGCGCGGGCGGAAGGCCCGCTGCCGCGTCGGAGTTCCTGCGCGGAGCCAAGATCGAAAAAGGACTGAAATTCTCATGAGCATGATGTCGATACGCGCGGCGACGCCGCGGGACCGCGAGGCCATTCGCCTCGTCGAGGAACACGCTTTCGGCCAGCAGACGGAGGCCGGGCTGGTCGACGCGTTGGTAACCGGCGGTGACGCTGTCGTCGAACTGGTGGCGGAAGAGGACGGCCAGGCCATTGGCCACATCCTGTTTTCGCGGCTGTTCGTGCAGAACGGCGGCAAGAGTTTTGCCGCCGTGGCGCTTGCCCCGCTGGCGGTGGAGCCGTCTTTTCACGGCTCCGGCATCGGCGGCGCGCTGATCCGCGAGGCCCATATCCGGCTCAGGGATGCCGGCGAGACGCTGGCTGTCGTGCTGGGCGATCCGGCCTATTACGGCCGTTTCGGCTATAGCCACGCCCGGGCTGAAAAGTTCGAAAGCGAATATCAAGGCGAAGCGCTGCAGGCGCTGGCCTGGGGCGACGCACCCGAAGCCGGCAGACTGGTCTACGCCTCGGCCTTTACCGCTCTCGCCGCCTAGGCGAGGGCGTATAACCGACCGGCATGCCGCGTTTTCGCCTCGATATCGAATATGACGGCAGCCTGTTTGCCGGCTGGCAGCATCAGGCCGACCAGCCTTCGGTGCAGCAGGCGATCGAGCAGGCGATCGAGAAATTCTGCGGCGAGGCGGTCCGGCTGCGCGCCGCCGGCCGCACCGATGCCGGCGTGCACGCGACCGCGCAGGTGGCGCATGTCGACCTTGCCAAGGCGTGGCCCGACGACAAGGTGCGCGATGCCATCAATGCACACCTGCAGGTGGCCGGCGCGCGCATCGTCATTCTGAAGGCCACGATCGTCACCGACGATTTCGATGCCCGTTTCTCCGCCATCGGCCGGCACTATCTCTACCGCATCCTCAACCGGCGGGCGCCCTCGGCGCTGGAGAAGGGTAAGATATGGTGGGTGCCGAAGCGGCTCGATGCCGCCGCCATGCACGAGGCGGCGAAGCTCCTGCTCGGCCGGCACGACTTCACCACCTTCCGCTCCACCCAGTGCCAGGCCAACAGCCCGGTCAGGACGTTGGAGCGGCTCGATGTGAACCGGACGGGCGACGTGATCGAGGTGAGAGCCTCCGCGCGGTCCTTCCTGCACAACCAGGTGCGCTCCATGGTCGGCTCGCTCAAGCGGGTCGGCGACGGCGGCTGGACATCAGGCGACCTCAAGACCGCGCTCGATGCGCGAGACCGCGCCGCCTGCGGGCAGGTGGCGCCGCCCGATGGACTTTTCCTGATAGGCGTCGATTATCCCGGATAGAACCCGGTTCTATCCCGGATAGAGCCCGGAAAGGCTTTGGGCCCCGACATCGTCCGGCACGCTGATCCCAAGCAGCATCTGCAGCCCGAACAGCGCCAGCAGCGAAGCGATGAACATGCCGACGAAAACGGCGGTGCCGACCGCCGCGCCCCTGCCGATCGTGGCGGTGGTCATGCGCCAGGTCAGCACCATCGACAGGGAAAACAACAGCAGCGACACTAAGCTCGCGACCTGGCTTGTCGACGACAGGAAAAGCCTGATCAGCGCCGATGGCAGCATCAGCCAGGCGGTGATGGCCGAGGCCCAGTTGCTGGCGACGACATAGTGGACGAAGCGCCCGCCGATGCCGGCGCGCGGCGCCACCAAGGCGAGCGCGACCAGCGGCAGCACCCAGGAGCCGATATCGACCGTCGCCAGCCGCACCAGCATGCTGAAGCGGCCGGCGAAGGCATCGGGATCGCTGATCTCGTTGGCGATGCCGACCCAGCCGACGATCAGCGCCGGTGTCGCGACGATGATGGCGAAGAACGAATTCCAGAAGCCGTCGGCCGACAGGTCGAGCAGGCGCAGCCCGTCGACCTTGCCGAGCATCAGCCGCCAGGCGCCGGTCAGCGAAGCTTGGGTTTCGTCCGCGGTAAGCATCTCAGCCCTGTCCGAACCAGTCGTCGATGAAGCGCTGGTAGATCCGCGTCAGCGTTTCCAGATCGGCGATGGCGACGCGCTCGTCGACCATGTGCATGGTCTTGCCGACCAGGCCGAATTCCACCACCGGGCAATAATCCTTGATGAAGCGCGCATCCGATGTGCCGCCGGAGGTGGACAGCGCCGGCGTTTTGCCGACCACCGCCTTGACCGAGCCGCTCAGCGTCTCGACCAGCCTGTCGTCGCGGGTCAGGAAGACATGGCTCGGCCGGTCGCGCCAGACGAGGTCATAGTCGACCGGCGTCTTCTTGCCTGGCCGGTATTTCTTGCGCCCCGCTGCCTGATCGAGGCGGTTGTGGATTTCCGCCTGGACCGTCTCTGCCGTCCAGCTGTCGTTGAAGCGGATGTTGAAGGTGGCGGTGGCCTTGGCAGGAATGACGTTGGTCGCCGGGTTGCCGACATCGATGGAGGTTACCTCCAGATTGGTCGGCTGGAAATCCTGGGTTCCCTTGTCGAAGACGGGATGCAGCAAGGCGTCCACCAGACTCATCAGGCCGCGCACCGGATTGTCGGCAAGCTGCGGATAAGCGGCATGGCCCTGGCGGCCATTGACGGTGATGCTGCCCGACATCGAGCCGCGCCGGCCGATCTTGATCATGTCGCCGAGCGTGTCCGGATTGGTCGGCTCGCCGACGATCGAGGCGTCCCACTTTTCGCCTTTGGACGCGGCCCATTCGAGCAGCTTGACCGTGCCGTTGATGGCCGGACCTTCCTCGTCGCCGGTGATCAGCAGCGACACCGAACCCTTCGGGCCGCCATTTGCCTCGACATGGCGCGCCACAGCGGCGATGAAACAGGCTATGCCGCCCTTCATGTCGACGGCGCCGCGGCCATACATCTCGCCATTGGCGATCTCGGCGGCGAAAGGCGGATGCGTCCAGGCGGCTTCGTCGCCGATGGGCACGACGTCGGTATGGCCCGCGAACATCAGATGCGGGCCGTTGCCGGAGCGCCGTGCATAGAGGTTCTCGATATCAGGCGTGCCGTCCTCGGAGAACACCGGCCGATCGACCAGGAAGCCGAGCGGTTTCAGCATAGCCTCCAGCGCGCTCAGGGCGCCGCCTTCGGCTGGCGTCACCGAGGCACAGCGGATGAGAGAGACGAGGTTTGCGGCGGGGTCAGTCGGCAGCGTCATGGCAAAAGCGATAGTCGAAAGCGAAAGGCCTGTCACTGCCAGACATAGGGCCAAGCCAATGGCCGACGATACCGCCGACATTATGGTTTTCATGTCGTATAGTTCTGGCCGACGCGGAGTAAGAGATGGCAAACGGCGAAAAGAGGATCGTCATTGCCGGCGCCGGCAGCATTGGCTGTTATGCCGGCGGCTGCCTGGCGCTCGCCGGGCGGCGGGTTGTCCTGCTCGCCAGGCCGCGCGTCGAGGCAGCGCTGCGGCAGGGCGGATTGCGCGTCAGCGACCTCGACGGCCGCGATCGCCTGATCGAGCCCGAAGCGCTTGCCGTCACCACCGATCCTGCCGTCGCCTTGCCGGAGGCCGAGGTGATCCTGGTCACCGTCAAGAGCGGCGCGACACAGGATATGGCAGCACTCATCAAGGCCCATGCCCGTCCGGATGCCGTGGTCGTGAGTCTGCAGAACGGCGTCGACAATGCCGACAGGCTGCGCGCGGCGCTTGGCCGGCAAACGGTGCTGGCCGGCATGGTGCCGTTCAATGTCGTGCAATCAGCCGATGGAGAGCTGCCGCTGCACGTCCACCGCGCCAGCGACGGCAAGGTGATGGTCGAAGATGCCGGCCTTGCCGGCCTTCTCGACATCGAAGGCCTCGTGGTCGAAACGCATGGCGACATGAAGGCCGTGCTGTGGGGCAAGCTTCTGATGAACCTGAACAATGCGTTGGTGGCGCTGTCAGGCCTTCCGCTGGCAACCGAACTCGCCGACAGGCGCTGGCGGCTGATCCTCGCCGACCAGATCGACGAGGCGCTGCGGGCCATGAAGGCCTCCGGCGTCGAGCCGGCGCGCATCGCCGGCGTGCGCCCGGCGCTGCTGCCGAGGGTGCTCAGGCTGCCCGACTGGCTGTTCAAATTGCTGGCGCGGCGCATGCTGGCGATCGACCCCGAGGCGCGCTCGTCGATGTGGGACGATCTGCGGCGCGGCCGGCCGACCGAGATCGACGACCTGCAGGGTGCTGTTTTGCGGCTCGCTGAAAAAGCCGGCACGCCGGCGCCGACGGTCCAGCGGATCAGCGCCCTGGTGCGCGCGGCGGAAGCCGAGCGGCTCGGCTCGCCGGACCTGATGCCGGAGAAGGTTGTGGCGCCGCCGGCCGGCCGTCGATCAACGTGATCTTCTGCCAGATTTTGCGCGACAGGTTGGATGCCAGGTTCTCGACGTCGTTGACGCCGTCGATGACGACGGCGTCATTGACGGACTGGGCGAACAGCGCCGCGATCTTGCCGGTGATCGACAGCATTTCGGAGCAATAGTCGAGATAGCGAGCGAGATCCGCGGCATTGGTGATGCGGGCCGGCGAATGCGAGGTCGGTTTGAAACTGGCCGACAGCGCCGCCGGATCCTTGGTCAGCTGATGCATGTCGATGACGTGGATCAGCGAACGCAGGCCGTGCAACTGGCGAAACACCTGCTTGCGCTTGATCCGCTCCTCGGTGCGGATCAGGGCGAGGAAGCCGAGCACGGCGAGGATGATCATGTTGATCGTGGCTTCGATGCCTTGCACCGACTGCACCGCGTCGTCGGCCTGGGAGATGTGAATGAGCGGCAGGATGGTGCCGACGAACAGGAAGATCAGCCCACCGGCGATCACGGCGGCGACAATGATGCCACGCAGCCACCAGATCGGCGCTTCCAGCGCCTTGGCGGCCTTGGCCAGATCGCGCGACAACGACACCAGTTCGGCGGCGACGCCGCGCAACCCGGCGTCCGGGAAACGGTCGGCCACGCGGCCTTCAAGCCGCTCGGCGGTTTCGATGATCAGTTTCGGATCAAGCGTGCGGTAGCGCATGGCGAGATATCCGATCGGCCCCCTTAGAGCGTGATGCCGAAAAGTGTGAAGCGGTTTTCGGACGACGTCATGCTCTATTTCTTTGATTCAGCCGGCTCGTTGGTGCGCCGGCCGTAGCGATTGGGCCCAGGCTGCCCTGGAAACAGGCACAACACAAGGAAGGCGACGATCGAGACGACCGGCACGAACAGGATCAGCGCGGCGATGCCCGGCTTGTCGAGGTCGTGCAGCCGCTTCACCGCCAGCGCGATGTTCGACCACAGCGAGGCGATGAAGGCGATGAAGAAGATGAACGACCACATGTTGCTCTCGGCCGAGCCCTCCGGCACCAGCGTGAAGCGGTACAGCGGGAACGCCTGGATGATGGCGACGAGCAATCCGCCGAGAAAATAGGCCGCGCGGCTGACGCGGCCCGAGGTCTTGAAGAAAAGCCAGTTGAGATCCGATCTTTCAGGCAAGCGGGTCCGATCCATATTGATTGGCACCCCTGGTGCCTTCGAGGATGCCGAGTTCGACCAGCAGCCAGATGCCGCCGATGACGGGTACGAAGCCGATCAGCGTCCACCAGCCCGACTTGTTGCGGTCGTGCCAGCGTTTGGCATAGAGGGCAATCGCGAAATAGATCGATGCCAGCGCGAAGAGGATGCCGATGATGCCGATCTGGGCACCGCTGGCCGTGGTGAAACGCGTGCCGAGGATCGCATCGAGAATGAAAGCAATAACGCCGATAACGATGAATACGCCGATGCCAGCCCAGAACTTGCCCCGGTTGATGCGACCGTCGAAGCTTGTGAGCAGATATTTCCAGTCCATGTCACCCCTCCATGTTGAACCAGCGCGACCGATCGTCGCGCCGGCGGAAGGTGCACCTGCCCGGCTGAAAGATCAATCGCGCAGCAATTCGTTGATCGAGGTCTTGGACCGGGTCCTGGCGTCGACCCGCTTGACGATGACGGCGCAATAGAGGCCTGGGCCCGGTTCGTTGTTTGGAAACGGCTTGCCCGGCATCGATCCGGCGACGACGACGGAATTCGGCGGCACCTCGCCGTAGAAGACCTCACCGGTGGCGCGGTCGACGATCTTGGTCGACTGGCCGATGAAGACGCCCATGCCGAGCACCGAGCCTTCGCGCACGATGCAGCCCTCGACCACTTCGGAACGCGCGCCGATGAAGCAATTGTCCTCGATGATGGTGGGGCCGGCCTGCATCGGCTCCAGCACGCCGCCGATGCCGACGCCGCCCGAAAGGTGGACATTCTTGCCTATCTGGGCACAGGAGCCGACCGAAGCCCAGGTATCGACCATGGTGCCGCTATCGACATAGGCGCCGACATTGACGAAGGACGGCATCAAGACGGCGCCGGGCGCGACATAGGCTGAACGGCGCACGATCGATGACGGCACGGCGCGGAAGCCCGCCTTCTCGAAATCGACGGCGCTCCAGCCGTCGAACTTGGACGCCACCTTGTCCCACCACACGGCCTCGCCGGGGCCGCCCTTGATGATCTCCATCGGATTGAGCCGGAAGGAGAGCAGCACGGCCTTCTTCAGCCACTGGTTGACGAGCCATTTGCCGTCGGCCTGCCGCTCGGCGACGCGGGCGGTGCCGCGGTCGAGCAGGTCGAGTGCCGATTGGATGGCGTCGCGCACCTCGCCGCGGGTCGCGGTCGAAATGGCATCGCGTTCCTCGAAGGCCCTGTCGATGGTCTTTTCGAGGCTCGCCAGATCGGGCTTCGACATGAATTTGCTCCATTACCAAGCTGTTAAGGGGCTGCGCCTTAACCTGTTTAAAAGTCGCGCGGACCCTATGTTAAGGCTCAATGGGGGTCAATCGCGGCTGCGTCACGGGACGACGCAAGTAAAGGAATGGACGGGTGGATTCGATGACTCCCATGGAAAAGGCGGGATGGACGCCGCTGCCGCATTCGGACGAGGATCTGGAGCGGTCGAAAAGCGTGCCGGACACGCCGCAGACGCGGGCCGAAACCTACCGCCTGGCCTGGAACGATCCCGACTTCATGACGCGGCGCGAATTGCGAGCGGTCAGGCTGCAACTGGAACTGCTGAAGCCGGAAATGATCCTGGCCGAGCGCGGCATCCGTTCGACGGTGATCCTGTTCGGCGGCGCGCGCCTGCCCGAACCGGGCGGCGAGGCCTGGGCCGCCAAGAACGAGACGCAGAAGAAGAACCTCGAGGAAAACAGCAAATATTACGAAGAGGCGCGCAAATTCGCCCGCCTCTGCTCGCAGCAGTCGGCCACGTCATATTATCGCGAATATGTCGTGGTGACCGGCGGCGGGCCCGGCGTGATGGAGGCGGGAAACCGCGGCGCCGCCGATGTCGGCGCGCCGTCGATCGGGCTCAACATCGTGCTGCCGCACGAGCAGGCACCGAACCCCTATGTTACGCCGGAGCTCTGCTTCAACTTCCACTATTTTGCCATCCGCAAGATGCACTTCGTCATGCGCGCCAAGGCCGTGGCGGTGTTTCCCGGCGGCTTCGGCACGATGGACGAGTTCTTCGAGACGCTGACGCTGATCCAGACCGGGCGCATGGAGCGCGTGCCGGTGATCCTGTTCGGCAAATCCTTCTGGAAGCGGGCGATCGACCTCGACTTCCTCGCCGAGCAAGGCACCATCAGCCCGGGCGACCAGGACATCATCGATTTCGTCGACACAGCCGACGAAGCCTGGAGCATCATCAGCCGCTTCTACAAGCTAGGGGAATAGGAATTGCGGGAACGGGGAAATGAGGAACTGGGGAAATGAAGAGGAACTGGGGAAATGAGGAATTGACGAAATGAGGGGCATGGTCTTGCGTCCCGACCAATTCCTCAATTCCTCAATTCCTCAATTCCTCAATTCCTCAATTCCTCAATTCCTCAATTCCTCAATTCCTCAATTCCTCAATTCCCCAGTTCCTCACTCCATTACGACTATGGTCGTGAGGAACGTGGCGAGATCGTCGGTGACGAAATCGACGTCATCCTCGTTGGCCGGGTCGCGTTCCCAGATTTCCGAGAAGGTCGGCTCGAAATTGCGCGGCACCACGAGAACCGTGGTCATGCCCAGCGACTTCGGCACGGAAAGGTTGCGGGCGAGATCCTCGAACATCACCGCATTGTGGCCGGTGACGGCGTGCAGTTCTGCGAACTTCTCGTAGGTCTGGCGCGCCGGCTTGGGGTTGAGGCCGGCGGCGACGATATCGAAGATGTCATCGAAATGCTCGAGGATGCCGAGCTGGCGCGCGGTGCGCTCGGCGTGTCTGCGGTCGCCATTGGTGAAGATGAACTTGCGGCCGGGAAGCTGGCGGATGGCGGTGCCGAGAACGGGATCGGGCACCAGCCACGAATAATCGATGTCATGGACCTTCTCGAGGAAGTCGTCGGGATCGATGCCGTGGCGCGTCATCAGCCCGTTCAGCGTCGTGCCGTATTCGCGATACAGCTCCTTTTGCAGCTTGCGCGCCTCCTCGCGCGGCAGCGCCAGCAGTTCCCCGACATAGGCGGTCATCTTGACGTCGATCTGCGAGAACAGATTCGAGTGGTGCGGATAGAGCGTGTTGTCGAGGTCGAATACCCAGTCGGTGACATGGGCGAAGCGGGCGGGGTCGGGAAGCGTGGTCATGCGCTCCTTATGGCATGAAACAGGGATTCTGAAAGGGACTTTATCCACAACTTCTGCGCGTTGAAGTTGCAGAAATAGCCTCACGATTCAAATTTTATGCATCCCGGAAAGATAGCCTTCAGGGCTTGCTGGCACAGAGACAGTCCTGTGGGGAGCCCGCGATGAACAGCATCATTCTCAAAGCCGCCGCCATCGCCTTCGCCTCCGTCGCGGCCTCTCTCCTGCTGACGTTGATCATCGTGCCGGCCATGGGGTTCCCGGTCACCCGCACGATCTGGCTGACATCGACGCTCTGTCCGTTGGTCCTTGCCTGGACGGCATGCGCCGGCACGTTCTGGCAGAGCGACAGGCTGAAGAACGCCCATCGCGAACTTGCCCGTGCCCATGCCCAACTCGCCGCCGCGCACCGCCGCCTGGCGGAAAAGGCGAGCCGCGACGACATGACCGGCATGCTCAACCGGGAGAGCTTCTTTGCCGCGCTGGACGGCTCCCGGCGCAAGTCCGACCGCGGCGCGCTGCTGATCATCGACGCCGATCATTTCAAGACGATCAATGACAATTTTGGCCACCTGACGGGCGACGACGCGCTGCTGTTGATCGCCAGCGCCATCGAGCGCGGCGTGCGCGGCGGCGACGTGCTCGGCCGCATCGGCGGCGAGGAGTTCGGCGCGTTTCTGACCGGAGCCACGGAAGAGGAGGCCAAGCGCGTTGCCGAACGGATCCGCCGCGAGGTCGAACTGATCCGCTTCCGGCCTGTCGATGAACGGACCATCCCGTTGACGGTCAGCATAGGCGGCACCGTCTGCGGCGAGGATGTCAACGTATCGGAGCTGATGCGCGCCGCGGACCGGCGCCTCTACCAGGCCAAGCATGCGGGCCGCAACCTGACGATCCTGGGCACGGATATCTCGGCCGCCGCGTGACTTGATCACGAATGACTGCCGGCCGTCGCAACGAGGCAGGCGGCCAGCAACCTCAATGGTGGGCGCCAGGGTGAGGAACGCACCTTCGCTCGGGCGTCGCGCGATCTTGCCTCGATCAGGCAGGCGCCAACTGTTTGCCGACGAAGGGTGGCGCAAGAGCCTGACCGGCGACGCCGGCGCCAATGATGGCGACCGGCAATGCCTCGGTGGCGGCGACAGCCATCATTACAGGCCGTAGACGGCGATGCGCACCAGTACGGCGGCGGCGGCCAGCGACACCAGCAGGATGCCGACGCCGATGGGCGAGCCCCAGCCATACCATTCCATCGCCAGCTTGGCGTATTTGAACTCTTCCTCATGCGAGAGAGGCGTATGCTGTTGGATCGGGGTCATTTCCACTCCTCGTTGGCGGCCGACCCTTGCCTATCGCAACCCGCGGCCGCATATTGCTATAACAGTCTAAATGTTAGACAGATTGATAGTTAGATGATCGAAACAACTTCGTCAAGCGGAGATCGCACCGAACTGGCCGCCGCGATCGGACTTGCCATCATGCAGTGGCAGGACGCGACGCAGGCCTATGACGAGGCGGTGGGGGCGAGACTCGGCCTCAACATGGCTGAGCGCCATTGCGTTGGTTTGCTCCATGGCGGCCCGCAATCGGCCGGTGCGATCGCGGCCGCGACCGGGCTGACGCCGGCCGCGGTGACGGCGCTGATCGATCGGCTGGAGGCGCGCGGCCTGTTGACGCGCAAGCGCAGCCTCGAGGACAGGCGCAAGGTGGTCATTGAGGCAACGGAGGCAACACGGGAGCTGTCGGCGCGATATTACGGCGCCATCGCGCGGGAAGGCGAGAAGGTCATTGCCACGTTCAGCGACGCCGAGCTTGCCACCATTCGGCGCTTCATCACCGCCGCGCTCGACCTGCAATGCGACCAGCTAGAGAGGTTGAAGGCCGAGGCGCCGCAAGCGCGCCGATTTGAATCGTCAATCGCCTAGCGTTCCGATCGGCCGAAGCGCCGTTCGAGATAGGCCTGGCCGAATTCCAGCGCGATCGACAGGATCCAGTAAATCATCGAGGCGGTGATCAGCATCTCGATGTGGCGGAACTCCGTCTGACCCATCGTGCGGGCGAGATACATGATCTCCCAGACGCCGACGACCGATACCAGCGAGGAATCCTTCAGCATGGCGATGAACTGGTTGCCGGTGGGCGGAATGATGACGCGCATGGCCTGCGGGAGGATGACCAGCGCCATGGTCTGGCCGGGACTCAGGCCGAGCGCCGTTGCGCCTTCGCTTTGGCCGCGCGGAATGCTTTCGATGCCGGCGCGGAATATCTCGGTCATGTAGGCGCCATAACACAGCGACAGCGCCACGATGCCGGCCGGCACCGCGCCGATCACGTAGCCGACCTGCGGCAGGCCGAGATAGATGATGTAGATTTGCATCAGCAACGGCAGGCCGCGAAACAGCGACGTGTAGAAGGTGGCCAGTCCGTAAACGATGCCGTTGCCGGTCAGTTTGGCGATGGCGCCGACAAGCGCGATCAAGGTCGCGATCAGGATCGAGATCGCCGAGATGTAAAGCGTCGTGGTGACGCCCTGGGTGATCAGGAAGCCGACCTTCCTGGCGATGAAGGCAAAGGAGAGGTCGAAGGAATAGAAGAACAGCATCAGCAGCGCGAACAGCTCGATCCAGACGCCGGCGATCTGCTGGCGTCGGGGCAGGAGCAGCAGCAGCTTGCAGTTCACCAGCACCAGGAGCGCGATCAACACGGCCGAGAGCGCGCGCGACAGGGCTGGGTTGGCCTGCAACCAGTCGGATGCAAGCGGCATGAACGAGCCGATCCAGCTCGACTTGATACCCATGGCGTAGAGGGCCGCGGCCAGCAGCGCGGGAAAAAGCGCCGCCGCGGCGTGGCGAACGAGCCCTGGATAGGAGAGCATCAGCCTGCCGATCATGCCGTCACCTTGTCCTTGGCGGTGGCGCGGCGTTCCCGCCACCAGTCCTGCGCCTGCAGTTTCCAGTAGGTGAGCTGCGCGGCGGCCAGGCCGGCGGCTCCGCCGGCCCAGCTCAGTCCGAACGGCGCGAACTGCCGGTACCGGTCCGAAACGCCCAGAATGCCCTCCGCGACAATTTTTCCGGCAATCGCCGTGGTGTTGAGGCCATGGCCACCGAAAGCGGTGCAGTACCAGACGCCTGATCGCAGCTCTCCGATCTGGGGCATCAGGTGCCGGGCGTAGGACATCAGCCCGGACCAGGCCAGCTCGGTCCTGAGGCCGGCAAGCTGCGGGTAGGTGCCGACCATCTCGCGGCGCAACTCGTGCGCCAGCGCGTCGGCGGAAGCGGCGCGCGTGGTGATGCGCCCGCCCCACAAAAGGCGATTGCCGCCCTCGACCAGGCGATAATAGTCGCCGGCCCGCCTGTTGTCGCCGACCGCATCTGTCGTGGCGACGGCTTGCACAATGAGGCGGGGAGCCGCCTCGGAAACCATCACATAGGTCGCGATGGGCAGAAAGGCGCGGTAGAGCTGGCCGAATACCGGGCCGGTATAGCCGCCGGTCGCGAGCACGATCTGGGGTGCCCGAAGCGTGCCCTGTCTGGTGCGAAGCATCTTTTGCGATCCCGAGAGATCGCATTCTACGACCTCCGAGCTTTCATGGATTTTGCCCCCCAGGCGCTCGATCTCGTCGGCCAGGCAACGCAGATAGTTCAGCGGATGGATGTGAAAGGCGTTCGGGTCGCGCAGGCCCTGGTGGTAACGGACGGACTTCAGCACCGCACGGACGTCTTCTCTATCGAGATACTGAAGTTCATAGCCATGGTCGCGGGCGATCTGGTCGGCATAGGCCTTCAGCGCATCGCCGTTGTCATAGCGCAAGACGCTGAGCAGGCCGGCACGCGGCAGGGCGGCCGATATTCCGAGCGTCTCGATGGTGTCGCGCACGAATTCCACGCCTTCGATCGACAGCCGATGCAGGTCGCGCGCCGCCTCTCCGCCGACCCGTGCGGCGATATTGTCGCCGCCGGTGGCGAAGCCGGGCGTGACGAAACCGCCATTGCGGCCCGAAGCGCCGAAACCGACGACATGGGCTTCCAGCACGGCGACGTGCCGTCCGGCGCGCGCCAGCTGCAGCGCTGTCGTCAGCCCGGCCAGTCCGGCGCCGACGACGGCCACGTCACATTGCGCCTCGCCTTGCAGCGGAGGCCTCGTCCTCCGGTCGGTCAGAGTGCGGGCATAATAGGTGTCCGGATAGGCCATCGATGACTTTGCGGTGAGGGGCATGCGTTTGGTGACGCCGCCGGCTGCCGAGGGACAGCCGGCGGAATGACTTTACTTGGCGCTGTAGTCCTTGCCGTACCACTTCGTGGTCAGCGCGGCGAGCGTGCCGTCCGTCTTCATCCCGGTGATGATGCCCGCGACCTTTGCGGCCCAGTCGGGATCCTTCTTCTCGGCGATGACGACGAGCGGCTCGCGGAAAGCGTACTCGCCTTCCAGGATCTTCACGGGATAGCCGTTCTTGATGGCATTCTGCGCCGTCTGCTCCGGGGCGATCACGGCGTTCAGGCGCACGCCGTCGCCAAGCCGCAGGTCATCGAAGGGAAGCATGGAATCCGCATAGGTGCGGATCTCGCCCGGCTCGAGCTTGTATTCGATGGGAGCCAGGCCGGGCGCGTCGATTTCGAGCTTGCGGCGGATGAAATCCTCCGAGGTGGTGGCCGTCTCGACGCCGATGATCTTGCCGTTGAGATCGGCGACCGATTTCGCGCCGCTGTCCTTGTGCAGGACGTAGACATAGGGGCTGTAATAATAGATGCCGACAAAGTCGATCACCTTGGAACGGGCTTTCGTCGGCGTGACAGATCCGACGCCGAGGTCGTAGCGTCCCTGCCAGCGCCCGCCGGTCAGCGTCGCCCAATCGGGCGTTTCGAACGAGACCTCGACGCCAAGCCGCTTGCCGATCTCGCGCGAGACATCGATGTCGAATCCGGCGAGTTCGTTGCTATCGTTGAGAAAGCTCTGTGGTGGCCAGGCCGCGTTGGTGGCGATGACCATCGCCTTTTTCGACGTGACGCGGTCCAGGGTTTCCCCGGCCATGGCCGCCGTTGTGATCGCGAATGTCGCGACGGCAAGAACGGCTAAATCGAATAGCTTTTTCAAAGTTATCCCTCCCTTATGGTTGAAACTGATAGGATGCTTGACGTCGGATCTCAGCGCTTTCAGCCACAGCTTCAACGCGGACCGGTTTCGGTTTGTGCCCACCACAGCCGAAGCTGGTTCCCCTGATGGACCGGCGTTTGTGACCCAGACAGTCAGGTCGCAAAAAGAAGGGTTCTACCCGGCGAAATGCGGGATAATGGCGATCGCGCAGTCATTGCGTGCCTTGAGACGGCAAAGTGCCGGATATGTTCGCTTTGTTCCGTCCACGCCGGCCCGTCTTCCGGATTGTCGCGGGGGCTGTTCAGCCGATAGGATCGCGCGGCGGGTGTGATGGTTGCAGCGCGGATCGAGCGAGAGGATTTGTTTGTGGAATTGACCGAGAAGGATCGTCAGCTGCTCGCGCTGATGCAGAAGAATGCGCGTGAGCCGGTCGCGTCACTGGCGCGTCAGCTCGGCGTATCGCGGACAGCGTTGCAGGAGCGGATCCAGAAGCTGGAGGCCGGCGGCATCATCGAAGGCTATACCGTGCGGCTGACCAAGGCGGCGGCCCAGAACGCCGTCCACTGTTTCACGCTCGCCGCCCTGAACAACAAGAGCTATCCGGACGTCTCCAGAAAGATCAAGGCGATGCCTTCGATCCAGGCGGTCTACGCCATAACCGGCGAATGGGACCTGATCATCCACCTTGCCGCCGAGACGCTCGAGAAGCTGAACCGGGAGGTGAATGCCCTGAATGAAATCGGCGGCGTCATCAAAACCGCTTCCCATGTGGTGATGGAGACGAAGTTCAACCGGACCATCTACGCATTGTAGAAGATGGCGGGATGTCCGGCGGCGGCGACCATTGCCGGTTCGAGCGCCGTCTGGCCCTTTGCGGGGGGCGACGATCGCCTTCGAAATCGCACTCTGGAAGGCATCGCGCAAGGCGTCGAAAGACGGCAGCACGTGATAGGCGCTGGAACTTGTAGATCTCGTAGCGGTGCCAATCACCGTCTCCAGGTCGAACGGCTCATAGTGGGCGTCCTTGCCCTCGACCGCTGCAAACGTCGGCAGGGGACGGGACTATTTCGGCTGGACCCCATAGGCGACAAGAAACGCCTCCACCGAGGCATCCGCGTGCCGTTCAAGTTCGGCCTTGGAGCGCGCATTGCTTCCAGTGAACATAGCTTCATTCATGGGGATCCAAAGAAGCATTCCAAAAAAATGGCTGGCTGCCAGATGGGGGTCACTGGTTTGCATCAGTCCCCGATCGGTGAGCTTTTGAAAGCAGGACGCCATCGAGGCAAGCATGCGCTCAAAACCTTTATCGTACCAGCTGCGGCCAAGCTGCGGCATTCGATCCGCGTTGGCGATGATCAGGCGTCGCAGCTTTAACAACTCTTCATCCATGAGCATCGTTATCAAACGTCGAGCAAGCTGCTGCAGGCCACCCTCCATGAATTTCGCCTCTGAGAGCAGTGTCGTCACGGACTCGATGATATCGTTGACTTGGGTCGCGGTTGATAGAACAACTTCGCCGAAAAGCGTCTCCTTGTCTGTGAAATGCTTGTACACGGTCTGCTTGGAAGCTCCCGCCCTGGTGGCGATTTCCTCCATGCTGGTTCCATCATAGCCCTTGCTGATGAACGCCGCCGTGGCCGCCTGGATGATTTCACGATCCTTGCGTGCCGATCTGGTCTCACCCTTGATTTCCATTGGTGCTCTTCAACCAGTACTAGACGGTACCGTTCCCTCATGATAGTCATCAAACGGTACTGGACTGACTAGTACCTGTCAACGAAGGCAAGGCTTTAGACCGATGACCAAGATGATCTTCATAAACCTGCCGGTGCGCGATCTGCAGGCCGCGACCAACTTCTATCTCGCGATCGGGGGCACGCTGAATCCGCAGTTCTCGAACGACCAGGCCAGCTCGATCATGTTCTCGGACTCCATTGGAGTCATGTTGCTTACGCATCGGCATTACAGCCAGTTCACGGCGCGGCAGATCGGCAACCCCAGGCGTGATAGCCAGATGCTGATAGCGCTCACCACGGACAGCAAGGACGCCGTCAACGCCGTGATCGAGAAGGGCGTGACGGCAGGCGGCCGCGCTGATCCCAATCCAGCGCAGGATCTCGGCTTCATGTTCAACCGCCACATCGAAGACCCCGACGGCAACGTCTGGGAGTTCCTGTGGATGAACCCCGCCACCCTGCAATAGCCTGTCGGGCTCAAAGCGTCTAAAGCGCGTCGCGTCGAAACGGATTCATGCGACGCGCTTTAGGTCTTTGTTTTTTAAGCCATGTCGTATTCCCAAAACCGAAACGGACTAGACCGTCGCCGGGTCGAGCGCCGGCTGGCCCTTGCGGCGCGCGACGATCGCTTCGAAATCCGCGGTCTGGAAGGCATCGCGCAAGGCGTCGAAGGACGGCAGCACGAAATAGGCGCGCTGGAATTTGTCGATCTCGTAGCCGGTGCGCATCACCGTCTCCAGGTCGAACGGCACATGGTGGGCGTCTTTGCTCTCGACCGCGAACTGCAACTCGGTAAACGATGACATCAGCCCGGCGCCAAACGCCTTCAGCGGCTGGCCAGCCTCCTGCATCAGGCCGTATTCGGCTGTGTACCAGTAGAGCCGGGTGATCATCTCGTCGCCGCCGAGCGCGATGATGTCGCCGGCCTTCTTGCCATACATCTGCATGAAGTCGGCGAACACCGGCTGCGACAGCACCGGCACATGGCCGAAGAAGTCATGGAACATGTCCGGCTCGACGATGTAATCGAGTTCCTGCCTGGTGCGCAGCCAGTTGGTGACCGGGAAGCGGCGGTTGGCGAGGTGATCGAAGAAGGGGGCGGCCGGAATGAGGCCGGGCACGGCGACTATTTCCCAGCCGGTCAGCTTGCGCAGCTTGGTGCTGACGTCCTCGAAATCGGGGATGCGATCGAGAAGGCCGAGCTTCTCGACGCCATCTAGATAGGAGTGGTGGGCGAGCTTGCGCGTCAGCTTCGTCTGACGGTCGCACAGCGTGCGCCACACCGCCTGCTCCTCGGCCGAATAGTCATAACCCTGCGCCACGGTAAAATCGGCGCGGCAGACCGAGTAGTCACCACGCAACCCTTGCGCCGCGCAGTCGCGGGCATATTCGGCAACGCTCATCGTCGTCATGGTTTTTCTCCTCGCAAAGCATCAATGGCTAACGTGCTCAGAGGCTAACCGCATTTGCCGAGGCAATTCGGTTTTGATGATGGACCACTCGCCATATTCGGGATAACATTCACTCACAATCCGCATGGGAGGAGTAAAAATGCCTCAATTCGACGATTTCGAGATCAGGATGCTCGATGTCCTGCAACGCGACGGGCGCAAGCCCGTCTCCGAGCTGGCGCAGGAGATCGGCCTCTCCACCACGCCCTGCGCGCGGCGCTTCGAAGCGCTGCAGGAAGCCGGCATCATCAAGGGATTTGCCGCAATGATCAGCCGCCGCGCCGTCGGCCTGATGGTCGAGGTGTTCATCCAGGTGCGCCTCGTCAGCCATAGCGACGGCTCGCCCGAAAGCTTCATCGCCGCGGTGCAGCGCATGGACGAGGTGTCGTCGTGCTGGACGATGACCGGCGACCATGACTTCCTGCTGCATGTCATGGTGCCGTCGGTCGACGAGCTCAACGCCTTCGTCATGCACCGGCTGATGCGGCTCGACGGCGTGCGCGATGTCCACACGCAACTGGTGCTGCAGAACATCAAGGGACCCGGCCACGTGCCGCTCGCGCATCTCAGGCGCTGATGGTGCCGGCCTTCCGCATTTTGCGGAAAAGCTGCACGCAAACTGCTGAAACGGGCCCATCGGGCGGCGCTATCGCCGGCCAGCATGCGCGGACCAACTCCCTGGAGGTCCGCCATGAACATCGTCCTGATCAATCCGCCGCACACAGCCATCGGCAGCCGCGTGCCCGACGATCATTTGCCGCCGCTTGGTCTTCTGGCGATCGGCGGCCCGCTGATCGACGCCGGCCACGAGGTGCGGCTCGTCGATGCCGAGTTCGGGCCGATGCCGCTCGCCTCGGTCGTCGCGGAAGCCCTGAAGGACTGCCCCGACTTCGTCCTGATCGGCCATTCCGGATCGACCTCGGCGCATCCGACCGCCTTGTTGATCGCCGGGATGATCAAGACGCGCGAGCCGGCGACGATCATCCTCTACGGCGGCGTGTTCCCGACCTATCACTGGTGCGACATCCTTGCCGAAACCAGCGTTTTCGACTTCATCGTGCGCGGCGAGGGCGAGGCGACCGTGGTGGCGCTGGTCGAGGCGGTTGAAATGCGCCAGCCGCCGGCAAGCGTTGCCGGCATCGCCTATCGCGACGATCTCAATCGTCCTTTCGCCACGCAAGCGGCGATGACCATCGCCGACCTCGACGCCTACCGCGTCGGCTGGGAACTGATCGACCACCGCAGATACGGTTACTGGGGTGGCAAGCGCGCCGTGGTCATGCAGTTTTCGCGCGGCTGCCCGCATCTGTGCAGCTATTGCGGCCAGCGCGGTTTCTGGACCCGCTGGCGGCATCGCGACCCCGTCAAGTTCGCCAAGGAGATCGCCTGGCTGCACCGCCAGCACGGCGTCGAGCTGATCAACCTCGCCGACGAGAACCCGACCGTCTCGAAGAAGGCCTGGCGCGCTTTCCTGGAGGCCATGATCGCCGAGGACGTGCCGGTGCTGATCGTCGGTTCGACCCGCGCCGACGACATCGTGCGCGACGCCGACATGCTGCACCTTTACCGCAAGGCTGGCGTCATCCGCTGGTTGCTCGGCATGGAGAACACCGACGAGCAGACCTTGCAATTGATCCGCAAAGGCGGCAGCACCTCGTCCGATCGCGAGGCGATACGGCTGCTGCGAAGGCACGGCATCCTGTCGATGGCGACCTGGGTGGCCGGCTTCGAGGATGAGGGGTTCCGCGATCTCTGGCGCGGCTTTCGCCAACTCATCGCTTATGACCCAGATCAGATCCAGGCGCTCTATGTGACGCCGCATCGGTGGACGCCGTTCTTCCGCATCGCGCGCGACCGCAGGGTCATCCAAAGGGACGCCCGCCTGTGGGACTACAAGCACCAGGTGCTGCACATGAGCCGGCTCAAGCCGTGGATGCTGTTCTTTTCGGTCAAGCTGATCGAACTGGCGGTGCAGTCGCGGCCGAAGGCGCTGGCGCGCATCCTGTTCCATCCCGACCCCGAGCAGCGGCATTCGATGCGCTGGTACACAAAAATGGGCCGCCGCGTCTGGTTCCGCGAGGTCTGGGGTTTTCTGGTGACTGACCGCCGGGTGAAAAGCGGCCCGACGCTCGCCGAATTCTGGGGCGCGCCCCAGGACGCCGAGGAGGAATCGATGGTCTTCCAGCGTCCGGCGAAGAGACCTGCAACGGTGCCTGCCGCCGTGCTGCATGTGGCGCCGGAGCAGCGTGCCTTTCGCATCTCGCCGCCGCCGGCCTGACCCGTCCCGCCCTGGCCGTCAGCGGTGCACGCGCTAATTTCTGGCGATCGGACGATGGTGACTGGCAGGAGGAAGCGATGGACCTTGTCACGCATAAGAAGATGAAGGGCGGCCGGCTTATGCCTTGGGGCAAAGGCACCGTCGTGACCGGCGCCAAGGGATATATCTTCCTTGCCGGCAATACGGGCACGGCAGAGAACTATGACCCGTCGAGCGGCGAGGGCGGCGCCGTTGGCGACGCGGCGACGCAATGGCGCTCCATATTGGAGAACATCAAATCGGACCTGGAAGAACTCGGCAGTTCGCTCGAATATCTCCTCAAGATCACACAGTACGTCAAAGGGCCGTTTCCAGACGGCGGCGCGCTGAGCTCGCCCAACTTCCGGCTGGACGTCATGGACGAATTCTTCGCCGAGCACTGCCCGAAGCACTGCAGCTACAACAATCCGCCGCCATCGGAAGTGATCGGGGTTGCAGCACTTGCGCATCCCGATCTCGTCATCGAGATCGTGGCCGTCGCCGCTCTGCCGGACTGAGGACGCCAGGCGCCGAAGGCAAAATATCAGGGCACGATCAGTGTGCCGGCGCCGTGTTCGGTGAAAAGTTCGAGCAGCACCGAATGCGGCGTCTTGCCGTTGAGGATGACGACGCCTTCGACGCCGCGCTCGATGGCCTCGATGCAGGTCTCGACCTTGGGGATCATGCCGCCCGAGACCGTACCATCCTTGATCAGCGCCCTGGCCTCGGCGACCGTCAGCTCGTCGATCAGCTTCTTGTCCTTGTCGAGCACGCCCGGCACGTCGGTGAGGAACAGGAGGCGCGAGGCCTTGCAGGCACCGGCAATGGCGCCGGCGAAAGTGTCGGCGTTGATGTTGTAGGTGTGACCGTCGCGGCCGGGCGCCACCGGCGCCAGCACCGGGATCATTTCGGAGCGTGCCAGAAGGTCGAGCAACGTGCGGTCGACCTCGACCGGTTCGCCGACGAAGCCGAGATCGAGCACACGCTCGATGTTGGAATCGGGGTCGATCATGGTCTTGCGCGCCTTTTCGGCGAACACCATGTTGCCGTCCTTGCCGCACAGGCCAATCGCCCATTCGCCCTCGGCATTGATCAGCGCGACGATCTCCTTGTTGATTGACCCGGCCAGCACCATCTCGACGATCTCGACCGTCTTCTGGTCGGTGACGCGCAGGCCGCCCTCGAATTTGGATTCGATCCCCATCTTGGCCAGCATGGCGCCGATCTGCGGGCCGCCGCCATGGACGACGATCGGGTTGACGCCGGACTGCTTCAACAGCGCGATGTCGCGCGCGAAAGCCTTGCCCAGTTCGAGATCGCCCATGGCATGGCCGCCATATTTCACCACGACCGTCTTGTGCTCATAGCGCTGCATGTAGGGCAGCGCCCGCGACAAGAGGGCGGCCTGCATTTCGGCGGTGGCGGCGACGTCCGTCATCGGCGTGGTTCCCTGGCTTCTGGTTCTATGCATGTCGTTGTCCCAAACCGCTGGGCACTTTTGGGCGACATGCATCAGGTGGAGACGGCGGCGTCTTAGCGGCAATTGACGCGAGCCGCAAATGGCATTGCTGTCATATTCGAGCGGTTCACGATGTCGTCATTATGACGGCACCATCAGCGGCGCCCGCCGCGTCAGCCAGCCCGAGATTTTCTCCATCTGCGCGGCGAGCGACAAAAGCGTTTCCTCGTCACCCGGACGGCCGGCGGCCTGGATGCCGAGCGGCAGGCCGGCGTCCGTGACATGGACGGGGAGCGCGATCGACGGCTGGCCGCTGACATTGTGGATCGCTGGCCAATGCGTGAACCAAAGGCTCTTGTCCATCAGCTGGCCGAACAATGGTTTGATCTTGAGCAAGGAGGTGAGGTGAAGCTTGTCGAGCAGGTTTTCGATCAGTTCATCGGCGCTTTTGGGATCCATGGCACCGCAGGCGAGCGGCGGGTGCGCGATGACAGGCATCAGCACCGCATCGTAGCGCGCGGTCTCCTCGATCAGTTGCCGCGAGGTGGCGTGCAGCCGCTGCAGGCCGGCATAGGTCTGGCCGGCCGAGACCATTTCGCCCAACCGGCCGAGCACCCGCGTGGCGCGCTCGATGTCGCCCGTCACGGAACGGCCGACGCGCAGCGCTTCGGCCCGCAACGAGCCGGCGACGGCGGAGGCGACCGTCGTGCAGAAATCGGCGAAGAAATCACGGCCGATGAAAGGGAGTTCGATATCCTCGACCGAATGGCCGCCTTCACGGGCGAGCGCCACGGCAATGTCGAGCGCCTTGAGCGTCTCGGCCGAAATCGGCAGGCCAAGCGGCGACTTGCGGTACACCGCCAGCCTGAGCTTGCCGGGATCGCGCGCCGCGGCAGCGGCGAATGTGCCCTTTGGCGGCAGCGCGGCATAAGGCGCCAGCGTATCTGGACCATGGGTGAGGTCGAGCAGCAGCGCGCAGTCACGCACCGAACGGGTAACGGCGTGATCGACGACCATGCCGTACCAGCTTTCGCTCACCAGCGGCGACAGCGGAACGCGGCCTCGCGAGGTCTTGAGGCCGACAAGCCCGCTGCAGGCCGACGGCACGCGGATCGAGCCGCCGCCATCCGAGGCGTGCGCCACCGGCACGACGCCGGCGGCGACCAGCGCTGCCGAACCGCCCGACGAGCCGCCGGTGGTGTGGCCGGTATTCCAGGGATTGCGGGTGATGCCGAAGGCTTTGGATTCGGTCATCAGCCGCAGCCCGTGCTCGGGCGACGTCGAGGTGACGATCGGGATCAGCCCGGCCGCGAGATAGCGCTCGGTCATCACCGAGTTGAAATCGGGCACCCAGGCCGGAATGCGGCTGCCGCCATGCGACGGCACCCCTTTGATGGCGATGCCGAGATCCTTGATGGCAAAGGGCACGCCGGCCAGCGGCAATGAACGGTCGATGCTCTTCGCGCGGGTCCGCGCGGACTCATAGAGCGGCTCTGCCGTTGCATTGATTTCGGGGCGGGTGGCCTCGGCACGGGCGATCGCCGCCTCGGTCAACTCGATCGCCGACAGTTCACCCTTGCGCACCAGACCGGCAAGACCGGTTGCGTCTTCTTCCCACAGGATCCGTTCGACCGACATGCGCGCTCCCCCACCTCCGCCAAGCTAGCCAGCGGCGATTCCCTTGGCAATCCAGGCCGATAGTGTCTCAGTTTGGAATTTGAGCGGTGACTCTTTGTAAGACGGCTATCTTCCAGCGTAGGGAGGGGGAGCAATCGCCCCCGGAACGATGTCGGTGTTCTGGGCAACCTTTATCCGCCAACCCGATTGTTCTTCCTTCACAACCAGAAGCAGAATGCCTTCTCGTATGCCGGCGGATGAGCCGTCCGGAGTGGATGCGCCGGTCAGGATCCATGTATAGTGCACTGATGCAAGGCCCGAGGATAATTCAACAACCGACGAGACAACACCCTCCAATCGGCTGTTACGAAACATGGTTTCATGAGTTGCGCGGTGCGCCTGTTCGATCTCGGTGCGGTTCTTCCACCACATGCCCACGACATTGACGAAATTTGCGTCGTCGGCGAACAACGCTGCGAAGTCGTCCATATCATGTCTGTTCCAAGCATCGGCAAAGGCAGTGGCGGCATCCTCAGGTTTGGCGACCACCAATCCCATGACAAATCTCCGTTGCGTCCGCTAAAGCGTAGCATGTCGGGGTCATCGCCTCAAATGCGATCGCCGCCTTTTGAATTTCAAACTGGGACACTGCCCCGAGGCACGTGTGCGGACGCCCAAACTTTAGGGGCGCGGAATATTTCCGTCGTTGCAAATACAACGCTTTTGCCTAATTTGGCGCGCATGACGCCGCAGGACATCACCAAGCTGATCGTCCGGACTTCGATGAAGGATCGGGCCGCATTCGACCTGCTCTACCGGCAGACCAGTGCGAAACTTTTCGGCGTTTGCCTTCGTGTATTGAACGACCGGGGAGATGCGGAAGAAGCGCTGCAGGAAGTCTTCGTCAAGATTTGGACGAAGGCGGACCGTTTTGCTGTCTCCGATCTGAGCCCGATCTCCTGGCTGGTGGCAATCGCGCGCAATCATGCGATCGATCGCATCAGGGCGCGGCGCAAGCCTGCCGTCGATATAGATGCCGCGCTCGAGGTGGCCGATCCGGCGCCGGGACCTGAAGCGATGGCGGTGGCGGGCGATGAATTCGGACGCATCCACCACTGTCTCGATGAATTGGAAACGGACCGGGCGGCGGCCGTCCGCGGTGCTTACCTCAAGGGCGAAAGCTATGCCGAACTGGCGGAACGTCACGGCGTGCCGTTGAATACGATGCGTACCTGGCTGCGCCGCAGCCTGATGAAACTCAGGGAATGTCTGGAAAGATGACGCTGGCAGAGGACAACGGACCGGAACGTGGGGGCGACGACCTGTTCGCCGCCGAATACGTTCTTGGCGTTCTGTCGGCGGAAGAGCGGCAGATAGCATCCAGGCGCATCGATTCCGAAGCCGATTTCGCGCGGCTCGTCGACGGCTGGGAAGTTCGCCTGTCGCTGCTGGCATCAGCCTATCCGGAAATCGAGCCGCCGGCTTCGGCAAAGTCGGCGATCGATCGCCGGCTGTTTTCAGCCACCGACGCCGCGCCCGCCGCGACACCCGCCGGCCTGTGGTCCAGCCTCGCCTTCTGGCGCGGCCTTGCGGCGGCCGCTCTCGCTGCTCTGGCGCTCTACATCGCCGTCCCCTACCTCAACCCACCGGCCGCACCGCAGACGCGCCTTGCCGCCTCGCTTGCGGCCGAGGGCAGCGACGTCAAATATCTGGCCGTCTACGACGCTGCCCGCCACGATGTCGGTCTCTCTCTCGTCTCCGGCGAACGCGCCGCCGGCAAGGACTTCGAACTGTGGATGATCGAGGGCAAGAATGCTCCGGTCTCGATGGGCGTCATCCCGGCCGGCCAGACCGCGCATGTGACCGTTGCCCCGGCGGTGCAGCAGAAACTCGCGCAGGGCGCCGTGCTGGCCGTCAGTCTCGAGCCTGCCGGAGGCTCGCCTACCGGCCAGCCGACCGGACCCGTCGTCGCCGCGGGCGATTTGAAGGGCATCTGACCGACCCCTTCGGACAAGGTTCTGCTCCCGAAGATGTGATCGGGCGAAAGATGTAACAAGGAGCTTGCCGCGGACGAACCCGCTGCAAGAGCCCTCCGTCGATTGCGTCGTCTCGCTCCGCTGATCCGCAATCGACACGAATGCTCCGTGCCGCCCACGGTCAACCGTGTACGGCGCGGAGTCTCGTTTTGGGGGCAACCGTCACCGGCTTTTGACTTTCGGGCGGCGGCATAGTTTGGCAACAGACGACAGGAGGAACTGGTCATGAACCGTCGCGACTTTCTTTTGAGTGGTGCCGCCGCTATCGGCGTCGTCGGGGCCGCGGCAACGATGCTGCGCATGGGCAGCCCGCAGGCCGCACAAGCCGCCGAGAAATTCGAGATCACCAAGACAGACGACGAATGGAAGGCCATCCTGTCGCCGGCCGCCTTCGACGTGCTGCGCAAGGAAGGCACGGAGTATCCGGGCACCAGCCCGCTACTCAACGAACACCGCAAGGGCATCTTCGCCTGTGCCGGCTGCGACCTGCCGGTCTATCCCTCTGAGACGAAATTCGATTCCGGCACTGGCTGGCCGAGCTTCTGGCAGGAGATCGCCAATGGCATCGGCAAGACCGAGGACCGGTCGCTGGGCATGACCCGCACCGAAGTGCATTGCCGCCGCTGCGGCGGCCATCTCGGCCATGTCTTCGACGACGGTCCGGCGCCGACCGGCCTGCGCCACTGTATCAACGGCGTGGCGCTGACCTTCAAGCCGGCGACCGCCTGACGATATCAAGGCAATAAAAAACTCCGGGCTTTTGCGGCCCGGAGTTTTTTGCGTGGTCAGAGCTTTTCGGGCGTGGACTGGAGGAGCTTCCCGAAACCGCTGCCCACTTTTTCTTTGCTTCAGTGCCCGCCGCCGCCACCACCGGGCGCGCCCGGCTTCCTGATCAGCATGGTGAAGAACCCCAGCGTCCCGAACAGTACGGTCAGCAGATAGAACACATCCATGAAGGACAGCAGCGCCGCCTGCTGGTGGACCATGCCCGACAGCTTGGAGATCGCCGCACTTGTGGCATCCAGGCCGGTGGTCTGCTCGAAATTGAGCGTCATGTTCTGCAGCTTGGTCTGCGCGGCGGCACTGCCCCACTGCACGTGCTCGGAGAGCCGGGCATAGTGGAAGGCATTGCGATCGATCAGCACGGTGTTGATGATGGCAAGGCCGACGGCGCCGCCAAGGTTGCGGGTGAGGTTGAACAGTCCGGACGCGTTCTTCAACCGGTCCGGCGGCAAGGTGCCGAGCGCGATATTGTTGATCGGCACCATGCACAGCATCATCGAGCAGCCGCGCAGGATCTGCGGGATGAGCAACTCATAAAAATCCCAGTCGGCGGTCAGATGCGTCATCCACCAGGTGCCGGTGGCGAAGCCGAACAGGCCGATCATCATCATCAGCCGCAGATCCATCTTGCTCGACAGGATGCCCGAGATGGGCGCGGTGAAGAACATGGCCAGACCGCTGACGAACAGCGCTTCGCCGATCATCATCGAATCGTAGCCGCGGATGCGTCCGAGGAAGACCGGGTAGAGATAGGTCAGGCCATAGAGGCCGATGCCGATGACGAAGGAAAACAGCGAGCCGAAGGCGAAATTGATGTTGCTGAAGGCTTTGAGGTCGACGATCGGTTCCTCGGCCGTGAAGACACGCCAGAAAAAGATCGCCGCGCCGATGGTCATGACGATGGCGCAGATGAACACGGCCTGGTCCTGCAGCCAGTCGTTGTTCGGACCCTCCTCGAGCACATACTCCATGCAGCCGAGGAAGGCGGCCATGCCGGCGAGGCCCCACCAGTCGAACTTCGAGAACAGCTTGAGATTGGGCTTGTCGAAATCGATCAGCGACCAGGCCGCGGTCGCGACCAGAATGCCCGGTACGACATTGACCAGGAACAGCCAGTGCCATGAAAAGGCGTGGCTGATATAGCCGCCGACGGTCGGGCCGATGGTCGGCGCCAGCGTCGCCACCAGGCCGATCATCGGCGAGACGATGGCGCGGCGCGAGGGCGGGAAGATGGTGAAGGCCGCCGCAAAGACACTCGGGATCATGCCGCCGCCGATGAAACCCTGCACGGCGCGGTAGACGATCATCTGGTCGATGTTGGTGGCGGTCGCGGCCAGGGCGCTGGCCGCGGTGAAGCCGGCGGCCGCGACGGTGAACAGCACGCGCGTCGACAGCATCCGGCTGAGGAAGCCCGACAGCGGGATCATGACCACCTCGGCGATCAGATAGGCCGTCTGCACCCACGGGATCTCGTCTGAGCTGGCGCTGAGGCCGGCCTGGATCTCGGCCAGCGAGGCCGAGACGATCTGGATGTCCAGGATCGCCATGAACATGCCGAACACCATCGCCAGGAAGGCGATGACGCGTCGGGTCGAGATGGTGTCGGGCGCGGCCGGTATCGCCGGCGGCGATCCTGCGGTGATGGTTGCGGTTGCCATGTCCTGAGCCTCCTTGAGGCAGGCTGGGCGGCTCGGTGCTTCAATCAGCCACCAAGCCGCCCTCCGAAAAGCGATTAGTTACTGGTCGCGGCAGGCGCGGTGCGGCTGTCGACGGCGACGACGACGCTCAAGCCGGCGCGCAGCTTGCCGGCTTTCAGCGCGTCGGCCGGCACCTCGATGCGGACCGGCACACGCTGCACCACCTTGGTGAAGTTGCCGGTCGCGTTTTCCGGCGGCAGCAGCGAGAACACCGCGCCTGACGCCGGCGCCAGCGAGGAGACGGTTCCCTGGATGGGGTGGCCGTCGATGGCGTCGACCGAGATGTTGACCTTTTCGCCTGGCACGAGCCGCGCAAGCTGCGTCTCCTTGAAATTGGCGACGATATAGAGCTTGTCCATAGGCACGACCACGGCGAGCTTCTGGCCGGGGCTGACCAGATCGCCCTGTTCGACGGAGCGGTTGCCGACGACACCGTCATAAGGTGCCTTGAGCACGGTGAAGGAGAGATCGCGCGCGGCCTTGTCGCGGCCGAGCTGCAGCGATGCCAGTGTGCTGGCGGATTCTGCGCGCTGCGCCTCGAGCACGCCGATATTGGCCTGCGCGGCGGCGATCTGCGCATCGGCGCCGACGAGCGCGGCCTTGGCCTGGTCGAGCGCGGTCTGGGCGTCGTCCAGCTGTGCCTGCGTGCCGACATGCGTCTTGACCAGTTGCGCGGCGCGCTGCTGGGCACGGCCGGCATTGTCAGCGGCGGCCTGGTCGGCGACCTTCTGCGCCTGTGCCTGCTGCAGGGAGGCCTGCGCGGCCTTGGTCTGCGCGTCGATGCGGTCGAGCGTCTTGGCCAGCGTGGCGATCTGCGCCTCGGCCTGGGCAACGGCGATCTTGTAATCGCCGGCATCGATCGTCAGCAGCGGATCTCCGGCCTTGACCTGCTGGTTTTCGCTGACCAGGATCTGATCGACATAGCCGGAAATTTTTGGCGAGACGAACGACATGTCGGCCTGGACATAAGCATCGTCAGTCGAGATCATGAAGCGGCCAGTGGTCCAGTAATCATAGCCGTACCAGGCGCCGCCGCTCAAAAGGGCAAGGCCGATGATCGGCAGCAGGAAGGAACGCACCGAGCGCTTCTTCTTGGCCGGAGCTTCAGCCTCCGGCGGCGGTGCGACAGCCGGCTGGACATGCACATCGGGCGCTTCCGTCGCCGGGGCGACCTTGGCATTGGGAAAAGGGCGGACTTCGGCGGTGGCGGGCGTGTTCGAGGACATGACATCTCTCTAATGTTATAATACTGAACCGTTCGGTTCGATCTGGCCGTTGACATAGCGCGTAAAGAGGACCATATCAAGAGGAAATCGAACCGGGTGGTTCGAATTATTTTGAGGTGCGACTTATATGGATGAGACTGTGGGCAACGCCGAGACCGACCCGTGCGAAGACCTGCTGGAAGGTCTGCGCCGCGGCCGGCCGGCGGCTGGACAGGACCCGGTCAAGCGCAGCCAGATCATCGACGGCGCCCGTCGTGTCTTCATTGAAAAGGGCTTCGAGGCCGCCTCGATGAACGACATCACGCGCGAGGCTGGCGTCTCCAAGGGCACCATCTATGTCTATTTCGCCAACAAGGAAGAGCTGTTCGAGGCGCTGATCGAGGAAGAGCGCGGCACCATCTTCAAGAACATGTATGATATGCTCGACCGCGCCGACGACCTGCGCCAGACGCTGATCAAGTTCGGCAAGGTGCTGTCCATGAAGATCACCTCGGCCAGGGTCATCCAGGCGCAGCGTACGGTTATCGGCGCCTCCGACAGGATACCGGACATGGGCGCGCGTTTTTACGAACGCGGGCCCAAGCGGGGCCATGACAAGGTCGTGATATTCCTCAATGCCGCCATCGAACGCGGCCTGCTCGAGATCGAAGATGTCGATCTCGCAGCCTATCAGTTCACCGAATTGTGCCTGGCCGGTCTTTTCCGGCAGTGCATCTTCGCCTACCGCACCAAGGCCCCGCCCCAGGACGAGATCGACCACATCGTCAGGTCGGGCGTCGACATGTTTCTGAAAGCCTACGGCACCCAAAGGCTGGCAGAGGGAGAAAAGACCTTACATTCATCCTGACAGGACTATCCGAAACGGCCGTCCATTTTTTTGCGGAGGCCGGCTTGACCTCAAAGCGCTGAGCGTCAACGTCTGGATCTCGGTAGAACCGATCGTTCCGCGGTTCTCGTTCGCGAGTGTGAAGGCAGATCCGGATGGGCGTTCCGAAGCTCCAGAATGAGATGCGACGCATCGTGGCGGACTTCAACGCCGGTCGCCACGAGCAGGCACGGCTGCTTTGCGAGGAGGCTCTTCGCCAGACGGCGGACGACCCTGCCCTCAACCACCTCATGGCCGCCGTTCTTTTCGCCAAGGGAGAGATATCGGGAGGCCGCGCCCATATTCAGGCAAGTCTGGCGATCCGGCCTGACAACGCATCCGCTCAATTGCTCGCCGGCCGCTTGGCGCGGGCGGCACGGGATTTTGACCATGCGCTGTTCCATTTCTCACGCGCGGCCGAATTGGCGCCTGGTGCCGCTGCGCTCATCGAGCAGGCGCGAACGCTCGATGAGGCAGGCGACCGGACCCAGGCGCTCGAGCTGTGGCGACAGGTGACACTTGCCGATCCCTTGTCGGCGGAGGCGGCAGCGCGCCTGGGCCGCATGCTGTTCGAGGACGGAATGCCCGCCGATGCGGCACCTTTGCTGGAGCGGGCCGTAAAGGGAGACGCGCCTGCATCGGCGTGGTTCGACCTCGCCCTTGTCAGGCAGGATCTGCATGATGATGCGGGGGCAGCGGCCGCCTATCGCAAAGCGCTGGAGATACGCCCCGACAACGCCGAGGCGGCGGTCAATCTGGGGGTAGTGCTTCAGGAAGCGGGCGACATGGACGCCGCGATCGAGGCCTATCGAACGGCCTACGAGCAACGCGCTACAACCTTCGGCATCATCGCGATGGCCCTGACGTCAGCGCCGCACGGCAAGCTTTGGATCGATCGCGAAACGTTGAAGGGCTTGCTTGGAGGTTAGCGGGCGCGCTTTACGCGAAACTGCTTCCGGTAGACGCCGGGTTCGGCAAGAACATCGGCGACGGTTTTTTCATAGGAGGCCTTGCGCACGGCATCGAAGCTTTCGAAGACAAGTTCGGGCGCGGCGCGCGGCACGGGAAAGCATTGCGCAACCGGTGTGCCCTTCGCCAGCACGCCGGAGAAACCCTGGTCGGTCCAAATCGCCGGGAAATTGATGCCGGCGTCCTGGAAGTGATCTGAATCGACGACACCAGTCACCAGGCGGAAAGGAAGATCATCGCGGTTGACCGGATGGGTGGCGAAGAGGGACCAGCCTTCCTCCAGCTCGATCGTCCAGAAACTGTTGAATTTTATGGCCGCCAGCCCATTCGATAACGGTGCGCCGGCGAGCTGTTCAGCGACATGGAAGCTGAGCGGCGAACGCGGGTGGCCCTTCGTTGACGGCTCGGCGATGTCCCACCGCCATTCGAAGGCCCCGTTCTCAACGGTCACGTCGCATGGCAGCAGGATCATGAAGCCATGCGTCATGGCATCGACGAAGGGCGGACACTGTTTTACCGTCCTGATCTCTCGCCCATGGATTTCCGAATAGGCTTTCGGAGGCATCTTGCGGAGCCAGTCGGGCAGGACGCCGCGCGCGGGAACCGGCCGGGGCAGCATTTCGGCAAGCGCGGGATCACAACGAAAAACGATACGCATCCGGTTGCCCTCGAACGGCACTGCGATGTTGACGGATTGCCAGGGCGCGGTCAACGGATCGCGTAGGACGACTAGCCGCCATTGGCCGCAAGCACGATCGCGGCCTGCAATTCCTCGAGGCCTTCGCCTTTTTCGGATGAGGTCGCCAGCACGAACGGAAACGCAGCCGGCCGCTTCTTGATCTTGGCCAGCGTCTCCTCGATCAGCCGCGGCACGCCGGCGGCTTTGATCTTGTCAGTCTTGGTCAGCACGATCTGGTAGGACACCGCCGCCTTGTCGAGCAGCGACAGCACCTCGTCGTCCTTGGCCTTGATGCCGTGGCGGGCATCGATCAGTACGTAGACCCGCTTCAGCGTGACCCGGCCCTTGAGATAATCGAAGACCAGCTTCGTCCACTCGTCGACCTTCTCCTTGGGCGCGGTGGCATAGCCGTAGCCCGGCATGTCGACCAGCGCCATTGGCGGCAGGTCGGCGCCCTCGCCGGAAAACCCGTCCGGCACGAAATAGTTGAGCTCCTGCGTGCGCCCTGGCGTGTTGGAGGTGCGCGCCAGCCCCTTCTGGTTGACCAGCGCATTGATCAGCGACGACTTGCCGACATTGGAGCGGCCGGCAAAGGCGATTTCGGGCGGCCCTTCCGGCGGCAGGAACTTCATGGCCGGCACACCACGGATGAAGATCCACCCGCGCGTGAACAGGTCGGTGCCGATCGCGGTGCTGTTTGGAACGTTCAAGCTGCTGCCTCCAGAAGAGAGATATCGGCGCCCCTGATGGCGTCGAGGTTGCGGCCGACCTTGTCCACCGGCCAATCCCACCATGCCACCGCCAGCAGCCGCCGGATCGTCCTGTCGTCGAAACGCATCTTGACCACTTTCGCCGCGTTGCCGGCGACGATCGCATAGGGCGGCACATCGTGCGTCACCACCGATTTGGCGGCGACGATGGCGCCATGGCCTATTTCCACGCCAGGCAGGATCACCGCCTCCATGCCGATCCAGACATCGCTGCCGACCACCGTGTCGCCGCGCACTTCCTTCGACCAGGTCGCCGGGTCAAACCCGTTTTCCCAGCCATGACCGAAAATGTTGAACGGATAGGTCGAAAAGCCGGACATGGCGTGGTTGGCGCCGTTCATAATGAAACGCGCGCCTTCGGCGATGGCGCAGAATTTGCCGATGATGAGCTTGTCGCCGATGAAGGTATAGTGATGCAGCACGCATTTTTCGGCGAATTTGTCCGGCCCGTCCGGGTCGTCATAATAGGTGAAGTCGCCGATCTCGATATTCGGCACTGTCACCAGCGGTTTCAGGAAGCCGACGCGCGTGTGCATCGGGATCGGGTGCTTGATGCCGGGGTTGGGTCCGTTCATGTGGGTTCGTCCGGGAACTGGCAGACAGCCGCATCCGTGACCGGAGGCGCCTGCTCAAAATAGCGTGATCCGCCCTATAGCACCAATCGGCCGGGGAGCGAGTCTTCCGTGGCGGACAAGCTGATTTGTTGCCGCGGCGGATCACGATCGGGCTGGACAGCACGCTATCGAAACCACTGCCCTGATAGACCTGAACGTTCGACGCTCCGGGCGGCAGCACGAAGGTGTGAGGTACAGGACCCCGGCTTCGCCGATAGGCTTCCCAAGAAACATGGCACCTCGTCATGAGGCGGGGATGGCGGACCGAGAAAGCCCCGACGATCCGCCAACGCCCCCTTTTCGCCGGAAGCCGCTACTTCGGCAACAGAACCTTGTTGACGACGTGGATGACGCCGTTCGACTGGTTTACGTCGGCGATCGTCACCTTCGCCTCGCCGCCGGACTCGTCCATGATGTAGAGCTTGCCTTTCTTGATCTCGGCGGTGAGCGTGTCGCCCGACACGGTCTTCATCTCGTATTTGCCGCCCATCGCCTTGGCCTTCTCCATCATCTCGGCGCCTGAAATCTTGCCGGCCACGACATGTGCGGTCAGCACCTTGGCGAGCTTGTCCTTGTTCTCGGGCTTGAGCAGCGTATCGACGGTGCCCTGGGGCAGTGCCGAGAAGGCTTCGTTGGTCGGTGCAAAGACGGTGAAGGGGCCAGCGCCCTGCAGCGTGTCGACCAGGCCGGCCGCTTTGACGGCGGCGACCAGCGTCGTGTGGTCCTTCGACTTGACCGCGTTCTCGACGATGTTCTTGGTGGCGTACATCGGCGCGCCGCCGACATTCGGGTTCTTGGCATAGGCGGGAGCGGAAATCGCCATGCCGGCGACAAGGGCTGATATGGCGATGGTCCTGAATGTGGGCAAGCGCATGTGGTCTTCCTCCGGGTGAGGGCTGATCGGAATTGATAGCCTTTGGAAACGCACAAGCAGTCACGCCGCGCGAGCGCTTTCAGTTTCGCCGATCACGGGAACGTGAACGGATGCCCGCCCCAGAGAAAAAGCCCGGACGAGCCAGGCGTTTTCGACAGGCCGTGCGGTTGAGGACAGTCTGACCGGCCAATGCACTGGCATCGACTTCCGGACATTCAGATGCCGAACGGAAATGTATCCGGTACCTTGCCGGTGCTGTCGGCCGACATGCTGAGCGGCGTAACAGCGGACGTTCGATCGAACCAGACGAAGGCGTCGAACTGGCGGGAGACGGACGAGTCCATGTAATGGCTGAGCCGTTCGGTCTCCGGCCGGTAGATGACGCCGATATAGCGTTCCGGCCTCGGCGTCGCCAGATCGTCGCCGAGCTGGCCATGGCGCCCAAAATCCAGCAGGAACGATGGTTTGCCGCTGTCGTGACACAGTCGCTCGAAGCTGTTCGGCAGCGAAGGATTCACGTCCTTCACCTCCATCTCACCGTCCCAATCCGAGGCACAGGCGACAGTACCGGTATCTGTTCCGAAACCGATCAGCGCCGTCCGCGCACCGAAGCGTTCCCGGCAGAGCTGGCCGATGTTCAACTCGTCGCGGACGGTACCCATGACGGTATGCCGCGCGTCGCCGATATGCGAGTTATGCGCCCACACCACGGCCTTCGAATCCGGTCCATGCGCTTCGAGAAGCTGATCGAGTGTCTCGAACATGTGCCGATCGCGGAGATTCCAGGTCTCGGCGCCGCCATAATACATTACGCGGTAGTACCGCTCGGCCGATGCGACCAGACGTGCACTCTGTTTGGCGTCGAGGAGAGCGCCGTCGCCTTCGGCCATGGATCGCTCGAACAGATCCATGCACTGTCGCACCACGGCCTCTTCGCAGGTTCTGTAGCCCGACCGCAGCGCCGCGCGCCCGTAGGTGGTGGGCTCGTTCTGCCAGGGCATCAGACAGCCATAGCGCTCGCGCGCTACGGTGGCCGCTTCGGGATCGACCTTGTCCAGGTAGGCAAGCACCGTGGCGATAGAGCCGCTCATATTGTAGAGATCGAGCCCGTAGAAGCCTGCCTTCGCGTGATCGGGCAAGTCCCGATTGTACTCACGGAGCCAGCCGATGAATTCGGACACCTCGGTGTTGCGCCACATCCAGGTCGGGAAGCGCTGGAAGAACGGCTGCGCCTCCGACTGCCGTTCCTCTGCGCGAACATACCGGTTGATCTGTGCTGCATCCGGCCAGTCCGCCTCGACGGCCACGATGGTGAACCCGTGTCGCTGGAGGAGGCGTCGGGTGACAGCCGCGCGGGCACGATAGAATTCCGAAGTGCCGTGGCTGGCTTCCCCGAGCAGGACGACGCGCCGGCTGCCGAACCGGTCGAACATTGCGCCGAAGGCTGGATCGTCGATCGCCGGCAAATCTTCGGCCGCCCGCGCGATTTGCCGCGGTAATGAAGGAGGGCGTACCTCGCGCGCCGACGGCGCGTTTTCCTCGTGCCCGCCATGCTCGCCGATCAGCGGCACGAACATGACACCACCGAGATCCTCCTCCTCGAACTTGTTTGCCGCGATCCGCGTGAGGCGAACGAGGCGCTGCGAGTAAGGGTCCTCACCGACCGGAATGATCAGCCTGCCGCCGATCTCCAACTGCTCCTGCAAGCCGAGGGGAATGGACTTGCCGGCGGCCGCGACGACGATAGCGTCGAAGGGTGCCTTTTCCTGCCAGCCTTTCGTGCCGTCGCCGACTCTGACTTCGATGTTTCGGTAACCGGCGGCATTGAGCCGCCGTTCCGCCTGTTGCGCGAGCGATCGATGCCGCTCGACGGTGAAGACTTGTTCGGCAAGTTCGGCCAGTACGGCTGCCGCGTAGCCCGAGCCGGTGCCGATTTCCAGCACGCGGTCGGTCGCCTCGATCTCGGCCATCTCAGCCATTTTCGCCACGATGAAGGGTTGCGAGATCGTCTGTCCGCTGCCGATCGGCAGCGGGCTGTCCTCATAGGCGAATTCCTCAAAACCCTCGTCGACGAATTGCTCCCGAGCGACCCGGCGCAACGCATTCAGAACCCGCTTGTCATGCACACCGCGGCGCGCGATGTGCGCCTCCACCATCCGATGCCTGGCGTGCTCGAAATCCAGCATGACAGCCTCCAATCAGGGCGATCCTCTGCACGTTCGACGCCGGTCGTGCCAGGCTCCTATTCGTTGGTTCGCCCGGTCTGCCGGGGATTGACCCCGCCTTGCGGCGTGGTGTCGTTATCGACATCCCCCTTGAAAGTATTCTCGCCGTCCAGTTCCTCGTTCTCGTCGAGAAGATTGCCACCCTTGATCGTGCCTCTGGAGGCGCCAATTCCGGGATTCTGCTTCAAATCCTTGTCGGAGGGCTTGCGTGTCTTTGGGTGAATGTTGCTGCTCATCGGAATGCCTCGCTGCAAGTAGCATGATGAGGTCGATCCGCTGCACTGCCTTGAATTTGGATGGGCGCGCCGACCTGATCCTCCCACTGGGAAGCCTTATGCGCGAACTCTTGAACGCAGGATAAGTTCCATGCGGGACAATCCGGCAGCAGCGAGGTGCGGCTGATTTGCCGGCAATGAGGGGAGGCCAGGAGGATGCCGGTTCGGTCCGTGGTCCCTATCGCGTGCCGGACCACGGCATCGCACGCTACATCACTGAAACTAAAAGGCTGAGCCCTGTGGAACACAGGACCCCGCCGTCAAATCCGCCCCTGCCCAAATCGCCCACTTACGGTTCAGTCTACCGGGCGGGCTCTTTTGCCAAAAAGCGCCGGCTATTCCGCCGGAGAGGGTTTCTTGCGGAACAGCGCCACCAGATTGTCCCACAGCTCGATCTTGGCGCCCTGGCGCTTCATGATCACGCCCTGCTGCAGGATCGACAGCGTGTTGTTCCAGGCCCAGTAGATGACCAGACCCGCCGGGAACCCGGCCATCATGAAGGTGAAGATGACGGGCATCCAGGTGAAGATCGCGGCCTGCGTCGGATCCGGCGGCGTCGGGTTCATGCGCATCTGCAGGAACATGGTGACGCCCATGATCAGCGGCCAGACGCCGATCATCAGCATGTGCGGCAGCGTGACTGGCACCAGCCCGAAAAGGTTGAAGATCGATGTCGGATCGGGCGCGGCCAGATCCTGGATCCAGCCGAAGAACGGCGCGTGGCGCATCTCGATGGTGATGTAGAGCACCTTATAGAGCGAGAAGAAGACCGGGATCTGCAGCGCCACCGGCCAGCAGCCGGCGAGCGGATTGATCTTCTCGGTCTTGTACAGCTCCATCATCGCCTGCTGCTGCTTCATCTTGTCATCCGCGTATTTCTCGCGGATCTCGAGCATCTTGGGCTGCACCTTCTTCATGTTCGCCATCGACGCGTAGGACTTGTTGGCGAGCGGGAAGAACAGCGCCTTGACGATGACGGTGGTGGCGAGAATCGCCAGGCCGAAATTGCCGAGGAATTTGTAGAGCGTGTCGATCAGCCAGAACATCGGCTTGGTGATGAAGTGGAACCAGCCCCAGTCGATCAGCAGGTCGAACCGCTTGATGTGGCGGTCTTCGGCATAGGCGTTGATCTTGGCGACTTCCTTGGCACCGGCGAAGACCTCGGTCTCGACGGTCGCTGACTGGCCGGCCTCGACATTGATCGGGTCGGTCAGGAAGTCGGACTGGTAGCGATGGCGGCCGTCCTCGAAATAGGCATAACGCGGCTGGAACGGCTGCTTCTCGGTCGGCACCAGCGTGACGGCCCAGTATTTGTCGGTGATGCCCAGCCAGCCGTCGGTCGACTTGCCGGGCTGGTACTGCTTGTCCTTCTCGACCGACGCGTATTTGTGTTCCTGCAGGCCTTCGGTGCCGGTGAAGCCGATGAGGCCTTCATGCAGCACATAGGTGCTGGCGACGGCCGGCTTGTCGTAGCGCGTGACGCGGCCGTAATTGAACAGCGAAACCGCGCTCGAGCCGGAATTCTGCACCGTGTCCGACACCGTGAACATGTAGTTGACGTCGACGGAGAAGGTGCGCTTGAAGGTCAGGCCCTTGTCATTGGTGTAGGTGAGCGTCACCGGCGTCGACGGGGTCAGCGTCGGATTGCCGTCCACGCTCCACACCGTTTCGGCACCCGGCACCGCGCCGGTCTTGTCGTTGCCGACAAAACCGATCTCGGCGAAATAGCCCGTGGGCAGAGCCTGCGGGTTAAGCAGCTCGATCTCGGGCGAATTCTTGTCGACGGTCTCGGTGTAGTGCTTGAGCTTGAGGTCATCGAGCCGCGCGCCGGTCAAATTGATCGAGCCCTCGAGGCTCGGCGTGTCGATCTTGACGCGCTTGGATGCCGCCAGCGCCTGATCGCGGCCGGCAGCGGTGACGACGTCACCTCCGGGGGCGTTGGGAATGGCGCCCGGGGCGGTAGTGCCTGGGGCCGGCGTCGATGCGCCCGGATTGGCCGCTTCGGCCGCCTTCTTCTGTTCCTCGACGCGCTGCTGCTCGACCTTGGCGGCCTCGCGCTGGGCCTCGCTGCGCGGCAGCACGTAGAAATACTGCCATACCGCCAGGATCAGCACCGACAATGCGATGGTGATGAAGAAGTTCCGGTTGTTTTCCATCGAGAGCCCTTGGCCTATCGTGTTCCGCGAAGTCGGCGGGAGAGTTCGGCCTTCAACTGGCCGAAAGGCGCGCGCAGCGCATCATCGCGCCCGACGATGACATAATCATTGCCGGGCACCATGTCATCTGCCGCATGGACGCGGACGGCCTCTTTCAGCCGCCGCCTGACGCGGTTGCGCACAACAGCGTTGCCGACCTTCTTGGTGACGGTGTAGCCGACGCGCGGCACCCCGCCGTCGCCGCGGTCAAGGACCTCGACGAGGAAAAACCGTCCGCGTCGCTTTTCACCACGACGGACGGCCAGGAATTCCGCGCGGTTCAGAAGCCGCTTGGGATTTTGCCCCACTGGCTTGCCGGTTGCGGGCAACGATCTCGTCTCGCTTAGGCGCTGAGCCGCTTGCGGCCGCGGTTGCGGCGAGCTGCGACGACGCCACGACCACCCTTGGTGGCCATGCGGGCACGGAAGCCGTGCCGGCGTTTGCGGACGAGTTTGGACGGTTGGTAGGTACGCTTCATTTGTTTTAATACCGCGGGGTGCGGCCCTTCTTGATTCTGTCACTTTGTAACAGGAGCTTTGCCGGGCCGGCTTTGGCGCGATCGAAACCGCGCCGGGACGAATGGCCCGAGCGTGAGCGGGCTTATAGAAAGAAGGGTTTTGGAAGTCAATCCGGCGTCGGCGCGCTAAAGACGCACCTCTTTTGGAGCATCTATTTTTCCGACCAAGGGAGAAATTGGCAAAAAAGCCGTAATCGCCTAATCTTGGCTGATCAAGTGATTGTGAAGATCGAGTCGCATGAGCGAAGCCAGCCAAGCAGGGGAAGGGACCGGAACGGCGCCAGCCGCTGTCCGCACGGTACCGCTGTCGCGCGGCCTGTCGACCAAACTGCTGCTGCTCACCATCGTTTTCGTGCTGCTGGCCGAAGTGCTGATCTTCCTGCCCTGGATCGCCAGCTACAGGCTGAGCTGGCTCAAGGAGAGGCTGAGCACGGCCGCCGCCGTGTCGATCGTGCTGGTGCAGGGCGATTCTACCTCGCTGTCGCGAACGGCCCAGAATGATGTGCTGATGGCCATCGGCGCCAAGGCGATCGCGGTGCGCGACGGCGGCGTTTCGCGGCTTCTGGTGGTGGCCGACATGCCGCCGCAGGTCGACGAGCACATCGATCTCGCCAGCGTCGGCATGGTCAAGGGCATGACCGGCGCGCTGGACACGCTGTTTTTCGGCGGCGACAGGATGCTGCGCGTTTTCGGACCGGTCGGCGACAGCGACAAGGAGTTCGAGCTGATCATGCCGGACTATTCCCTGCGCAAGGCCATGCTCATCTACTCGCGCAACGTCGCCTTCGTCTCGCTCCTGATCTCGCTGTTCACGGCCATGCTGGTCTATGCCGCGATCGACCTGATCATGATCGGCCCGATCCGCACCATGACGCGCTCGATGCTGTCCTTCTCCGAGGCTCCCGATGACCCCGGGCGGATCATTCACCCCGCCGACCGCGCCGACGAGATCGGCGTGGCCGAGCGCGAACTGTCGCAGATGCAGGAGCGGCTGCAAAGGATGCTGGTCGAGCAGAAGCATCTTGCCGACCTCGGCTTGGCGGTATCGAAGATCAACCATGACATGCGCAACATCCTGGCCTCGGCCCAGCTGATGTCGGACCGCCTGCGCCAGGTCAAGGATCCGACCGTGCAGGCCTTCGCGCCAAAACTGTTGCGCGCGCTCGACCGCGCCGTCTCTTATTCGGAGGGCGTGCTTCATTACGGCCGCACGCAGGAGCCGCCGCCTTCGCGCCGCAGGGTGAGGCTGCGCCAACTGGTCGAGGACGTGCACGGCCTGCTCGACATCGAGGAGGGCATCGAGTTCATCAACGCCGTCGAGGTGGCTTTTGAGGTGGATGCCGATTCCGACCAGCTCTTCCGGGTGCTCACCAATCTTTGCCGCAACTCGGTGCAGGCGATGGCGGCCGACACCGAAAGCGCCGTGGTGCGGCGGTTGGCGGTCTCGGCCGAGCGCATGGGCAGTGTCAGCCGCATCGCCGTCACCGACACAGGTCCCGGCCTGCCGCCGAAGGCGCGCGAAAACCTGTTCGCGGCCTTTCGCGGCTCGGCGCGCAGCGGCGGCACCGGCCTTGGCCTTGCGATCGCGCACGAACTGATCCGGGCGCATGGCGGCACGGTGGAATTGGTCGAATCGATCGGCGGGCGCACCACATTCGCCGTCACCATCCCCGACCAGCCGGTGCGGCTCGACCAGGCCCGTGGTGGCCTGCGCCGCCCGGCCTGAGGGTTTCGTGCCGTGCCTTCCCCCGTCGCTCTCCCCAACCGTTCCCCGATCGTCCGCTGTCTGGATTTAGGCCGGCCCCACAGCGGCTCGAAGTGCCGGGATCGGCGCCGGCATCGCCGCGTGACAGGCTTGCGACAAAACTTTTGCCGGATCGGCTTGCTTTTCGTAAATTCAGTCGTTAGGGAACTGCACACATTCGCGGCCGGTCTTTCGGACCGGATCGCGGGGCCGTCGAAAACATGGCCTGATGCGCGCCCGTAGCTCAGCTGGATAGAGCACCAGACTACGAATCTGGGGGTCAGGAGTTCGAATCTCTTCGGGCGCGCCAAAACTTTCCTAGACTGCAGTTCGTCGATGGCAACGGCTCGGCCGAGCGGGCAAGCCGCTGCCGCTTCACCCCACCGAGCGTGCCGCCGCCCGGCCGGCGCCACGGCCCGAGAAAATACAGCCACCCAGGAACGTGCCTTCGAGCGCCGCATAACCATGCACGCCGCCGCCGCCGAAACCAGCGGCTTCGCCGACGGCATAGAGGCCCGGCACCGGCTGGCCGTCGGGTCCGAGCACGCGGCTGTCGAGATCGGTCTGCAGGCCGCCCAGCGTCTTGCGGGTCAGGATGTTGAGACGCACCGCGATCAGCGGTCCGTTCGCGGGGTCGAGCATCTTGTGCGGCTTTGCCGTGCGGATCAGCCGGTCGCCGAGATAGGCCCGCGCCCCGCGCAGCGCGGTGATCTGCATGTCCTTGGAGAACGGATTGTCGAGCTGCCTGTCGCGGGCGCGGATTTCGCGCTCGACCCCTGCTACATCGAGCAGCGGTTCGCCGCCGGCCAGCGCGTTCATGCGAGCGACCAGCTTTGGCAATTCGGCCTCGACGATGAAATCCTCGCCCTTTTCCATGAACGCCTTGACGGGGCCGGGGATGCCCGACGTGGCGCGGCCGAGCACCTGGCGCCAGCTTTTTCCCGTCAGATCGGGGTTCTGTTCGGAACCCGACAGCGCGAACTCCTTCTGGATGATTTTCTTCGTCAGGATGAACCAGGAATAGTCGAAGCCGGTGCTCATGATGTGGCTGAGCGTGCCCAGCGTGTCGAAGCCGGGATAGAGCGGCACCGGCAGGCGTTTCCCACGCGCATCGAGCCACAGCGAGGACGGGCCGGGCAGGATGCGGATCGCGTGATCGGTCCAGATCGGCGCCCAATTCTTGATACCCTCGACATAGTGCCACATCCGGTCGCGGTTGATGATCGAGCCGCCGGCCTGTTCAGATATGGCCAGCATGCGCCCATCGACATGGTCCGGCACGCCGGTGATCATGCGCTTCGGCGCGTTGCCCAGCCGCTTGGGCCAGTTTTCCCGCACCAGTTGATGATTGCCACCAATGCCGCCGGAGGCGACGATTACGGCTTGGGCATGAAGCTCAAAATCGCCTGACACCTCGCGCGAGCTCTTGTGGCCACGCTCGGCACTGCTCGGCTGCAGGATATCGCCCTGTACCCCGGTCACGGCTGCCCCCGTCCGCGTCAGCGCATTGACACGATGGCGAAACCTGAAGTCGACCAATCCACGCTTTTGCGCCTCGCGCACGCGCTGCACGAAAGGGTCGAGCACGCCGGGGCCGGTCCCCCAGGTGACGTGGAAGCGCGGCACCGAATTGCCGTGGCCGATGGCATTGCCGCCGCCGCGTTCGGCCCAGCCGACGACTGGAAAGAACTTCAGGCCGCGCTCGATCAGCCAGGAGCGCTTCTCGCCGGCGGCAAAGCCGACATAGGCCTCCGCCCATTTGCGCGGCCAGTGGTCTTCCGGCCGGTCGAAAGCGGCGGTGCCCATCCAGTCCTCGAGCGCCAGATCATGGGAGTCGCGGATGCGCATGCGCCGCTGCTCCGGTGAATCGACGAGGAAAAGCCCGCCGAACGACCAGAACGCCTGACCGCCCAGCGATTGCTCCGGCTCCTGGTCGACGATGATGATTTTCTTGCCGGCCTCGGCAAGCTCGGCGGCGGCAACCAAGCCGGCAAGGCCGGCGCCGATAATGATCACATCCGCGTTGTCAGCCATTTTTCCTCCGGTTAACCGGCTAAGCAAGCAATTCCAGGAAAAGTGTGAGGCGGTTTTCCCGGGAAAAGCGCGTAGCGCTTTCCCTAGGGAATTGCGTCAAACAATGGCTCAGACGGTCTCCCAGCCGCCTGTGTCTCCGGCGCGGAAGATGGCGTCGATGACTTTCTGGTTGAGCACGGATTCTTCGAGTGTGAAGACCCGCTCCTTGCCGCCAAGTGCTGCCCGCGCGAAGGTCTCGACCTCGAGCCTGTATTGCTGCGTGCCGGGGAAGCGGAACACCTGCGCCTCGGTGTGGTTCTGATTGTGCAGTTCGACGCGGTGATGGTCGTAGAGCCCGGCATTGAAGGGCGAGAACACTTCAATGAACCCTTTCTCGCCGTGGAACACCATCACCTGGCGTGCCGCCATCTGGGTCGACAGATAGAAGGACAGTTCGAAATCGCCGAAATCGGCGCGGATCGAGGAATAGATATCGGTTCCGAATGTCTTGTCGCGCTCGATCGTCGCCTGCACGCGCAACGGCTCCTTGCCGGTCGAAAAGCGCGTCGACACGGTCGGGTAGACGCCGATATCGGGCAGCGCGCCGCCGCCGAGATCAAGCTTGTTGCGCATGTTGTTGGGGTCGACATTATAGTAGGAGAAAGCGCCCTGCACATGACGCAGCCGGCCGATGGCGCCGCTGGCGATGAGATCACGCACCTTGATCCATTGCGGATGATAGATGACCATGAAGGCTTCGCAGACCAGCACCTTCCTGGCGTCGCGCAGCTTGATCAGCGGCGCGATGTCCTTGGCGTCGAGCGCCAGCGGTTTTTCGACCAGTACATGCTTGCCGGCTTCGATGGCTTTGGCCGTCCATTCGACGTGCTGCGAGGTCGGCAGCGGGATATAGACGCCGTCGACCTCGTCGGAAGCGAGCAACTCCTCATAGGAGCCGAAGGCGTGGCGCGCGCCGAAGCGGTCGCCCAATGCCTTGGCCTTCGACAGGTCGCGGCTGGCGATCGCCGAGAGCACGCCGTTTTCCGCCCCGACGATCGCCGGCAACAATTGCTCCCGGCCGATCTTGGCCGTCGACAACACACCCCATCGGAACATCACGCTTCTCCATGTCGATTTTACCGGCCACGAGGTTTGCCCGAAATCGCTGGAAAAGCCAATGCGGATGCTCTGTTCCTCGCGCCACGAAAGTGGGCGAGGAAACCAGGTACCGCAGCCGCGCTTAGCCCCTTTTCCCCGTCAGCGTCATGTCGAAATCGACGACGTTGGAATAGAGCGGCGTGCCGACATCCATGCCGTAGCGCGAGCGCAGCACCTTGCCGGTGACGTGGAATTTTATCGAGCCGCCCTTCAACCCGTCGAGCTCGGCGGTGAATTTTTCCGAAAACGTCTTGCCGCGCGCCGTCAGCCGGCCGGCGACGAGCGCCGTCGTGTCGCCGGTGCGGGTCACGCTGGTCGAGCGGAACTGGATTTCGGGGCTGTTGGCCGCGTCGAACACCGCGTCGGAACGCAGGAAGGCATCGATGCGGCCCTGGCCGGTCCCGACACTTTCGGGATAGATGGTGAGGTCGACCTTGGAGCGACCGACATCCTTGTTGTCGATGCGGATCGTGCCCTTGAAACGGGCAAAGGCGCCGTCGAAGCCGCCGCCGCCGGCCTTGCCGATGGTGAAGCGGATCGCGGAACCAGCCTGGCTGATCGTATAGTTGCCGGCAGCATCGCTAAGCACGACTGCCGCATGGACTGGCATGGCAAGGCAGGCGGCGGCGGCCGCCAATCCGAGGATTCGCGCACGCATTGGGTTGTTCCTTGTTAGGAGGCAACGCTCTCTGGCGTCCTCACCTCACAAACGAGACCAACGCCCGTTCTATTCCCCGGCTGACGAAGGCGTGATCATGCGCGTGAGCACGCTGTCGCGCAGCAGGAAATGGTGGCGCAGGGCCGCGCAGACATGCAGCGCAACAAGCCCGAAGCCGGCGTAGGCGAGATACCAGTGCGCCGACGCCCAAAAACTTTCAGCGGCGTCGGATTCGGGCAGCGGCAGGTTGGGCATGACGAACAGATTGAACGGCATGCTGGGAATTTCCAGCGTCGAAACCGACACCAGCGCCCATCCGGACAGAGGCAGGGCGAGCTGGAATACATAGAGCGCCAGATGTGCCAGCGGTGCCGTACGCCGTTCCAGGATGCCGACTGAAGGCGGCAAGGGCGGTGTCGCATCGCCGAGCCGCCAGGCGATACGCAGGATGACGAGGCCAAGCAGCAGAAAGCCCAGGGATTTGTGCAGCTGGATCAATTCGAAGGCCGTGCGTTGGCTTTGGGTCCTGACCATGACGAAGCCGAGTATGAACTGGCCGATGAAGATAATCCCGATCAGCCAGTGGAGGACGATGGTTGCCCAGCCATAGCGGGTCGCGGTGTTGGTGATGGTCTGCATGGGAGGCGAACGAATGCCAGGCTGGGTTTCTTCCACCCTTGGGGAGGGTGGACTACCCGCTCACCTTGAAGAAGTCGACGAAAGCCCTCAGCGCCGGCCGCATTTGCCGGCGGCTCGGATAGTAGACGAAGAAACCGTCGAAGGACGGGCACCAGTCCTCCAGGACGCGGATCAGCCGGCCGTCGGCAAGCGGCGCGCGGACATACTCCTCGAAGACGAAGGCAAGGCCGGCGCCGTCGACGGCGGCCTGAGCGATCAGATGGTCCTCGTCGAGGATCAGCGGTCCTTGCACCGCGATCTCGACCTCTTCGCCGTCCTTCTCGAACTCCCAGCGGTAGAGGACACCGCTGGAGAAGCGGAAGCGGATGCAGCGATGGTCGGCAAGATCGCGTGGATGGCGCGGCTTGGGGCTTGTCTCGAAATAGGATGGCGCGCCCACCACGGCGCCACGAATGTCCGGCCCGATGCGCACCGCGATCATGTCGCGCTGCAGGCTTTCGCCGAGCCGCACACCCGCATCGAAACCGCCTTCCACCACGTCGGTGAAGCGATCCTCGATGACGATCTCCAGCACGATGTCGGGATAGGCTGACGCAAAGGCGCTGAGCCGCGGCGTCAGCACCAGATGCGCTGACGTGCGTGGCACGCTGAGCCGCAGGTTTCCGGCAGGCCGGTCGCGCGCCTCGACGGCTGTCTCCAGCGCCAGGTCGATCTCGGAAAGCGCCGGGCGCAATCGCTCCAGCAGCTGCGCGCCTTCCTCGGTCGGAGCGACACTGCGCGTGCTGCGCGCCAAAAGGCGCACGCCAAGCCGTGCTTCCAGGCTGGAGACCGCGTGACTCACCGCCGAAGGCGCGATAGCCAGTTCCCTGGCCGCACCGCGAAAACTGCCGCATTGGGCAACGGTTGCCAGCACCGCAAGCTGCGAGAGATGTGCTCGGTTCATTGATCTATTTCTTGGAACGACCCGTACGAAGAAGAGCCGATTATCGAACGGACTGCAAGCCGCTATGTCTGCCGCATCACAACAAGGAGATGCGTGATGAAAACTCGCAAGCTAGGAACTGAACTCGAAGTCTTCCCGGTCGGCCTTGGCTGCATGGGGATGAGCTTTGCCTACGGCGGCCAACCAGAAGCCGAGGCGATCGCCACCTTGCACCGCGCCGTCGAGATCGGTGTCAACTTCTTCGACACGGCGGAAGTCTACGGACCCTACGAGAACGAGATCCTGCTCGGCAAGGCGCTGAAATCGGTTCGCGGCAAGGTGACGATCGCGACCAAATTCGGTTTCAAGATCCTGGAGGAAGGCACCGGCATGGATCGCATGGCCGGTGTCGACAGCCGTCCCGAGCACGTCAAGGCTGTTGCCGAGGCCTCGCTGAAGCGGCTCGGCACCGATGTCATCGACCTCTACTACCAGCACCGTGTCGACCCGAACGTGCCGATCGAGGATACGGTCGGCGCCATGGCCGAGCTGGTGCGCGAGGGCAAGGTGCGGGCGCTTGGCCTGTCGGAGGCAAGTGCGGCCACCATCCGACGGGCACACTCGGTGCACCCGATCGCGGCGGTGCAGAGCGAATATTCGCTGTGGAGCCGCGACCCGGAAGACGATGTCTTTGCCGTCTGCCGCGAACTCGGCATCGGCTTCGTGCCCTACAGCCCGCTCGGCCGCGGCCTGCTCACGGGCACGATCGCCAAGCCGGAGACCCTGAGCGACGACGATTGGCGCCGTGGCCTGCCGCGCTTCCAGGTCGACGCCATGGCCGCCAATGCCAAGGTGATCGCCACGCTGGATAAGATGGCGGCCGAAAAAGGCGTGACTTCGGCGCAGCTGGCGTTGGCCTGGGTGCTGCACCAGGGCGACTTTATTGTTCCTATCCCAGGTGCCCGAAAAATCTGCCATCTGGAGCAGAACACCGCGGCGGCCGGAATTGAGCTGAGCGCGGCCGAGGTGGCATCGATCGGCGATGCGCTGTCGCCCGACAAGGTGATGGGCAAGCGCTATACCGAGGAGCTGCTGGCGCTGGTGAATGGGTAGATAGATAGGCGCGAGGCGCCCCTTTTGCTGATATAGGCGCGAGGCGCCCCCCTCTGTCCTGCCGGACATCTCCCCCTCAAGGGGGGAGATTGGATATTACCTCGGCTTTCGCCAATCGCCGGCGTCGAAAGAAGGCTGAGACCGCCAAGCGGCTGATCTCCCCCCTTGAGGGGGAGATGCCCGGCAGGGCAGAGGGGGGCGCTGTCCCGCCGACATTCAAAATTTCCGCCACTCACCACGGCACCACCCTAATCTCCGGCCAGTTCTCCTTTGCCCGCTTGCCCTTCGTCTCATGCGTCCGCCGGTTATCCATCACCCGGTTCGGTGTGATGCGAAACGAGAAGAGATCGTCGAGCCCGAACGGCGCCACGAGTTCCAATTGCCCATCGGCATCGAAACGCACCCCGACCGCATGCGTCTTCGAGGCGAAATAGCTGACGGATTCACTGGCACTCGTATAGCGCGGGCAGGGTTGCCCGAACTTCTGTGGATACCACAGATGCACGCGGGCCTGGTTGCGCACTTCGACCGGCAGCGGCAGTCCCTCGAAATGCGCCGCCGCCCTGCGGATCACGCCGTCCTCTGCCTCGTAGGACAGGTCGGAGTCATCGAAATAGAACAGGTCGACATCCCTGATGCCATAGCCAGACGGCTTGCCTGTCAGATGGTTCCAGATGCTGTTGTAGAGCGCGCCGGAAACCACCAGCCAATCCGGCAAGGCAAGGTCGCGCACTCGCGCCAGCGTTTCACCCAGCAGCGGATCAGCCGCGACGATGTCGAGAAACGCCGCACGTTGTGCTTCAAAAGGAAACCCGGAATACGCGAGATGGTCCATCGCCCTTTGGAGGGCGATTCGCCACCTGCCCGCAATCCTGAATTCTCTATGCCCTGAGCACGCCGCCCGTCTGCTTGCCGACATTGTCGACGATGCGCCTGGCCAGCGCCTCGAAATCCTCGTCGGTCAGCGTCTTTTCGACCGGCTGGATCGACACTTCGATGGCGATCGACTTCTTGCCCTCGCCGAGCGACGCGCCTTCGAAGATGTCGAAGACCGAGACAGCCGTGATCAGCTTCTTGTCGGCGGCAAGTGCGGCGCGCACCAGCGTGCCGGCCTCGACGGCTCTGTCGACGACGAAGGCGAAATCGCGTTTCACCGCTTGGAAAGCGGACAAATCCAGTCTGGGCTTGGTCTTCGTCGGCTTGGCCTTCGGCTCGGGCACGGCATCGACGAATACTTCGAAGCCGCATAGCGGTCCGGAGACATCAAGCCCTTCCAGCGTCTTCGGATGGAACTCGCCGAACATGCCGAGCACGGTCTTGGGACCGAGCTTGATCGTGCCCGAACGGCCGGGGTGATACCAGGCCGGGCCGCCCGCCTCGATCTGCAGCCGGTCGACCGGCGCGCCGCAGGCTTCGAGGGCGGCGATGGCATCGGCCTTGGCGTCGAACACGCCGACCGGACCGGAATTGCCGGCCCAGCTGCGGCCTGAGCCGTCGAGCTTGGCCGTGCCGCGTCGCACGCCGGCGGCGACGCGTCGCTGCTGGTCGGCGCCATCGCCTTCATAGGTGCCCGACACCTCGAACAAGGCAACGTCGCCGATGCCCTTGTCGGCATTGCGCTGCGCGGCCGAAATCAGCCCTGGCAGGAGCGAGGGCCGCATGTCGGACATGTCGGCTGCGATCGGGTTGGCAAGCTTCAGCGCCGTCTGGCCGCCGCCGAACAACTCGGCGTGCCTGGCGGGAATGAACGACCAGGTAACGGCCTCCATCATGCCGCGCACGGCAAGCGAACGCTTGGCGGCACGGGTGCGGATCTGCAGCGTCGTCAGGATCTTGCCGTTGACCACGTCATGCGCGCCGAGCGGCTGCGGCGCGATATTGTCGACGCCATGGATGCGCATGACCTCCTCGACCAGGTCGGCCTTGCCGTCGACATCGGGACGCCAGGAGGGCACGGTCACGTCGACGACGTCGCCCGATCCCTGCGCGTGGAAGCCGAGACGCGACAGGATGTCGAGGCTCTCCGCCTTCGGCACCTCGATGCCGGTCAGCCGCTTCACTTCCGACAAGGGAAGGGAAACGATCTTCGGCTGATGTCCGGCATAGCCGGCCACCTCGGTCTCCGTCGGGGTGCCGCCGCAGAAGTCGATCACCAGCTTCGTCGCCAACTCGATACCCGGCACCATGAATTCGGGATCGACACCGCGCTCGAAACGGTAACGCGCGTCGGTGATGATGCCGAGCGTGCGGCCGGTGCGGGCCGTGGTGATCGGGTCCCAAAGGGCGGATTCGATCAGCACGTCCGTCGTGGTCTCGTCACAGCCGGAATGCTCGCCGCCCATGATGCCGGCAATGGATTCGACGCCATTGTCGTCCGCGATCACGCACATCTCCGGCGTCAGCGTATATTCGCGCCCGTCGAGCGCCTGCACCGTTTCGCCATCCTTGGCGCGGCGCACGACCAGATTGCCCGCGACCTTGGCGGCATCGAAGACATGCAACGGCCGGCCGCGGTCGAAGGTGACGTAATTGGTGATGTCGACCAGCGCGCTGATCGGCCTCAGCCCAATGGCGATCAGCCGCTGCTGCAGCCATTTCGGCGAGGGGCCGTTCTTGACGCCCCTGACCAGCCTGAGTGCGAAGCCGGGGCAAAGCTCCGGTGCTACGATGGTCACCTTGACCGGACACATGCCGCTGCCGACATGCGGCATGATCGCGCCGCCGACGAGGCGGCCGAGTCCGCTCGCCGCCAAATCCCGGGCGATGCCGTAGACGCTGGTGGCATCGGGCCGGTTCGGCGTCAAATTGATCTCGATGACCGGATCGTCGAGATGCGCGTAAGCGGCAAAGCTGGTGCCGACCGGCGCATCCTCTGGCAGGTCGATAATGCCATTGTGTTCGTCCGACAGTTCCAGCTCGCGCTCGGAGCACATCATGCCATGGCTTTCGACGCCCCTGATCTTGCCGACCGTCAGCGTCACGTCGATGCCGGGCACATAGGCGCCTGGCGCGGCGAAGGCGCCGATCAGGCCGGCGCGGGCATTCGGCGCGCCGCACACCACTTGCACCGGCGGCTTGCCGTCGCCGGCATCGACGGTCAGCACCCGCAGCCGGTCGGCATCGGGATGCTGCACCGCCGTCAGCACCTTGGCGATGACGAAGGGCTTCAGGCCCGCCTTGTCGTCGACATGCTCGACCTCGAGGCCGATCGAGGTCAGCCGCTCGACGATCTCGGCCAGCGTGGCGTCGGTCTCGAGATGATCCTTGAGCCAGGAGAGGGTGAATTTCATTGGACTGTTCCGTAATAGCTGGCAGCAGGAGTCTTCAGGACCGTCACGCGCTCAGGCCCCCGAACAGCGTCGGCATGTCGAGCGGCCGGAAGCCGTAATGCGATAGCCAGCGCACATCCGCGTCGAAGAAGGCGCGCAGGTCCGGCATGCCGTATTTCAGCATGGCGATGCGGTCGATGCCCATGCCCCAGGCAAAGCCCTGGTACTCGTCTGGATCGAGCCCGCCGGCCCTGAGCACATTGGGATGCACCATGCCGCAGCCGAGGATCTCCATCCAGTCGGAGCCTTCGCCGAAGCGCACTTCGCCTGGCCGCGAGCGGTCGCACTGGATGTCGACCTCGAGGCTCGGCTCGGTGAACGGGAAGAAGGACGGCCGGAAGCGCATCTTGACCTGCGGCACTTCGAAGAAGGCCTTGCAGAACTCTTCCAGCACCCACTTCATGTTGGCGACGTTGGCCGACTTGTCGATCACCAGCCCCTCGACCTGATGAAACATAGGCGAATGGGTGGCGTCGGAATCCTGGCGGTAGGTCTTGCCGGGAATGACGATGCGGATCGGCGGCTTCTGCTTCTCCATGGTGCGGATCTGCACCGGCGAGGTGTGGGTGCGCAACAGCTTGCGCTCGCCCTTCTCGTCCGGCTGGAAGAAGAAGGTGTCGTGCATCTCGCGCGCTGGATGGCCTTCCGGGAAATTCAGCGCGGTGAAATTATAGTAGTCGGTCTCGATGTCAGGACCTTCGGCGATGGCGAAGCCGAGATCGCCGAAGATCGCCGCGATCTCGTCGATGACCTGGCTGATCGGATGGATGCGGCCGCGCTCGGCCGGCGACTGCCGCACCGGTAGCGTCACGTCGACCTTTTCGGCGGCAAGCCGTGCGGCGATCGCCACGTCTTTCAACTCCGCCTTGCGCAAAGCAAGCGCATCGGTGACGCGGTTCTTTAGGCCATTGATCGCCGGGCCCTTCACCTGCCGTTCCTCGGCGCTCATCGCGCCAAGCGTCTTCAGCATTTCGGAGACCGAACCCTTCTTGCCAAGCGCCGAGACACGCACGGCCTCGATCGACGCCTCGTCGGCGGCCGAGGCGATGTCAGCCATCAGGGAATTTTCGAGTGCATCAAGGCCAATGGTTGCGTCGTTCACGATCAAGCTCGCTGCGTTGGAAATCGCTCTGGACGTGAAAGTCACGTTTGGAGTGAAAGTTCAGGCATAAGAAAAACCCGCGCCAGCCGTGCCAGCGCGGGTTCCCCAAATCAAGTGTCGAAAGTGCTTGGGAAGCGCTGGGCTCGGAGCCCGATCCCGAAAAGTTGCAGACTTTTCGGAAAAGATCGCGCTCCTCGCTAATTTCCCTGGAGCATGATGTTGTCCAAAAAGTCAGAAACTTTTTGGCATCATGCTCTAGGCGACAGCGCTCTCAAAAGCATTCGGCGTGGTGTTCTTCAGATATTCGAGCGCGACCTTGGCCTTGGCGACCAGGGCGGCGAAAGCCTGCGGCTCGTGGATGGCCATGTCGGACAGGATCTTGCGATCGATCTCGATGCCGGCCTTGTTCAAACCGTCGATGAAGCGGCCATAGGTCAGGCCATGCTCGTGGGTCGCGGCGTTGATGCGCTGGATCCACAGCGCGCGGAACGAGCGCTTTCGGTTCTTGCGGTCGCGATAGGCGTACTGCAGCGACTTTTCCACCGCCTGCTTGGCGATGCGGATGGTGTTCTTGCGGCGGCCGTAGAAGCCTTTCGCGGCTTTCAGGACCTTCTTGTGCTTGGCGTGCGAGGTGACGCCTCTTTTTACGCGTGCCATGTCATGATCTCCTTAAAAGCAATTCCAGAAAAAGTGCCTTGCGGTTTTCCGTTCGGAATTGCGTAAAACAAATGCGTGTCCGGACCGAAATGCCTTAGAGGCCGTTCGGAAGAAAATTCTTGATGACCTTCTTGCCATCCGGTTCAGCCAGAACCATCGTGCCGCGGGCATTTCGAATGAACTTGTTGGAACGCTTGATCATGCCGTGACGCTTGCCGGCCGCAGCCGACAGGACTTTACCCGTACCTGTGATCTTGAACCGCTTCTTGGCGGCCGATTTGGTCTTCATCTTGGGCATTTTGCTACTCCGTAATGTTGGCGCACGATCGCGCTTCTTGTTCGCTTCAGGCCGACCAAAGCCCGAAAAGCAAATGAAACCGCCACGGCATGCCCTGCCGGGCGGTTTTCTTGGAACGGCGGTGCTATAGATCAAAGATGGCGCGGGCGCAACACCTCAGGCCGTGCGACGCGCTGTCCCCGGTCAGGGCAGCCTGAACCACACCGGCAGCATGCCCGACAACTGCGCGCCGTCGATCAGTTCGAAAGCCGGCAGCGCGATCAGGAACACCAGTCCGTCGAGCAGGGTGGTCAACAGCAGGCGCGGCTTGAAGCTGCCGGTGTCGCCTTCCTGATAGAGCGAGAGCTTGGGGAAGAAGCGCGGCACGCGCGCCAGATAGTCGGCATACGGCGCGCCGAGCGCCTCCTTGAGGAATTTCTCCTCGCGCAGGATGACGATATGGAAGGCACCAGCGCACAGAACCGCGAAAAGGATGATGCCGGAGAACGAGCCGATCTGCGCGCCGACGCCGGCGGCGGCCACGGTCGAGAACACGTAAAGCGGGTTGCGGGTGATGGAATAGGGGCCGCCTGTGACCACTTCGGAGGATTTGCGCCCGCCTATATAGAGCGTCGCCCAGAGGCGCCCGACGATGCCGAGGAAAATCAACAGCACGCCGAACATCTCGATCGATTCGTGCACCGGCGTGTCCGGCGGGAACGTCGATTGGCCGAACAGCAGTGCCAGAAACAGCACCGCGACGAGCACGGCAAGCACCAGCCGGCGCATCTGCTGGTAGTTGCCCAGCCCGTGTTTGTATTCTGTGTCCAAGTTTGGGTTCCGATCGTCGAGGAGCTTAGCCGGCGATCGCAGCTCTAGCCAGGAATAGGCGTCCCGCCGGTCGTCGGGACGCCCTGTAGCACAATTCAGGCGGATTTTAGCGCGATGACTAGACCTGACGTCATCGTGATCCAAGCGGGTTCCGCAAAAGCGTTCACGGTTTGCGGTGAGAACCCGCGACAACCATGGAAACTATGCAGACGACGCGTTGCGAAGCGTGCGGAGCCTGCTTAGCGCGGCGCCAGCACCATCATCATCTGGCGGCCTTCGAGCTTCGGCTCGGCTTCCACCTTGGCGATGGTCGCCACCTCCTCGCGCACCTTGTTCAGGAGCTGCATGCCGAGTTCCATATGCGCCATCTCGCGGCCGCGGAAGCGCAGCGTCAGCTTGACCTTGTCGCCTTCCTCGAAGAAGCGGCGGACCGCCTTCATCTTGGTCTCGTAGTCATGGCTGTCGATGTTCGGGCGCATCTTGATCTCCTTGATCTCGATGACCTTCTGGTTCTTGCGCGCCTCGGCCGCCTTCTTCTGGTTGGCGTATTTCAATTTGCCGAGATCGAGGATTTTTACAACGGGCGGCACCGCGTTGGGCGATATTTCAACCAGATCGAGCCCGGCCTCTTCGGCGAGCAGCAATGCGTCGTTGATGGAAACATCGCCGCGGTTCTGGCCTTCGGCGTCGATAAGCTGGACCCGGGGAACCCGGATATCGCGGTTGGAGCGCGGCCCATCCTTGGTCGGCGCCGCTGCTTTGAAAGGTCTGCGAATGGTCGTGGTCTCCTTGGCCGTTTCGTTCGGGGTTCGTACAAATCTGTGTGGACGCGCCAATGTGGGAAGCGCGCGGCGCAAGTCAATAGCACAGCGTTCTCAAGAAATCACCTGATCACGAGCCTGTGCCAAGCAAAGAAACATCGCGAGCACTTTCCGCCTTGCCTTCGGCCGTGCCAAAAGCAGGCATGAAAAAAATCAGGACCGCCCCACAGCCATGACCGCCGCTCCGATCTTTCTCGATGTTGATGGATCCGATATCGCCGTGCGCCATTCGGCGGGCTCGACGCCCGGCATCGTCTGGCTCGGCGGCTACAAGTCGGACATGTTGGGCACGAAGGCCGAGACGCTGTCGGACTGGGCGGCACGAGAAGGCCGCGCCTTCCTGCGGCACGACTATTCGGGCCATGGCGAATCCGGCGGCGCTTTCGCCGACGGCACGATTTCGGCATGGCTTGCGCAAAGCCTTGCGGTTTTCCGGAATTTTGCCAGGGGCGATCAGGTCCTGGTCGGCTCGTCCATGGGTGCCTGGATCGCCCTGCGCATGGTGCAGGAATTGCGCAAGGCGGGCGACGCAAGCGTGGTCGGCATGGTGCTGCTGGCACCGGCGCCGGATTTTACGAGTGAATTGGTCGAACCGGTGCTGACCAAGGCGCAGAAGCGCGACCTCGCCAAAAAGGGCTACTTCGCGGAGCCGTCGGACTATTCCGCGGAACCCTACATCTACACGAGCGCCCTGATCGAGGATGGCCGCCATAACCGGGTGATGACCGGGCCTATCGACACGCATTGCCCGGTTCACATCTTGCAGGGGCTGGCCGATGCGGACGTGCCGTCGAGCCACGCCTTGAGGCTGGTCAGCCTGCTGCCGGCCGACGATGTCACGCTGTCGCTGATTCCTGACGGCGACCATCGCCTGTCGCGGCCGCAAGATCTCGACATGCTGGTGCGGGCCGTCGGTGACATGGCCGGACGGGGCAAATGACCATGCGCCTGTCCATCCCGGTCTCCGCCTTCGTCGCGGCCATCGTCGGCTTTGGCGGCACGCTGGCCATCGTCATCGCCGCCGCCAAGGCGGTCGGCGCGACGCAGGTTGAGACGGCAAGCGGTGTGACGGCGATCTGTCTGGCCATGACGGTCGAGTGCCTGTGGCTGTCATGGCGCACGAAAATGCCTGTCATCACCGCCTGGTCGACGCCGGGCCTGGCACTGGTCGCCGCCTCGAGTGGCTTTTCGATGGGCGAGGCCGTCGGCGCCTATATCATCGCCGGCGTCCTGCTGGTCACGACCGGCCTGTTTGGGCCGCTGACCCGGCTGATATCGAGAATACCGGCTTCGGTCGCTTCCGGCATGCTGGCCGGCATCGTCGTCACCTTCGCCATCAATGCCATGAAAGCCATTCCGGCGGACCCTTGGCTCATCCTGCCGCTGATCGCCGCATTCTTTGTCATCCGGCTGTTCAATCCGGCGCTATCGGTACTGGCGGTGCTGGTTGGCGGTGGCCTTGCCGCCTTCCTTACCGGCCGTGTCGGCGGCTTGCCCGCGCCCGAACTGTCGACACTGACGTTCATTGCTCCCCATTTCACCGCCAAGGCCATTATCGGCCTGGCTCTGCCGCTCTATCTCGTCACCATGGCCTCGCAGAACCTTTCCGGCCTCGCTGTGCTGCGCGCCGCCGGCTACCACCCCGAGCCCGGCCCGCTGATCGGTGTCACCGGCCTGTTTTCGCTCTTGTCGGCGCCATTCGGGGCCGCAACCACCAATCTGGCGGCGATCTCGGCTGCGATATGCACCGGGCCGGACGTCCATCCCGATCCGGCCGAGCGCTGGAAGACCGGCCCGTTCTATGCGCTCGCCTATCTGATCTTCGCGATTTTCGGCGCCTCGCTGGTGGCGATCTTCGCGGTCCTGCCGCAGAGCCTGATCGTGCTGGTGGCGGGTCTCGCGCTGATGGCCTCGCTCGCCAATGCGCTGGCGATCGCGCTTAGGGATGAGGGTGACCGGATGGCAGCCACCGTCACCTTCGTCGTCACCGCCTCCGGGCTGACGCTGTTCGGCGTCGGTGCGGCATTTTGGGGCCTGATCGCCGGCTTGGCCGTGCTTTTCCTCGATATGCTCAAAAAGGGGCAATCATTTCAGAAGCTTGTCCGGTTTTGGCCGACATTGTCTTGAATCGCCGTTTTCGCCTTCCCATTTCGATTCCACGCAGCCGGTTCTGGCTGTCTCCAACCGAAGGAATGGGAGAAAATGAACACATCTGCATTGATCCGCCCGGCCTGGACGCCGGCGACCATCGCGTTGATGGTGATCGGCTTCATGGTGTTCTGGCCGCTCGGCTTCGCCATGCTCGCCTACATCATCTGGGGCGACCGGCTTGAGGGCTTCAAGCGTGACGTCAACCGCGCGACCGACGGCATCTTCGCCGGCTGCCGCCGTGGTTCCGACAAGGCCGCACGCTGGGGCAACGGCTCCGCCCGCACCGGCAACGTCGCTTTCGACGACTGGCGCGAAAAGGAGCTTGAGCGCCTGAACGAAGAGCGCCGCAAGCTCGACGAGATGCTGACGCAGTTCGACGAGTATGCCCGCGAGTTGCGCCGCGCCAAGGATCAGGACGAGTTCGACCGGTTCATGGCCAACCGCAACAAGTCGACCGCGCCGACCAAGACCGATCCGGGCACCGGAACGACCCCCACCAAGCGTGGCAAAGGCTCGAACCTGCTCGACGACTGAGGCCAGGCGACAGGGCCAAGGTGTAATGACGGCGTCGCGCGAGCGGCGCCGTTTCTTTTTTGTTCTATTCGTTTTCCTCGAATCGCGTATCGTCCCGCCATGACCATCGGGTTCTTCCGCAATCTGACGAAGCCCAAACCCACGCCTGCCGTGGAGCGGGAATACTGTGTCGCCGGCCGCACCCTGCCGCTCAAGATCGTCGAGAGCGCCAGGGCAAAGCGCCTGACGCTGCGTATCGATTCCGGCGGTCAGGGCCTGCGCATCACCGTGCCGCCGGGCCTGCGCCGCGGCGAGGTGGACAGGTTCCTCGACCGCCATCAGGACTGGCTGGAGCAGCGGCTGGCCAAGGTGCCGACGCGGCCGCAGGTGCGGCCCGGCATCAAGATCCCGGTGCGCGGCGTGCCGCACCGCATCGTCCACGAGCCGTCAAGGCGCGGCACCGTAACCATATCGCGCGACGAGCGCGGCCCGCTGATGATCGTGCATGGCGAGCGCATTCATCTGCCGCGCCGCATCGCCGATTTCTTGAAGCGCGAGGCCAAGAAGGAGATCGAGAAGCTGGTCGTCAGGCACACCGAGGCGCTCGGCAAGCGCGCCAAGGCGATCCGCTACAAGGACACCTCCAGCCGCTGGGGCTCCTGCACCTCCGAAGGCAATCTGTCCTTCTCCTGGCGCATCATGATGGCGCCGCACCCGGTCATCAACTACCTCGTTGCGCATGAAGTGGCGCATCTCAAGGAGATGAACCACGGGCCGAAATTCTGGAAATTGTGCGAAAAGCTCTGCCCCGACACCGAGCGCTGCAAGGACTGGCTGAAGCGCAATGGGGGCGCCCTGCAGGCGATCGTTTTCGAGTAGGGGTTGGGGGAACGGCGACGCATCGAAAGTCGCTAGTCGTCATTCGCCGCATTCAACTCCTCCGGCCGCAATCCCTCTTCGCCATGATGGGGCCAGGGCAAAAAGTTGCGGTCGAAGGCGTCTCCGCCGAAATAATCCAGCGCTCGATGCGCCTCGGCGCCGTTGAACGCGGCCTTGTCCATCAGATGCGCGATGACCTCGCGCGCCTGCGCGATCTTCTGCTTCAGTTCGGCAACGGTCTGGTCGGCCATGGCTGTGCTCCCGCCTTGCATGCTCTCCATCCATAGGTAGCGCCTTTCACCTTGCCGGCAAACAGCATGCTTTTTCTCGACTCTTGGCGCTTTTCGTGCCAATTCCCGCGCCATGGCGCTCGACATCAAGATCTGCGGTTTGAAAACCGACCAGGCAATGGCCGCGGCCCTGGCCGGCGGCGCCAGCCATGTCGGCTTCATTTTCTTTCCGAAAAGCCCGCGTTACGTCGAGCCCGTCGAAGCCGGTCGCCTGCGGGAAGCGGCGCGCGGCAAGGCCTTGGCGGTTGCCGTCACCGTCGATGCCAGCGACGCCGTCCTCGATGAAATCGTGGAAAAGATGCAGCCCGACATGCTGCAACTGCATGGCTCCGAAACCCCCGAGCGGGTTGCCGAACTGAAAGCCCGCCATGGGCTGCCGCTGATGAAGGCGTTGCCGCTCAGCGAGGCTGCCGATCTCGACCGGATAAAGCCATTCGTCGGCGTTGCCGACCGCTTCCTGTTCGATGCCAAGCCGCCGAAGGGCTCCGAGCTGCCGGGCGGCAACGGCGTCGCCTTCGACTGGCGCATTCTCGCCGGCCTTGACGCCGGGATCGATTACATGCTTTCCGGTGGGCTCAACGCCGCCAACATCGGCGATGCCCTTCGGCTTGCCAATCCGCCCGCAATAGACATTTCGTCGGGCGTGGAAAGTGTGCCGGGCGTCAAGGATCCGGCGCTGATCGAACAGTTTTTCCGGGCCGTCAGGGCCGCGCGCGACGACCGCGCTGCCTGAACAAAATTTCGAACCCTGAGCATGTCCCGGAAAAGTGGGAACCGGTTTTCCGACAGGGACATGCTCAAAGTACAGATCTAGGAGATCGGCGATGAACAAGCCGGCGACACCCAATTCCTTCCGCACCGGGCCCGACGAACAGGGCATGTTCGGCATTTTCGGCGGTCGTTTCGTCGCCGAAACGCTGATGCCGCTGATCCTCGACCTGGAGAAGAACTGGAACGAGGTCAAGAACGATCCGGATTTCAGGGCTGAGCTGACCGACCTGTCGACCCACTATGCCGGGCGGCCCTCGAAGCTCTATTTCGCCGAAGGCCTGACAAAGCATCTTGGCGGCGCGAAAGTCTATTTCAAGCGCGAGGATTTGAACCACACCGGCTCGCACAAGATCAACAATTGCCTCGGCCAGATCCTGCTGGCCAAGCGCATGGGCAAGAAGCGCATCATCGCCGAGACCGGCGCCGGCCAGCATGGCGTGGCGTCCGCGACCGTCGCCGCCCGCTTCGGCTTTCCCTGTGTCGTCTATATGGGCGCGACCGACGTTGCCCGGCAAAGCCCCAACGTCTTCCGCATGAAGCTGCTGGGCGCCGAAGTGCGGCCAGTCACCGCTGGCCACGGCACGCTGAAGGACGCCATGAACGAAGCCCTTCGTGACTGGGTGACCAATGTCGAGGACACCTATTACCTGATCGGCACCGCCGCTGGTCCGCACCCCTATCCGGAGCTGGTGCGCGACTTCCAGTCGGTGATCGGTACCGAGGCCCGCGCGCAGATTCTCGAACAGGAGGGACGGCTGCCCGACACCATCATCGCCGCTGTCGGCGGCGGCTCCAACGCCATCGGCATGTTCCATCCCTTCCTCGATGACAAGGACGTTCGCATCATCGGCATCGAAGCGGGCGGGCGCGGCCTCGACGGCATCGAGCATTGCGCTTCGATGAATGCCGGCTCTCCCGGTGTGCTGCATGGCAACCGCACCTATCTCCTGCAGAACGCCGACGGCCAGATCATGGACGGCCATTCGATTTCGGCCGGCCTCGATTATCCCGGCGTCGGTCCGGAGCATTCGTGGCTGCGCGACTCGGGCCGTGTCGAGTATGTGCCTATCCTCGACGACGAGGCGCTTGAAGCCTTCAAGCTGACGACGCGCGTCGAAGGCATCATCCCGGCGCTGGAATCGGCGCACGCCATCGCCCATGCCGTCAAGATCGTACCCGCCATGGACAAGGACCAGATCGTCATCGTCAACCTGTCCGGCCGTGGCGACAAGGACGTGCACACGGTGGCCTCGATGCTGGGCATGGAGATCTGATCATGGCAACCCGCATCGACCGCCGCATGGCAAAGCTCAGGAACGAAGGCCGTCCGGCGCTCGTCACCTATTTCATGGGTGGCGACCCCGACTATGCAACCTCGCTGTCGATCATGAAGGCGCTGCCGGGCGCCGGCTCGGACGTCATCGAGCTCGGCATGCCGTTTTCCGACCCGATGGCCGACGGCCCGGCGATTCAGGCCGCCGGCCTCAGGGCGCTGAAAGGCGGCCAGACGCTGGTCAAGACGCTGAAGATGGCGTCGGACTTCCGCGCCGGCGACGATGAAACGCCGATCGTGCTGATGGGCTACTACAATCCGATCTACATCTACGGCGTCGACCGCTTCCTGAAGGATGCGATTGCCAGCGGCATTGACGGGCTGATCGTCGTCGACCTGCCGCCGGAGATGGACGAGGAACTCTGCATCCCGGCGTTGAAGGCCGGCATCAACTTCATTCGGCTGGCGACGCCGACCACCGACGACAAGCGCCTGCCCAAGGTGCTGCAGAACACGTCCGGCTTCGTCTACTACGTGTCGATGACCGGTATCACCGGCTCGGCGCTTGCCGACACAGGCAAGGTCGCCACGGCGGTCCAGCGTATCAAGGGTCACACCAACCTGCCGGTCTGCGTCGGTTTCGGTGTCAAGACCGCCGAACAGGCGCGCGTCATCGGCGCCAACGCCGACGGCGTGGTCGTCGGCACGGCGATCGTCAATGCGGTTGCCAATGTGCTGGGGCCGAAGGGCGAAAAGACCGCTGATCCGGCCGAGGCGGTCGCAACGCTGGTCAGCGGCCTTGCGCAAGGCGTGCGCTCGGCCCGCCTTGCTGCTGCCGAATAGTCTTCCTACTCTCTTCCCAACTCTTCGTCAGGACAGGAGCCGAAGCGATGAACTGGATCACCAATTACGTTCGCCCGAAGATCAACTCGATGCTCGGCCGGCGTACCGACATGCCCGAGAATCTCTGGATCAAGGATCCCGAGACCGGCGAGATGGTGTTCCACAAGGACCTGGAATCCAACCAGTTCGTCATCCCGTCCTCCGGCCATCACATGAAGATCTCGGCCAAGGAGCGGCTGAAATTCTTCTTTGATGACGGCAAGTACGAGACCCTGGACAATCCCAAGGTCATGCAGGATCCGCTGAAGTTCCGCGACGAGAAACGCTATGTCGACCGGCTGAAGGACGCCAAGGCCAAGACCGGCCTGGAAGACGCCATTATCAATGCGCTGGGGACCGTCGAGGGCCTGCCAGTCGTGGTGACGGTGCAGGATTTCGCTTTCATGGGCGGCTCGCTCGGCATGGCGGCGGGTGATGCCATCGTGCATGGCTTCGAGGTCGCCTTGCAGCGCAAGCGACCGCTGATCCTGTTCGCCGCTTCCGGTGGCGCCCGCATGCAGGAAGGTATCCTGTCGCTGATGCAGCTGCCGCGCACCACGGTCGGCGTCGACCGGCTGAAGGAAGCCGGCCTTCCCTACGTTGTCGTGCTGACCAACCCGACCACCGGCGGCGTCACCGCCTCCTACGCCATGCTGGGCGATGTGCACATCGCCGAGCCAGGAGCGTTGATCGGTTTTGCCGGTCCGCGCGTCATCGAGCAGACCATCCGCGAGAAATTGCCGGACGGCTTCCAACGCTCCGAGTATCTGATGGAGCACGGCATGGTAGACATGGTGGTGTCCAGGCTGGAAATGCGCCAGACGATCGCGCGGCTTTTGAAAATGCTGCTCAAGATGCCCGAGGAGCAAAAGCCGCTGGAACCGGAAATCATGCCGCCGGCCGCGCTTGCCGCCGAAGTCCGGCCGCAAGCTTGACGCTACAATGGCCGGCCGCGACACCGGCCTGACGTGAGACTGGCCTGACGCGACATTGGCCGCCGCGGACAGCGATTGCGCAGCATCCGTGGCGCGCTGTAGCCTTTTGATAGCCGTGGTCATTGCGGGAGCGATTCTGGCTCTCGGGCCATGCGCCGGGATTGTGCCATGACGACGCTTGCCGCCGACCGCGAAATCGAAGCCCTGATGGCGCTTCACCCGAAAGGCTTTGACCTTTCGCTCGACCGCATCACGCGGCTCCTGGAGCGGCTGGGCAATCCGCAGGACCTGCTGCCGCCGGTCATCCACATCGCCGGCACCAACGGCAAGGGTTCCTGCGCCGCCTTCTCACGGGCGCTGCTGGAAGCTTCCGGCCGGCTCATCCATGTCCACACCTCGCCGCATCTGGTCAGCTGGCACGAGCGCTACAGGCTTGCGGCCGAGGGCGGCGGCAGGCTGGTCGACGATGACATCTTCGCCGAGGCCATTGCCCGCGTCGCCAAGGCCAATGCAGGCCAGAAGATCACCGTCTTCGAGATCCTCACCGCCGTCACCTTCGTCCTGTTTTCGGAACATCCGGCCGATGCCGCCATCATCGAGGTCGGTCTTGGCGGCCGCTTCGATGCCACCAATGTCATCGCGCGGCCGGCCGTGTCGGTGATCATGCCGGTGTCGATGGACCATGAGGCCTATCTCGGCGACCGTGTCGAGTTGATCGCCGCCGAAAAGGCCGGCATCATGAAACGCGGCTGCCCGGTGGTCATCGGCGCGCAGGAAAGCGAGACCGCGCTGCAGACGCTGATCGACACCGCGGAGCGGCTGGAATGTCCGACCCTGGTCTATGGCCAGGATTTTCTGGCTTTCGAGGAAAACGGCCGCATGGTCTACCAGGACGATGATGGCCTGATGGACCTGCCATCACCGCGTCTGCTCGGTCGCCACCAATTTGCGAATGCGGCGGCGGCGATCGCCGCGGTCAAGGCCGCCGGTTTCGAGATCAGCCACCGCGCCGCCGAGAAGGCGATGACCAACGTCGCCTGGCCGGGCCGTATGCAGAAGCTGGTGCAGGGCCGGCTAGCGGAACTTGCGCCGAAGGGCGCCGACATCTGGCTCGACGGCGGCCACAATCCGGGTGCCGGCGTGGTCGTCGCCGAAGCGCTGGCCGAGCAGGAGGAAAAGAACCCGCGCCCACTGTTCCTCATCTCGGGCATGATCAACACCAAGGACCAGAGCGGCTATTTCCGCGCCTTCAAGGGCCTGGTCAAGCATGTCTACACGGTGCCGGTGAGCCAGAGCGACGCCGGCGTGCCAAACGACGAACTGGCCATCCGCGCCACGGAAGCCGGGCTGACAGCCGAACCGGTAAACTCCGTCGCCAGCGCCCTGATGCTGCTGCGCGACACCTGGGACGGCCCGACGCCGCGCATTCTGATCGGGGGGTCGCTTTATCTCGCAGGCGCGGTCCTGGCCGAAAACGGCACGCCGCCTACCTGAGGGGGCTACAGTTTCGACGCCTGCAGCGGAAATGTCTACTTCAGCCACATACCTTGGTCCTCGATCCGCTTCAGGTATCGACGAAAATCAAAGCTCAACTCCGGGATGAACCTGGCGACCTTCGCGAATAACTTTCGCCAGATCGATGTCGACGCCACTGCTTGCGGTCAGGCTGGCGTGGAAGGTGGAGGCAGGTTCGCGGCCAGCTTCCCGAATCTCGTAGAATTCAAGCGCGCGTTCGACCACTTCGGCTATCGAACGATTTTCACGACGAGCTAGCCTATGAGCCAGGTCGCGTGCCTTTGCACTGCGGACTGAGAGCTGTGATTTGCCCATTTTTAACTCCCTTTTGGAAGAAACATACGCCGATCGTTTCTGCCATCAAGATGGAGGTGATGGCCCGCCTTCACACAACCGACTGAGTGAATGGACTTCCAGCGCGGCAATCAGTGGCCAAGGCCTTTACTTCAGCTCGATCTCGATAAAAGCGTACTCGCCCTCGTTGGCGCTGATGACGTCGTGTTCGACGCCCTCCTTGCGGAAGTAGGGGGAACCTTTCTTCATTTCGGCGAAGGTTTCGCCGTCCTTGGTCACCAGCTTCAGCTTGCCGTCCATCAGCGGGACCACGACATAGTCGTGGCCGTGGCGATGCCAGCCGGTATTGTCGCCCGGCTGGAAGCGGTATTCGGTGACGATGACACGCTCATTGTCGATGAAGACTGTGGCCTTGGCGGATCCGGTCATTTCTCTCTCCTGCTTCTGCTGCCAACAGAAGACATGGAGAGCCCCGACGTGAGTGCCAGGGCGGCGCACCGATGGCGCCAACAAAAAGCCCGGCGCGATGGCCGGGCTTGATATCCGAAATTCGGAATGGATCAGGTGAGATTGCCATTGACCCAGTGCGACAGCGCGGTCTTGGGCGCGGCGCCAACCTTGATGTCGGCCACTTCGCCGCCCTTGAAGATCATCAGCGTCGGGATCGAGCGCACGCCAAACTGGGCGGCAAGCTCGGGATTCTCGTCGATGTTCAGCTTGGCGATCTTGACCTTGGCGCCGAGTTCAGCGGCGATGTCCTCAAGCGCCGGTGCGATCATCTTGCAGGGGCCGCACCACTCCGCCCAGAAATCAACCACGACCGGTACCTGGGCATTGAGCACATCGGCCTGGAAATTGTTCTTGTCGACCTTGACGGTGGTCATGCGGAAATCCTTTCGAAATTTTTTGCCGCACCAAATGTGGTGGTTGTCGCGCCCTTCTTCAAGCAGTTCTTGTGTCACGCTCCCGTGAGTCGGGCAAGGGCGTCGTCCATGGCCCGGGCCGGCAGGTCGATCAGCCTTGGCGCTTCGGTGAACAGCAGGGCCGCCTTGACCTCCCGCCCGGGATAAAGCGGCTGCAGCAGGGCGCGATACAGCGCGAGTTGGAGCAGGTAGGCCGGCGGGACTTCGGCCAGGGAAGCGGGTGCGGGCCTGTTGGTCTTGTAGTCGACGATCGAAACCGTATCCGCTGTCACCGCCAACCGGTCGATCTTGCCGGAGATGGAGCGGATTTTGCCCTTGACCTCAAGGCTGCCCATGATCGCGACCTCGGCACGTGACGACGGCGCGAACAGTTGACCGAGGCCGGGCTCGGCAAGGATGGCCACGACCGATGCCAGGGCTTTTTGGCGCTCGGCTTGCGGCCACGCCGCACCCGTTCGCGAGAGGTAACGCTCTGCCGCACTTTGGCGGTCGCTCTCGGCAATGCCGGGCAACATCTGCAGCAGTTTGTGGAGGGCGAGCCCGCGCAGCACGGCAAAACCCGGCTCGGCATCGACATCCAGCACCGGCGAGGCCTTGTCGACCACCGCTTCCTTGCCTTCCTCAATCAGCGCCGAGGCGCCCGACGGCGACAATGGACGCGGTAGGTCCTCGAAAGGCGGCAAGGGCCGGAACAAGGTCGCCGGCAACGGACCGAACGCATCGACCTGCCGCGCCTGCTCGCCCAGGCTTGGCGTAACCGGCGGCAGTTTGGTGACGTGAAAACGGTAGACAGGCTCGCCGCCGGCCGGATGCGGACGCTGTTCGCTTTCGGGCGCGCCGCTCAGCGCCCGGCTGACGATCGAATGCCAGGTGCCGCTGTTCGGCGCCCGCTTGCCGTGATAGCCGCAGACGATCAACCGGTCCTCGGCGCGCGTCATGCCGACATAGAGCAGCCGGCGGTACTCGTCGTCGGCGAGTTCGCGGGCGCGAGCGGCGGCCGTTTTCGAAAAGCCGTTGGCGACGTCGCTCGCCGAACGCCAGAGATAGCCCTTACCGTCCCAATGTCGACCCGAGCCGTCGAAAGGCATCAGGCGCGGCAAATGCTGGTCGCTGAACGGGGCGGAACCGCCGTCGACCAGGAACACAACCGGCGCCTCCAGGCCCTTGGCCGCGTGCACGGTCATCACCCTGACCTCGTCACGGGTCTGGTCCATCTCGCGTTTGATCTCGGGGCCGGCGTTTTCCAGCGTCGACAGGAAGGCTTCCAGCCCGGGCAGGCCGGTCCGCTCCTCGGCAAGGCAGAAGCTCAGGAACTCGTCGAGGATATCGCCGGCTTCCGGCCCGAGCCGCGCGATCATCTTGCGGCGCACGCCATCGCGCGCCAGCAGGGCGGCATAGAACTCGAACACTGGCTTGAAGGCGGCCTCGTCAGCCCAGGCGTCGAGTTGCGCAACGATCGCCGCTAGCGCTTCGCTTTCGCCGGCATGCTGGCGCAGCGATACCGCCAGCGACACGCCGGGCGGCCTCTGTGCGGCGAGCGTGAACAGCGTCTCCTCCGTCAGGTCGAAGACCGGACTGCGCAGCAGAGCGGCGAGCGACAGGTCGTCCTGCGGCTGGATCAGCAGATGGCCGAGCGCGATCAGGTCCTTGACCGCGATATGTCCGGGCAGGCTCAGCCGGTCGGCGCCGGCAACCGGAATGTCGCGCCGCTTGAGCGCGCGGGTCAGCGCGTGGACGAAGCTGTCGCGCTTGCGCACCAGCACCAGCACGTCGCCCGGCCGCAGCCGCTTGCCACGGCCCTCGATGATTTCGCCCTTGCCGATCCAGCCGGCGATGGTGGCCGCGACATTCTCGGCGACGCGCACCGCCGGTGCATGGGCATGGTCGATGGCTTGCGCCCAGTCATCGGGCTCGTCGACGGCCTCGGCGCCGATCGACGGCCAGACCTCGACATAGCCCGGCGCATCGCTGCGGATCGCCTTGTGGCTCAGCGGATCGGGGTCGTGGCTGATGCCGCGCCGCACGATTGGATCGGCAAAGACGCGGTCGACGGCGGCCAGCACATCGTCCGTGGAGCGGAACGACCAGGTCAGCTTGAGGTCGGCGAAGGACGCCTCGGCGTCGCGCACCCGTCCGGCGAACAACAACCGGCTGTCGGCGAACGAGTCGGGTGCCGCGCCCTGGAAGGAGTAGATCGACTGCTTCTCGTCGCCGACGGCGAAGACCGTGCGGTGGACCCGGTCGCGAGCGCCAAAGCCGGCAAAGAATTCTTCCGCCAGCCGCTTCACCACCTTCCATTGATCCGGGCTGGTGTCCTGCGCCTCGTCGAGCAGGATGTGATCGATGCCCTGATCGAGCTTGTACTGCACCCAAGGGCCGGCATCGGGCCGCGCCAAGAGGTTTACCGTGCGGGTGATCAGGTCGTTGAAGTCGAGAAAGCCGCGGCTGCGTTTCAACACTTCGTAGCGCGCGATCAGCCAGTCGGCGATGGTGAGCGCCGCGCGTGTGCCTTCCAGCATCCGGAACAGCGCCAGCCGGTCGGCGGTCTCCATGATGGCGCTGGCCGCCGAGAGATAGCGCTCGGCGAGATCTGGCAGCCGGTCGGTCAACGCCTTCTTGAAGGCGTTTGCCGGATCGTAAGGGGCGCCATCGGTCTTGAGGAAGGCTCTTGCCAGCAACTGCAGCCGGCGAACGGGGTCGCTCTCGGCGAAGGCTAGGCGCGCATAAGGCAGGATGTTGTTTAGCGCCGATCTGGCGTCGGTGGCTTCGGCGGCCCGGACAAAGCCGGCAAAATAGTCCGGCAGGAAGCCAGGCAGCGGCCATACAGATGCCGCTATGCCTTCGGCGGCCTGGCCGGGCTGGAAATGAAATTCATCGAACAAGGGCTGGAAGCCGTCACGCCCGACGGCATCGAGGAAATGGCGCAACCCGTCGCGCTTGCGCACAATTTCACCAAGCAACGCGTCGAGACCGGCCTCGCCCCCACGTTCCAGCACGGTGGCGAAAGCCTCGGCCAAATTCCTGTCGCCGGCGGCGGAGATCATCTCGCGGCGCGCGGCGGCAAAAAGCGAGGCCTCCATCTGGCTGTCAAGCATTTCGAAATGGGCGGGAATATTGGCTTCCAGCGGGAACTGATGCAGCACGGATTCGCAGAAAGCGTGGATCGTCTGGATTTTCAGCCCGCCAGGCGTCTCCAGGGCCTCGGCGAACAGGCGGCGGGCTCTGCGCATGGTGTCGCGATCGGGCCGGCGTCCCTCCAACGCCTCGACTTTGGACGCCAGGTCGGCGTCACTGAGCGTCGTCCACTCCGACAGCGTCGAAAAAACCCGGTTCGACATGTTGGCGGCCGCGGCGCGCGTATAGGTCAGGCACAGTATCTTCGACGGGTCGGTGCCGTTGAGCAGCAGCCGGATGACACGCTGGGCAAGCACATGGGTCTTGCCTGATCCCGCATTGGCCGACACCCAGGCGGAATTGCCGGGATCGGCGGCGCGCGCCTGGCTCGAAGCGGTATCGGTCGGGATCGGATAGGCTTTCTTCATGCCTCCCCTCCCTCATCCCCGGCGTCTCCGCCGGCGGACCATTCGAGCACGCGGGCGAGATGGTCGTAGTCGCCATCGGTTTCGCCTTCGCGAAACGGCAGCGCGCGCGACCGATAGCCGGTCGCCGGGTCGGCATAGTGGATCAGCAGTTTCTCCAGCCGCGCCCAGGCTTCCTCGGCGAGATCGGCCGCGGTGCGTGGCTGGCGGTTGTGTTCGAGTATGGATTCCTCGAACACCTCGCCATTCGGCTTCAGCCTGATGAAGGCCAGTTGCGACGGCTCGCGCGCGCCCAGGTCCTTGAACGCGCCACGCCTGAGCAGTGCGCCCTCCAGCGCCAGCTGAGGCGCCAGCAGCGTATGCGCCTGCGCCTTGGAAGGCGAAGAGCCGGTCTTGTAGTCCAGAATGTCCGCCATGCCGCCTGCCAGCAGATCGACACGGTCGGCATAGCCGGACAGCGTCACGCCGGACTGTCCGACGACGGTCTTGCCGGCGCGCTCCTCGGCATGCCGCTGGACCACCGCGTCGGCGCGCGTGCGCTCCCATTCGATGATGTTGGCGGCGAGCTTTTCGAAACGCGGCCACCACACCGCCTCGACATCGGCTGGAAGCGCTGCCTCGGCGAAACAGGCGCGGCCGGCGGCGATGAGCCCGGCCAGCGCGTCCGGCGCGCGCGGGTCCGCCACCTCGGACGAGAAGAGATGCAGGATGGCGTGAAAAAGCGTGCCGCGCTCGGCCGCACCCGGATCGCGGATGAGCGGATCGAGCGGCATCAGGCCGAGGACCCTTCGGGCATAGACGGCGTAGGGGTCGCGGCGCAGCGTCTCGATCTCGGTGACGGAGAAATGCGTTGGACGCACCGACAGCGGCGGCTTCGGCAGCGGCCGTGGCGCGAAATCCCGCTTCGGCCCTGTGTCGAGCGCGCGTGCCCAGGCAAGCAGCTCATCGCCGCGCCGGCGCAGTGCTGCCGCCTGGTCGTTGCCGATGAAGGTGACCAGCCGCTGCAACCAGCGCGAAGGCACCGCGGGTGCGTCGCCGGCACGCGCCGAGCGCGCCAGCACCACGTGTCTCGCGCTCATGGCCATCTGGAAATCATGCGCGGCGAGGCCGATGCGCCGCTCCGGCGGCTCGAGATCGATGCCGGTCTTCATCAGCCGCGACATGAAGCGGTCGCTCTCCGGCTTGCGCGGCCAGACCCCTTCGTTGAGCCCGCCGATGACCAGCGTATCGACATCCTGCAGCCGGGCTTCCAAGGCGCCCCAGATGGCGATGTTCCTGTCGGTGCCTTGCGCCGGCTTGACGGTCTCGGGCGCGATCAGCGCCTCCAACACATCGGGCCATTCGCTCGCCGCGAACGACAGCGATGCCGAAGCCGCGACCAGCCCGCGCAGCAGTTCGGCGAGCTTTTCGCCGGCGTCGCCGGCGTAAAGTTCGCCAAGGCCGCCATCAGCGGAACGGCCGAGATTCTCCAGGGCAACGACGCTGGCTTCGACCAGCGCGGCAAGGTCGGCTTCCGCCTGGCCGCGAAAGGCCGAAAGCGACGCCAGCGCTTGCTTGAGACGCCCAAGCAAATTCCGCGCGCCTTCGATGGAGCGCACGGTCAGGCGGGCAAACCAGAAGGGCGGTCGGCTGTCACCGCCGAGCCCGGTGAGGCGGGCCTCGAAAAGGTCCGGCAGCGAAGCGATGTCGGGGCGGCCGGTACCGCCGCGCAGCGCCACCAGCTCGACCAGTTCCGCCGCGTGGCGCACTTCAGCGCGTTCCAAGCCAAGGCCAAGCAAGGGATGCTTGAGCAGCGACAACAGGCCGACCGGATCGCCCGGCCGGAACACCGCTTCGTGCGCCAGCCTGAGGAGGCTGGCTGCCGGGGTGTTGGAAAGCGGCGTGCCGCCGGAATCGTCTGCAACGACACCGAAGCGCTTGAGCTCGACGCTGACGCGGCGTGCCAGCGCGCGGTCACCGGTGACGAGCGCCGCTCTCTGGCCCGGTGCTTCGACCGCACGCTTGAGCGCGACGGCGATGGCGACGGCCTCATCGCGCTCGCTTGCTGCTTCGAGCAGCGTCACGTCGGCGAAGGCGCCGGCAATATCGGACGCCGAAAACCCGTTTCGCGTCTCGGCCCACAATTCGGTGGTCTCGGCCGGCCGCAGCGCCTCGCCGACAAGGGCCGCGCGGAGCCCAAGCTTTGGCTCGGCCGCACCGATCTCCTCGACATCGCCGCGCAGCACGCCGATCTTGCCGATCAGCTTCGCCAGGCCGTATTGCGGATGGCCAAGCACGGCTGGACGCGCGCCGGGTGCGACGAGCGCCTGGAAGGAGGCTTCGTCCAGCATCTGGTCGAGCCCGGGCAGCACGATGGCGCCGCCGGAGAGGCCGGCAATGGTCGCAAGCAGCTCGGCCGTGGCGGGGATAGAGCCGGTGGACCCTGCGGCTATGACCGGCCCTGCAGGCGGATTGCGCCCCAGCCGCGCCGCTTCGGCACGGATCAGGGCGCTGCGATGCGCGGCCGGGTTGGAGCGGTCGCTCTCTTCGAGGAATCTCGGCCAGGCATCGGTGACGATGCCGAGGAATTCGAGCGTCACCTGCCACCATCCGGCAAGGTTCCCGCTCACCAGGCCACCGAGTTTGGCCCAGTCGGTGCCTTCCGTCTCGATCTCGTCCATCAGCCCGGCCAGATCGCGCGCCAGCCAGATCGCGTCGGCGGTGGAGGCCGGGACGACGATCTCCTCGGCGAAGAGGGCCGCGACATGGGCGGGCAACCGGCGTTTCCACGCCCGCACCAGCGGCGTCAGCAGTAACAGCCGCTCGGTGGCGGCGATCGGTGGCGCGAGATCGATTGCCGCGGTTGGCTCGGCATCGAACGCGGCCTCATCCTCGTCGAATTCGCCGAGCGGGCGGATCACCGGCAGGATCGTCGAACCGCCGCCGCCTCGCGCCTTCAGGCTGTCGACGAAGACGCCGCGCAAGGCACGTGCGGCGCGGCGCGTCGGCACATAGATGGTGACGTCGGCCAGGGCGAGCGGGTCGCCTTCGAAACGAAACCCGGGGACAAGACGGCCGTCAAGCAGCGCCTCGGCCAGCGTCGGCAGAAACGGCGCTCCGGAGGGAATGGAGAAAACGCGGCTTGAGCCGCTCATTGCGATCCGATGAGTGCACCGGCCGCCGCGTCTTCGGCGAGCGGAATGGCATCGGGCGTGCCGACGGTTATCCAGTGGCCATGCATCGGCATGCCGAACAGGCGGCCGCCGGCAATCGCCTTGTCGAAATAGGCATTGATCGAATGCGGTTCGGCTGGTGCGTCCTTGAACAGGCGCGGGTGGATGATCGCCGCGCCGGCATAGATCAGGCCGGCAGGATCGCCTTTTGAACGCCGCAGGGCGCCATCCGGCGCCACCAGGAAATCGGTGCTGCCACAGTGACCCGTCGCCTGATGGAGATCCGCCAGCATCAGCAGAATATCCATTTTCGCGGCGTCCCATGCAAGGGCAAGCCGCCCGAGATTGAGCGGGCCGTGGTCGATCCAGAATGTATCGGCGTTGAGGATGTAGAACGGCTCCCGGCCGAGCTCCGGCAGCGCCTTGACGATGCCGCCGGCGGAATCGAGCAGCCGGTCGCTCTCATCAGAAATGACGATGCGCGGCGCGCGGCGAGCGGCGACATGGGCGACGATCTGTTCGGGAAGATAATGAACATTGACCACCGCCTTGCCGACGCCGGCCGCAGCCAGGCTGTCTAGGCCCCAGTCGAGCAGCGTCTTGCCGGCGATCCGGACCAGAGGTTTGGGCATGGTGTCGGTAATCGGCCGCATGCGCTTGCCGAGCCCGGCGGCAAGAACGATGGCGGTCTCCGGTCTTGTTGTCACAGCGCTCGTTCCTCCAGCAGCCCGTGCGCGCTGTAGAAATCCCGCAGGTCGGCGAGCGCGGGATGCGACAGCGCCCGCCTGAGATAGTCGCGGATGCGCGGCAGGTGCTTGAGATAATAGGGTTTGCCGTCGCGTTTTTCGAGACGCACGAAAATGCCCAGAATCTTGGAATTGCGCTGCGCGGCCATGATTGCATAGGCTTCGAGGAAGCCTGCTTCATCGAAGTCGCCCGCTGCATGACGCGCCGCGACATAGGCATCGCGCGTCCGCTTCTCGATCTCGAGTGCCATGGTGACGCGGGCGTCCATGGCGAGCGAGGCGACGTCATAGGCCGAAGGCCCGATCAGCGCGTCCTGGACGTCGACGATGCCGAGCCGGTCGAGGCCGGACCGTTCGCCGCGCCAGATGATGTTGGGCGAGTGGAAGTCGCGCAGCATCAGCGTGTATTCGCTGCCTTGCAGCCGGTCGAGAAGCGCGTTCCATGTCTTGTGGTAGCCGGAACGCAGCGCGTCGCTCGCCGGGCCGCCCGATATCGCCGGCACGTACCAGTCGATCAGCAGGTCCGCCTCGATCAGCATGGCGTCGCGATCGAAGGGCGGCACGTCATGAACGACGCCTGGAGCCGCCTCCATCCGGTGAGGCCAGGCCTTGCCGTGCATCATGGCGAGCAGTTCGGCTGCCGCCTCGTAACGTTCGGCGACCGGCTCGCCATTGCCGTCGAGAAAGCCTTCCGAGCCTAGATGCTCGAGCAGCAGGAAACCCTGGTCGAGATCCTGCGCGTCGATCCTGGGCACCGCGACGCCGGCGGCCAGCAGCGCACGGTCGATGGCGACGAAGGCGGACACCGACTGCGCGGTGTGGGCGATCACCGCATAGGGTTTGCCGTCGCGCACGGGAGGGCCGAGCACCAGCCGCGGCGAGTTCATCAGCACGCGCGGCGCCTCGCCGGCGAGCGATACGATCTCGTAGGAGCGGGCCGAGGCATCGCCGATGAAATACCGGCGCCGCGCTTCCCCCCATCCGGCGCTCTCCAGAAAACCGCGCATGGCCAGTGAGCGTGCGACACGGTCGAAGGTCGCGCCATGCCCCGACAGTCGGGCCAGCCGGCCCTCGCCATGCTGGACGAGTTCGATCAGCACCGTCGTCTTGGGCAGGTAGCCGTCAGCCCGTTCCGGCCATTCGATAAGGGCTGCACCTTGCGCCAGCGCCTCCTCGAAGCCGAGTTCGTCCAGCTCGGCCGCCGACGACAGGCGGTAGAGATCGAAATGATGGACCGGGATGCGCGTGTCGTAGCTCTGCACCAGCGTGAAGGTCGGGCTCGGCACTTCGAGACCGGCATCGTCGGCCAGCGTCCGGATGAGCGCTCTTGCCAGCGTCGACTTGCCGGCGCCGAGATCGCCCTTGAGCGCCAGCACGTCGCCCACGCGCAGAGCCAGCGAAAGATCCTCACCCAGCCGCGCTGTCTGGGTCTCGTCGGCGAGCAAACGCTCCAGCACCGGTTCCGTCATCGAGCGCGCTACTCGGCCGCTGCGCGGATACCCGGCATGTCGGGAAAGGTGCAGATGACGGTCGTGCCCTTATCCCTGCCGGTTTCGATGCGAACGGCGCCGCCATGCAGTTCGACAAAGCTCTTGACGATCGACAGGCCGAGGCCGGCGCCGCGCCGGCGGCCGCCATTGGCGCGCGGCTCGAAGCGGCGGAACACCGAATCGAGCACGTCGGGCGGCATGCCGGGCCCGTCGTCGTGAACCGAGAACTCGACTCCGTCCGCCAGCTGGCGGCATGCCAGCCGGATGGTGCTGGCCTCCGGCGCGTAATTGGCGGCGTTGCTCAGCAGATTGTAGAGGATCTGGCGGATGCGGGTTTCGTCGCCATGGAAGGTCTTTGGCGCGGCGGCGGCGTCGACCGCGAGCCGGATCGAATGCTCCTCCAGCCGGTCGGCGACAAGCTCGGCGGCGGCCGCGATGGTGCGGTCGACATGCACTTCGGAAATATCGAGCTGCATGATGCCGGCATCGACCGTCGCCAGGTCGAGTATGTCGTTGACGATGGTCAGCAGCACCGATGAGGACGAGCCGACATGCTCGACATATTCGCGCTGCTTCTGCGTCAGCGGGCCGGTCGCCGGCAGCGACAGCAACTCGGTGAAGCCGATGATGTTGGTCAGCGGCGACCGCAGTTCATAGGACACATGCTGGACGAATTCGTTCTTGAGCTGGTCTGATTTCTCGAGCGCCTCGTTCCTGTCCTTGAGCGCGCGCTCGATGTGGACGCTGTCGGTGACGTCGACGAAGGTCATCATCACTTGCCCGTTGGGCAGCGGAATCACGGCGTAACGCAGCACGGTGCCGTTGTTGAGCTCGGTCTGGCCGTGGCGGTCGCGGCGCTCGTCGTCGAAGCCGGTGATGGCGGCGACGAAGCCGGGCCAGGGGCTCTCGACCGCTTGCCGATCGGACAGCTCGCGTATGGCCGATACGTGCACATTGGGCTTGGCGGCTTCCGCGTCCAATCCCCACAGCGTGGCAAAGGCCGGGTTCGACAGCCGCAGCCGGCCGTCGGGGCCGAACACCGCGACGCCTTCGGCGAGGTTGTCGAGCGTTTCGCCCTGGACCCGAACCGCGGTGCGGTAGCGGCTTTCGAGATCCATCTTCTCGGTCAGGTTCTCGAACACCCAGGTGACGCCGCCCTTGGGTTGCGGGTTGGCGACGACACGGATCGTCTTGCCATCCGGCAGGTGCCACCAGTGTTCCTGCGATTCGACCGCACGATAGGCGCTGAGCAGGCCTTCCTTCCAGCGGCGCCACTCCGGCTGTTCGGCGATCTTGCCCTCGCTGCGCAGCCGGTCGAGCAAAAGGGCGTTGTCGGGCGCGCTGTGCAGGAAGCCGCTATCGAGCCCCCACAGCTTTTGGAAAGCCTGGTTGAAGAAGCGCAGCTTCTCGTCGGTGTCGAAGATGGCGACAGCGGTGTTGAGCTGGTCGAGCGTATCGGCGTGGCTGCGCACGGTCCGCTCATATTCGCCACGGATAGCCTCGATGGCGCTGGTGTCGCAGGCAAGGCCGGCCGAACCGTCGGCGCCGGCAAAATCGGTCACGGCGAACACGCGGCGGTCGCCTTCGATCACCGTCGAAAGCGACTGCTCGAAGACCGGATGCGATTTGTGCTGCGTGGCGATGGCTTCGCGCGCCTGGCCGCCGAGGAATTCCTTGGCGTCACGCACGGCGGCTTCCGCGCTCTCGGCTTCGACCGCGTCGGCATAGGCCCGGTTGACCCATTTCAGGCGGCCATGCTCGTCACGCAGCCATGCCGGCATCTTCAGCGCCTCGAGCAGCCCGATCATCGTGTCATGGTCGGTGGCCAGCCGCTGGTTGTCGATCTTGAGCCGGGCCTGGCTGCGCTGCGTCTCGGAAAGCGAGACAAACCGCACCAGCACATGGGCCGCGCTCTTGCGGCCATGCACTTCCAGTGGAGCGCCGGCCTGGGATTCGATCACCAGGTCGAACGGCCTGCCTTTTTCGCGCAAACCCGCCACGGCATGTTCGAGTGCCGCCGCCGAACGCGGCATCAGCCAGCGGCCAAAGGCGAGGAACGCGGCCCGGTCCTCCGGCGCACCGCTTTCGGTCGGCAATGTGCCGATGAGTTCGGGTTTCTTGTTTTCCGAGGCCCAGACGACCACACGCTGGTCGCGCAGATTGAGCAGCGCTTCCGAACGCCGCAACGCCGCGCTGACATCGGCGACGCGGCTTCTCAGCTCGACATTCTCCGCCGAGGTACGCGCCCGTTCGCGGATGAGAACGATGGCCGACAGGAATGCCGTACCCGTCACGCCGACGAACACCGCCAGCTGTACGACCTCGATGGTGCTGATCGAAAGACTGGCCACGGCGGCGCCGGCGGTCTGGGCATGCGCGACCGCGCTCGCCAAGGGGCAGGCGAGAGCGGAGCCGGCAAGGAACAATCCCACACGGGCGCGCCATGAAAGGCGCTCGCCTCGCGGGGCGCAGCCCATGGTCCTCGACTCGTCATGGCCGCCGGAAACGGCCTTTCCCGCCTGAAGCGGGTTATCCCCCGGCATGTCTTGGTCCTCTTCGCCGCCTGAATGCAAGACCGCCCTGATGCGTTCGCCGGTCCTCGTCCCCGGACCCGCGAATCACAACAATAGCGCCTGCCGGAATCGGCGTGAAGAATCATTCGGTGCAAAAATAAAGCCGGGCGAAAAGTCAATCGCCCGGCGTCAATATCTAGTGGTAAATCTGGATTTGGTTAATAGCGGTAGTGTTCCGGCTTGAACGGACCCTGCGGTGTGACGCCGATATAGGCTGCCTGCTCGCCCGATAGTTCGGTCAGGCGGGCGCCGAGCTTGTCGAGATGCAGGCGCGCGACCTTCTCGTCGAGATGCTTGGGCAGCACATAGACCTGGTTCTGGTACTGCTCACCCTTGGTGAACAGCTCGATCTGGGCCAGCACCTGGTTGGTGAAAGAGGCCGACATGACGAAGCTCGGATGGCCGGTCGCGTTGCCGAGATTGAGCAGGCGGCCTTCCGACAGGAGGATCATCCGCTTGCCGTCCGGGAAGGTGATCATGTCGACCTGCGGCTTGACATTGGTCCACTTCAGATTGCGCAGCGACGCGACCTGGATCTCGTTGTCGAAATGGCCGATGTTGCCGACGATCACCATGTCCTTCATCGAACGCATGTGGTCGAGGGTGACGACATCCTTGTTGCCGGTGGTGGTGATGACGATGTCGGCGGTCGGTGCCGCATCTTCCAGCGTGACCACTTCAAAGCCGTCCATAGCCGCCTGCAGCGCACAGATCGGATCGACCTCGGTGACCTTGACGCGGGCGCCCGCGCCCTTGAGCGAGGCCGACGAGCCCTTGCCGACGTCGCCATAACCGCAGACGACCGCTACCTTGCCGGCCATCATCGTGTCGGTGCCGCGACGGATGCCGTCGACCAGCGATTCCTTGCAGCCATATTTGTTGTCGAACTTCGACTTGGTGACCGAGTCGTTGACGTTGATGGCCGGGAAGGGCAGCAGGCCCTTCTTCTGCAACTGGTAGAGCCGGTTGACGCCGGTCGTCGTCTCTTCAGTGACGCCGCGGATCGCCGCTTTCTGTTTGGCGAAGAAGCCCGGCGAAGCCTTCAGGCGCTTCTTGACCTGGGCGTAGAAGTATTCCTCTTCCTCGCTCTGCGGATTGGACAGCACGTCCTCGCCGGCCTCGGCGCGGGCGCCGATCAGGATGTACATGGTGGCGTCGCCGCCATCGTCGAGGATCATGTTGGAGAGGCCGCCATCGGCCCACTGGAAGATCCTGTCAGTGTAGTCCCAGTACTGCTCGAGGCTCTCGCCCTTGACGGCGAAGACGGGAATGCCGGCCTCGGCGATGGCCGCGGCGGCGTGGTCCTGGGTCGAGAAGATGTTGCAGGAAGCCCAGCGGATGTCGGCGCCGAGTTCCTTCAGGGTCTCGATCAGCACCGCCGTCTGGATGGTCATGTGCAGCGAGCCGGTGATGCGCGCGCCCTTGAGCGGCTTCTTGGCGCCGAATTCCTCGCGGCAGGCCATAAGGCCCGGCATTTCGGTTTCGGCGATATCGAGTTCCTTGCGGCCCCAGCCGGCAAGCGAGATGTCGGCGACCACATAGTCCTTGCTACCCGTCATGGCAGTGCTCCGATGCGAATTGTTATGCGTGCGAATTGTTAGCGGATGCGCCCGTGCCGGAAGACATTTTCAAGGGCGCGAATTGCCGGCCTGACTAGCAGATCAGGCTTCGTCCGACAATGGGATATAAAGAAATCTTTATTCGTGCATGTCCTGAAGGGCTGACTTCGAGGTCAGTACTCCTCGCCGAAACGGGAGGCGACAAGCTGCTCCAGCGCATCCATGACTTCGAGCGCCTCCGGGCCGCTGGCGGTGACGCGGATCGAGTATCCCGGGCTGGCTGCCAGCATCATCAGGCCCATGATCGAGGTGCCGCCGACCTTGACGCCGTCCTTCTCGACATGGACCGATGCGTTGAAGCCGGTGGCAAGCTGGACGAATTTCGCCGAAGCGCGCGCATGCAGGCCGCGCTGGTTGACGATCGGAAACTCCCGGACGATCTGGTCCTTGTCAGGCGACAGCGTGCTCATTTGCTGCTCAAAAGCTGGCTGGCGACGTTGATGTATTTGCGGCCCGCGGCCTGCGCTTCGTCGAGCGCCGCCGCCATGTTATCGCCCTTGCGGATCGACGACAGCTTGATCAGCATCGGCAGGTTCATGCCGGCGATCACCTCGGTGCGGCCGGACTCCATCACCGAGATTGCAAGGTTGGATGGCGTGCCGCCGAACATGTCGGTCAACACGATCACACCTGCCCCCGTATCGACACGGGCGACCGCATCGACGATGTCGCGGCGACGCTGCTCCATATCGTCGTCGGCACCGATCGCCACGGTTTCGAAATTGTCTTGTGGCCCGACGACATGTTCGACGGCATGTCTGAACTCGGTGGCCAGTTGACCGTGCGTTACAAGCACGAGTCCGATCATTCTTTGGTGGCTCCCGTCATCGCCGCTTCACAGGCGCATTTTATGCTCGCCAGCCAATCCAGGCGGCGGGAGCGCTATCTTGTCGACGCGAGGCCCGTTGACAAGCCCAAAATTGCGCCGGCCCATGCCATTTTGACGCATTGCAGCAAAAAACCCAGGGCGGATCATAGAAAAGGCGCGATCGACAGCCGCGCCATCACGGCGGCCAAGGCGGCGGCGACATTGCGCTCGGCCAGATCGATGCGCGCCACCGCGCAGCCGGCGATCTTGTCGCTGGCGTCCTCCTGGAAGCGTGCGATTTCGACGGCCGGCAGCAGCCGCACATGCAGGTCGACGACGCAGGCCAGCTCGAATGGCAGGGGTCGTGGCCCAAGCCCTGGAACTTCGGCCAGGCCCTCGATGGTGGCGGGCGCACGGCACACCAGCCGCCCCGCATGGGCTTCGACGAAGAGCTGATCGTCGCCGACGAGCCGCGAGAACAATCCGCGCCGCAGGCAATGGTCGATCAGCGTCAGTGCCAGCGTTGTCTTGCCCGACCCGGGTGAGCCGGTGATGAGAATGCCGCGCTCGCCCATCAGCAGTGCCGTCGCATGAATGTTCTCAGGCCGCACGGCGCATTCCATAACGATCGGCGATCATCCCTCGGCCGGCAGCGTCACGACGAAGCGCGCGCCCTTGATCTCGCCGGGCTTGGTGCCGGGAATGTTTTCGGCGGTCAGCGTGCCGCCATGGGCCTCGACGATCTGCCTGGAGATCGACAGGCCAAGGCCCGAGTTCTGGCCGAACGCCTCGCCGGCGGGCCGGTCGGTATAGAAGCGTTCGAAGATGCGGTCGATGTTGTCGGCGCGGATGCCGGGACCATTGTCGTCGACGGTCAGGATGTTGAACTTGCCGGCGCGCGCCAGCGACAGGCTGATGTGGCCATGGTCCTCCGGCACGAAGGAGCGGGCGTTCTCGATCAGGTTGGTGATGACCTGGCCGATGCGCAGATCATGGCCGACGACGACATAGCCCTTGGCGCCCTGCGGCAGCTTGGCGACCTTGAGCTCGATCTCGACCGCCTTCTTGTTGCGCGTCGTTTCACGCGAAACAGCGACGAGGTCGGTGACGAATTTCTTCAAGTCGACGGTTCCCGCGTCCTCGCGCGCCAGTTCGGCGTCGAGGCGGGAGGCATCGGAAATGTCGGTGATGAGGCGGTCCAGCCGTTTGACGTCATGCTGGATGATCTCCATCAGACGCGCGCGTGAGGTGTCGTTTTTCGCCAGGGGCAATGTCTCGACGGCGCTGCGCAACGACGTCAGCGGGTTCTTCAGCTCATGCGAAACATCGGCGGCGAAACTCTCGATCGCCTCGATGCGCGCATAGAGCGCGTTGGTCATGTCGCGTACGGCGATCGACAGATTGCCGATCTCGTCCTGGCGGTCGGAAAAGTCGGGGATTTCCTCGCGGCTCTTGACACCGCGCCTGACCCGCACGGCAGCGGCGGACAGCCGGCGCAGCGGGTTGGCGATGGTGGAGGCCAGGAGCATCGACAAGATGGCCGTGACCAGCGCCGCGATGCCGAAGACGCGCAGGATCGCCTTGCGTTCCGCCGCGACGATCTTGTCGATATCGCCGCCTTCGGTCGACAGCATCAGCACACCGAGAACCGCGCGAAAACGCTGGATCGGCACCGCCACCGAGACGATCTGCTCGCCCTGTTCCGAGACGCGCACGATGGTCGACGGACTGCCGGTCAGCGCCTTCACCACTTCCGGGAAGGCAGCGCCATTGCCGCCCGGCTGCTCGTGATAGACCGGCAGGTCGGTGTTGCGGAAGAAGTCGAAGATGAACTTCTGGATGCGCTCGACAAGGTCCGGCTCTTCCTCGTCCACCGGCGGCAGGTCGTAGCGCAGGATCTGGCCGCGGGAATAGAGATGGCGCGAATCGAGCAGCAGGTTGGCGTCGCGGTCATAGATGCGGGCGCGGGTGCGGGTCGGCGAGATCAGTCGGCGCAGCACCGGCGCCACGCGCTCGGGATTGATCGGAAAATCGAGGTTGTCGAGCTGGTCCGAGCCAGGCCCCAGGCTTTCGCCGGCCTGCAGTTCGAGCAGCTTTTCCGGGTCGATGCTGATCGAGTCCGTCTCGACCGTCGCCGACGCCGCGATCGCCCCGGCGATGATCTCGCCTTGCGTCATCAGGCTTTCGACGCGCGCGTCGATCAGCCCGTCGCGGAAGGTGTTGAGATAGAGGATGCCGGTGACGAGCACCGCCAGGCCGGCAAGGTTGAGGAAGAGGATGCGCCGCGTCAGGCTGGAAAAGATGTGGTGGCCGAGGAACCGGCGCATCGGCACCGTGATTTTCGACACGAAGGAAGGCATGATGCGCGACGGCCGCCTGGCGGCGCCCGTCGGCCTGCTTCGCTGTGCTTCCACTGCCATCGAATAGCAGCTCCCGCTAGTCCCAGGTTTGAAGTATGTCGCAGCCCCAAGATGGGGGCCGCTTTTGCTCGACATACATCAAATTACGCTTCGCGGAACCGATATCCGACTCCGTAAAGGGTTTCGATCATCTCGAAGTCGTCGTCGACAGCCTTGAACTTCTTGCGCAGCCGCTTGATGTGGCTGTCGATCGTGCGGTCATCGACATAGACCTGCTCATCATAGGCCGAATCCATCAGCGCATCACGGCTTTTTACCACACCGGGACGTTGCGCCAGCGAGTGCAGGATCAGGAACTCGGTGACGGTGAGCGTCACCGGTTCGCCCTTCCAGGTGCAGGTATGGCGTTCCTGGTCCATGACGAGCTGGCCGCGCTCGAGCGAGCGGGCCTGCTGGCTCGGCGCTTTTGCCGCGGCCTCGCGGGCGCTGGCCCGCCGCAATACGGCGCGCACCCGCTCGACAAGCAGGCGCTGCGAGAACGGTTTGCGGATGAAGTCGTCGGCGCCCATCTTGAGACCGAACAATTCATCGATCTCGTCGTCCTTGGAGGTCAGGAAGATCACCGGCAGGTCGGATTTCTGGCGCATCCGGCGCAGAAGCTCCATGCCGTCCATGCGCGGCATCTTGATGTCGAGGATGGCGAGATTCGGCGGCCGGGCCGCCAGGCCTTCCAGCGCGGACGCACCATCCGTATAGGTCTCGACACGATATCCCTCGGATTCGAGGGCGATCGACACCGACGTCAGAATGTTGCGGTCGTCATCGACAAGCGCGATTGTTGCCATTTCAAGCGGCTCCCTCATGAGCTGTCCCTTCTGTCGTAAGAGAAGGGGCTTTTGCAGGACAAATTAGGTACAAAATGTGGCATAGGCCTTGTCCGCTGTCACGAGCGGCGTGCCGGCGGCCACAATTCTACCTCGACACGGATTGGACGAACGAGCACCGCCAATCCTTTGGGCAACCACCGAACTTTTTGCATATATAAACGATTTAAACAACTTTCAAAATATTTAAATCGATTAAATATTTGATATCATTTGCCTTTTCTGGTTCTGACCATCTAGCCTGCTTAGTAGGTGTGCCGGAAATATGCCGGCAAAGATGCGGCAAATCTTGAGAAGGGTCACCAAATGTCGGAATTCGGCAAACGCAATCCTGCCTGCGCGATCGATCGTATCGGTCTGAAGACTTCCGGCATGGTGCGCTACAATTTCGGCGCGGCCGCCCTTTACGAGGAGTCGATCCGGCGCGGTGAAGCCCGGCTGACCGCGCATGGCGCGCTTGTCGCCGAGACCGGCCAGCACACCGGTCGTTCTCCCAAGGACAAGTTCGTCGTTCGCGACGGCGCCACCGAACCGCAAGTCTGGTGGGACAACAACAAGGCGATCTCGCCGGCCCAATTCGACGTTTTGCTCGCCGATTTCCAGGCCCACGCCGCGGACAAGGACCTTTACGTGCAGGATCTGGTTGGCGGCGCCGACGCCGAGCTCAAGCTGCCCACCAGGGTGATCACCGAATTTGCCTGGCACTCGCTGTTCATCCGCAACCTGCTCATCCGTCCCGACGCAGCCGAACTCGAACAGTTCGTGCCCGGGATGACCATCATCGACCTGCCGTCCTTCCGCGCCGATCCCGCCCGTCACGGCAGCCGCACCGAAACGGTGATCGCCGTCGACCTGACGCGCAAGATCGTGCTCATCGGCGGCACCTCCTACGCCGGCGAGATGAAGAAGTCGGTATTCACCATGCTCAACTACCTCCTGCCGGAGAAGGGCGTGATGCCGATGCACTGCTCGGCCAATGAGGGACCGGCCGGCGACGCCGCCATCTTCTTCGGCCTGTCGGGCACCGGCAAGACCACGCTGTCGGCCGATCCGTCGCGCACTTTGATCGGCGACGACGAACATGGCTGGGGTCCGCATGGTATCTTCAATTTCGAAGGCGGCTGCTACGCCAAGACCATCAAGCTGTCGGCGGAAGCCGAGCCGGAGATCTTCGCCACCACGCAGCGCTTCGGCACGGTGCTGGAAAACGTCGTGCTCGATGCCGACGCCGTGCCGGACTTCAATGACGGCCGGCTCACCGAAAACACACGCTGCGCCTATCCGCTCGACTTCATCCCCAATGCCTCGAAGACCGGACGCGCCAACCACCCGAAGAACATCATCATGCTGACCGCCGACGCTTTCGGCGTGATGCCGCCGATCGCGCGGCTGACGCCGGCGCAGGCGATGTATCATTTCCTCTCCGGCTACACGGCCAAGGTGGCCGGCACCGAAAAGGGCGTGACCGAGCCCGAAGCGACCTTCTCGACCTGTTTCGGCGCGCCGTTCATGCCGCGCCATCCCTCGGAATACGGCAACCTTCTGCGCGTGCTGATCGCGCGCCATGGCGCCGATTGCTGGCTGGTCAACACCGGCTGGACCGGCGGCGCCCACGGCACCGGCAAGCGCATGCCGATCAAGGCGACGCGCGCCTTGCTCGCCGCCGCCCTCGACGGCTCGCTGAAGGCAGGCGCGTTCCGCACAGATGCCAACTTCGGCTTCGAGGTGCCGGTGGCGGTGCCTGGCGTCGACAGCGCCATTCTCGATCCGCGCTCCACCTGGATCGACAAGGCTGCCTACGACCGGCAGGCGGCAAGGCTGGTCGGCATGTTCGCCGTCAACTTCGAGAAATTTGAACCGCATGTCGATGCAACCGTCATGGGCGCGGCGCCCCGCATGCAGGAAGCCGCCGAATAGGCGCCGGGCAGAACATCGATGTCGGACCGCATGCCGTCAGCCGTCGGTCGAGACGGTGACGGATTTCCACACCTCCATTTCCTGCTGGAGGCGTTCGATTCTGTCCGACACGAGCTTGAGGGCATCGCTGCCAAGCAGAAGCTGCGGCGGCGGGTCACTGGATTCGACCAGGCCTAGAACGGCGGCTGCCAGTTTGTCGGGGTCACCGAGTTGCTTGCCGCTCTTTACCTGTCGCGCCTCACGTATCGGATCAAAAAGTGCGTCATAGTCGGTGATTGATCTCTCTGTGCGGACCATTGACCGTCCAGCCCAATCCGTCCGGAAGGATCCGGGGCAGACCGCGGTCACGCGGACGCCGAACGGGGCCATTTCCGAACGCATCACTTCCGATATGCCTTGGAGCGCAAACTTGCTGCCGCAATAGTAAGCGATGCCCGGCATGGTAATCATGCCGCCCATCGACGTGACATTGACGATGAATCCACGACGTCGCTCGCGAAACCGGGGGAGGAAGGCCTTGGCGACGGCGACAGCGCCGAAGACATTCACGTCGAACTGACGCCGCATCTCTTCGATCGGCGACTCTTCAAGCACTCCCTCGTGGCCGTAGCCGGCATTGTTGATCAGCACGTCAATCGGTCCATGTTCGTTCTCCGCCTGCCTGACGACGTCGGGTATGATGTCGAATTCCGTTACGTCGCACAGTACCGGTCGAGCTGCGGGGAGAACGTCGGCGAGCGCTGCGCGTGATGTCTCCGAGCGAACGGCGCCAATCACCTTATGGCCGATCTGGATAGCGGCAGAAGCTATGGCCAAGCCGAAGCCGGAATTCGCGCCGGTGATAAAGAAGGTTTTCTGTGACATGACCCGCAAGCTTTCCTTGATTGGTGATGGATTGACAAATATTATGAGGAAACCAGCGTTTCGATCGCGGATTCTCTGAATTTGTTGCCAAATCCTATTCCCGCCAAACATGAACGATCCAGGCGAGACGAGCTGGTCGAGTTGGCCGGAGCTCTGGCCCCTCGTCACGGCTACAATCCGACCGCGTTCAACCGCGTCCGCATACTCCGGACGGAAGCCGTGCTTCACGACGTCCCGGTCCTCTATAAGCCAGGCGCGGTGTTCGTATTACAGGGGAGCAAGCAGGGCATTCTCGAAAGGGAAATCTACCTCTACGACGAGGAACATTATCTGGCGGTTTCGGTACCCGTTCCATTCCGCATGAAATCGACGGCCAGTCCGGAGCGGCCATTGCTTGCGGTCTATGTTGAGTTCGATATGCAGATGGCAGCCGAGCTCGCCATGCAAGCGCAGATGCATGCTCAACCGGCGAGCGGCAGACCGCGAGGTCTCGTGTCAAGCAGGATGGGCCCCGAAATGGAGGATGTCCTGCTGCGCCTCCTTGTGGCGCTTCGCAGTCCCGTTGAAGCTCTCGTCCTTGGTGACGGCATTCTGCGCGAACTGCATTACCGGGTGCTGGTCGGCCCGCAGGGCGGTGCCATGATCGCGGCACTGCAGCAGAAAGGCACGTCCGGAAGGATCATCCAGAGCCTGGCCTGGTTGCGACAGAACTACAGTTCTGAAATTTCGATCGGCGATTTGGCAAAGGACGTGGGCATGAGCGTTCCTTCCTACCATGTCCATTTCAAGAGCCTGACCGGCAACAGTCCAATGCAGTACGTGAAAGCGGTACGGCTCCACGAAGCACGATTGATGATTGCACGCCAGAACAAGACGATCGCAGAGGTCGCGGCTTCGGTGGGCTACGCGAGCCCGTCTCAATTCAGCCGCGACTTCAAACGGCATTTCGGGCGCACGGCATCGGAAGAGACGAAATGGGTTCGTCGCCATCTTGGCGAACTCGCCTGGGCATCGTGATCAGGATCGTCATATTTGAGTTAGTGGCTGGGCTTTCGATCGGGCCTTTTCTTTTTCGGTCCGCCGCGCCATGACTGCGGCATGCCGATCGACGACGACATCATCATATCGGGCGAAGCCGTGATCCACCCGGGCGACCTGCACGAGGATTTCATCCGCTCGTCCGGTCCCGGCGGCCAGAACGTCAACAAGGTGGCGACGGCGGTGCAGCTTCGCTTCGACGCGCAGAACGCGGAGGGCCTGTCGGAGCGCGTGCGCGAGCGGACCATAAAACTTGCCGGCCAGCGCGCCACCAAGGACGGTGTCATCGTCATCGAAGCCGGGCGCTTCCGAACCCAGGAACAGAACCGCGCCGATGCGCGGGCGAGGCTCACGGCACTGGTCGCCAAGGCCGCCGAACCACCGCCGCCGCCGCGCAAGAAGACACGGCCGTCGAAAGGCGCGGTCGAGCGACGGCTGAAGAGCAAGGCGGGACGCGGCACGATCAAGAAGCTGCGCGGCCGGGTGGAGAACGATTAAGCACCACACCAGGCGCGTGTACAAAGCGGCTTCCCATTTCGCACCGCAGATGCGAGGTTTCCCCATTGCCACAGCAAGGGAGACCTAGAGATGGGTATGTTCGATTTCGTCAAGAGCGTCGGCAAGAAGCTCGGCATCGGCGGCGACGAGGAAGCCGCGCCTACCGCCGACACGCTCAAGAAAGAGCTCGATTCACACAAGCTCGGTACCGATGGCGTGCAGGTCGTCGTTCAGGGCGATACGGCGGTGCTGAAGGGGGTGGTCAAGGACCAGTCGATCTTCGAAAAGGCGGTCATTGCCGTCGGCAACACACTGGGCGTCTCCAAGGTGCAGGCTGACGAGTTGCAGGTCGCGCCGGCTTCCGGCACGGCGGCCCCTGCCAAGGAGCCGACCTTCTACACCGTCCAGAAGGGCGACAATCTCTGGAAGATCGCCGAAAAGAGCTATGGCAAGGGCCAGGGTGCCAAGAACACGGTCATCTTCGAGGCCAACAAGCCGATGCTGACCCATCCCGACAAGATCTATCCGGGCCAGGTCCTGCGTATTCCCGAGCTTGGCTGAGCCACAGGGCAGAAATCAGTGCGCCGTGCGTCCGAAAGGCCGCGCGGCGTTGCATTACCCGCAGCGCTTCGTCTTTATTCGTCAACCGCCATTGGCGAATGGAAAGACGAATTCGGCGCGCGGCATCTGGCAAAAACCACGACGGCTTTCGGGTCGCCGTTTTCGTCCGCTGGTGGCATGCTGGGCTCCGAACCATTCACATGAGCCAAATCCATGCTCGTTCTGCCCAAGGGCGTACGCCACATGCCGGCCCATCTGTCCCGCGCCGTCCAGGAGGCGCTGGTCGAGGAGGTGAGGAGCATCGTCCAGCAAGCGCCGCTGTTCGTGCCGGCCATGCCGCGGACCGGCAAGGAGATGAGCGTGCGCATGACCAATTGCGGTCCGCTCGGCTGGGTCACCGACAAGGAACGCGGCTATCGCTACCAGCCGACGCATCCGCTGACCGGAGAGCCTTGGCCGCCTATTCCCGACAGCCTGCTCGACCTGTGGCGGCAGGTGTCGGGTTATCCGAATCCGCCGGAGGCCTGCCTGGTCAATTTCTACACGCCTGATGCGAAGATGGGCCTGCATCAGGATCGCGACGAGGCCGATTTCTCGGCACCAGTCGTCTCTGTCTCGCTGGGCGACGATTGCCTGTTCAGGGTCGGCCAGACAACGCGCGATGGTGCCACCAAATCGTTCAGGCTGAAAAGCGGCGATGTCGTCGTGCTTGGCGGCGAGGGTCGCCTTGTCTTCCATGGCGTCGACCGCATCTACCCTTCGACCTCGGCGCTGCTCAAAAACGGCGGCAGGATCAATCTGACGCTGCGGCGGGTGACCAAGCCCGATGAGGCCTCCAAATAAGCCGATCTTAACGCGCGTCCCCTATCAAGACTGCCAGGGTCTTGGAAAACAGCGCAATGGCACCAGTCAACCAGACTGCCCCCTTCCGATCCGATATCCGTTTCGCGGCACTTGTGCTGTGCACCGGAATCCTGATCGGGCTGCGTTATCACCTGGGATTGTGGACATCCGACGAGCGCGGCTTGTCCGTGGTCAGCCACGGAATGCCCTATTGGGACTTCACAAACCTGTGGGCGGGCGGACGCATGGCGCTCGACGGGCATGTCGCGTTCCTGTTCGATATGGACAGCTATCGCGCAACCCTGCGGCGGATGTTTTCGCCAGACCTTCCCAACCAGGAGTGGAGCTACCCGCCCAGCATCCTGATTTTCGGCGCGCCGCTTGCGCTGCTGCCGATATTTCCCGCCTATCTCGTCTGGACCTTGGGCACGGTCTTTTGTCTCTGGCTGGCCCTCCGGCCGCTGCAACTGGGCAAGGCTGCCGAAGCAGCCGTCCTCTTTTGTCCGGCCGTGCTGATCAACGCGGCCTTCGGCCAGAACGGCGCCCTGACGACGGCCTTGCTCATCGGCGGATTGGCGGTGGTGCCGAAGCGGCCGGTCCTGGCAGGGCTGCTCTTCGGCCTGCTGACGGTAAAACCGCATCTCGGCATACTGCTGCCGTTCTGCTTGCTGGCGAACGGCAACTGGCGCGCCATTGTTGCCGCCGCGCTGTCGTCGTCGGCCCTCTTCGTCCTGACCGGCCTGCTGCTGGGCTCCGAGGTCTGGACGCTGTTCTGGACCGAGACCCGTCCCCTGATGACGGCGATTCTCGAGGCTCCCTACCCGCAGCCCTATCAGTCGAATGCGGCGACCATGTTCTTCCTGGCTCGTGCGTCCGGTCTGGGACTGACCGCGGCCTATGCGCTGCAAGCCATTGCGACGGTCGCGGCGATCGCAACGGCGATCTGGATCTGGTTGCCATGGCGGCGGGTCGAGTATCGCGAACGGGTCGTGCTCACCGCCGTGCTGGCAACGCTGGCGACGCCTTACGGCTACAGCTACGACACGATCGGCCTAGCCGTTGCCGTCGCCTATCTGTTCTCGACGCGCAACGCCATGCCAAGGATTTTTCTGGCGCTGATCTGGCTATACCCGACTATCGCGCATCTGGTGAACAATGCCGGGCTCGGCATCGGCGTGCTGGTACCGCTGTTCTTGTCGGCATGGATGCTTGCCGACATAATGGCCCGCGAGCGCGGGCCCACGGTTGGCGGCACGCCAGGCATCGACATGCCGACGTAGGACGCTTGGTTGCGATAACTATTGGCGAGCTTTGACGTCGGCGCGGATGAGCAGGGTCACCGACCCGTTCTGAAGCAGTGGGCGGTAATCCGCCAAGCTCTTGGCGACTGCGATGTCGTCCCTCAAAGGTATTGGCGCACGCGGCTCCGCCGTCCCGTCGTCGACCACAATGTCGGGCCGTTTCGCGGCAAGTTCGGCGGCGATCGCCGCGGTATATTGCTGGCGCAAGGTCTCCAGATCCAGCCGTTGGGCAGGGTCCTGCACCAACCGGATGAGGATCTCGGCATCACTGACCATCCAGGCGGAGGGGTTGCGTGCCACGACACGGGCGCCAGTCATCCGGGCGAGCGGATTGCCGGCCTGCAGCCGCGAGCCGATCGACATGAAGGTTGGATGGTCGATTACGCGGCTGACGGCGACCGCCGCGGCGTCGAGACCGCCGCGTGGCTGAGTGAATGCCAGACCTTGTTGCGCCACGACCAATTTCACGATCGAAAACAGCCCAAGCGCGGCCCCAAACATGGCCGGCAGGGGCAGGCTTCGCAATGGTTTCAACCTGATAGACTGCAGCATCAATGCCAGGACCCCGACTGTCAGGAACGGCAGCGCCTGATACGTCCACCCCTTGCCCATGATAACGAAGGCAGGGACATAGGCCGCCCCCGCCAAAAGCAGTATTTGCGCATCGCGATGAGGCCGACCGGGATAAGCCATCACCAGTGTGGCCCCTGCCATGGCCGCGAACATAGGGATAGGCCATAGCATCAACATGTCCATGACCGGCATCCGCATCGGCAAATAGACCTGACGCAACAAGGGCAGCACCTCGGCGAAGAAAGGCTGCATGAAAACAGCAAGTGCGATCAGATAGCCAACGGTCAGAATACCACCGACCACGCTCTCGGTCGTAAAAAGAGGACGCAGCGAGCGCCGCTGTAGCGCAATCACAAGGGCCGGCAGCGCCAGAGCCAGCACGCTGTAGGGTGGTTTGATCATCACGAAGATACCGGCGCCGACACCGGCAACGATCCGTTCGGCGATGCCGCCGGCACGAAAATCCGCCGTTCGATCACGTGCCGAAAGCAACGCCAGCCACGGCAGCAAGGCGATCACGGCAATTTGCTCGCGCTGGCCGAAATCCGGCGGAAACAGGAACAGCACGACAAACACCGCCGCCGGAATGATCCAGACGCACCGCTTCAGAACCTCGTCGGTCCGTGCAAGAATGCGAGCCGAAAAGCAGACGGAAGCAGCCGCGAGTGCCGCCACGCCCACACTCACCCAAAATTCCGCCGACAGCCCGGTCAGGCGTTCCATGGCGAGGAAAGGCAGATAGAGCCAGGTTGAAAAAGGTGGATTGCCCTCGGCGATATCGACGTAAAGGCGTTCGCCGTTGAGGACACGGTCGCCAACCGTCAGCAGCCAGGACACGTCGACATTGCTCGGCACCACGAAGAGCGAGACGACGACCGCATAGATGGCGATCAACAGCGTTGCGACAACCGGCCCGACAAGTCGAAATACAGCCTTGCTGGATTTCAAGCTTGCCAGCTTGCCCTGAGCAACGAGCGGCGCATTCATGCAAATGGCTTTCATCACCAGAACAACCAGTATCGGTAAGTTTCTAGCAGCCAGCAGTTAAGGGCGTTCTAACCTGGCGGTTTAACGCCACTTGACCGCTACAGATTGCACGGCGCGTCGCTATCGGCCTGGATGCTTGCCGGGATCAGGGCCGCGAACGCGGGAACCGGCTGCAGGCGCGCCAGACATCATAGTCATAGCGAACAGATGCCGCTTTCGTCTCAGCGCAGCGGCGAAAAGGCCGCCGAGACCAGATGGAAAGGCAATGCGCCATAGGCGGCGACCGTCGCCTGATCATCCCACTGGCGGAATTGCCGCGATGGCCGCGCCTCCAGCGTCAAGGCCTGCTGCCGGCCGTCGACTATAACCTTGCCGCGAAAGCGCAGCACCCTTTCCCCACCGGACCGGCTGATGGCCATGGCACGCAGCCGGGCGACGTGGTCGTCATCCCGGTTGATCTCCATTTCGATGCGGCGCCGGACCGGCGGAACGCTGATCCTGACCGTAATGTCCAGCATCATCTCTCCCACCGCCGGCGGGCAAGGTATGGTCTGCGAGAAGACCAGGGGCGACGGTCCCTCTGGCTCGCCGCGCCATGCTTTGCCGCGCCATGCCCTGGCGGGCGGCTCCTGCCGCAGCCGGCCGCTCTTGCGTCTCAGCCGCAACTGCTTGGCAAAACCACGCGACAGCCAGGCCAGCCTGCCGAAATCGGTTCGCGGCTTGGCCTGCAGCACCGCCGACCAGCGCGAAAGGCCGCTGCGGTCGGCCATGTCAAGCGCGCGCGCCAGCACCCTGTCCGGCACCGCCACGCCAATATCGAGCGCGAGGTAGGAGAGCGCCACCGCCGCGGCCACGGCAAGGCCACGCCTGGCGACAACGTCGAGGAACACGTCCCAGTCGACATCGCCGGCGCGAATGGCCACCGCGCAATCGACCAGCCAGTCGCTGTGCGTGTGGGCGTCGAGCCCGCCATGCGCGATGGCGAGCGCGATGCGGTCCGCAGGCGACGGCACCAGCACGCCGACGCCGCTGAATTCGGCCGCCGCCGCTCGCCGCCAGATCGCCTGGTCGTCCTCGTCACTTTGCTGCGAACCGTCATAGGCAAGCTGGTGCAGGTCGATGTCGCCGTAATTGCCCTTGAAGAAGTTCATCGAGCGCAGCGACGCCAGTCTTGTCCTCAGATATTGCGGGCTCACCCCGGTGGCGATCTGCCAGTCGCGGTCGCGCAGCACGTCGAACGCCGCCGGCATGTCCTGCGGTCGCACCAATATGTCGATGTCGTGCGCCACCCGGCCACGTTGCGCCGATGCGTTCAAGGCAATGCGGCTGGCACCCTTGATCAGCATCACCAGGCATCCGGCGTCCGTCATCGCCTGCAGCGCCGGTTCGGCCTCGCGCATCGCCATGCGCGACTTGGTCCACAGCATCTTTTGCAGGCCGACAAGACGTGGATAGGCGGAATGGCCGGCCAATTTCCGGCCGAACCGGTCGCAGATGGCGGCCAGCAGCCGATGTTCCCTGAAGGAGACGAGATCGATATCGTTGGCGCTTAGCCACTGCATCGCGCAAGCGGCGGCTGCGTCCTCATCGGCAAGAAGCGCGGCCTTGAGCAACTGGTCGAGCCCGCCCGTCGGCCAGGACCAGCCATAGTCCGGGAAGCGTCGGCTGATGCGGCGGATGCGCGCCATCAGCCCGCGCCGGCCTTGTTCCGGGCCCGTCGCAGCATGGCCAGCCGCGCCACTTCGAGGTAGCCGCGGTCGCGCGTCGCATCGCGCCCGTATGACAGGCTGCCGGGCCTGATGCGACGCAGCGCCAGCACCTCTTCCATCATGTCGAGGGCACGGCCCGCCTCGCGTGCCCTAGCGATCCAGTCGATCATTTCGCCGCGGCCGCCCGGCGGATCGACGACTGGTCCGACGCTCTCGGCGACCTCGCGCCGGATCAGCATCGTGGTCCGCGACCAGCCGGGTACGGTGGCGTCCTCGGGCGCGTCCGGCCGGTCGTTGCGGAAGGTCCGCAAATGGCAGAAGACGCCCGATGTACCGGGCGATCCTCGCAGATATGCAAGCTGGCGCTCGATTTTGGTCGGCAGCCAAAGGTCGTCGGCGTCGAGCGTCGCGATGAACGGCGCCGACAGCGCGGCGATGCCTCTGGTCGTGGCGCTGCCCGGTCCGGCATTTGCCTGGCGCAGCAATTGCAGCGGCAGGTCCGTTCCGCCGATCGCCGCGGCGAGATCATCCGTTGATCCGTCATCGACGATCACCACCAGTTCCGGCCGTACCGTCTGGGCCGCGACCGATCGCAGCGTCTCGGCGATGGTGCCGCTGGCGTTGAAGGCGGGTATGACGACGCCGTATCCGTCCATCACAGGGATCGCCAATCCGAAAGTTTGTCGAGCTCGAAGATACCTTCGATCGGCCGCAGCGTCGGGTCGGCCTTGCGCCGCTTCATCGATTTATAGATAGCGCGCAGGAATTCCCGCGACTGGACGTCCTCTTGCCTCGTCATGTTGCCCGCATGCCGTCTGTAATAAAGCGCGACCGTGTCGGGAAGCACGTATCTGGGGCCGATCTCAAAACCGCGCAGCAGGTAGTCGGTATCTTCGGCCTGGACGAAATCCTCGTCGAAATCGCCTATGCGCGCGACGAGCCGGCGCGCGAAGATCGCCGCCGACAGATGAATGCCACGAACCGTGATGCTGTTGCTATCCGCCGTGGGCTCCAGGGTCCCGTCGTCGATCTTGTCGACCAGCATCATCCTTGAATAGGTCAGATCGAGATCGGAATTCTTCCGGAAAAGCTCGACATCGGCCTTGAAGCGTCCGGCTGGCGAGATGTCGTCCGAATCGAGGAACGACACCAGTTCCGCCTCGGGTTTGAGCTGCCTGAGCCCGCTGTTGCGCGCCCGCGTCACGCCCATGTTCTGCTGCTGGAACAGCCGGATGCAGGAATGATCATCGATCATCGCGCGCACGGCCTCGACCGAGCGATCGGTCGAACCATCATCGATGACGATGATGTCGAGGTCGGCGGCGTCGCCTTGCCTGAGCAGCGAGCGCAGCGCGGCGCCGACATAGGCCTCGCGATTGTACACCGGCATGATCACGCTGAGCTTCACCAGGCGCCTCGTGTCAGGAAAACCTCGATCGTGCCGGCGATCTCTGCCGGGTCGGTGCCGAGGGACAAACGAAAGCAGGGCAGGTGGCGCGTCAATTCGCTGAAGAAGCGAAAGCCGCTTTCGCGCTCGCCCGGCATCTGGGCGATGCCGGACGGCGCCAAGGCAATCATGGCATCCCTGCGCGACACCGGCATGATCGAACTTGCTCCGCCACCGCTGATATGTGGCACCATCAACGCAACGATGTCCAGCATCGCGGGCACCGGCCCAGGCGCGATGTCATCGACGTGAAACATGTGCTTGCCCTGCCAGTTCAGCGGGCCTTGCGCCGTTAGCCGCTGTTGCAGGCCCAGCCGCGCGAAACCTAGCGCGTCCTGCTTCAGCGTCGAGAAAAGGGGCCACGCGGTCACGCCTCCGGCGAGATTGATCAGCACGTAGTCGTCGCCGACACTGTCGAGTCCGTTGAGCAGGCCGGCGGCGACGGTGCCGGATTTCCCGACCCCGCCAGAGCCGGCGAGCAGGATGCCCTTGCCCTCGATGCCGAGCGTGCCGGCATGGGTCAGCCGCATGCCGCGCGCGGCATATTCCCAATGCAGGAAGGCGCGCAATGGTGCTCCCGGCTCCCAGGGCGGAAAGGCATCGGCCGAGGCCATCAGCTGCACGCCAATGCAATGTTGCGGATCGTAGATCTGCCAGAAATCCAGGTCGTGGAAATAGTGGCCGCGCAGCCCGGCTTCGGCGAGCCGTTTGGCAAAACCGTGCTCGGTGAAATGCGCATCGCCCCATCGCGCCGGCTCCGGGATGCCGTCGATGCCGGGATGAGCGATGAAGATGCGGCACACGGACGGTTCGGGCTGATCATGACCGGCCTCGACAAATGCATGGTTTAGTGCATCGGCAAGCACGCCGTGGCCGAGATGCGCGGTCAGTTCCAGCCGGGGCAGGCGAACCTTTCGTGTGGTCGGATAGCGCGGGGCCGCGCCTTCAGCGGCGGCGATGAGATACCGGGCGTACTCGGGCAAGGTTTCGAGCGTGACGCGCGGCATCAAGCGCCTTTCCATCACGGCCGCGGCCGGCCCGTCAGGAAGCCTGCTTGACCGCCGGCCAGCCAAGGGGTTCCTCGACCTCATGGATGGGATCGACGACGATCAGATCGGCGAGGTCGTCGTGAATGCTCACATTGAGCGGTTCGTTCGTGGCGGCAAGCTCGGCTGGCAATTCGCCTGGCAGTGGCTGCGCCGTCGCTTCCGAACGCACCAGCAAACCCAGTTCGAGCAATTGGGATATGAAGTGTTCGAGTTCGGCCTGGCCTATTGTCGAGCCGCCCGCGGCCAGCCCGATCAGAGCCTGGGCGTCCGCTCCGGACGAAAGCGCCTGCCACACCTTGCTGCCGGAATCCGAGAAGCCGAAATATTTGCCATTGGCAAGGTTGAGCACCACGGCTTCGCCATCGAAGGATTCGAAAACGATATCCCGGCTCGCAACCGCATAGGCATGGGATTCATGCATCATTGTTGCCCCGCTCTGCATTTTCCTGCCCGCCAGCAGGACCGCTTCCACCGACAACGGCTGTAAACTTTCGGGTCTTCCTTGGCAAGGTAACCATCGCCGGCAAGGCGCGGACCATTCCCGGATCAGTCGAAGGCCGGGCAGATCAAGCCTCGATTTCCAGTGCCGACAGTGGCTTTGAACAGCAGGCCAGGATGAAGCCATCATCGATCTCGTGATCGAGGATGCCGCCATTGTGGCTCATCTCGACGCTGCCGGAGACTTTCTTCACCTTGCAGGTTCCGCACAGGCCGAATTCGCAGGCCGCCGGTATCCGCACGCCCGAAGCACGCGCCGTCTGCAGCACGGTCTGGCCGGCGACACAGCCGGCGTCGACGTCCGAAAGCGCGAAGCGGATCGGCGTTGCGGCTTCGACGGGGACAGCCACACCGTCCTGCGCCGGCGCCGCGAATGGCACCGGGATTTCCTCAACGGTCGGCGCGGCAAAGCTCTCCTGATGGTACTTTGCCATGTCGAAGCCGGCGGCTTCGAGCATGCCGCGCACGGCGCGCATGAAGGGATCGGGGCCGCAGCAGAAGATTTCGCGTTCGCGGAAATCGGGCGCCAGCAGCGGCAACCGGATAGCGTCGATGCGGCCCATATGGCCATACCAGCGCTCGCGGCTCGACCGTTCCTCGATCATGAAGCCGAGCGACAGGCCCGGCATGTGGCCGCCGAGCAGCTCCAGCTCCTTGCGGAAGATGATCTCTTCCGGGCGCCGCGCGCAGTTGACGAAGCCGACATCGGTCCATGGCGCGCAGTCGTTCAGCCAGCGCAGCATCGACATCATCGGCGTCACGCCCGAACCGGCCGAGATGAACAGATATTTCGCCGCCGGATGGCTGTGCAGTGAAAAGTCGCCGCCTGGTCCATAGGCCTTGACGTGCGAGCCGGGCGCCAGGTGATCGAACATCCAGCGTGTGCCGATGCTGCCCACCTGCGCCTTCACCGTCACCGCGATCGAGAATGGCCGCGACGGTGACGATGACAGCGTATAGGTGCGCATCAGCGGCCCGTCCGGTGTCGGCAATTCCAGCGTCACGAACTGGCCCGGCTTGTAGCGGAACCAGGTCTGGTTGTCGGAGCGGAAGGTGAATGTCTTCACGTCGGGCGCCTCGTCGGTGACGCCGGTCACTTCCAGCACCTGCAGCCTGTCGTTCCAGGGCGCCATCTGGTCGAGATGGCGATAGAGGCCGAGGTCCGTCATCGCATTCATCCTGTTGTCCCTTTTGTTCCGCGCATGCCCAAAACCGCCGTCTTTAGCGATATGCCTTAGGCAACGCTGCGCAGGGCCGGCCGGCCGCCTTCGGCAAGCCGTGGCCCGATGAAGGACGCGTACCACTCGACGAACTGGATCACGCCGCCCTCATGCAGCTCCGAATAGGGGCCTGGCTCATACGCCGGCGACAGGATGCCGAAGGCGTTTTCCTCGACGATGCGGCGATCCTGGTCGTTGGTCTCGGTCCAGACATGGGTGAGTTCTGCGAGATCGTAATCGACGCCCTCGACCGCATCCTTATGCACCAGCCATTTGGTCGTCACCGCCGTTTCCGTGGCGCTGATCGGCAGCACCCGGAAGGTGACGGCGTGGTCGCCCAGGATGTGGTTCCAGGTGGTCGGATAGTGGTAAAGCAGCAACGAACCGATGCGGTCGGTTGAAACGCTGTCGGAAAGATTCCTCTCGACCGCGCGCTTTCCCGTCATCGTGTAGCTGACGGCATCGCGCAGCAGCGGCGCGCGGGTCGCGCGATACTGGCCGGCCGGATCGATGCGGAACTTGCTCGGCAGGCCGACCGATTCGCATTTCGCCCAGTGCGCCAGCATCTCCGGATCGCTGTCGGCGCCTTGCACGCCGGTCACCGTCGGTGCTTCCGGGAAGGTCTTGCAGAGTTCGGGATGGTTGCCGGCGCAATGATAGCATTCGCGGTTGTTTTCCCAGACCAGCTTCCAGTTGCCCTTCTCGATGATGGTGCTCTCGAAGGCGACTTTTGCCTCACGCAGCCGGTGCGGCAAAAGGTAGGGCTCGATCATCGCCCGCATCGGCGCGAAATCGGCGGGCTCGCTGGCCAGACAGATGAAGATGTAGCCGCCAACGCTTTCGCAGGCGACGGGCTTCAGGCCGTACTGGCTCTTGTCGAATCCATCGGCCATCTGGCGGGCGAACAGCAGCCGGCCGTCGAGCTCGTAGGTCCATTGGTGATAGGGACAGACCAGTTTGGCGGCCGTGCCCTTGTCACTGTTGCAGACGCGGCTGCCGCGATGGCGGCAGGAATTGTGGAAGGCGTTGATCTTGCCCTGCTGATCGCGCACCAGCACGACCGGATAATCGCCGATCTGCACGGTGATGAAGCTGCCCGGCTTGGGCAATTCGCAATCATGGCCGATGAACAGCCAGTCGCGATACCAGATCAACTCCATGTCCAGCTTGAAGTAGTCCGGGTCGGTGTAAAAGGGCTGTTCCAGCGAAAAGCCTTGTCTGCGGCTGTTCAAGAGCCTCAGCATGTCGTTGCGCGCGTCCATGTCCTGTCCTCAGTTTCAAGGACTGAACTGGTGGTGATTGAGGAAGGACTGGGCGCAGATCGGCGAAAAGCCGGACAAACACCATCCGCCTCTTGACCGCCCACCGCGATCAGTCGAGTTCTAGCGATCTCGGGCTGGTTTCCGGGCTCTGGAGTTGTCCTTGCGGACCATCGCGACACCTTCCCAGGCTTTCGCCCAGTGGTCTCCCGTTGCGACTTGAACTCCACCACCGTTGCGGGGGCAGCGCCGGAATCTGACCGGCTTCCCAATTCTCCACTCCGTCGTCTCGCAGCGGCACCTGAGATGCCCGATCTAACCACGACAGGCTTTGCGACATCGGCACGAAAGCGACATCGCATCCATGCGGCGCGACACGCATGCTGGATCGTCATGACAGGCTTGTAGCCGTTGGAATCGCCTTCTGTCGCCAAGCCGCGCCGGCACCCTCTTCCACCCTTTTGCCGGCAGCAAATAGGTTAACGGTTTCAAAAAGTGACTATTAGCAGGGACTAAAATCGAACCGAACGGTTCGTTTCTGTTGACGGTGCGTGCAAGACGCTGTGAACGCCGAGCCTCCGACACAGTTGGTGATCGAGGTGCTGCTTTAAGCTAACAATTTGATATTACACGAGAAAATAAGAGATGTGGAAAGCGCTGGTACAATTTCAAGTGGTGGAGTCATGGTCCACGCTGAACAACTTCGTGATTGGAAACGGCAAGGGTGCTCTCCCACATCGGGGCTGTCCGAACGACGCGATTTAATCCCAAGACACGCCGCTAGACGGATGGAAAAATACTGGAGTACCAAAAAATGAAAAAGATCATTCTCACTGCCGCCGCCCTTCTGGCTGTTTCCGGCAGCGCCTTCGCTGGTAGCGACAATTACGGTTCGAACGGCGCCAACCAGCCTGCTGCCGCGGTGGACAGCTCGTACACCGCTTCCACCTCCACCAAGACGTCGGAGCCTGTTGCTCAGACGCCTGCTCAGGGCAGCGATCGCAACCTCTTCGGCCGCTAACGGCCTGTCCCCACGGACGGCGGGCTTGCCCGCCGATCCGGTGGAATTCAAGAAATTCAGGAGTGTCTAAAATGAACAAGATCCTTATTGCCGCCGCCGCCGTTCTGGCCATTTCCGGCAGCGCTTTTGCCAGCGACAACTATGGCTCCAACGGTGCCAACCAGCCTGCCGCCGCGGTGGACAACTCGTACACCGCGTCGGTCGACAAGTCGGCTCCTGCCAGCCAGGAGCCCGTCCAGCACGGCGCCGATCGCAACCTGTTCGGCAACAACTAACATCTCTTCAAGCAAGGACGGCGCGATCAGCCCGCCCCTTGAATTCGAAAAAATCGGAGTACCAAAATGAAAAAGATTGTTCTTACCGCCGCCGCTCTTCTGATTGCCGCTGGCAGCGCCTATGCCGGCAACGACAACGTTGGCGACACCGACATCAACAAGCTGGCGACCGTCAACGTCGACACCTCGCATACGGGCTCGACCCGCAAGAGCGAATCGCCTGTCTACAAGCTGCTCAATTCGTCGGGCGACGTACAGAAGTCCGCCCCTCAGGGCGCAGACCGCAACCTCTTCGGCAGCAACTAACCAGCCGTGGTGATATACAAAAGAGAGCGGCGGGCTTGCCCGCCGCTCTCTTTTTGCGTTGTCAAGACAGCTTGTGGTCTCAGGCGGCTTTTGCTTCCGCTTCCTGCAGGGCGAACGACCGTCCATCCGCATCGAAGATATGAAGGTCGCCGGCATTGGCGGTCAGCCGCAGCGTCGAGCCGCGCTTGACCTCGACATTGCCCGGCAACTTGGTCACCAGCGGCAGGTCGGCACGGCCGATGTCGATATAGACCAGCTGAACCTCACCGAGCTGCTCGAGATAATCGACCGTCCCCTCGAACAGATAATCGCTACCACTGGCGATCGCGAGATCTTCCGGCCGCACGCCGAAGCTGACCGCCGCTCCCTTTGCTGAAGCAGGCGTCGCTATCGGTACCGTCGCCTTGCGTCCGCCGACATGACTGACGATGGTCGGATTGCCCGTCTTGTCGACCGTCGCCGGCAGGATATTCATGGCCGGTGAGCCGATGAACTGGGCGACGAAGAGGTTGCCGGGGTTCTTGTAGAGCTCCATGGGCGTGCCGACCTGCTCGATGTGGCCATCCTTCAGCACGACGATGCGGTCGGCCAGCGTCATCGCCTCGACCTGGTCGTGCGTGACATAGATCATGGTCGTGTTGGGCATCGATTCCTTGAGCTTGGCGATCTCGATGCGCGTGGCGACGCGCAGCGCCGCGTCAAGGTTCGACAGCGGTTCGTCGAACAGGAACACTTTCGGATTGCGCACGATGGCGCGGCCGATGGCGACACGCTGACGCTGGCCGCCGGACATCGCCTTGGGCAGGCGGTCGAGATATTTGGTCAACTGCAGGATCTCGGCTGCCTGCCGTACCCGCTTGTCGATCTCGGACTTGCTTTCCTTGCCGATCTTCATCGAGAAGGCCATGTTGTCGTAGACGGTCATGTGCGGGTAGAGCGCATAGGACTGGAACACCATGGCGATGCCGCGCTTCGACGGCGGCACGTCGTTGACCACCTGGCCGTCGATCCTGAGTTCACCCGAGGTGATTTCCTCAAGCCCGGCGATCGAGCGCAGCAAGGTCGACTTGCCGCAGCCCGACGGTCCGACGAAGACGATGAATTCGCCCGATTTGATGTCGAGGTCGATGCCGTGGAGAATGTTGAGATTGCCGTAGGACTTCTTCACTTGTCTCAAATTGACATCGGCCATTGATTTCCTCCAGTGATTCCTCAGATGTTTCAGCCTATGCGTCCGAACCAGGCGTCGTAACCGCCAAGTTCGACCGAACCGGTGCTCGCCTGCCCGGAAAACCCGTGTCCCGCCAAAGGTTGCAGGGTTCGGTTGCCGAGGTCAACCTTCGCCGGCCTGGCGCCCAGATTGAAAACGCAGACGACCTCCTCATTGCCCGCCCGGCGGGTGAAGGCGACGGTGTCGCCCTCGCTTTCGACGAAGGTGATGTCGCCCTTGGCCAGCGCCGGATGGGCGCGGCGGAAGGCGAGAAAGCGCCGGTAATGCTCAAGCAGGGAGGTCTCGTCGCCTTGCTGCACGTTGACCGCCTGTGACAGATGCTTGGCCGGCACCGGCAGCCAGGGTTTTGCCGGGGAGAAGCCTCCATTCCTGGCGCCGCCATCCCACACCATGGGCGTGCGGCAGCCGTCGCGGCCCTTGAATTCCGGCCAGAAGCGGATGCCGTAGGGATCCTGCAGGTCCTCGAAGCGCAGGTCGGCCTCGCCGAGCCCGAGTTCTTCGCCCTGGTAGATGCAGACTGAGCCGCGCAGCGACATCAGCAATGCCGAGATGACCTTGAGATAGGCGGACGGGTCGGCTTCATCGGCGGCCCAGCGCGAGGCGGGGCGCATCACGTCATGGTTGGAAAACGCCCAGCACGACCAGCCGTCGCTGGCCACCCTGCCAAAGCCTTCCAGCACCGAGCGCACTTTGGCGGCGCTGATCTTTTCCGGCGCCAGGAAGTCGAAGGAATAGCACATATGCACGCGCTTGCCGCCGGCGGTATAGGCGGCGACCACGTCCAGCCCGCGCTGCGAATCGCCGACTTCGCCGACCGCGGCGGTCGCCGGATACTCGTCGAGCAGCGCCCTGAAGCGCTCGAGGAAAGCAAGGTTCTCCGGCCGGCTCTTGTCGTAGATATGATCCTGGTAGTTGTAGGGGTTGACCGCCGGCGCGGTCTGGTCGTTGCGCTCTTCCGGCGGCAGCGGCGGATTGTTTTCCAGCCCCTGGCTGTGGAAGTAGAAATTGATGGTATCGAGACGGAAGCCGTCGACGCCGCGCTCCAGCCAGAAGCGGGTGACGTCGAGCAGCGCGTCCTGGACTTGGCGGCTATGGAAGTTGAGGTCGGGCTGCTCGGCCAGGAAATTGTGCAGGTAATATTGCTGGCGGCTGGTGTCCCATTGCCACGCCGAGCCGCCGAAGATCGACAGCCAGTTGTTGGGCGGCGTACCGTCGGGCCTTGCGTCGGCCCAGACATACCAGTCGGCCTTCGGATTGGTGCGGCTCGAGCGACTTTCCATGAACCAGGGATGGATATCGGCGGTATGCGACAGCACCTCGTCGATCATCACCTTGAGACCCAGCCGGTGCGCCTCCGCCGTCAGCGCGTCGAAGTCGGCCAGCGTGCCGAACATCGGGTCGACGTCACAATAATCCGAGACGTCGTAGCCGAAATCCTTCATTGGCGATTTGAAGAAAGGCGAAATCCAGATGGCATCCGCGCCAAGGGCGGCAATGTAGGGCAGCCTGCCGATGATGCCCTTGAGGTCACCGATGCCGTCGCCGTTGGAGTCCTGATAGCTGCGCGGATAGATCTGGTAGATCACCGCGCCCCGCCACCAGTCGCGATCAATGGCGGGGTCTGGTTTCGAAGTCGCCTTCAAAGCCGATTGCATTGTCTCAACCTCCTTTCACCGAGCCGGCCAGCAGCCCGCGGACGAAATAACGCTGCAGCGAGAAGAAGACGATCAGCGGCACGATGATGGTGATGAAGGCCGATGTCGTCAGGATCTCCCAGTTGCCGCCACGCGAGCCGAGCAGCGCATTGAGCTTGGCCGTCAGCACGATCTGATCGGGCGCCGTTCCGAGGAAAACCATTGCCACCAGGAGATCGTTCCATACCCACAGGAATTGGAAGATGGCGAAGGAGGCAAGCACCGGGAAGGACAGCGGCAGCACGATCTTGACGAAGATCTCGAAATCGCTGGCGCCGTCGATGCGCGCCGATTCCATGATCTCGCGCGGCAGGCCGGCAATGTAGCTTCGGAGCAGATAGATGGCGAAGGGCAGGCCGAAACCGGTATGCGCCAGCCAGATGCCGAGATAGGTCTTGGACGGCACGCCGAAGAACGTCCCGACGCCGTTGTAGAGCTTCAGGAGCGGGATGAGCGACATCTGCAGCGGCACCACCAGCAGGCCGATGACGACAGCGATCAAGAGCGCGCGGCCTGGAAAGCGCATCCAGGCCAGCGCATAGGCGGCAAACGCCGCGATCAGGATCGGGATGACGGTCGCCGGGATGGTGACCGTCAGCGAATTCATGAAGGAGCGGCCGATGCCTTCGGAGAACAGCACGGTCTGATAGTTTTCGGGGGTGAATTTCGGCGGTGCCGACGAAGCGTAGTAGATGCGCTGGCCCCGGTCGCCCTCGAATGCCTTGGGCGAGGCCATGACGAAGCTGCCGTCGGCGTTGAGTTGCAGGGTGACGCCGTCGCCGAGATCGGCTGATGTGCCGGCAGGATACTGCGTCGGTGCCGCCGCCTTGACGCCGAAGGCACTGATGCCGCGCTTGGCCCCATCGCCGAAGATGTTGCCCTGGAGAACGAACTTGCCGTCCTTCTCTACTTGTGTGGAGGCGGCCGGCAGGCGGCCGGCTTCGGTCTGGCTGGAACTGGCGAACGAATTCCACCAGCCCGAGGCGATGATCTGATCCTTGTCGCGTATCGACGAGACGAGGATGCCGAGCGTGGGGATGGTCCAGATCACCACGAAAACGAGCACCGCGATATGGACGCCGAAACGGCTGGCGAAGGAGTTTCCGGTCGCGACGGCCATCTCAGTGTCCTCCCGTCTCTTTGTTGGCCTGGCGGATGTTCCAGATCATGATCGGAATGACGGCGATCATGATGATGATGGCAATGGTCGCGCCGCGGCCGAAATCGCCGCCGCCGCGGAACATCCAGTCGAACATCAGATTGGCCAGCACCTGGCTGTTCCATTGACCGTTGGTCATGGTCAGGACGATGTCGAACACCTTCAGCACCAGGATGGTGATGGTGGTCCATACCACCGCGATGGTGCCCCAGATCTGCGGCACCATGATCTTCCAGAAGATCTGGAACGGATTGGCGCCGTCTATGACCGCCGCTTCCAGTGTTTCTTCGGGGATGCCGCGCAGCGCCGAGGAGAGGATGACCATGGCGAAGCCGGTCTGGATCCAGATCAGGATGATCATCAGGAAGAAATTGTTCCAGAGCGGCAGCGATATCCAGACCTGCGGCTGGCCGCCGAAATACTGGATGATGGCGTTGAGCAGTCCGATCTGGATCTGGCCCTCGCCACGATATTCGTAGATGAACTTCCAGATCACGCTGGCGCCGACGAAGGAGATCGCCAGCGGCAGGAAGATCAGGCTCTTGGCGATCGTACCCCACCATATCTTGTCGGTGAGCACGGCGATGATCAGGCCGAGGAAGGTGCAGGCCGCCGGCACCACCGCCAGCCACAGGATGTTGTTCCGGATGGCGTTTCGCAGATCCGGATCGCGCAGCGCCCACTCATAGTTGGCGGACCCCACGAAACTCGTGCCGCCGCGGTCGAAGAAAGACAGCCACAGCGTCGCGATCACCGGATAGATCAGGTAGATGGTCAGGATGATCAGCGCCGGACCCACGAACAACCAGGGCCGCACCAATCCCTGCCGGCGCAGATTGTTGACGGCGGCCGTCCCGGACACCCCACGCGAGGGGAAGATCAGGTCGAGCAGTTTGTTGGCGCCCCAGAAATAGGCGACGCAGCCGCCGACGCCGATGATGATGACGAATATTGCCGAGAAAATCTGAGTCGCCATGGGTCCCTCTCCCTGCGCATGACCGGCCAGGCGATGCTGGCGACTGGAAACGCCGACTTTCAGTTGTTCGGAACAATCGAAACGCGAAGGCTTCCGGCATGCACCGCCGGTCGGATCCGGGCCGTGGCCCGGATCCAGTAGGAGGATCAGGAAGGATCAGGTCTCGCCGCAGCGGCCTACTTGATTGCGTCCCAGCTCTTCTGGATGTCGGTTGCGACGTCCTGGGCGGACTTGCCGCCGACCAGGTCGATCATGCCGGTCCAGAAGGAGCCGGCGCCCACCTTGCCGGGCATCAGGTCGGAGCCGTCGAAGCGCACCGTCGTGGCGCCGACCAGGATCTCGCCCTGCTTCTTCAACGCATCGCTGCCATAGGCGTCCTTGTTGGCGCCCTTGAAGGGGGTGACGAAGCTCTTCTGCGCCATCCACAATTCATGCGCGAGCGGCATCTGCAGGAACTTGATGAATTCGCGCGACGCCTTGGAATCCTTGGTGATCATCACCAGCGTTCCGGCCACTTCCAGCGGCGTCCCGAGTTCCGGCTTGGAGGCGTAGGGCGGGTAGGGGAAGAAGTCCGCATCCTGGCCAAGCTTCACGCCCTCCGGGAAGAAGGAAGGGATGAACGATGCCTGATGGTGCATGTAGCACTTCGGCGGCACGGTGAAGAGGCCCTTCGGGCTGTCGCGGAAGTCGGTCGCCGCGACCGCCTTGGCGCCGCCGTCGACCATCTTGTCGTCGGTGGCGATCTTGCCGAAGATGTCGATGGCGTTGACCACTGCCGGATCGGTGAATGGGATCTCGTTCTTCACCCACTTGTCGTAGACTTCAGGCGGCTGCGTCCTGAGCATGATATCCTCGACCCAGTCGGTCGCCGGCCAGCCGGTCGCGCCGCCCGAGCCAAGGCCGATGCACCAGGGCTTGCCGCCATCGGCGATGATCTTCTTTTCGAGCTCGGCCAGTTCTTCCTGCGTCTTCGGCACCTTGTAGCCGGCTTCCTCGAAATTGTCGGGCGAGTACCAGACAAGCCCCTTCACGTCGATCTTGTAGGGAAAGGCATAGAAGCCCGGCTTGCCGTCCTTGCCCGTATAGGTGCCGAGCTTGGCCCAGGAGTCGCCGGCGGCGTAATTCTCCTTGACCCAGGTCGCGACGTCGTCGCCGAGCGGGGTCAGCACGCCCTTGGAAGCAAGGTCCTGGATGAGGCCCGGCTGCGGCAGGACGGCGATGTTGGGCGGGCTGCCGGCCTGGGTGTCGATGACGATCTGCTGCTCGTAATTCTCGGACGAGGAATATTTGACCTCTGCGCCGGTGGCCTCGGAGAAATAATCGAGTACCGACCGGACAAGCGCCTCGTCCTCGCCACGCCATGGGCCGAAGATCGACAAGGTCTCACCCTTGAGGTCGACTTTCTTGAGGTCTTCATAATTCGCCCAGTGAAAGTGCTGATCTTCGCCGGGCTTGAACTTCAGTTCGGCCTGCGCGGGCGCGCTCAGGGCGAACGCGGCAGACGCAACGCCCAGCAAAAGCAACTTCTTCATCGGTATTCCTCCCAGTGGGTCACACATACAGGACGGAACCTCCATTCCGCCCGCCGACGCCGCAGGACTGTGACTCACTCGCAAGGGAACCGCAACCTTTCGAAGAGTCTTCCAAAGCGCTTTGGCCTTGCCGATCTCGCCATTGAATCGATCAGGAGTCAAGAGTGCTCGCGAACTAATCGATTTAACTGCCAGCAGTCTGCGCTCGAAAGGTGCGTCGCAACATGCTTTTTTGGCGGTGCAACAGCAATTTCTGTTTCAAAGCTGGCCCCCGCACGCATATGGTCTCTGCGATGTGGCCGCATTTCGGGTAGTGTTTGGGTCGATTCAATCTAAAAGCGCTTTGAGGCAGGGAGGCCTCTCGTGAACCTCAAGCAACTCGCACATATGCTGGCGCTTTCGCAGACGACGGTAAGCCGGGCGCTGAACGGCTATCCCGAAGTCAACGAGGAAACCCGCAGGCGCGTCATGGACGCCGCCAAGCGCCACGGCTATCGCCCCAATCCGAGCGCGCGTCGGCTGGCCACGGGCAAGTCCGGAATGATCGGCTACGTGCTGCCGACGGGTGCCGCCGTCGACATCGACCCCCACTTCGTCGAATTCCTGTCCGGCCTCGGCGACTATGCCCGTTCGCACGAACTCGACCTTGTCCTGTCCCCGACCGACGCCGACGATCAGGAGACGACCTACCGGCGCATCGTCGCCAACCGGCAGGTCGATGCCGTCTACATCTCGTCGCCCAGGCCCGCCGACCGGCGCGTGGCGCTGGTCAATACGCTCGGCATTCCCTTCATCGTCCATGGCCGCAGCGAGGGCTTGGACTTCGACTATCCCTTTCTCGACATCGACAATGAAGGCGCTTTCCACGAGGCCGCCCGGCTGCTCGTCCAGCTCGGCCACCGGCGGCTGGCGCTGATCAATGGCGATGACGGGGAGACCTTCGCCATTCATCGCGAGCGCGGCCTGCGCCGGGCGCTGGCAGCAAGCGGCCTGACATTGGACGATCGCCATGTCTGCTCCGTCGTCATGACCGAGGAGAACGGCTATCGCGCCGCCCGGCGCCTGCTTGAACAGGACGGCGCGCCGACGGCAATCGCCTGCTCCAGCCTGATCATGGCGCTCGGCGTCGTGCGCGCGGTGCGCGACCTTGGCCTCAGCATTCCCGGCGACATCTCGCTGATCGCCCATGACGACGTCTTTCCCTGGCTGAAGCCGGAGAATTTTTCCGTGCCGCTGTCGACGACGCGCTCGTCGATCCGGCTGGCCGGCGCGCGCATCGCCGAGCGGCTGGCGGCGCGGATATCGGGACTGGAGGAGGGCGCGCGCGGCGAGGTCTGGCCGGTCGACCTGGTGGTCAGGGGATCGGTGGCGGGAGCGCCGGCCTAGGGTCGCCCCAAAACAGAGTGCCCTCTTAACCCCGCATTAGCGCGCATCGAACGCTGCCCAAGAAGCGGTTGTCCAACTCGGAAATGATCGAGATCAACGGCCTTTACCGGGTTATTGGCAGCGATGAGCAGGCGGTATTGATGCGATGACTGGCAATAATCGGTTTGGCTGTCGTCGGGCTTTGTCTTGGAGTCGCGTTGCTTCTGCTATTCCGTCGAACCCGGCGACTGGCGACAGGTTGATCGGCCGCAGATCGACGAAATCGACGCCTGAAGCGAAAACCTATTCCCTCACGGCCTCGGCCGCCTTAAGGTCCAGCAACCCGTAGCCGAAATCATTGTCGCGTCCCTTGGGCCCGAGATCTCTCGCCGTCGCCGCAAGTGCCTTCTCGATGTCGTTGGCCGAGCGGTCGGGCGTGGCGTGGATGAGGTTGGCGATGGCGCCGCTGACGACCGCCGCGGCAAACGAGGTGCCCGTCACCACGTCCGAGCCGGCGCCGCTCGGTGCCACCATCTCGACGCCCGGCGCCGAGATGAAGACATAAGCGCCGCGATTGGCCTGCGGCATCAGTCCGTCACTGGCGTCGGTGGCCGTCACCGCGATGACACCGTCAAAGGCGGCCGGATAGCCATAGGGCGCCTTCGGGCCGTTGTTGCCGGCGGCGGCGACCAGCACCATGCCGAGCGCCCGTGCATTACGGCAGGCGGTGCCGAGCAGGTCGTTTTTCGGGCCGACGAAGCTCATATTGATGATGCTGACATTCTGGTCCGCCGCCCAGTCGAGCGCCGACAGGATGACGTCCATGGTCGACTTGCCGCCCTCGAAGGCACGCGCGTGGTAGATTTTCGCGCCCGGCGCCATGCCTTCCAGCGGGCCGACGCCGGCAATCAGACCATCGATCGAAGTGCCGTGGTCGCGCTTTTCGATCGGGACGTCGGGCATCGCGTCGAACTGCGCGGCGATGACCCCGGCCAGAGCCGGATTGGTATCGTCGATGCCGGTATCGATGACGGCGACACGCACGTTCTCGCCACTGGCCTGTTTGGCGTCGAGCGCGATACGGTCGAAGGCATAGTTGACGATGCCGGCCGCCTGTTGCAGCGAATAGATATGGTTGGGCTCGCGGCGCTGCGTGCGGCCGTCGGCGGCAAGCTGCGCCAGCACGACGCCGACGGGGCGGCCATCGCGAATGCCGAAACGCACCAGCGTGGTGCCGAGCAGCCGGGACTGGCGCTGCGAGCGCACTTCAAGGCCGAAGGACGCGGCGATCTGCTGCACGGCTCCGGCATCGCCGTCGACGGTCACCAGCACCTCGTCGGGTACGAAGTCGCCGGTCACGGCGCGTCGCGACTGGACGGCGATGAGATCGGTCGGCGAGATGATCGGGCCACCGGACGGCGGGCCTGCCTGGTTCCCGGCGGGGGCTGTCGCGGGCTCCGGTCGTGGTATCGGCACCGGTGCAGGAAGGGCGACCGGGTTGGGGAAGAGGTCGACGATCAAGGCGGGCAGAAAAACGGCGCCGGCCTGGGCTACACCCGACCCACCCTTATCGCTGCCGTCGTTGACGCAGTCGGCTGCGGTCGAATTGGCCTCGTTGTTGCAATCGATTTTCGTCCGGTCGGGAGTGGCATCGTTGCCCTGCGCCGACGCAGGCACGGCGGCGATTGTGATCGCCGCCGCCAGGATGGCCGCAAATCGAATGACCGCCTCAACCGCCATCAACAGGTTTCCTTCCCTCGATCACAGCCTCCGCGAAAGGCTGCGCGGCAATAAGGCCCCGCAGTTTCTCGTAGTCGGCGGCTGTCGTCGCCGGAATGGCGAGCCTGAAGACGCCGTCGGCGGTCGGTCCGCCGATGATCTTGAGCTTGTTGGCGTCGAGAAAGGCGGCAATATCGGCCATCCTGGCATCCGGCTTGAATTTGACCAGCGCGAACGGCAATTTGGCCAGATCGTCTTGTGCGCCGGCGATCTCGAAATTGCCGCCCTTGCCGCCAGGCTGCACCAGAGACTGGACCGCGATCAAGGCCAGCAGCACCGCGGCCGCCGCCCAGGCGACGCCGACCGGCACCGCCATGAAGCGGCCCCACGCCTGCGCCAACCAGGATCCGCTTGCAGGCGCCCGAACCGGCCCCGCCTCCGCGTCGAGCGCCTTGGCGAAGCGGCTGAGCGCATCGGCCGGCGGGCGGATCGCCTCGTTGGCTGCAGCCGTGCCGGAGAACTCGGCTTCCGCCTCGCCGAGCGCGACAAGTGCCGCCGGATCGGTGGCCAGCCATTCTTCGATGGCTTCCAGATCCGACCCTTCGAGCGAACCGTTCAGGTAGAACGGCAGCAGCGTTTCCATTTCGTCGCGGCGCGACATCTTTTCAGCGGCGCTCATGGCCACCCCCTGTCGTAACCGGCGGCCTTCAAGGCTTCGCCGAGTTTCTTGCGGGCGTAGAACATACGGGTCTTGACGGTCGCGACCGGGATGCCGAGCACCTGTGCGATCTCGGTCACCGATTGCCCTTGATAATAGGCGAGGTCGATCACCGTGCGGTGCTCGTCGGGCAAGGCGTCGATGAGGCGGCGCAAGGCGGCGGCCTTGTCCTCCTTCATGGTGACGACCTCAGGCGTGTCGGCGCTGTCGGGCACCGCCGCGGCGGCCTCGTCGTCGATCCAGTCTTCCTTCTTCTTGCGCAGCAGCGAGAGCGCCTTGAAGCGGGCGATGCCGAGCAGCCATGTCGAGACTTCGGACCGCCCTTCGAAGCTCGGCGCCTGGCGCCACAGTTCGAGGAACACTTCGTTCGCGATATCGTCAGCCATCATTTCCGATCCCGTCTGGCGCGCCACGAAGCGGTAGACCCGCGCGTGATGACGCATGAACAGGAGCCGCACGGCGGCCCGGTCGCCCTTCGCGACCCGGTCGACAAGCGCGCGATCGGTTTCCGTCGCCGTCATGGCCGGTCGAGCCGCCTGGCTCCTGTCTGCTCTGTCGCCGATCGATCCAAAAAGGTTCATCCTCCGCCAAGGAATTCCGGGAGGCTAACCGAAGAGCGGGACGGTTGCCAGAGCATCCCTTCTCGCCGTCTACGGGGAGAAGGTGCCGGCAGGCGGATGAGGGGCGGTGCCAGCCACTCGATCAGGAGAGAAAAGCCTTCACCTTCATCGTCGCCGGCACCGGCACGCCAAGCCGGCTCAGAACCGTTGGCGCCAGTTGCAACTGGTCGAGCAGCGTATCGGCTTCCGGCCCTTCGCCCTGTCCGAAATAATACAGCGCGAAATCCTGCATCTCGTCGTCATGACCGCCATGGTGGCCGCGGTCGGTCTGGCCGTGGTCGGCGGTGACGATGACCTCGTAGCCGGCCTCGATCCAGCCCGGCAGGAAGGCCGCCAGCATGCCGTCCATGGCGTAGCAGGCATGGTCCATCTCGTGGCAGTCATGGCCGAAACGGTGGCCCATCGAGTCCAGCGTGCAGGTGTGCAGGACACCATAGTCGATGCCGTGGCGCCGGGTGAGCATGGTCAGCGTCGCGAACAGGTCGACATCGCTCGGCGTCATCTGGTTCTTGAGATTATAGCCGGTCATGGTGTGGAAGCGGCCATGCGTGATCGGCCCGCCGGGCTCGTCATATTCCATGTCCTCGACGAGGTCGAACGGGTAGGAGCGGAAGAATTCGGACCAGTAGGAATGGGTGACCGCGCCGGTCTTGCCGCCGGCTTTGCTGACTTCCGAGAAGATGTCGGGCTGCCCGACGCGAAAGCGGTTCTCGTTGGACAGGATGCCGTGCACCTGCGGCGACACGCCGGTGTGGATCGAGGCATAGCAGCAGGCCGAGGTCGACGGCAGCACGGAGCGCATCTTCCACACCCGTGCCTCGCCCGACTGCACCCAGCCTTCGAGATTGCCCATCAGCCGGCGCCAGTTCCGGTAGGGAACGCCATCGAGGATGATCAGCAGAAGCTTGGTCTTGAGCGCCACGGGCTGCTCCATGCGATTGTCTGTCGAAACGAGTGCGCCGCGTGTCGTTCGGACACGCGGCGCTTTTCAATATGAGTCGGATGTCAGGCGTTCAGCCAGCATTCGCCCAGCGCGTAGCCGTCCATCATTTCGCCGTTCGGGTTCTTGACGAAGCCGCTTATTTTGTTGGTGGCGGCGGCGTCGATGAACTGGTTGAAGAAGGGCACGATCAACCCGCCTTCGTCGCGCATCAGCATGGCCATGTCGTGGTAGATCGCCTTGCGTTTGGCCTGGTCGAGCTCGGCACGGGCCGTGAACAGCATCTTGTCGAATTCCGGCCGTTTGAAGCGCGTGTCGTTCCAGTCGGCGGTCGAGACGTAGCCCGTGGAATACATCTGGTCCTGCGTCGGGCGCCCGCCCCAGTAGGAGAGCGAGAAGGGCTGCTTGTTCCAGACTTCGGACCAGTAACCGTCGCCGGGCTCGCGTTTGATCTCGATCTTGATGCCGGCCTTGGCCGCGCTCTGCTGATAGAGCTGGGCGGCATCGACGGCGCCGGGGAAGGCGACATCCGATGTGCGCAGCAGGATGGAGCCGCTATGGCCCGACTTCTTGTAGGCGGCCGCGGCTTTTTCCGGATCGAACTTGCGTTGCTCGATGTCGGTGGAAAACAGCGGATAGGCTTCGTTGATTGGGAAGTCGTTGCCGACCGAACCGTAGCCGCGCAGGATCTTTTCCAACAACTCGTCGCGGTCCATGGCAAGCTTCAGCGCCATACGCAGGTCGTTGTTATCGAAGGGGGCCGTGTCGCAGAACATGTTGAACGGGTAGTAGCCGCGCCCCGACACGTTCTCGATGGTGACGCCCGCGATGCGCTTGACCAGATCGACCACTTTCGGCTCGACCCTGTTGATCAGGTGAACCTGGCCCCCCTGCAACGCGGCAAGCCGCGCCGTGGCATCGTTGATGACGACGATCTCGATCTGGTCGGCGTGGCCGGCCTTGTCGCCGCGCCAGTAATTGGCGAAGCGCTCGCCGCCATGGCGCACGCCCGGCTGGTTCACGGTCACCTTGTAGGGACCGGCGCTGATGCCGGCATTGGGGTTGTCCTTGCCGCCATTCGGCTGGATGACGAGGTGGTAGTCGGCCATCAGATAGGGGAAGTCGGCATCCGCATCGCCGAGCGTGACGACCACTTCCTTGCCAGCCGGCTTGATCGTCTTGATGTTCTTCAGCACGCCCAGCGCACCCGACTTCGACTTCTCGTCGGCATGGCGCTCGAGCGTGGCAGCAATATCCTCCGCGGTCACGGTCTTGCCATTGTGGAATTCGATGCCGTCGCGCACTTTTATGGTCCAGGTCTTGGCGTCCGCCGAGGCGCCGATCTCCTGCGCGATCCGGTTCTCGACGCCACCTTCCGGTGTCAGGCGGACAAGGAACTCGCCCCACTGCTTGCCGAAATTGTAAGTAACCTGGCTTAGGTTCAGTGCCGGATCGAGGCTGTTGGTCGATTCACCGCCCTGCAGGCCGGCCTTGAGGATGCCGCCCTTGACCGGGCTCTGCGCGAAGGCTTTCCCGGCCAATGTCGTTGCTAGTGCCGCCGACACACCCAGCGCCGCCGTGCGGCCAAGAAACTCGCGACGCGATATCCGGCCCTGGCCGGCGAGTTCAGCGAGATGGTCGAGTTCGGTCTTCATGTCCTACCCCCTTGTTGAAAACAACGTCACACCAGCGGCGCCCCGTCCGAAGACGTGTGGCGCCCTAGTGTTGCATGCGGATGACGGCCGCCATCTCCTTGGCTGGCGGACTGCTGGCTGGCTAGTTCCCGGCGCTGGCCATGCGCCGCCCCTTGATCGCCTTTTCCAGCCAGCCGATCTCCATTTCCGGAACGGACGACAACAACAGGTCGGTATAGGCATCGAAGGGCGGTGTGAGCACCTTGCTCTTGGAACCGTAGCGCACCACTTCGCCGCGATACATCACCGCGATCGAATCGGCGATCGACTTCACCGTCGCGAGGTCGTGGGTGATGAACAGATAGGCTGCGTTTTCCTCCTTCTGCAGTTCGAGCAGCAACTTGAGGATGCCGTTGGCCACCAGCGGATCAAGCGCGGATGTCACTTCGTCGCAGATGATCAGCTTGGGCTTTGCCGCGAGCGAGCGGGCGATGCAGACACGCTGCTTCTGGCCGCCGGAGAGCTCGGCCGGGTAGCGGTCGACAAAGCCCTTGCCCATTTCGATCTTGTCGAGCAGTTCGGCGACGCGGGCATCGCGCTGCCTGCCGCGCATGCCGAAATAGAATTCGAGCGGCCGCCCGATGATGGTGCCGACGGTCTGGCGCGGGTTCATCGCCACGTCGGCCATCTGATAGATCATCTGCAGCTGGCGCAGGTCCTCCTTCGGTCGGTCGGCGAGCCGGTTGGCCAAGGGGCGCCCGTCGAATGTAACGGTGCCTTGCTCGGGCGGCAAAAGTCCGGTTATGGCGCGCGCCAGCGTCGATTTTCCGGAGCCGGATTCGCCAACCACGGCCAGCGTCTGGCCGGGGTAGATGTCGACCGAGACGTTCTTCAGCACCTTGACGTGGCCGCCACCATAGGCGGCGGTCACGTTCTTGACCGACAGGAACGGCGTGGTGCCGGGTTTTTGCTCGGCATGTTCGATCTCGTGCACCGAAACCAGCGCATTGGTGTATTCCTGCCGCGGTTCCTTGATGATCTGGCGGGTGCCGCCCCATTCGACCAGCCGGCCGTGACGCAGCACCATGATCTCGTCCGAAACCTGGGCGACGACGGCCAGGTCGTGCGTGATGTAGAGCGCCGCCACATGGGTGTCGCGGATAGCATCCTTGATCGCCGCCAGCACGTCGATCTGCGTCGTCACATCGAGCGCCGTGGTCGGCTCGTCGAAGACGATCAGGTCAGGCTCCGAGCACAGCGCCATCGCCGTCATCACACGCTGCAGCTGGCCGCCCGAAACCTGGTGCGGAAAGCGTTCGCCGATGGCTTCCGGGTTGGGCAGGCTGAGCTTCTTGAACAATGCGACAGCGCGCTTCTCGGCCTCCGCTCGTGTCGCCGTTCCGTGCAGCAGCGTGGCTTCCACCACCTGGTCCATCAGCCTGTGCGCGGGATTGAAAGCGGCCGCCGCCGACTGCGCGACATAGCAGACCTCGCGGCCGCGCAGCTTGCGAAAGTCCTCCTTGCCGCCCTTGAGGATGTCGCGGCCGTTGAGGAGCACCTCGCCGCCGGTGATGCGCACGCCGCCACGGCCATAGCCCATGGATGACAGGCCGATGGTCGACTTGCCGGCACCGGATTCGCCGATCAGGCCGAGCACCTTGCCCTTCTCCAGTGTCAGCGAGACATCGTGGACCAGCGTGATGGTCTTCGGCGCCTCACCGGGCGGATAGACCGTCGCCTCGATGCGCAAATTGCGGATGTCGAGCAGAGGGGTGGACTTTGCCTTGACGTCAGCCATCACCCGCGTCCTCCCTTCAGGCTTGTCGTGCGGTTCAGCACCCAGTCGGCGACAAGATTGACCGAGATCGCCAGCGCCGCGATCGCGGCCGCGGGAATGAGCGCTGCGCCTATGCCGAACACGATGCCGTCCTTGTTCTCCTTCACCATGCCGCCCCAGTCGGCGTCCGGCGGCTGCACGCCAAGGCCGAGAAAGGAAAGCGTCGACAGGAACAGCACCGCGTAAATGAAGCGCAGGCCGAGCTCGGAGATCAGCGGCGACAACGCGTTGGGCAGGATTTCACGGAAGATGATCCAGACGCTGCCCTCGCCGCGCAGCTTGGCGGCTTCGACATAGTCCATGACGTTGATGTCGACGGCGACCGCGCGGGACAAACGGTAGACGCGCGTCGAGTCGAGAATGCCCATCACCAGGATCAGCGTCACCAGGTTGGTTGGCAGCACAGAGAGCACCACCAGGCCCATGATCAGTGTCGGGATCGACATCAGGAGGTCGACGAGGCGCGACAGGATCGTGTCGAACCAGCCGCCGAACACCGCGGCCGAAAAGCCAAGTATGGCGCCGAGCGAGAACGACAGCGCGGTGGCCAGCACCGCGATAAACAAGGTGATGCGGGCGCCATAGATCATCCGGGACAGCAAATCGCGGCCGAGATTGTCGGTGCCCAGCCAATGCGCCGCCGACATCGGCTCCCAGACATCGCCGACAATTTCGGCGTTGTCATGCGGCGAAATCCATGGCGCGAAGATCGCCGCCAGCACGAATAGTGCCGTCAGGATAATGCCGATCAACGCGGGGATGGGGATGCGTTTGATATCGAGCATGCCCGCCCCCTATTTCGGATGTCGCAGACGCGGATTGGCGACGATCGCCGCTATGTCCGCGATGATGTTGAGACTGATGTAGACGGCGGCGAAGATCAGGCCGACGGCCTGTACCACCGGCACGTCACGCTTGGTCACGTGATCGACGAGATATTGTCCCATGCCGGGATAGACGAAAATCACCTCGACCACGACGACGCCGACGATGAGATAAGCGAGGTTGAGCATGACGACGTTGATGATCGGCGCGATGGCATTCGGGAAGGCGTGCTTGCGGATGACGTTGAACGCTGACAGGCCTTTCAGTTCCGCGGTCTCGACATAGGCCGACTGCATGACATTGAGGATCGCCGCTCGCGTCATGCGCATCATGTGGGCGAGCACCACCAGCGTCAGCGCCGTCGCCGGCAGCGCGATCGCCTGCATCCGCTCACCGAACGGCATGCCCTCATAGACGGTCGAGATGCCGGGAAAGATCTGCCACTTCACGGCGAAGAAATAGACCAGCACATAGCCGATGAAGAATTCTGGGAAAGAGGTCGAGGCGAGCGCCAGGCCGGAGATCAGCTTGTCGACCCAGCCATTGCGGTAGCGCACCGCGATCAGTCCGAGAATGATGGCCAGCGGTACGGCCACGATCGCCGCCCAGAAGGCGAGGAACAGAGTGTTCCACAAGCGCGACTTGATCGAGGTCGCGATATCCTGCCCGCTCGACATCGCAGTGCCGAGGTCGCCGGTCAAGACGCCGCCGAGCCAATGGAAATACCTGACATAGGCCGGATCGTTCAGCCCAAGCTGCTCGCGCAGATTGGCCAGCGACTCCGGTGTCGCCGATTGTCCCAAAATGGCTTGCGCGACGTCGCCGGGCAGGATCTGCGTGCCGGCGAAGATCAGGACCGAGATGGCCAACAGAAGCAGGATGCCCAGCGCAATGCGCTGGGCAATTAGTTTCAGGATGGGTGAAGACATCTCTGCAAAGCCGGACTCAGGCCTGCAGCCAGCACTTCGCCAGGGCGTAGCCGTTCATCAGCTCCTGATGCGGGTCGTCCACCCAGCCATCGACCTTGGCGCCGGTGGCGTCGATGAACTGGTTGAACATCGGCAGGATCAGGCCGCCTTCGTCGCGCACCATGACAGCCATGTCGTGGTACATCTGCTTGCGCTTGGCCTCATCGAGTTCGGCACGCGCCGCCAGCACCATCTTGTCGAAATCCGGGCGCTTGAAACGCGTGTCGTTCCAGTCGGCGGTCGACAGATAGGCGGTCGAGTACATCTGGTCCTGCGTCGAGCGGCCGCCCCAATAGGAAGCGCAGAAGGGCTGCTTGTTCCAGACTTCGTTCCAGTAACCGTCGCCGGGCTCGCGCTTGAGCTCGATCTTGATGCCAGCCTTGGCCGCGCTCTGCTGGAAGAGCTGGGACGCATCGACAGCGCCCGGGAAGGCGACGTCCGAGGTCCTGAGCAGCACGGTACCGTCATGGCCAGATTTCTTGTAGTGGAACTTGGCCTTGTCGGGATCATACTTGCGCTGCTCGATCTCGCTGAACAGCGGATAGGACGCGTTGATCGGGAAGTCGTTGCCGAGCGAGCCGTAACCGCGCAGCACCTTGGTCAGCATCTCCTCGCGGTCGATCGCCAGCTTCAGCGCCATCCTGAGGTCGTTGTTGTCGAACGGCGCCGTGTTGCAATGCATGATGAACACGTAGTGGCCGGGGCCCGCGTGGTTACGGATGGTGACGCCCGGCACGCGCTTGATCAGGTCGACGATCTTCGGCTCGACGCGGTTGATCATGTTGACCTGGCCGCCCTGCAGTGCCGCCGTGCGGGCCGTCGCGTCGTTGATGACGATGACCTCGATCTGGTCGGCATGGCCCATCTTGTCGCCTTGCCAGTAATTGGCGAAGCGCTCGCCGCCATGGCGCACGCCGGGCTCGTTGGTCTTGACCACGTATGGGCCGGCCGAGATGCCGGCATCGGGCTTGTCCTTGCCGCCATTGGGCTGGACGATCAGGTGATAGTCGCTGAGCAGGTAGGGAAGATCGGCGTTAGCCTCCTTCAGCGTCAGCACCACTTCCTTGCCGCTGGCCTTGATGGTCTCGATGCCCTTCATATAGCCGAGCGCGCCGGATTTCGACTTCTCGTCCGAATGGCGCTCGAGCGTGGCGGCGACGTCTTCGGCGGTCACCGTCTTGCCGTTGTGGAATTCGACGCCGTCGCGGATCTTCAGCGTCCAGGTCTTCGCATCGTCCGAGGAGCCGATCTCTTCGGCGATGCGGTTCTCGAGCTTGCCTTCCGGCGACAGCTCGACGATCATTTCGCCCCAGCACTTGCCGAAAGCGAACGGCACCTGCGTCATCATCAGCGCCGGGTCGAGGCTGTTGGTGGATTCACCGCCGACCAGGCCGGCCTTCAGCGTACCGCCCTTGACCGGACCCGCCGCGCGCGCCGCGCTCGAAAGCAGCGCGTTGGCGAAGGGCGCGGCGATGCCGAGCGCTGCGGCCCGACCGAGAAAATCACGACGGCTCAGTTTGCCAGACGCAACCCGCCGGCTAAGGAATTCCAGTTCATTTGACATTTGAGTTCCTCACTCTGTTGGTTCGACTCTGCGGTCGATTTTCTTGCTTCTTGTTAAAGGGAATAATGACCGCAAGGGAAAGCGGTAAGCAAGACCGAATGCGACATGCCGTGGCGTAAATCGCACGTCGCATTTGGACCAACGGCTTCAGCGCTCAAACCAGCGCGCGCGGGACCTTTTCGTCGAAATCGCGCGCGAAGACGAGGGTTTCGCCTTCGTAGGCCTCGATTCTGGCGCTGACGATGAAGTTTTGCGCGTCCGACCGCATCTGGGCCCACGTCTCGGTACGGACCGACCATCCATTTCGCGACAGGGTCTGCGTCCAGTGTGTTTTCCCAGAGGCTGACAGAGGATCGTCGGGATGGATAGTCCAGGTTTCGCGGGCGATGCTGCCGTTGACCAGGCCGTGGTCGAGATCGCGCACTTCGCCGAAATCATCGGCAATGGAAAGCGTGACGATTCCCGCCTTTTCGTCGCGGTCGACATGGCGTTCGGAATTGGCGGGACGGATCGTCTCGGTCGCCCAGGGCGCGGCACCTTCCGGCTCGGCGAAAACGGCTTCGTCGCCTGTTGCCAGCAGGCGCAAGGGCACCGATAGCGTGGCGTCCGACAAGGTCAGTCGTGCCGGTTCCGGCGAAGGCCAGATCATTGGCCAGTAGGCGGTGGAAACGGCGACGCGCAGACGGTGGCCGGCCGGCACGCGGTAGGCGCATTGATCGAGCACGACACGCGCCGAAACCGTCTCCCCGGGGACCAGTGCTTCGGGGAATTCATGCGAGTTGCGGTGCGTCAGATTGAGGACGCCATAGGAGATAAGTTCCGAGGCGCCGTCGGGATGCACGTCGCAAAGCCGGACCGCGATGTTGGCCTGGGGCCGATCGGAGGCAAGCAGGACCTCAAGCTCTGGCGCGCCGACGATCTCGATCGGCTTGGTGAGCTCAGGCTGGTCGAAACATGCCGACAGCCCATCGTCAGGGCGCTGATCACCCGGCAATTCCGGTCCGAAGGTGAACGGAAAGTATTCGCCGCCGGCAAGCCCGCAGGTCTGCGGCGAAGCGACGGTTGAAGGCCCTGCATCAGGGGAAATGAGTTCGATCGCTTCGACCGCTATGCTGGACGACGGCCACTCCTGCTCGGCTATCCAGCGGCCGGGCCGCTCCGGATGCCAGCGGGCGGGACGCACGCTGTCCATCACATAGGCGCGGTAGTCGGGATCGGCCTCGACGCCGGTCTCGGCGCCCTTCAGCCAGTGGTCCCACCACCGCAGCGCTTCCTGCAGGAAGCCGATCGCGGGCTGGGGACCGGCATAGTGCGGGTATTTGTGGATCCACGGTCCGACGATACCCTTGACCGGTGCCTCGATGTTGCTGACGAGGTGCGAGATCGTGTTGCGGTAGCCGTCGTGCCAGCCGCCGATCGACAGCACCGCGGCATGAACAGCGGAAAAATCCTCGCAGATCGAACCGCGCTTCCAATAGGCGTCGCGATGCTGGTGGCTGAGCCACAGCGGCAAAAGGAACGACTGGTTCTCCAGCCGTTTCAGCCACAGATCGCGCCATTTGTCGTCGCCGGCAATCAGCGGATCCGGTGGCCGCGACGAATAGGACAGCATGGTCGAGGCCCAGCCGAAATTCTCGAGCAGCAGGCAGCCGCCCTTGTAGTGGATGTCGTCGGCATAGCGGTCGACGGTCGAGCACAGGCTGATCACTGCCTTGAGCGCCGGCGGTTGTTTGGCCGCCACCTGCAGGCAATTGAAGCCGCCCCAGGAAATACCCATCATGCCGACATTGCCGTTGCACCAGGGCTGCGCCGCCGCCCAGGCAATGACATCGCAGGCGTCCTGCAGTTCCTGCTCGGAATATTCGTCGTCCATCAGCCCTTCGGAATCACCATTGCCGCGCATGTCGACGCGGATCGAGGCGTAACCGTGTCCGGCGAAATAGGGATGGGTAAGCTGATCGCGAAAGATCGTGCCGTCGCGCTTGCGGTAAGGCAGGTGCTCGAGGATGACAGGTACTGGATCGTCGCCCGCATCCTCCGGCATCCACACCCGCGCCGACAGCCGGCAGCCATCGGGCATGACGATGCCCATGTCGGGAAATTCGACGACCTTGCGGGGAAATTCGGTGATGGTTTTCATGGCAGGCATAACGCTCCGCGGCACGAGAACTTTCAATCGTCATTCGCGACTGGAGCAGCGAAATATGCGACCTGTGCCGCTACCTGTTTCATACTATCAATTCAGCGGAATGTCGGTTTCGGCCTTGTTCGCCTGATAGACGCCGGACAGCTCGTCATAGCGTCCGGAAATCCTGCCGATCCGATCCTCCAGCCGCTGGCGCTCGACCTCGGGCAGCGCTCTCACCAGCCTGCGGATCGAAAAACTTTTCCAATAGGCGTTCTCGGCATTGTAGCCGCCGGGATCAAGGGTGAAGACCTCTTTCAGGATTTTGAGGTCATGCGGGATGGCGAAACTGTCGCGCGAATCCTCGTGGCTGAACAAATAGTAGAAATTGTCGAAGCCGGTCCAGGTGATCGCCGACAGGCAGAGCGAACAGGGTTCATGCGTGGCAATGAAGATGGCATCTTTCGTGTCGACACGTTCGGCCTTGGGCATTTCGTAAAAGCGCTTCAGGCAATGCACCTCGCCATGCCAGAGCGGGTTTTCCATCTCGTTGTTGGTTTCGGCCAGCACCAGCGAACGGTCGTCCTTGCGCAGGATCGCCGCTCCGAACAGCTTGTTGCCGTGCGCGACGCCTTCTGCCGTCTTCGGCACGATGTCGTGCTCGATCACGTCGAGCAGGCGGTCGATCAGCGAAATGTCGGTCATCACAAGCTCTCGTCGGGGAGATGGATCTCGTAGGCGTGCGAGAAATGGAATTCCTCGAGATTGGCTCCGTCGCCGCCACGGTCGACGATCAAAAAGTCCTGAGGCTCTCCGATGGGCGTCAGCACGCCGTGCCACAGATTGCGGGAATAGTTGATGCCTTGCCCCGGTGCGGTGATGAAGGCATGCGGCTCGCCCGGCCCCTCCTTGCCGTCATGGCAGACGACGACCAGGAACGGACGTGGCGACAGCGGGATGAACGCTTGGCTGCCCAAGGGGTGGCGCTCCACCATGGTCAGCTTCAGCGGCATCTCGTAAGGCGTGCCGCGTACCATGGAAATCAGCACGCGGGCGTTAGGTCCTGCAGCCTCAGCGGTGGCGAGATCGTGGTAGCGCTCGGCCTTGCCGCCATTGATCGGATAGTGATTGTCGCCGCCCATGTCGATGACGTCGCCGAATTCGGCAAAGGCCTCACGGGTCAGCGGCCGCGCGACGATGCGGGTCATGACGTCCGCTTCGCGATGCCAGCCCCGCCGAGCTTGGCGTGCCGGTTGACATCCTTGTAGAGCAGATAGCGGAATTTGCCGGGGCCGCCGGCATAGCAGGCCTGCGGGCAGAAGGCGCGCAGCCACATATAGTCGCCGGCCTCGACTTCGACCCAGTCCTGGTTGAGCCGGTAGACCGCCTTGCCTTCGAGCACATAGAGCCCGTGTTCCATGACATGTGTCTCGGCGAAAGGAATGACCGCGCCGGGCTCGAGCGTGACGATGGTCATGTGCATGTCGTGGCGCAGATCGGCGGGATCGACGAACCGCGTCGTTGCCCAGCGGCCCTCGGTGCCCGGCATCGGGGTCGGCGCGATCTCCTGTTCCTTGGTGAAGAAGGCCTTGGGAATCTCGAGACCGTCGACCGCCTCATATGCCTTGCGTATCCAGTGGAAGCGGACAGCCGCCTTGCTTTCGTTGCGGACTGTCCAGCCGCTGGCAGGCGGCAGGAAAGCAAAGCCGCCGGGGCTCAAGCTATGCTTCTTGCCGTCGAGCAGAACCGTCAGTTCGCCCTCGACCACGAACAGGGCGCCCTCGGCGCCGGCATCGGGCTCGGGCCGGTCGCTGCCACCGCCGGGCGCGACCTCGACGATGTATTGCGAAAACGTCTCGGCGAAGCCGGACAGCGGCCGCGACAGGATCCAGACGCGGGTCTTGTCCCAGAACGGCAAGGCGCTGGTGACGATGTCCTGCATCACCCCCTTGGGAATGACGGCATAGGCCTCGGTGAAGACGGCGCGTCCGGTCAGAAGTTCGTTCTGGCCGGAATGGCCGCCCTGTGGGGCATAATAGGTGCGCTCGGGCATCCTGATCGTATCCATGGTTCAAACCTATTGTGGAAGCATGTCCTTGAGGCGGAGCAGCGCGATGCGCTCGACCTGCTTGCAAGCGGTTTCGAATTCGACGCCGCGGCCGTTGCCGATGCGGGCTTCGAATTCGGCTAGGATTTCCTCCTTTGTCTTGCCTTTCACCGCGATGATGAAGGGAAAGCCGAAGGTGGTGACGTAGGCGGCGTTGAGCTTGGAGAACAATTCACGCTCCTTGTCGGTCAGCGCGTCGAGACCGGCGGAAGCCTGTTCCCTGGTCGATTCCGCCGTCAGCCGCCTGGCTTTGGCCAGCTTGCCGGCGAGGTCGGGATGGGCGTTGAGCACGCCGAGCCGCTCGGTTTCGCTGGCGGAACGGAAGATACGGCAGAGCGCATTGTGCAGGCCGCCGGCTGTGTCGTGCGCTGGGCCGAGCTCCAGCTCGTAGGCCCGTTCGGCAATCCAGGGCGAATGCTCGAACACGCCGCCGAAGGTGTGAACGAACGTCTCGAATTCCATCTTCGACGGGCGCAGAGCGGCCGGTTGATAGGGGTGATTTTCCTGCCAGTGCTTGGCGATGTCGATGCGCCGCGCCAGCCAGACCTTGTCGTGCGACTTGACATAATCGACGAAGCGTTTCAGCGCCGCCACCCGGCCCGGCCGCCCGACGAGGCGGCAGTGCAGGCCGATGTTCATCATGCGCGGCCTGCCAGCCTTGCCCTCGGCATAGAGTGTATCGAAACTATCCCTGAGATAGGCAAAGAACTGGTCGCCCGAGTTGAAACCCTGCGGCGTGGCAAAGCGCATGTCGTTGGCGTCGAGCGTGTAGGGGATGATGAGCTGCGTGCCGTCCGCATGCTCGAACCAGTAAGGCAGTTCGTCGTCATAGGTGTCCGAGACGTAGTCGAAGCCGCCTTCTTCGGCCACCAGCCGCACCGTGTTGACCGATGTGCGGCCCGTGTACCAGCCGGTCGGGCGCTGGCCGGTCACCTCGTAGTGCAGCTTGATCGCCGCTTCGAGGTCGCGGCGCTCGTCCTCGGCGTCGTGGTCGCGGTAATCGATCCACTTCAGCCCGTGCGAGGCGATTTCCCAGCCGGCCTCCTGCATGGCCGTGACCTGGTCGGGTGAGCGCGCGAGCGCCGTGGCGACGCCATAGCAGGTCACAGGCACTTGCTCTTCGCTGAACAGGCGCAGCAGCCGCCAGAAGCCGGCCCGCGCCCCATATTCGTAGATTGATTCCATATTCCAGTGGCGCTGGCCCACCCAGGGCGCCGCACCGACGATTTCCGACAGGAAGGCTTCCGAAGCCTTGTCGCCGTGGAGCACGCAGTTCTCGCCGCCCTCTTCGTAGTTGACGACGAACTGCACGGCGACATGCGCGCCGCCAGGCCATTTCGGATCCGGCGGATTGGCTCCGTAGCCACGCATGTCCCTGGTGTAACGCATCGTCCCTCCGCGCCCGGCATCACCGGAAGTATGATCAGGATATCGAAAGGGTGCTTCTCGCATTCCCCTCAAAATTTTTGAAAGTGTTTTTGTCGCACTCCGCTCGACCGGGACTTATGCATCGCCTTTAATTGGCGCACAATTCATCGTTAGTGCTCGATTGTACCGGCCAATTTGTTCGTATTGGAAAATGGGAGGCGGCCAATGGCAGAAACGTCGAAAGCCGATGGCGGGCGTCTGACGACCCATGTCCTGGATACCGCGACCGGTAGGCCGGCGGCGGGATTGTCGGTCGCACTCTACCATCTGGAGGGTTCCGCCCGCACGCTTCTGAAGACGGTCGTCACCAATGCCGACGGCCGCTGCGACGCGCCGCTGCTGGCGGGCGCCGACTTCCGCACCGGCGAATACGAGCTGGTGTTCGCGGCTGGCGACTATCTGCGCGGCCAGGGCACGAAGCTGCCCGCGCCTGCCTTCCTCGACAGCGTGCCGATCCGCTTCGGCATGGCGGAGGCGGTGCATTATCATGTACCATTGCTGATCTCGCCGTACGGCTATTCCACCTACAGGGGGAGCTGAGGCATGGCCAAGGTCAACATCCGCAACGAAATCCGCTTCATTCTGAATGGCAGGGATATCGCGCTGTCATCCGTGGCGCCCGATGCGACCTTGCTCGACTGGCTGCGGCTCGACCGTTCGCTGCGCGGCACCAAGGAAGGCTGTGCCGAGGGCGATTGCGGCGCCTGCACCGTGCTCATCGGCAAGCTTTCGGCCGCCGGACTGGTCTATGAAAGCGTCAATGCCTGCATCCGCTTCCTCGGCTCGCTCGACGGCACCCATGTCGTGACGGTCGAGCATCTGCGCGGTGTGTCTGGCCAGTTGCATCCTGTGCAGCAGGCGATGGTCGATTTCCATGGGTCGCAATGCGGCTTCTGCACGCCGGGTTTTATTATGTCGCTCTATGGCCTGTGGATGAAATCACCGGACCCATCGGATGCGGCCATCGAAAAAGCCTTGCAAGGCAATCTCTGCCGTTGCACCGGTTACGAGGCGATCATGCGTGCCGCGCACGCCATCTCGAGCTATGGCAAGGCGGCGAAGGACCCGCTGGCGGCGGAGCGCCGGGACATCACGACACGGCTGCAGGCGTTGCGCGATGGCGCCAGGATCGAGATGGGCTCCGGCAGGACGCGGCTGGTCGTGCCGGCCGATGCCGACGATTTCGCTTCTGTCTTCGAAAAAGAACCCACCGCCACCGTCGTCGCCGGTTCGACCGACGTTGGCCTGTGGGTGACCAAGCATATGCGCGAAATCTCGCCGGCGATCTTCATCGGCAATCTGCCGGGGCTTTGCACCATCACGGAAGACGATAGTGTCATATCGATCGGCGCCGGCGTCACCTACACCGAAGCTTTTTCGACACTGTCGAAACGCATCCCGGCGTTGGGACCGTTGTTCGACCGCATCGGCGGCGAACAGGTTCGCAACATGGGCACGATCGGCGGCAACGTCGCCAACGGCTCGCCGATCGGCGACACGCCGCCGCCGTTGATCGCACTCGGCGCACGGTTGACTTTGCGCAAGGGCAAGACGCGGCGCACGATCCCGTTGCAGGATTTTTTCATCGCCTATGGCAAGCAGGACCGCCAGCCAGGCGAGTTCGTCGAGGCCTTGCATGTGCCGGTGCCGGCAAAGGACGTGAAATTCGCCGTCTACAAGGTCACCAAGCGCCGCGACGAGGACATCACCGCGACCCTTGGGGCCTTCTGCCTGGCTCTGGCCAAGGATGGCACGGTGGCCGACATCCGCATCGCCTATGGCGGCATGGCGGCAACGCCGAAGCGGGCTGCGGCCGTTGAACAGGCTTTGATCGGCAAGGCCTGGAACGAAGCGACGGTGGAGGCGGCGATGGCGGAATACGCCAAGGACTTCACGCCGCTCACCGACATGCGCGCGAGCGCCGAATATCGAGCTCTGGCTGCAAAAAACCTTTTGTTGCGCTTTTACGTGGAAACCACGGGCACCAAGGTGCCGGTGCAGGTATCGCGCAGCGAGGCTGCCTGATGAACAAGCACGCCACATCAAACCACAAGGCCGAGAAGATCGTCGGCGGCATCGCTACCGACCAGCGGCATGATTCCGCCCACAAGCATGTCAGCGGCGGCGCCGTCTATATCGACGACATGCCGGAGCCGGCCGGCACGCTGCATGCCGGCCTTGGCCTGTCCAAGGTGGCGCATGGCGTTCTGAAAAGCGTCGATCTCTCGGCGGTGCGCGCGGCCCCCGGCGTCGTCGACGTGCTGACTTATGCCGACGTGCCGGGTGAGAACGATGTCTCGCCCAGCAACATGCATGACGATCCGGTGCTGGCGGAAGGCAAGGTGCAGTTCTTCGGCCAGCCCATCTTCGCGGTGATTGCCGAAACGCGCGAGGCAGCCCGGCGCGCCGCGCGCCTGGCCAGGATCGAGTATGACGAGCTTCCCGCCGTGATCGACATCTGGGACCTTGATCCGACGAAGGACAAGCAGGTGACCACGCCGCTGGTCCTGAAGCGCGGCGATGCGGCCGCGGCAATCAAGGCAGCGCCCCGCCGCATCAAGAGCCGCATGTGGCTTGGCGGCCAGGACCATTTCTACCTCGAAGGCCAGGTGTCGCTCGCCATCCCCGGCGAGGACGACGAGGTGACCGTCTACTGTTCGACCCAGGGGCCGAGCGAGACGCAGCATCTGGTCGCCCACACGCTCGGCGTGCCGAGTAACGCGGTGACGGTGGAGGTGCGCCGCATGGGCGGCGGCTTCGGCGGCAAGGAAACGCAGGCCAACCAGTGCGCCGCGATCGCCGCTATTGCCGCCAAGAGGCTGAAGCGCGCGGTCAAGATCCGGCTCGACCGCGACGAGGACATGACCGCCACCGGTAAGCGGCATGATTTCGCCATCGACTACGAGGTCGGCTTCGACGACGAGGGCAACATCCTTGGCGTCGACTTCACCTACGCTTTGCGCTGCGGCTTTTCCGCCGACCTGTCCGGCCCGGTCGGCGATCGTGCGCTGTTCCACTGCGACAACGCCTATTTCTATCCAGCGGTGCTGGCCAAATCGGCGCCGCTCTTTACCAACACCGTCTCCAACACCGCCTTTCGTGGCTTCGGCGGCCCGCAAGGCATGATCGGCGCCGAGCGCGTCATCGACGAGGTCGCCTTTTCGGTCGGCAAGGATTCGCTCGAGATCCGCAAGCTGAATTTCTACGATCCGATGGAAGCGATCGGCGGCCGCAACGTCACGCCCTATCACCAGAAGGTCGAGGACTGCATCATCCAGCGCATCGTGGCGGAACTGGAGGAGAGCGCCAGCTATGCGCGTCGCCGCCGCGAGATTTCGGCCTTCAACGCCAACAGCCGCTTCATCAAGCGCGGCCTGGCGCTGACGCCGGTCAAGTTTGGCATCTCCTTCACCAAGACCGAGTCCAACCAGGCCGGCGCGCTGGTGCATGTCTATGCCGACGGCTCGGTGCACATGAACCATGGCGGAACCGAAATGGGGCAGGGCCTGCACCTCAAGGTGGCGCAGGTCGTGGCCGAGGAATTCCAGATCGACCTCGACCGCGTGAAGATCACCGCCACCACCACCGCCAAGGTGCCCAACACCGCGCCGACGGCGGCGTCCTCGGGCGCCGATCTCAATGGCATGGCGGCACAGAACGCGGCGCGCCAGATCCGCCAGCGGCTGACCGACTTTGCCGCCGAGACATACCAGATCCCTGTCGACCAGGTGGTGTTCCTGCCAAACCGGGTGCGCGTCGGCAACCAGGAGGTCAGCTTCAACGATCTGGTCAAGCAGGCCTATATTGCGCGTGTGCAGCTCTCGGCCGCCGGCTTCTACAAGACGCCGAAGATCCACTGGGACCGCGGCAAGGGCCAGGGCCACGCCTTTTATTACTACGCCTATGGCGCGGCCTGCGCCGAAGTGTCGGTCGACACGCTAACCGGCGAATATGTCGTCGAGCGCGCCGATATCCTGCACGATTGCGGCCGTTCGCTGAACCGGGCCATCGACCTCGGCCAGATCGAGGGCGGCTTCATCCAGGGCATGGGGTGGCTGACCACCGAGGAATTGTGGTGGGACGACAAGGGCCGGCTGCGCACGCATGCGCCGTCGACCTACAAGATCCCGCTGGCGTCGGACCGACCGAAGATCTTCAACGTGGCGCTGACTGACTGGTCGCAGGCCTATGAACCGACCATCCATCGCTCCAAGGCGGTCGGCGAACCGCCGCTGCCGCATGGCATGGCGGTGCTGCACGCCCTGTCGGACGCAGTGGCCAGCGTCGCCGACCACAAGATCTGCCCGCGCCTCGACGCCCCGGCAACGCCAGAACGCGTGCTGATGGCAATCGAGCGGCTGAAGAAAGCGATCAAGGCCGGCGCCTGAATCTGGCAGAACGTGCAATTCGGACCGAAAAAGCCTATATTTCCCATTCGGGAACCGTGAAACCATGAACTCGAAAGCACAAAGCCTGAAAGCCTTTCTCGGCGGCGTCGGCCGTCTTGCCCTGGTCGAAGTGGCCGGCACCAGGGGCTCGACGCCGCGTGAGAAGGGCGCCTTCATGCTCGTCTCGCGAACGGCGATCTTTGGCACGATCGGCGGCGGTCAACTCGAATACATGGCCATCGACAAGGCGCGGCAGATGGTGGCGCCATCGGGTGGGTCCAACCGCCTGCAGTCGACGTCCCGCGTCGCGGTCGACGAAGTCCGCACCACGCTTGACGTCCCGCTCGGCCCCGAAATCGGCCAGTGCTGTGGCGGGCGGGTCGAGGTGCTGATCCGGTTGGTCGATACCGCATTGGCCGCCGAACTGGTCGCGGCGGCGGAAGCCGAGGAAGCTCATATGCCGCATGTCTATATTTTCGGCGGCGGTCATGTCGGCCAGGCGCTGGCGTCGACCATTGCGCTCCTTCCCGTGCGCGGCGTCGTCATCGAAACTCGCGCCGAGGCGCTGGAAGGCATGCCGGAAACCGTGGAGACTCGGCTGACCCCCATGCCGGAGGCCGAGGTGCGCAACGCCCCGGCCGGCACCGCCTTCGCCATCCTCACTCATGACCATGCGCTCGATTTCCTGATCGTCGCCGAGGCGCTGAAACGCGACGACGCGGCCTATGTCGGCATGATCGGGTCGAAGACCAAGAAAGCCACGTTCAGGAGCTGGTTCCTGAAGTCGGCGGACGGTACGGAGGCTGAATTCGCCCGCCTCGTCTCGCCGATCGGCGGCGATGCGGTCAAGGACAAGCGCCCGCCCGTCATCGCCGCGCTGGCGGCCGCCGAGATCATGACGGCGCTGGTCAGCCACGTGACCGCGGATCATCGGGCTCTGCAGGGCAAGGTGATGGCCCCGGCTAGACCAGCCTAGGCTGGCTTTCGCGCAAGGCAACCGGATCGGATAGGCCACGAGGCCATCACTTGCAGGCCAGTTCGCCCTTCCGCCTACTTGCCGGCCAGAAGATCCTTGATCAGCCGCTGGCAGCGCTCCGCCATGAAGTCGAGCAGCAGCCGCACCTTGGGGTCCTGCAGCTTCTTGTGCGGATAAACGGCCGCGAACTGCACCGGCGTCGGTGGCGTGTTGCTCAGGATCACCTTCAGCCGGCGGTCGCGGATGAACGGCTCGACCTCGAAGCGCGGCTTGTTGATGATGCCGCGCCCTGACAAGGCCCAACCGGTCAGCACGTCGCCATCATCGGTGTCGTATGGGCCGTGTACCTCGAACTTTTGCGGCCCGGTCGGGGTCTGCAAGGTCCAGACATATTCGCGCGCGCCGGAATAGCGCAGCATCAGGCAATCATGTTTCCTGCCGATCAGCTCCTGCGGCTCCATCGGCTCGCCGCGCGCCTCCAGATATTTTGGTGCGGCGACCAGCACGCGCTCGCATTCCATGATGCCACGCATCCGAAGACTGGAATCCTCGATGATGCCGAGCCGGAAGGCGACGTCGATGCCTTCCTTCATGATGTCGACATTGTGGTCCGAGAGCCTGAGCCGCACCTCGATGTCAGGGTATTTGTCATGGAAATCGGGAATGCCCGAGGCCACCAGCCGTCGCCCGAGACCGAGCGGCGCGGTGACGCGGATGGTGCCGCGCGGCTGGCCGGACAGCGCCGAGACGGCAGCCTCCGCCTCGGTGATCGCTTCCAGCACCTGCTTGGCGCCGGAATAGAAAACAGTGCCGTGTTCTGTTGGCATCAACTGCCGGGTGGTGCGGTTGAACAGCCGCACGCCGAGATGCTTCTCCAGTTCCTTGATGCGATTGGAGGCGACAGCCGGCGAAATGCGCATGTCGCGGCCGGCCGCCGACAGATTGCCGAGCTCGACGACGCGGACGAAGACGGCGATGTTGTCGAGATAGGCCATACGGAGCACCTTCGCCGGTTTGTGGCCATCAAACTAGTATTTTCCAATTTTTTTTGAAAGTCATCGTACACCTCGCCTCTTTTCGTTTGCGCACCACACCGTAAAGTCACCGGATCGGCAGGGACGACTTCAATGATGGATTTCGCGATTTTCTGGGACTGGCTGAGCTTCGCCGTGCGCTGGCTGCACGTCGTTACCGGCATCGCCTGGATCGGCTCGTCCTTCTACTTCGTCGCACTCGATCTTGGTCTGCGCCAGCGCCCGGGCATGCCGGTTGGGGCCTTCGGCGAGGAATGGCAGGTGCATGGCGGCGGCTTCTACCACATCCAGAAATATCTGGTGGCGCCGTCCGAGATGCCGGAACACCTGACCTGGTTCAAATGGGAATCCTACGCCACCTGGCTTTCCGGCTTCGCGATGCTGTGCGTGGTTTATTACGCCGGCGCTGACCTGTTCCTGATCGATCCCAACGTGCTGCCGATGTCGGTACCGGTCGGCATCCTGCTGTCGATGGCGACGATCGGCGTCGGCTGGGTGGTCTATGATCTCTTGTGCCGCTCGCCGCTCGGAAGAAGCGACACCGGCCTGATGCTGGTGCTCTACTGCGTGCTGGTGTTCATCGCCTGGGGGCTGACGCATCTGTTCACCGGCCGCGCCGCCTTCCTGCATCTGGGTGCCATCACCGCGACGATCATGTCGGCCAACGTCTTCATGGTCATCATTCCCAACCAGAAGATCGTCGTCGCCGACCTCATCGCCGGCCGCAAGCCGGATCCGAAATACGGCAAGATCGCCAAGCAGCGTTCGCTCCACAACAACTATCTGACGTTGCCCGTCCTGTTCCTGATGCTGTCGAACCATTATCCGCTGGCGTTCGGCACCGAGTTCAACTGGGTCATCGCCTCGCTGGTGTTCATCATCGGCGTCCTGATCCGGCATTATTTCAACAGCGTGCACAAGCGCGCCGGCAATCCGCACTGGACGTGGCTGGGCGCCCTTGTCCTGTTTCTCATCATCATCTGGCTGTCGACGGTGCCGAAGGTGCTGACCGGCGAACCCAAGGCCTCCGCCGCGGCTGAGGTCTATATCGCTTCGGCGCATTTCCCGGCCGTGCGCGACACCGTGCTCGGCCGCTGCTCGATGTGTCATTCACAGGAGCCGGTCTATGAAGGCATCTATCACGCACCCAAGGGGGTGATGCTGGATACGGACGCCGGCATCGCCGAGCATGCCCGCGATATCTATCTGCAGGCCGGCCGCAGCCACGCCATGCCGCCAGCCAATGTCTCGCAGATATCAGACAAGGAACGGGCGTTGCTGGTGGCGTGGTTCGAAGGCGCGGGGAAATAAGCATGACCTCGACACTTCTGCGTGGCCGCACGCTGTCCTTCGTGCGCTGGCCGCAAACCATCGACGACCACTCCGCCTGGCGCTACGAGGAGGATGGCGGGCTGCTGATAAGCGACGGCAGGATCATTGCGGCAGGCGCCTATGCCGATGTCGAGAAACAGGCCGGTGAGACGGCGAAAAAAATCGACCACCGGCCGCATCTGCTGCTGCCGGGCTTCATCGATGCCCATGTGCATTTCCCGCAGATGCAGGTCATCGCGTCCCATGGCGCCGAGCTGCTCGATTGGCTGAACACCTACACCTTTCCCGAGGAAACAAAATTCGCCAACGCCCAGCATGGCCGCCGCATCGCGCGCCTGTTCCTCGATGAGACGGTGCGCCATGGCACCACGACCGTTGCCGCCTACTGCTCCGTGCACAAGGCGTCGGCGGAAGCCTTCTTCGCCGAGTCGCATGCGCGCGACATGCTCAACGTCGCCGGCAAGGTGATGATGGACCGCAACGCGCCCGAAGGCGTGCTCGATACGCCGCAATCGGGCTATGACGACACCAAGGCGCTGATCGCCGAATGGCACGGCAAGGGCCGCCAGCTCTATGCCATCACGCCACGTTTCGCCATCACCTCGTCACCGGAGCAGATGGAGATGGCCGGCGCGTTGTGCCGCGAACATGCCGACCTGCACATGCAGACGCATCTGTCGGAAAACCACGCCGAGATCGCCTTCACCGGGGAACTCTACCCCTGGTCGCGCGACTACACCGATGTTTACGAGCATTATGGGCTGCTGGGCAAAAAGAGCCTGTTCGGCCACTGCATCCATTTGTCGGAGCGCGAGGCGGACGCCCTGTCGGACAGCGGTTCGGTGGCCGTGTTCTGCCCGACCTCGAACCTGTTCCTCGGTTCCGGCCTGTTCGACTATCAGCGCTTTCGTCGCCGCGACAAGCCGTTGCGCATAGGTGCCGCCACCGATGTCGGCGGCGGCACCAACTATTCGATGCTGCGCACCATGGACGAGGGCTACAAGGTCATCGCGCTCAATGGCGAGAAGCTGAACCCGTTCCAGTCTTTCTGGCAGATCACGCGCGGCAACGCAGAGGCGCTGTCGGTGACGGACAAGATCGGCACGTTGGAGGAAGGCACCGATGCAGACATCGTCGTGCTCGATGCCAGGGCGACGCCCGCCATGCGGCTCAGGATGGAGACGGTCGAGACGCTGGCGCAGGAATTGTTTCTGCTGCAGACGCTTGGCGACGACCGAGCCGTGCGCGAGGTCTATGTGGCGGGGCGCGCGGCCAAGAGCGACATGATCGCGGGGTGAACCCCGTCTTGCCAACCGAATTGCGAAGGGCAATTCGGGGCGATCCGGCCCCCCAAGGAGAGAGGAGACCGCCGGCGCTGGCGCCAGGCTCTTCTCCCAACCGGGAGAACGCGGCCGCGCGGCGGCCGGATGAGGGGGCGCCGCGATGGAAGCTTGACCCGGCCGATGTTGTCGTACAAACGAAACGTCACGATTTTCGGAGAAAAGAGACATGGCCGTTGCTGACGACATCGCTCTGATCAAGAGACAGGAAGAGACACTTGTCTTCGCAGCCTTCGACGAGGCCGTCGCCTTCGAGATCGGCGCAGCCATCCGTGGTCGTGCAATGGCCGAGAACCTGCCGATCATCGTCGACATCAGGCTATGGGACCGGCCGCTTTTCTATGCCGCCATGCCGGGTTCGAACGCTTCCAACCCCGACTGGGCGCGGCGCAAGATCAATGTCGTGAAGCGCTATCTCAGAAGCACTTACCGTCTGGTGCTTGAACAGCAACGTCCTGACCGCACCTTCAAGATCGGCGAGGGGCTGGATATTGCTGACTACGTGCTGGCCGGCGGCGGCTTCCCGGTCACGGTCAAGGGCGCCGGTGTCATCGGTGTGATCGCGGTGTCCGGCCTGCCGGAGCGCCAGGATCATGGCGTGGTGGTCGATGCGCTGTGCGATAACCTGGGCATGGACAGGCGCGAGCTGGCACTGTCCGCGGACCCCGAATGACCGTGCCCGATCCCAAGGTTTTTCTTACCTCGATCTTCAATGCCGCCGTCGCCGCCGCCGATCCGGAGCGTACCATCCGCGACCATTTGCCGGTCAGGCCCAGGGGCCGCACCATCGTCATCGGCGCCGGCAAGGGCTCGGCGCAGATGGCCGCGGCCTTCGAAAAGGTCTGGGATGGCCCGATCGAAGGGCTGGTCGTCACGCGCTACGGCTATGGCGCCAAATGCGAGCGCATCGAGATCATCGAGGCGGCGCATCCTGTACCGGACGCCGCCGGGCTCGAGGCCTCGCGGCGGCTGCTGGAGAAGGTGCACGGGCTGACAGCGGACGATCTGGTCGTGGCACTGATTTCCGGCGGGGGTTCGGCGCTGCTGCCGTCTCCGGCCGCCGGCCTGACGCTGGCCGACGAGATCGCCGTCAACGAGGCGCTGCTCGCCTCCGGCGCGCCGATCGCGGCGATGAACACCATCCGCAAGCACCTCTCCACCATCAAGGGCGGCCGGCTGGCTGCCGCGGCCTGGCCGGCCAAGGTGGTGTCGCTGGTGGTCTCCGACATCCCCGGCGACAATCCGGCCCTTGTCGCGTCCGGCCCGACCGTTCCCGATACCGGCAGCCGTGAAGATGCCCTGGCTTTGATATCAGCCCATGGCATGAAACTGCCGGACGCGGTCATGGCGCATATCCGGTCGCCTGCGGCCGACGCGCCAGATCCCGACGACGAGCGTTTTTCGCGTAACGAAGTGCATCTGATCGCATCAGCCGGCGTGTCGCTGGAAGCGGCAGCAGTAGAAGCCAGGCGGAAAGGCATTGAAGCCGTCATCCTCTCCGATGCCGTTGAAGGCGAAGCGCGCGAGGTCGGCGGCGTCCACGCCGCGATTGCCCGCGAAGTGGCGACGCGCAACCGGCCCTTCCAAAAGCCGGTTCTGATCCTTTCGGGCGGTGAGACCACCGTGACCTTGCGGGCCAAAGGCAAGGGTGGCCGCAACTCGGAATTCCTGCTCGCCTTCGCCATCGGCATCAATGGCTTGGAAGGCATTCATGCCTTGGCGGCCGACACCGACGGCATCGACGGTTCGGAAAACAATGCCGGCGCCTTCGCCGACGGCTCGACCGTTTCACGGATGCGCGCGGCGGGCGTGGATGCCAAGGCGATGCTCGCCGGCAACAATGCCTGGACGGCCTTCAATGCCGTCGGCGATCTCTTCGTGCCCGGCCCGACCGGCACGAACGTCAACGATCTCAGGGCAATTCTCGTCCGCTAATGCATGTCGCCCAAGTGACCTCGGTTTTGGGGGAAGGACATGCATCAACACAAAGACCTGAAGCGCGTCGCATGAATCCGTTTCGACGCGAAGCGCTTTAGACCGGCAATCAAGCGGCCATAAGCCGCTTCACCTGCTTCATATCCTGCAAAAACCGCTCGCGTTCGGCCTCTTTGTCGGCGTGATCACGAATACGCAGGATGAAGGAGGGATGAATGGTGATGAAGACCCGCAAGCCATCCTCGCGTTCGATCACCTGGCCGCGCATCTTGGTTACCGGTATCGCCTTGCCAAGCAGGGACAGCGCCGCCGTGGCGCCGAGCGCCACGGCGACGTTCGGCTTGATCAGGTCAAATTCCTGGTCGAGCCACCAGCGGCAGGCTTGAACCTCGCCGACATTCGGCTTGGAATGGATGCGCCGCTTGCCGCGCGGCTCGAATTTGAAGTGCTTGACCGCGTTGGTGACGTAGACCTTCAGGCGATCGACCCCGGCATCGTCCAATATGGCATCGAACACCTTGCCCGCCGGGCCGACGAATGGCTGGCCGGCGAGGTCTTCCTGGTCGCCCGGCTGTTCGCCGACAAAAATCACCTTGGCATTGTCAGGCCCTTCACCGAATACCGTCTGCGTCGCATCGCGCCAAAGCGGACAGCGGCGGCATCCCTTCGCGACCTCTCGCAATTCGGAAACCGTGTCCGCGGCATCGTCATCAGGTGTTTCGGCTGGCTGCTGCTTCGGCCAGTGCCTCGCCTGCACCTTGGCGTGGTGCGGCGCAGGCGTTGTCGGCATCTTCGCAATCATATCCCTGGCGGCCTTGTCCGCTCTCGCGATCAAGTCAGGAATGAGCGAGGCCTCGGGAAGGTTCCGCCAATATTTCTATGGGATGGCTGATACGCCACCTCATTTAGATGACGACGGCGAAAAAGTGATCGTCGCCGGGTCACCCAGCCATCAGACTTCGTGCAGGTAAAGGTGATAGTCGAGTTCGCTGACCGTGCGCGCCACGCGCAGGTATTCGGACTGCTTGATCGCCACGAAGGTGCGGTGCAGGTCCTCGCCGAGCGCGCCTTTCAGAAAGCTGGACGCCTTGGCTGCTTCGATGGCGGCGCGCCAATCGGCCGGCATCGTCGTACGGGTGACGGACGCCTCATAGCCATTGCCGGTCGTTTCGGGGCCTGGATCAAGCCCTTCATCGAGGCCTTTGACGATGCCGGCGAGCACCGTCGCCGCAATCAGATAGGGGTTGGCGTCGACGCCGGACGGACGATGTTCGATGCGCCGGTTTTTCGCATCGCCCGCCGGCACGCGCAGCGCCACCGAGCGGTTGTTGACGCCCCAGGTCGGCGCCACCGGTGCATAGGATTGCGAGACGAAGCGGCGCCAGGAATTGGCGTGCGGCGCAAACACCAGCATCGATTCCGCCATGGTCTGGATCAGCCCGCCGAGGCCACGCAGCAGCGGCAACGACCAGTTCTCGCCGGCTGCTTCCGAAAAGACGTTTCGGCCGTCCTTGTCCTGCAGCGAGACATGGAAATGCATGCCGGAGCCGGCATATTTCTCGATCGGCTTGGCCATGAAGCAGGCGGTGACGCCGTGGCGGCGCGCCTGCGCCCGCACCAGCCGCTTCAGCATGACCAGGTCGTCCGCCGCCCGGATCACGTCCTTGCGGTAGTTCAGCGTCAATTCGTACTGGCCAGGCGCATATTCCGAGATCACCGTCTCGGCCGGAATGCCTTGCGCCTTGGCGGCGGCGTAGATGTCGGAGAACAGCGGCTCCATGCCGTGCAGATGGTCGACGGAATAGACTTCCGTCTTGCCCGAGACGCGGCCATCGAGCACCGCGCGCGCCGGCTGCACCTTGCCCTCGGCATCGCGCTCATTGGCCAGCAGAAAAAACTCCAGCTCGAAGGCGCCAGCCGGATGGAGGCCCTTGGCCGCCAGTATGTCGACCTGCCGGGCAAGCGCCAGCCGCGGGTCCGACGACATTGGCTGGCCGTCGAGATGGTGCATCGCCATCAGCACCTGGCCGCGGGGCGGGTTCGTGCCGTAAAGCGGCACCAGCGTGCCGGGAATCGGCCAGGCCCTGAGATCGCCATCGCCGCTGTCCCAGATCAGCCCGGTTTCGTGCACATCCTCGCCGGTGATGTCGAGGCCGAGGATCGAGATCGGCATATGCCGGCCGCCTTCGAAAATGCTTTTCAGCTCATGCCGGCGCACGATCTTGCCGCGCCCGACGCCGTTGGCGTCGGTCAGCACGATATCGAAGGCCTCGACCTCGGGATGGGCGTCGAGGAAGGCTTGCGCCTCGGTGGGCGTCGAGCCCGAAGGTGAAGTCATGATGGAACTCGGGTTTGGCTTGGTGGCTTGTCTCATGCCGCAAGCTTTGCCGCAACCGCGCCAAAAGCGGTGATCAGCCGGTTGACCTGGGCGCCTGACGTTGCCGGCGAGACCAGCATCATGTTGTGGAAGGGTGCGATCAGCACGCCGCGATTGACCAGCGCGACATGGATGGCGGCCTCCAGTTCCGATGCATGCGCACCCTCCGCCTCGGCGCCATTGCGCAGCGGGCCGGGCGCGCAGATGAACTCGACGCGAGCCCCGACACGGGAGATATGCCAGGGCAGACGATAGCGATCGATCACGCCGGTCAGCCCGGCATCGAGCCGCCGCGCCAGATGATCCATGCGGTCGTAATTCTCCTGCGTCATCACCTCCTCGAGCGTGGCGCGCATCGCCGCGAACTGCAGCGGGTTGGCCGACAGCGTCGTGCCCATGCCGGAATAGCCAGGCTCTTTCGTCCTGTTATAGTCGGCATAGCGCGACGCGACCTCCTCGCTCATGCCCCAGACGCTCGCCGGCACGCCGCCGGCAATCGGCTTGCCCAGCACGAACAAGTCCGGCTCCAGCCCATATTTCCTGGTGTAGCCGCCCGGGCCGGTCGAGATCGTGTGCGTCTCGTCGATCAAAAGCAGCGTGCCCGCTTCGCGCGTCAACTTTCGCAGCGCATCATGGTAGCCGGGATCGGCAAGCACCATGCAGGAATTGGTCAGCACCGGCTCCGCGATGACGCAAGCGACATCCCCGTCCTTCAGCGCCGCTTCGAGAGCGGCGACATCGTTGAATTCGATGACCTTGGCCGAGCGGGTCAGGTCGCGGAATTCACCCGCCAGTCCTGGCCGGTTGACGGGCTTGCCGTCGATCAGCCGCACCATCGTCTCGTCCACCGAGCCGTGATAGCAGCCATTGAAGACCAGGATTTTTTCTCTCCCAGTGATGGCGCGGGCGACGCGTAGCGCGAACCGGTTGGCGTCGGTCGCCGTCGTCGCGATCTGCCAGAACGGCAGGCCGAAGCGCTGCTGCAGCAGCGGCCCGATGGCGAGCGCGTCTTCCGAAGGCAGCATGTAAGTCAAGCCGCGCCCAGCCTGGCGGCGAAGGGCGCGTGCCACCGGCGGCGGCGAATGGCCGAACATCGAACCGGTGTCGCCGAGGCAGAAATCGTCGAGCTTGTTGCCGTCCATGTCGGTGATCGTGGCGCCGCGGGCGCTGTCGACCAGGATCGGAAACGGCGTCGGCCAGTCGTTCATCCAGTGCATCGGCACGCCGCCGAAGAAGCCGGGCAAGCCGTTGCCGACCTTGGCCTGCGATTTCGGCCGCGCCTCGCGGAATACGGCACCTTCCGTCTCGCGCAATTGCGCGATGCGGTCGCGGCTGATGCCGCCGATGGTCGTTGAACTGTCGCTGTGCATGAAAACCCCTCTGGCACGTCCCTCTTAGCCAATCCACCTCCGCATCGGCAATTGGCCGCGCGTCCGTTCTGCATTGGCTCAGCCCTAGCTGGCGGCGCTTGACGCTCTGCGCGAAGTCGGCGCCAATGGGAACGGCAATAGGGGGCAAGGGAAATGCGGACGATCATCTGCGTGACGGCACTGTTCCTGTCGGCCGGTACGGCCTGTGCGACCGGCGGCATCTGGTGCTCCGTCGATGATCCACAGGTGAAATTCCAGGTCGATGCCGGCGTCACCACCGGCATGGGGGGCCCGACCTTCAATTTTCGCGGCGACCTGGAGATCAAGGCAGGGCCGGCCGGCGATCAGCTGCGCAAGACCACTTTCGAGAACTCCAATCTCACCCAGTACTGGCTCGACAACAACGAGCTGCGGCTGAACATCTACCACGAGCAGGAGGTGGCCAAGACCTACAGTTCGGTCGAACTTACGATCCTGACCAGGGCCAGCGACGAGGGCGTCTATGATGGAGACTACAAACTCGCCGTCTATGACAGCACGGACGACAAGGACAGCGATGGCAAGCCGGTCGATCTGACCGGCAAGGTTTCCTGCGGCGCCGAGTAATCCGCTGTTTCGAAACTACGCAGTGATGTCGATGACGCCGCAGTCGCCGGCGGCACTGCCGAAGGCGACGCGGCGTTCTTCCTTGTCCCACATCATCGCGGTGATGGCGCCTTTGCCCGGGCGCCGCAAAAGCACTTCCTTGGCGTCGGAAAAGCGCACGGCCATGACCATGCCGTCGTCATAGCCGACGGCGACGACATCCTGGCTCGGGTGGCAAGCGACCGCCGTCACCATGGCGTTGCCCCGGGTGCCGAGTTCCAGCGGCGCCTTGCCCATCGGCCCGTCCTTGGCCGAAAACGGCCAGACGATCGCCGCCGGCGCGCCGGAACTGGCCAGCCACTTGCCTTTCACGCTCCACGACAGGCTTTTGACCTTGCCGGGATAGCCGCTCATGCGCATGTGCTTGCCGTCGGCGAGTTTCCAGCCATGCAGGGCGTTTTCCTGCATGGTGGTAACCAGAAAGGCGCCATCCGGCGAGAAGGTGATGCCGGTGTGGGCGCCCGCCCATTCGAGTTCCACCGGCTTGCCCTCCGCAGCGGGGAAATGCAGCGTCGCGCCATTGTAGCGGGCAACGCCGAAGCGCATGCCCTTGGGCGAGAACGCCAGCCCCTCGACCGAGCGCGGATGGGCAAATTCCCGGGTCTTACCATCGGCGAAGCGCACGAAGGCGGTCTTGCCCGTGGCATAGGCGACGGCCCCTTGCGGCCCGGCGGCAACGCTGGTGATCCATTTCTTGCCGGCGCTCGCCACCTCCTGGGTCTCACCGCCGGCTTTGACGGCAAACACCTTGCCGTCCTCACCGCCGGTGATCAGCCGGTCGTTGGCCGCGTCATGAAAGGCCGCGAGCAGCCCATCATTAGCCTGCACAGTCTTGTGGCCATTGTCGAGCCGATGGATAGCGCCATCGGCCAGCGCGAAATGCGGCACATCGCCAAGGAAGACGGCGGTAACGCAATGGCCTTCGAGATCAAGCGGGGCGACTGTGGACATGATTGTCTTTGTTCAACTGAATGAGATTACAGAGGCGGCTTACTCGACGTCTGCGGTTCCGGCAACCGGCAGATCAATCGGCGAGAGGCTGTCATCAAAGCAGCCCCTTCGCCCGCAGATCGGTTGCGAACGTCGCCAATGGCATCACCAAGGTCAGATCCGATCCATCGAGACGCTCGGCCCCGTAGCTGGCATACCATCGCGCGGCCCGCTCGCTCTTGGCATCGATGATAAGCAGGATGCCGCCGCCTTCGCCAGCAAGTCGCAAGCAGCGCAACGCGGCGGCGCCAAGCAGTTGACCTCCGAGTCCTTGCCTGGCGACGCTGCGGTCGGTCGCCAGCCGGGCAAGCTTGAAGCCGGAGACCTCGTGCCGTGCCAAGCCTCTCGTCATCGTCTCCGGCACGGTTTCATGAGCAATGGCTGACGGCGCGATCGTATAGAAGCCAAAGATCCGCTCCAAAGCCGTATCGTCGATCGCACAGAAAGTCTTGGCGGCATTTTGTTCGTGGCTTTGCCGCGCGAACCGCCGCAGAAAATCGTTCATCTGCGCATCGCCGCAATCGAACGAGGCCCGATCATGGCGTTTCGCAATCGGCTCCTCGTGCCAGGCGGGAAGCGTCACAGAGTATCCGGCAAGGCTGCGATCGCTGCTCGGAGCTTGGCATTGGGTTTCGGCGGGTTCTCCAGCAGATCGAGTATACGTGTGAAATCGCGGTCGGACACTTTCGCAACCTCGGCTGCTTCGATTACGGCCTGTGCTTCCGGAACCACCTTGTTGAGAATGAAGTCGGTAACGTCCTGATGAGATAGCGCGGCGGCGCGCGCGATCATCGCCTTCTGCGCAGGCGCGATGCGGATTTGATAGCGCTCGGTTTTGTTGTCGGCCGACCTGGGCATCAGAAATCTCCTCGGGTCCATGTACACATGATATGTGTACATGGACCTATAGTCAATCTCGAGAGCCCTTCAATACAGCCTTACGAGGCTTGGCAGGCCTCGAAGCTCTTCTTCAGCCGCTCGGCGTCGAGTTCGCGGCCGATGAAGACCAGCCGGCTTTCGTGCTTTTCGCCGTCCTTCCAGGCGCGCTGGTGATCGCCCTCGATGATCATGTGCACGCCCTGGATGACATAGCGCTCATCATCGCCCTTGAGCGCGATGATGCCTTTCAGTCGCAGGATGTTGGGGCCTTCCATCTGGGTGATCTTCTCGATCCAAGGGAAGAATTTCTTCGGGTCCATCTCGCCGCCGCGCAGCGACACCGACTGCACCGTCACGTCATGGATGTCGGAAGGATGCGCGTGATGGTCATGCCCGTCATGATCATGATGGTGGTGATCGTGGCCATCATGGTCGTGATGATCATGATCATGGTGGTCATGTTCGTCATTCGCCTCGAGGAAATGCGGATCGTTTTCCAATGCCCGGGACAGGTCGAAGGCGCCGCGGTCGAGCACTTCCGACAGGTCGACACCGGCGCGCGTCGTACGATGGATCCTGGCCGCCGGATTGATGGCGCGGATCGTCGCCTCGACCTTGGCGAGCTCTTCCGGGGTCACAAGGTCGGTCTTGTTGAGCACGACGACGTCGGCGAAGGCGATCTGGTCCTCGGCTTCCCTGGAATCCTTGAGCCGCAGCGGCAAATGCTTGGCGTCGACCAGCGCCACCACGGCATCGAGCTTGGTCTTGGAGCGCACGTCGTCGTCCATGAAGAAGGTCTGCGCCACCGGCACCGGATCGGCGAGCCCGGTGGTCTCGACGACGATGGCGTCGAAGCGGCCGGGCCGGCGCATCAGGCCCTCGACGACGCGGATCAGGTCGCCGCGCACCGTGCAGCAGACGCAGCCATTGTTCATCTCGTAGATTTCCTCGTCGGATTCCACGATCAGCTCGTTGTCGATGCCGATCTCGCCGAATTCGTTGACGATCACGGCGTAACGCTTGCCGTGGTTCTCCGACAGGATGCGGTTGAGCAGCGTCGTCTTGCCGGCGCCGAGATAGCCGGTAAGAACGGTTACGGGGATCTGCGTCTGTGCGTCGCTCATGGCTTGCCTCGAAATGACTGGCCCTGAAATCCAGGCCGCGAAAGGGATTGTCGGTTCCATATAGGATGTGCGCCGGGCTTTTGCACGGGCCAAACCATGGGCCAAATTTAACGGCTGGGATTCGTTCTGACATCGTGGCCGCGAAAAGCGGTCGTCGCCGCGCGATGGAATGATCAAGGGGGCTTCTTGTCCGGGGCTATCGGTTGCCGGATCGCATTCACGCAGCGGTTGGCCGAATTTCCTGCACGCGAAACTCGTTTGTCATCTAACTGAAATAAACATCTGGCATCACCACGGCGGACACCGCAAATGCTTGCCGGCAAAGCTGTTTCGGATGCCGGAATCTTTTTCGATCGTCGATTGCCAACCGGCCGGCTGCGTCTATGCTGTGCGCACCGGTACGGCCGAAGAGGGATGACCATGGCCAAGGCGGACAAGACTGCAACGATGAGCCGGCTGCATTCGGCGGCAAGGCTGGCAAGGACCGCGCTCGCGGCACGGCTTCTGGCGCACGGCTTCTACGCCGGCCAGGACCAGATCATGCTGTCGCTGGACCGCGAGGACGGCCAGACACCGGGCACTCTTGCCGGGCGTCTCGGCGTGCGTCCGCCGACCATCACCAAGACCATCAACCGGCTGCAGGCGCAGGGCTTTCTGGAAAAACGCGCATCGGAATCCGATGCCCGCCAGGCCCATATCTTCCTCACCGATACCGGCCGTGAAACCATCCGCGCCATCGAGAAGTCGGTGAAGAAGACCGAAAAGCAGGCGCTGAAGGGCCTCGACAAGAAAGACCAGAAGGCGCTGTTCAAGCTGCTCGCCCGTATCGAGGCCAACCTCTCCAACGAGGAACTGGTGTTGATCGACGACGACGCCGAGGCGGACGAATGATCTCTTCGGCTATCAAGCCGCCGCGGCAGCTCCGTGGATCAAGGACGACCAGCGTCCCGGTGTCATGCCGAACGCTTTCTTGAATTGCCTGTTGAAGTGGCTCTGGTCGCTGAAGCCGGCCTCGACCGCGATCTGTGCCAAGGGCTCGCCGGAGGCGATCATCTTGCGCGCGCTCTGAAGCCGGCGCATCACCAGGAAACGATGCGGACTGGTCGAGAAGGCCGCACGGAAATGTCTCGACAGGGCATAGCGGTCGAGACCCGTGATGGCTTCCAACTCGTCCGAACGCACGGGCCGGTCGAGGTTTTCCGTGAGATATTCACGCGCCAGTGTCGCCGCCCGCCACGCCGTCCCGGCCAGTGCCTTTGCCGGCTGCCCGGCATGCCGGGCGAGGCTTTGCATCAGTTGAGCCAGGAAGTCGTCGATGAACAGCTCGTCGAGTTCCCGCTCCAATGGCCCAAGCGCCGAAAGCAGCGTCGCGCAGAAGGCATCGTCGGTCACCACCCCATCCCTGACGAACGGCAGCGCCGTGCCGCCGAGACAGTCGAGCATCAGTGACGGCTCGAGATAGAGCATTCTGTAGCGCAGGCCTTCCTCGGTGCCCGCGCCGCCATCGTGCAATTCGTCCGGATGCAGCACGATGATCTGGCCGGGCAGGCTGTGCCGCGCGGCGCCACGATAGCGAAAGGTCTGCACGCCGCGCAGCGTCACCCCGATCGCATAGGTGTCGTGGCGATGGGGATCGAAGGCGCTGCCGTGAAACCGCGCCTCGATGCGCTCCATCCCCGCAGGGTCGGGAGCCGAGATGATGCAGCTTTCAGCGGCATCGGCGCACAAACGTCCAAGACCCTCGAAGGCCTGGCGGTCTAGTTCGAACGACATCGTCTCCTTCAGCCTCGCAATACGGGGCCTAAACTCGAATGGCGCATTTTCTCATGTTTGATACGAAATTTGCAATCGTACTGCGGGAAGATCTGCCCGTCTGGCAGAAACTCAACGTCACCGCCTTCCTGACCAGCGGCGTCGTCGCGCAATTCCCCGACATCATCGGCGAGCCCTATCGCGACCGCGCCGATAATCTCTACAATCCCCTGTCGATCCAGCCGGTCATCGTACTCTCGGCCGACCATGCGGCGCTTGGTGCGATCCACCGGCGTGCGCTGGAACGCGGCGTCACCACCTCGCTCTATGTCGAGGAGATGTTTTCGACCGGCTTCGACGCCGCCAATCGCGCCGTCTTTGCCGAATTCGCGCCCGAAGACGCCAAGGTGGTCGGCATCGCGCTGCGCGCAGGGAAGAAGATCGTCGACAAGATCACCAAGGGTGCCCACATGCATGCATAGAGGCAAACTCACAAACTCAATCGACTGGCTGCCGCCGATCGAGAAGAGCGGCATACAGTGCCGCCAGCAATGCGAATATCGCCGACACAAGCATCATGGAAAAAAGCGCTGAGCTGAATCTGCAAGAAACAGACCGGCGATGGAGGCGATGAGTGCCCCGCCGCCGATCCTCATTGCGGCGGCTAGTCCTGCGGCGGTGCCAACCAGATCCGGCCGCACCGACAATGCGCCGCTGTTGGCGGCGGGCATGGTCAACCCGTTGCCGGTTGGGCCGTGACATGCCGGACGAGGGCTAAGCCTGTCCCAGGCGTCTTGTTGTGCCAGACGCTTTTGGCTTGCCGGCAAGCGACAATTCCCGCAAAGGTGGGCTCCAGCCCAGCTTTTCCCCCGGCCTGCACGTGAATCCTTCCCAAAGAGATGCAGAAAGCGCGACGCCGCCGGTGGCGATCCTGTGCATGCTGACGACCTATGTCTTCTTCACCTTCCTCGACACCAGCAGCAAATATCTCGTCCTTGCAGGCGTCTCCGTCCTGATCGTCGCCTGGGTGCGCTTTGCCGTGCATGTCGTGCTGGTCGGGGCGCTGCTGCGCGGCTGGCGCGAGCCGGTGCGGTTTCGCCCGGTCAACTTGCCCGCGCATGTGATACGCGGCGCCTTCCTGTTCGGCTCCACCATGTTCAACGTCCTGGCGCTGCGCTCCCTGCAACTGGCCGAGACGACATCGATCTATTTCTTCGGGCCGATGGTGATCACCGCGCTTGCCGGCCCGCTGCTGGGCGAATGGGCCGGTTGGCGGCGTTGGCTGGCGATCCTGGCCGCTTTCGCCGGCGTCTTGATCATCACGAGGCCGGGTGTCGGTGTTTTCGGCGTCGGACATCTCTTCGCGCTCGGCTCGATGCTGTCGAACTGCTTCTATGTCATCATGACGCGCCGCATGTCGGCGACCGAAACGTCGGAAAGCCTGATCCTGTTTTCGGCGCTGGCGCCGGCGGTGCTGCTTTTACCCATGCTGCCGTTCTCCTTCTCCTTGCCGCATGATGGGTGGCACTGGTTCGTCCTGCTCATGCTTGGCGTGTTCGGCGGCGTTGGCCATTGGCTGCTGGTGCAGGCCTATCGGCTGGCGACGACCACGGCTCTGGCGCCCTATCCGTATTCGCAGATGGTGTGGATGATCATTTCCGGCTGGCTTGTCTTCAAGCAGTTCCCCGACCGCTGGACGCTGGTCGGCGCCGCCATCATCGTCGCCAGTGGCCTCTACATCGTCCATCGCGAACACCGGCTCAGGCTCCGCAGCCGCGCGGCCTCGGATGTCGAGGCCGAAGCGCTGGCAAAAAAACTTTGATTTGGCCCCGATCGATGGCATAAGGCCGCCCTTAAACAGTTTAAAAAACGACGGGGAGCGAAAGCCTGGCACAGAAGATCAAGCTGTCGACGATCGCGGATGCGCTCGGCGTGTCCACGGCCACGGTTTCGCTGGCGCTGCGCGACAGTCCGCTGGTCGCCGGCTCGACGCGCGACCGCATCAAGGAACACGCCCGCGCCATCGGCTATATCTACAACCGCCGCGCCGCCAGTCTGCGCACCTCGCGCTCGGGCATTGTCGGTGTCGTCGTGCACGACATCATGAACCCGTTCTTCGCCGAGATCCTGCGCTCGATCGAGAGTGAGCTCGACCGCAGCCGGCAAACCTTCATCCTGTCCAATCATTATGATCAGCTCGAAAAGCAGCGCACCTTCATCGATACGCTGCTGCAGCTCGGCGCCGACGGCGTCATCATGTCGCCGGCCATCGGCACGCCCGCATCGGATATCGTCATGGCCGAGGAGAACGGCTTGCCGGCGGTGCTGATCGCACGCACCGTCGAGGGCGCCGACGTGCCGGTGTTTCGCGGTGACGATGCGTATGGCACGGGCCTCGCCACCAACCACCTGATCTCGCTCGGCCACAAGCGCATCGCCATGATTGGCGGCACCGACCAGACCTCGACCGGGCGTGATCGCTACCAGGGCTATGTCAACGCCATGGAGGCGGCGGGGCTTGAGGTCAGACCGTCCTGGCGCATTGCCGGGCCGCGCACCAAGCAAGCCGGCTTCGAGGCGGCCGGGCAGTTCCTGGCGCTGAAGGACAGACCGACCGCCGCCTGCTGCTGGAACGACCTCGTCGCCATCGGCCTGATGAACGGCATAGCGCGCGCCGGCCTGGTGCCGGGCATCGACATCTCCGTCACCGGCTATGACGATCTCGAGGAGGCGGCGATCGCCACGCCGGCGCTGACCACCGTCTGGAATGGCCAGCGCGAGGTCGGTCGCCGCGCCGCCAGCGCGCTGCTCGACAAGCTCAACGGGCAGACGGTGCGGCCCTCGCAGGAATTGATCAAGCCGGAACTGCATGTGCGCCAGTCGACCGGCAAGCCGGTGGAGCGTGCATGACCAGGGCCAAGGATCTGCAAGCCGTTGCCATTTTGGTGCCGGCGGATTTCAGCGATCACGCCGTCGGGCGTATCGAACGGACCTTCAGGCGCGTCGGCATCGAGCGCGCCGATCCGGCGCTGGTCACCGAGGAGATGCGCCGCGCCGTGCGTGGCATCGCATCCTTTGCCGGCATCAGTGCGGCGATGATGGATGCGTTGCCCAATCTCGAACTCATCGCCTCCTTCGGCGTCGGCTATGATTCGGTCGAGGTCCACCATGCGGCGGCGAAGAACATCATGGTCACCAACACGCCCGACGTCCTGACCGAGGAGGTCGCCGACACCGCGATCGGCCTGCTGATCAACACAATCCGCGACCTGCCGCGCGCCGAGACCTGGCTGCGTGACGGCAGCTGGGTGCGCAAGGGCAACTATCCGCTGAGCCGGCTGACCTTGCGCGCGCGCCGTGTCGGCATTTTCGGGATGGGCCGCATCGGCCAGGCCATTGCACGGCGGCTGGAGGCGTTCGGACTGCCCGTCGCCTATCACAATCGGCGTCGTGTCGAAGGTCTTGCCTACCAGTATCACGCGACGCTGAAGGGCTTGGCCGAGGCAGTCGACACGCTGATTTCGGTGGCGCCCGGCGGAGCATCGACACAGAAAGCGGTCAATGCCGAAATCCTTTCGGCGCTCGGCGCGAACGGCGTCTTCGTCAACATCGGCCGCGGCAGCACCGTCGACGAGGCTGCCCTGGCGGCCGCTCTCGCCGACGGCACCATCGCCGCAGCCGGGCTCGATGTCTTCGCCGACGAGCCGAATGTCCCCAAGGCGTTGCTCGACTTGCCAAACACCTCTCTGTTGCCGCATGTCGGCTCGGCTTCGGAGCACACGCGCCGCGCCATGGCCGATCTGTGCGTCGACAATCTGGTGTCGTGGTTCAGCGAGCGCCGGCCGCTGACACCGGTGCCCGAGACTGTTGACGTGAAGGCACGCGCTTGAGCGCCGGGCTCTGCCCTATTTATTAACGTCTGCTTAACCCTTTGAAATCATTCTTCATCCTGTGTATGCGTGGGTGAAGATCAGGATGAAGACGCTTTCCACATTGATCGGGGCCTCCGCCTTGTTCGGCGGCGTTCAGCTGTTTCATGCCGGCGGTGTTGAAAGCGTCGGCGAAGAGGCTACGCCGTCCAACACCTACAGACTGGTCGCCAATGGCGACGAGGGGGCCTGCGCGGTCACGCGCGGCGCCTCGGTCTCGGATGGCTTGTCGCTGTTGACCGTGGCTCCGAATTGCCGACGGCTCCTGCCGGGCCTCGAGCAGGCGAAATTCTGGCGCGAGCAAAACGACGGAACGGTCGCCTTCAGCGCCGACGGCATCGATCCGATCGTCACCTTCGCCGTGGCTGATGGCAACGGCTACGAATCCTACGCCCCGGCGCTGCCGTTGCTGTCGCTGGCATCAAACGGTGGCTTGAAGCGCGGAGACTGACTACTCAGCCGCGGCCCGTGCGCCGGCTTTCGCCGCCGCGTGCAAACGCACCGCATCACCGAAAGCCCGAAAAATCTTGGCGGAATTGCTGTCCGATTTGACCCAGTATTCGGGATGCCATTGGACGCCGACGGCGAAGGCGCGCGCGCCCTTGACCGAAACCGCTTCGACCGTGCCGTCAGCGGCGACAGCCTCGATCTCGAGCTTCGAGCCCAACCGGTCGATCGCCTGGCGATGCAAGGAATTGACCTTGATGTCGCCCGCGCCGAACACGCCGGCGAGGCAACTGCCTGGCTTGATCGAAATGGTCTGGTGAATGGCGAAGCGCTCATCCTGTTTGTCGCTCACCGCCGCGCGGTGGTCCAGCGACCCCTCGCGCTCCTGGATCTCGGTGCCCAGTGTACCGCCAAGCGCCACGTTCAGCTCCTGGATGCCGCGGCAGATGGCAAGCAGCGGCACGCCGCGCTCGATCGCCTTGCGGATCAGCGGCAGCGTCGTGGAGTCGCGCGCGGTGTCATAGGGGCCATTGGCTTCGCTGGCATCGCCGCCATAGAGTGAGGGATCGACGTTGGATTTCGAGCCGGTCAGCATGACGCCGTCGACCGACGACAGGAGTTCGTCGAAGTCCAGCCGGTCGCCGAACGAAGGCACCAGCAGGGGGAAAACGCCGGCACCTACGATTGCTGCTTCCAGATATTGTTGGGGCGCGGCATGCCAGGTGTAGTTGTCGAATTGACGGACGTCGGTCGATATGGCGACGAGCGGCTGCTGCATTTTGGGTCTGTTTTCCATCTGGCAAGGGATGTCCTGCCTTTAAAATAAGCGATCCCCCGGCATTTTTCCAGCCAAGTTTCAGCGTGTCGCATGGGCCAGGAAACCGCCTGTTAGACTATAGTTGCAGGGTCGCACGGCTTCGCCACCAAATCCGGCCGCGGTGCTGGACTCGACTCCTTGCCCGTGTATTGTTTCGTGCGAACCGATGCGGGGGCCGAGGATTTCCCGAACGTCGGTCTGTTGATCCAAAAGGGAGGAACTGCATGGATCGTCGTTCATTCATCCGCAAGGCCGGCGTCACCGGCGTCGGCGCAGCCGCGGCAGCGGCCACGCTCGCCGCACCGGCAATAGCCCAGTCCAATCCCAAGGTGACATGGCGGCTGGCGTCCTCCTTCCCGAAGTCGCTCGACACCATCTATGGCGGGGCCGAAGTGTTCTCCAAGATGCTGTCTGAAGCCACCGACGGCAATTTCCAGATCCAGGTCTTTGCCGCAGGCGAACTCGTTCCCGGTCTGCAGGCCGCCGACGCCACCACGGCCGGCACGGTCGAGGCCTGCCATACGGTGGCATATTATTACTGGGGCAAGGACCCGACATGGGCGCTGGGTGCGGCGGTGCCCTTCTCGCTCAACGCGCGCGGCATGAATGCCTGGCACTACCATGGCGGCGGCATCGACCTATTCAATGAGTTCCTCGCCACGCAAGGTCTGTTCGGCCTGCCGGGCGGCAACACCGGCGTGCAGATGGGTGGCTGGTTCCGCAAGGAGATCAACACCGTCGCCGACCTCTCCGGACTCAAGATGCGCATCGGCGGCTTTGCCGGCAAAGTGGTGCAGAAGCTCGGCGTCGTGCCGCAGCAGATCGCCGGCGGCGACATCTATCCGGCGCTGGAAAAGGGCACCATCGACGCCGCCGAATGGGTCGGCCCCTATGACGACGAGAAGCTCGGCTTCTACAAGGTCGCCCCCTATTACTACTATCCGGGCTGGTGGGAGGGCGGCCCGACCGTCCACCTGATGTTCAACAAGGCGAAATACGACGAGCTTTCGCCGACCTACAAATCGCTGCTGCGCACGTGCGCCCAGGCCGCCGATGCCAACATGCTGCAGAAATACGACTACGTGAACCCTCCGGCGGTGAAGCGGCTGGTGGCCGGCGGGGCGAAACTGCGTCCGTTCAGCCAGGAGATCATGGCCGCGTGCTTCGAGAAAGCCAACGAGGTCTATGCCGAAATGGAAGCCTCGAACGCGCCGTTCAAGAAGATCTGGGAATCGATCAAGGGCTTCCGCAAGGAGCACTATCTCTGGGCGCAGGTGGCCGAATACAACTACGATACCTTCATGATGGTCCAGCAGCGCAACGGCAAGCTGTAGGCGATCGCACTTTGTTTGTTCGAAAGCCTCGGGGCTTTTCTGTCCCGGGGCTTTTCTTTGCTCAACGGCGACGGCAATTGCCAGACGCCCGAAGCCCGCGCCTCAGCCCAAACCCGGCACCACCAGCACCTTCACTTCGCCTGGAGCCGGCGCGTTGGCGATCACCGTCGGCGCCTCTTCGAGCGTGACTTGCCTGGAGATCAGCCGGTCGATCTCGATCGCGCCCGACGCGATGAGCGCGGCGGCGCGGCGGTGCGTGTAGGGGTTGAGAAACGAGCCCAGCACCTTCAGCTCCCGGAACAGCAGGTCGAAGGGCTCGAATTCCGCCTTCATGCCTTGCGGCGTCACGCCGACGATGACGACGGTGCCGCCGGCCCTTGCCAGCCGCATCGACTGCTCGACGGTCTCGCGCACACCGGCGCATTCGAACACGACGTCGCCGCCGTCAGGCATCAGGCCGGTCGGACCGGCGATGGCGTCGATCACATCGGCGGCGGTGGGATCGACCGTCGCCGTCGCACCGAGTTCCCTGGCAAGCGCGCGCCGCGAGGCTTGCCTTGTCGACAGGATGATGGTGGTGGCCCCGGCAAGCCGCGCCAGTTGAACGGTGAGCAGGCCGATGACGCCGCCGCCGAGCACGACAACCGAACTGCCCGGCTTGATCTCGGCAAGGTCGACGCCGTGCAGGCAGCAGCCGAGCGGCTCGCAGAAAGCGCCATGTGTCGGCTTCATATCCGCGGGAAGAACAAAAGCCTGTTTCTGCGGCATCACCACATAGTCGGCAAAGCCGCCGTCGCGGTGGATGCCGATGGCGGTGAGATTGCGGCACAGATTGACGCGGCCGGCATGGCAGTGGCCGCAGCGTCCGCAGGCAATGTTGGGATCACCAGTGACCCGGTCGCCGACGGCAAAGCCGGAGACGGAGGTGCCGACCGCCTCGATGATGCCGGAGAATTCGTGCCCGGGCGTCACAGGCGGCTTGCAGGGGAATTCGCCGTGGAAAAGATGCCGGTCTGTGCCGCAGACACCGCAGGCCTCGATCCGCACCAGAAGCTCGTCCGGGCCGGGGGCCGGCTTGGCGACTTCGCGTAGCGCGATGCTGCCCACTCTCTCCAGCCGCACGGCTTTCATGGCGTCTTCCCCTCCTCCGAGCTCAGTTGAAATTCGGCGGCTGCGACAGGTCCGGCGTCGGTGTCGCCGGCTTGGCTGGCGGCGTATCGCCGAAATTCGGCGGTTGCGACAGGTCGGGCGTGCCGGGCGTCGCCGGTGCGCCACCGCCATTGGCAGGCGCGCCGCCACCTTCCGGCGTACCAAGCGGCGACAGGCTGGGCATTTCCGGCACCTTGTAGTCGATCGTGCCGGAATCGACGGCCGCGCCCTTGTAGCGCATCACCATTTGCGGGAAGGCGATGGTCAGGCCGATCATGATCACCTGGATGCAGACGAACGGCACCGCGCCCCAATAGATCTGGCCCGTCGTCACCGGCGCGATCTGCTTGCCGGTCAGGCGGTCGAGGTAGGGCACGCGCGAGGCGACCGAGCGCAGGTAGAACAGCGCGAAACCGAACGGCGGATGCATGAAGCTGGTCTGCATGTTGACACCCAGAAGCACGCCGAACCAGATCAGGTCGATGCCGAGCTTGTCGGCGGCCGGCGCCAGCAGCGGCACAATAATGAAGGCCAGTTCGAAGAAATCGAGGAAAAAGGCGAGGAAGAAGACGAGCAAGTTGACGCCGATCAGGAAGCCGACTTCGCCGCCCGGCAGCGAGGTCAAGAGATGCTCGACCCAGATCTGGCCGTTGACCCCATAGAAGGTCAGCGAGAACACCCGCGCGCCGATCAGGATGAACAGCACGAAGGACGACAGCCGCGTCGTCGAGGCCAGCGCCTGCTTGATCACGTCCATCGACAGCCGGCCCTTCATCGCCGCCATCGCCAGCGCGCCGACCGCGCCCATGGCGCCGCCCTCGGTTGGGGTGGCGATGCCGAGGAAGATGGTGCCGAGCACCAGGAAGATCAGCGCCAGCGGCGGGATCAGCACGATCACGACCTGCTGTGCCAGCCGCGACATCATGTTGATGTTCAGGCCGCGGTCGAGAATCGCGACGACGTAGATGAAGATGACGCCGACTGCCGCGCCGAGGATGTCGGCATTGTCGCCATGAGCGGGCACCAGGTAATGGTAGGCCGCATAGGCGATGGTCACGGCCGCTACCAGCGCGATCAGCAAGGACACCACGCCATGGCCGAGTGTCCGCGCCGCGAGCGGCAGGGCCGGCATAGATTTGGGCCGGACGATCGACATGATCACGATGTAGAGCGTGTACAGGCCGGTCAGCACCAGGCCGGGGATCAGGGCGCCGGCATACATATCGCCCACCGAGCGGCCGAGCTGGTCGGCGAGAACGATCAGCACCAGCGATGGCGGAATGATCTGGGCAAGCGTGCCCGACGCCGCGATGACGCCCGATGCCACCCTGCGGTCATAACCATAGCGCAGCATGATCGGCAGCGAGATCAGCCCCATGGCAATGACGGATGCCGCCACCACGCCGGTGGTCGCCGCCAGCAGCGCGCCGACGAAGATCACCGCATAGGCGAGGCCGCCGCGGATCGGTCCGAACAACTGGCCGATCGTGTCCAGCAGGTCCTCGGCCATGCCGGATCGCTCAAGCACGATGCCCATGAAGGTGAAGAACGGGATGGCCAGCAGCGTATCGTTCGACATCACCCGGCTGCCGTAGAAATTGTCCGGCAGCGCATAGAGCAGCGGCCAGGCGAGATTGATCGCGCCGCCCGAATAGGGCGTCAAAAGCACGCCGATGAAGAAGAACATCAGGCCGTTGGCGGCGAGCGAAAAGGCGACGGGATAGCCGATCAGCATGAACAGGATCAGCGAGGCGAACATGATGGGCGCCATGTTCTGGGCGATGAACTCCATCACGAACGCACCTCTTCGGCGAGCGCCTTGGCTTCTTCAGCGAGCGCCTTGGCTTCGAGTTCAGCCTGTTCGTGCACGGAAATGAATGGGTTGGGATCCTCAATGACGCCGCGCATGATGGCGATCTTCTTGATGATCTCGGAAATGCCCTGCAGCGCGAGCAGGAAAAAACCGACCAGCAGGATGGCCTTGGCCGGCCACACGATCAGGCCGCCGGCGTTGGTCGACATTTCACCGCTGTGGAACGACAGCGATACGTAGGGCACGAAATAGAACACCATCAGCGTCACGAACGGCATCAGGAAGAAGACGTGGCCGAAGAGGTCGATCCAGTGCTGCACGCGGCGTGAAAACAGGCCGTAGACGATATCGATGCGGATATGCTCGTTCTGTTTCAGCGTGTAGGCGGCGGCCAGCATGAAGGCGGCGCCGAACAGGTACCATTGCAGCTCGAGCCAGGCGTTCGACGACGTGTCGAACACCTTGCGGATGACCGCGTTGGCCGCACTCACCAGGATCGCCAGCAGGATCAGCCAGGATACCGATTTGCCGATGAACTCGTTCATACGATCGATCGTTCTGGATAGAGCGAGAAGCCCTGCCATGCATTCCTCCCTGATGCGGTGACGCGCGATCCCCCTTTTTGGTCGCGCCGCCTGGCCCAACCGTATGCAGTGCGTGGTCCGGTTGGTCAACAAGAGGAGGAAGGATGCAGGCCATCGGCTCTTGCGGCACGGTGGAAAACCGCAGCCTGACGATACGTCATGCAACCAAAGTCTGATGGGGTTCAGACGACCTTGCCGGTGTCGCGGCCGGCGCCGATCAGGATCAGCATGGCCACCAGGAACAGATACATCCACGCATCGCGCCATTCGACCGGGAAATAGCCGGCCCACAATGATTCGGCCATGCCGAAAGCGGCCGCTCCCAGCGCGGCCCTTGGCGGCGAGAGATAGCCGCCGACAGCCGTCACGAACAGGATCTTCAGGCCGTAGACCAAGCCGGAACCGAAGCTGACATTGCCGTAATAGAGACTGGCCATGACCCCGGCCAGTGCGGCGCAGAAGCCTCCGAACAGCACGGCGCGCCTAAACACGCCACGCACGTCGACGCCGCACAGGGCGGCGGCCCTGGGGTCGTCGGAGACGGCACGCCAGCACCGGCCGAAGTTTGAGTGGGCAAACGCCCATGTAGCGAGTGCGACCGCCGCCAGGACCACGACGCAGTCGAGCACCTGGATCAGCGTCAGCGTCGCCTTGAAACCGGAGCCTTCGGCGAAAACGATGGGTTCGGCCAGCATCGGCGGCAGCCACAGATCATGCGTGTCGGCCGCGATGCGGCTTGCTTCCGACAGGACGATCAGGATGCCGAGCGTCGTCACCACGATGGCATTGGGCGAGCGGTCCGCCAATGGTTCAAAGACGCTGCGTGACAGGACATGGCTGATGAGCGCGGCATAGAGAAACGCCGCGACGACGCCGAACAGCACCGAAGCCAGCAGTGTGAACCACAGCACCTGGTAGCCGAAGGCGACGCTCAGGATCATTGCCTGGCCGCAGAAGGCAAACAGCGCGCCATAGGCGAGGTTGGTGCGGTGCAGGATGCCGTTGGTCAGCACGTAGCCGAAGGCGAGCAGGGCATAAAGCGCGCCCGAATGCAGCCCGTTCAGCACCTGCTGGAAGAAATAGAGCATGCTCGACAACACCAGAAGCATCCCGCCCAAGAGCGGATCGGACAGGAGCGGATCGGATAGAGGCGATCATACCGTGCGCATCTGAGGTTTGCATCGCCGAATCTAACTTGTCAAATGCGATTTATCGGTTAGATTTTCGGAATGACAGTCGCCTGGACCCCGCACCGCTTCACCGGCGGCCTGCTTGCGCTCGACACGGCAAACACCGTCGTGCTCCGTGGCGATCCGGCGCGCACGTTCGACCGCTTCGACGATCCGGCCGAAATCGCACGCTTCTCCGACGCGGCCAGCGGCTTTCGCGCCGTCGAGCTTGGCGACAGGCGGCTGGCGGTGTCCTCGCCGGCTGCAATCGCGCCCGTCGTGCTGTCGATCCGCGAGACGACCGACCGGCTGTTCCGGGGCGCGGTCTCGAAGGGCGCTGTCGCCACCGCCGACCTGCCCGAATTCCTGCGGGCCTGCGCCGACGGCCTGGCCGCCGGCCGGACCGAGATCGGGGCGCCGGGACGGCCGTTCGGCGATCCGGCGACGCCGATCGCCTTCGAGGCGGCGCTGGCGGTTTCAGCTCTTTCACTGCTGCGCGACGACACGGTCGCGAGGCTCAGGATCTGCCCCAACTGCACCTGGCTGTTCGTCGACAGAAGCCGCAATTCCAGCCGCCTTTGGTGCGACATGGCGGTGTGCGGCAACAGGCAGAAGGCAAGCCGCCACTATCGCCGCCGCATCGCGGCCAATGAGGTCAGGAATGGCTAGAATTCTTTCCCGCTTGATCGTTGTTGGCGTGGCGCTGGTAACGGCGATGGCACTCGGCGCCTGTCGCGATACCGGCGGCGAGGGCAAGCTGTTCGAGGTATCCGGCAAGATATTCATCTTCAATTACCGTCTCGCCAGGGCGACCTATGTCGTGACGCTGCGGCCCTTGCGGCCGATGGGCGAGGGTCAGGTGGCGGTCGCCAGTTTCCAGAATCCGGCCGGCGGCGCGCCCTTCGTGGTCGAACAGAAGATCTGGCCGAAGCTCGACAAGGTGAGCCTGGAAAGCCCGGCGCTCACCTGCGTCGTCAAGAACAAGCCCTATGCCATCGCCATCAGCATCAAGGGCGCCGACGGTGCCGTCCTGCAGACCATCGACACCACGCTGATGTCGACCGAAGACCAGTCCATCCTGCCTGACCGGCCATTGGTCATCGACCAGCTCTACACGGCCAATCCCGATCTCGTCGGCCATCCCGACGGCAAGCTGCCGGGCGAGCCGAAGCTGGACTGCTCGAAAGCCGGCTGACGCCGTCCGACGGCATCGATTTCGCCCGGAATTTTTGTGCACCGTCGCGCTGTCGGCCCACGCTTTCATGCGCGGCCCAGCACCCGCCGGACTGTTTGTTGCGCGTTGGCTGGTCCTTTCGATTTTGTTTGACCTGTCTTGCAAGGGAAGAAAGGATGCGTCATCCGATCCCGACGTTGGCCGCTGCCGCGCGCGGCCTTCGCAGAGGAAATGCCTGATGACGCTGCATGATGTCGCGCTCGACGACAAATTCGATCTTGGTAAGGAGCGCATCTTCCTGTCCGGCGCGCAGGCGGTCATCCGCATGCTCCTGATGCAGCGCGAGCGCGACCGCCGCGACGGCCTGAACACGGCAGGCTTTGTCTCGGGCTATCGCGGCTCGCCGCTAGGCGGCCTGGATATGCAGCTTTGGAAGGCGAAAAAGCAGCTCGCTGGCGCCGACATCGTTTTCCAGCCGGGCCTCAACGAGGAGCTTGCCGCCACCGCCTGCTGGGGCTCGCAGCAGACGGAACTGCTGGGCGAGGGCACCCATGACGGCGTCTTTTCGGTCTGGTACGGCAAGGGTCCGGGAGTCGATCGTTCGGGCGATGTGTTCCGCCACGCCAATCTCGCCGGCTCGTCTAGATATGGCGGCGTCCTTGCGCTCATGGGTGACGACCACATGGCCGAATCCTCGACCAATGCGCACGCCACCGAATTCCTCTTCGTCGACACCATGGTGCCGATCCTGAACCCGGCCGGAGTCCAGGAGATCATCGACTACGGCCTGTATGGCTTTGCCATGTCGCGCTTCGCCGGCACCTGGGCGGCGATCAAATGCGTCAAGGACAATATCGAATCGACAGCTTCGGTCGATGCCTCGCTCGAACGGTTGAACATCGTCGTCCCGGATTTCGACATGCCGCCGGGCGGGCTCAACATCCGCCACGAGATCGACATGCTCGGCCAGGAAGAGCGGTTGCATGAGCACAAGCGTGCCGCGGCCTCCGCCTTCATCCATACCAATGGGCTGAACAGGATCGTCTATTCGGGCGGCCGCAATCCGAAGCTCGGCATCATCACGCTGGGCAAGAGCTATCTCGACGTCCGCCAGGCGCTGGAGGATATCGGCATCGACGAGGCGGAAGCCAACCGCATCGGCGTGCGGCTGTTCAAGGTCGGCTGCCCCTGGCCGCTCGACCTGCAGCACATCGCCGAGTTCGCGCGCGGTCTCGACACCATCGTCGTCGTCGAGGAGAAACGCTCGCTGATCGAGGTGCAACTGCGCGAAAGCCTTTATGGCACCGCCATGCAGCCGGTCATCGTCGGCAAGAAGGACGAGCGCGGCGACTGGCTGTTCCCGGCCAAGGGGGCGCTGGACCCCAACGAGATCGCCATTGCACTGGGCGAGAGGATCGTGAAGACCATCGGCCCGTCCGAAGAGATTTCGGCAAGGGTCGCGAAGTTGCGCCAGTTCCAGGCGATGCTGAAGGACGCTACCGACATCGGATCGCGCACGCCCTTCTTCTGTTCGGGCTGTCCGCACAATTCCTCGACCAAGGTGCCGGACGGCTCGATCGCCGCCGCCGGCATCGGCTGCCACTTCATGGCGCTCTGGATGGACCGCAACACGCTCGGCTTCACCGCCATGGGCGGCGAGGGCGCGCAATGGGTAGGCCAGGCGCCGTTCTCGAAGCGCGGCCACATCTTCCAGAATCTCGGCGACGGCACCTACAACCATTCCGGCACGCTGGCGATCCGCTTCGCCCTGTCGAGCGAAGCCAACATCACCTACAAGATCCTCTACAACGACGCCGTCGCCATGACCGGCGGCCAGCCGCATGAAGGCGGGCTGACCGTGGACATGATCGCCAGGCAGGTGCGGGCGGAGGGCGTCGACCGCATCGCCATCGTCACCGACGAGCCCGACAAATATGCTGGGAAGGCCGAGTTTCCGGCGGGCGCGACTATCCACGACCGCGACGACCTCGATCTGGTCCAGCGCGAGCTGCGCGAGGTCAAGGGCGTATCGATCCTGCTCTACGACCAGACCTGCGCCGCCGAAAAGCGCCGCCGCCGCAAGCGCGGCACTTTTCCCGATCCTGACAAGCGCGTCTTCATCAACGAACTGGTCTGCGAAGGCTGCGGCGATTGCGGTGTGCAGTCGAACTGCGTCTCGATCCAGCCGGTCGAGACCGAATTTGGCCGCAAGCGCAAGATCGACCAGTCGAGCTGCAACAAGGACTTCTCCTGCGTCAACGGCTTCTGCCCGTCCTTCGTCACCGTGCACGGTGCCAAGATCCGCAAGGCAGAAGGCCTGGCCGGCAGGGCCGACCCGCTCGAAGGTGTACCGACACCGGCCGAATTCCCGCTCGGCGTCGAGGGGTGGGCGGCGATCATCGACGGCGTCGGGGGCACCGGCGTCGTCACCGTCGGCGCCGTGCTCGGCATGGCGGCGCATCTGGAGGACAAGGGTTGCGGCATGATCGACATGGCCGGCCTCGCCCAGAAGGGCGGCTCTGTGTTCACCCATGTCCGCATTGCCCGCACACCCGAAGACATCAATGCCATCCGCGTTTCGGCGGGCAAGGCCGACCTCGTGCTCGGCTGCGATCTCGTCGTATCGGGGGCCAAGAAGGTGCTGACGGCGGTGCGCGAGGGCCATACGATCTTCCTTGCCAACACCGCCGAGATCATGCCGGGCGAATTTGCCCGATCGGCCGATTTCTCGCTGCCGGTCGAGCGCCTGAAGAAGGCGATCCGGTCCGCCGCCGGCGACGACAAGGCCCATTTCTTCGACGCCACCCGTACCGCCACCGCACTGTTCGGCAATTCGCTCGGCGCCAATATGTTCATGCTTGGCTTTGCCTTCCAGCACGGTGGTCTGCCGCTCTCGGCCGAAGCCGTTGAAAAGGCCATTGAATTGAACGGCGAAGCGGTAGCGATGAACATCGCCGCTTTCCAGTGGGGCCGCCGCGCCGCACATCAGCCGGATTTTGTGCGCGGCCTCGTCGCCCAGCCGGGCTCAACCTTCGCCGACAAGACCGGGCAGACCGCGCCGGTCGCCGAGACGCTCGACGAGATCATCGCCCGCCGAGGCACTTTCCTCACGGCCTATCAGAACGCTGCTTACGGCAAGCGCTACGCCGACAGGATCTCGACGCTGCGAGCGGCGGAAACCAAGGCCATGCCGGGTTCGACGACCGTGACCGAGGCCGCCGCCAAAAGCCTGTTCAAGCTGATGGCGATCAAGGACGAATACGAGGTGGCGCGGCTCTACACCGACGGCTCCTTCGCCGCCGAGCTTGGCAAGCAGTTCCAGAGCTATGAGAAGCTCGAATTCCATCTCGCGCCGCCGATCATGGGGCGTCGCGGCAATGACGGCAAGCCGAGGAAATCGAGCTTCGGGCCTTGGATGATGAAGGGCTTTCGCCTGCTGGCGGCGATGAAGGGCCTGCGCGGCACGGCTTTCGACCTGTTCGGCTACACCGCCGAGCGGCGCATGGAACGGCAATTGCTGGCGCAGTACGAAGCCGATCTGCAGCTCGTGGCCAGCTCGCTGGCGCCGGGCAAAATCGAGGCCGCGGTAGCCCTGGCCTCGGTCCCGGCGCTGATCCGCGGCTATGGCCACGTCCGGCGGGCAAGCGCCGAAAAGGCGGCGGGCGAGCGTTCCAGACTGCTCCAGCGGCTGACCCAAACGATGCCGATACCGGTTCTCAGTGCCGCTGAGTGATTCCCCCACCAAGCCTTTTTCGGGCTGTAAGGCCCTCTCGCCTTGGCAGGCGGACCGAAGCCGTTGCTAACCCCCCTGTTCTAAGCCTTTCTTAAGGCGGTTGTGGCATGACAAGGCCTAGCGTTGGGCCGACCATATGGGCAAAACAAAGACCGAAAGCATCCCCGCGGATGTTTATATCCAATTTGTGCGGTCGTTGTTCGACAACGCGCACATGTTGGTAATCGGTGGTGCGTGCTACTGGATCCTCGGGTTCACGATTTATCTGCGCACGCAAAATCCGTTGTTTCTGGCCTTTTCCTTTATTCTGCTGCCGATCAGCCTTCTCCGTTATTTCGGTATTCGCAGCTTCCTGAAGACGGGCGGTGTGATTGCCGATGTAGAACACGCGCACCGACTGGAGCGCAGCTACATCCTCAAGGGCTGCTTGCAGGGCCTCGGGTTGGGTGCGCTGTGCTTCGTGTCGATCTATGTGTATCCCGACCCATTCGCCGAACTGGCGGCGATGTCGCTGACGCTGGCAACCCTGGTCACGGTTGTCGCCCGCAACTACGGGTCTCCGCGCATGGTGCGGATTTTTTCGGTAACCTTCATCGGTCCGGCGGCACTTGCACTCCTGCTGCGTATGGATGGCCCGTCTCTCGTCCTAGGTCTGATGATCTTCCCGATGACGTTCATCACCATCAATAGCGCCGACCATGTTCGTAATGTGCTGTTTTCCGCGGTCATCGGCCACCAGCAGGCGAAAAGCATAACGCGCAGGTTCGACCGTGCGCTCAACACCATGTCGCACGGCCTGGTCATGCTCGGCCCTGACGGGCGCGTCGCGGTCGCCAACGCCGAGGCCGCTCACCTGATGTCGCTGAAATCGGCCGACGCGCTGCTCGGGCGCTCCATCCACGGCCTTCTGATGCGCGGCGTTGCCGGCGGCATGCTGGCGCCGAAGGACTGCCGCTACGTCGAGGCGCAGCTGACGCGCGCCCTGCGCGAGGGCAGGGACCGCAAGGTGCTTGTTTCGCTCGCCAACGGCCAGCATTACGAATTCTCCGCGCGTGAAGGCAGCCAGGAACTCGGCGTGATCACCTTCGAGGATGTTACGGCGCGCGTCGAAGCGGAGGACAAGATCCGGTTCATGGCGCGCTACGACAATCTGACCGGCCTTCCCAACCGCGCCTATTTCCATGAACTGGTCGGCGAGCTGATGGCCTCCGGCGACCGCGATCGCCTGTGCGGCCTCGCCGTGATCGACCTCGACGATTTCAAGAGCGTCAACGACACGCTCGGCCATCCTGTCGGCGATGGCCTGATCTACGCCGTCGCCGACCGCCTGGCGGCCATCGCGGGGCAAGGCCTTACCGTCAGCCGCTTCGGCGGCGACGAGTTCATGCTGTTCTTCGACCGCATCGATGACGAGAGCCACCTGGAGAGCCTGCTCGACCGGATTTTCGCCGAGCTGCAGGGCGAGGTCGACGTCGCGGGCCACGGGTTACGGATCCAGGCCAGCGCCGGCGCGGTGCTGTCCAAGGTCGGCGGGACCGATGTCGACGCCATGATCGTCAAGGCGGACCTGGCGCTCTACAAGGCCAAGGAGCTCGGCAAGAACGGTTGGCGGCTGTTCGAGGCGGCGATGGATGCCGCGTTCCGCAACCGCCAGCTGATGAAGGCGGATCTGCGCAGTGCCGTGGAAAGCAGGGACCTGCGGGTCGTCTACCAGCCGATCGTTGCTATGAACACTATGCGCATCGCCAGCTGCGAGGCGCTCTGCCGCTGGGACCATCCCGATCTCGGACCGATTTCGCCCAGCATCTTCATTCCGCTGGCCGAGGAGATGGGCATCATTTCCGAGATCAGCACCTTCGTGCTTCATGCAGCTTGTACCGAATGCGCCAAATGGCCTGACCAGACCAGCGTCTCGGTCAATCTCTCGGCCAGGGATTTCCGCAGCCGCGACGTCATCCAGAAGGTGCGCGATGCGTTGGCGAACTCCGGCCTCGCCGCCAGCCGCCTGGAGATCGAAGTCACGGAAACCGCGCTGCTCGATGACAAGTCCTTGACCCGCCAATATATCGAGGAACTGAAGCAGCTCGGCGTCCGCATCGCCCTCGACGATTTCGGCACCGGCTATTCAAGCCTGAGCTATCTGCACAAGCTTCCACTCGACAAGATCAAGATCGACCGATCGTTCGTGATGGACATCACCCACAATCCGCGCTCGCTCGAGCTGTTGAAGGGCGTCGTCGACCTGACCCGTATCCTGGGGCTCACCGTCACCATCGAAGGCGTGGAGACATTCGAGCAGCTTAAGGTCCTCATGGATTCGGTGAAGCCGGATCTTGTCCAGGGCTTCCTGTTCGGCGCAGCGCTCAGCGCGTCGGGCATCGAGACGATGTCGAACGTCACCTGGCCATTTGCCGCGGACCTGCGTCTCGCCGCCAAGCGTACAGCCGGCTAGCTTTCGCCGCAAATTCCCGCCCATTGAAGTCAATGATGTGCCTTGCTTGGATCGTGCAGCGGGCTGGTACGAACCAGCATATTTGAGGCACATTTGATAGCGACTAGGAACAATTCCAAGCAAAGCGCTCAGTAGTTTTCGCGCGAACTTGGATATGGACTCCCAAACTGCTCCTTTAGCTAGCATCACTCTGCCGCCAGGATCTCCGGTTGTTAAGGTTAACAAGTGGTAAATCGGGAGGGTCGAATTTTCGGCTTGTGTCTCATTTCAACTCGAATAGCCTGTTCAGAGGCGGATACGAGGACTTGAGAATGGATGCTGCGAGAAACGATGCGCGGGCTGGCGCCGGCGCAAATGCTGGGTCGGCGCTGAACCAGTCGATCATGCAATTGCTGGAGCACGTCGACTATCGTCTCATCACTGGAGGCGAGGACCTGGAGGCGATCTACCGCCTCCGCTATCAATCTTACCTTCAATCGGGCATGTGCGGCCCGATCGCCAGCGGGATGTTCGAGGATCGCTGGGACAATCTGCCGAATTCCTATCGGTTCGGCGTCTATTTCGATGGACACTTGGTCAGCACACTACGGCTCCACTACATTTCCCGAGAGCACCCCTATTCGCCGTCCGTCGACGCCTATCCGGAAATATTGACCGAACGGCTCGCCCGCGGAGAGACGTTCATCGACGGGACTCGCTTCGCAACCGATGCCGACAGTGCGCCCGCGCCCGGAGTCCTGCCTTTTCTGACGCTCAGGCTTGGCATGGTGGCCGCCAGTTACTTTAACCTCACGGCAGTGCTTACGCCAATCAAGATCGAGCATTCCGCTTACTATGCTCGCATCTTCCATGCCATTCAGAGGACAGAGGGCAAGGTATTCCCGGGTGTTCTTGCGCCGATCGCTCTGTTCGAGATCCCCTGCGGCGAAAACTTGCGCCAGACACTCGATCGGTTCCCATTCTTTAAGTCGACGGCGGTGGAGCAGCGGATGATGTTCGCCAATCCGGCCATCAACCGGCTGACGCCGCTGTCCATCGTACCGACGGCGAAATATTATCGCGACGCTGCCTGAACGGGCGCCGTCCCTGGCATCATGAACCTTTCCCGCGGCTTCGCCGTTATAAGTAGTGGCGTCGCCATCGAGTGTCGCCGCAATTCTGCCCAACGGGCGTTCGCCCCGGGCCCATGTCGGATTGTTCGTGGGAAGGAATACGGGTCATGACCATCCACTCGCTCGCGCTCACGCCGCTGATCTCGCTGATCGCCGGTGTGCTGATCCTGATCATGCCGCGGCTGCTGAACTATATCGTCGCGCTCTATCTGATCATCGTTGGGCTGCTCGGGCTTTTTCCTCACCTTGCTGGCTGAGACGCTGGGCAGGCCTCGCGCAAAACCCATCCCTTCGGACATCGGCCCGCCGGCTTCAATTTTCCCTTGAGGCAGTTGTCGGCTGCGATGCGGCAATAGCGCCATTGCTCTCCGCGCGGCTTTTCGGTATGTGCCTGAAAGATGTCTTCGAAGGGGTATTCCTATGGCTGAGCATACGCCGAGCGGTCCTGCAGAACTGGGCGCGAAGATGGACTATGCCGAGCATGACCGCACCTATGCGGGCTTCCTGGCGCTGGCCAAATATGGTTCGCTCTTCTGCGGTGCGCTTCTCCTGGCGATGGCTTTCGGCTTCTTCGCGGGCGGCTTCTTCTCTGCGCTGATCCTGTTCGTGCTTATTCTGGCCGTCGGCGCCTTCATTCTGCGATAGACCTTCCAAAAACCCTCTTGCGGTTGAAGTAGCCGGATATCCCGGCCGACACTTCGCGCAGACAGGTTCCAGCCGAAAGGATCATGCGGTGGGACAGACGGTTTTCATCCCTCGTGAGCTCGATGCGAACGAGCCGCGCGTTGCCGCCTCGCCCGATACGGTGAAGCGGCTGGCGGGGCTGGGCTTCGACATCATCGTCGAAGCCGGTGCCGGCACCCGCTCGCGCATCCCCGACGAGGAGTTTGCCAAGGCAGGCGCCGTGATCGGCAAGGCCGCCGATGTCGCCAAGGCCGACGTCGTGCTGAAGGTTCGCCGGCCAACGCATGCTGAGCTGAAGGGCTACAAAGCCGGCGCAGCGGTGATCGCCATCATGGATCCCTACGGCAATGATGCTGAAGTCGCGGCCCTTGCCAACGCAGGTGTCACCGCCTTCTCGATGGAGTTCATGCCGCGCATCACCCGCGCGCAATCGATGGACGTGCTGTCCAGCCAGGCCAATCTTGCCGGCTACCAAGCGGTGATCGACGGAGCCGCCGAATATGACCGGGCGCTGCCGATGATGATGACGGCCGCGGGCACGGTGCCGGCGGCGAAGGTCTTCATCATGGGTGTCGGCGTCGCCGGCCTGCAGGCGATCGCCACCGCGCGCCGTCTCGGCGCGGTCGTCACCGCCACCGACGTTCGGCCCGCCGCCAAGGAACAGGTCGCCTCGCTCGGCGCAAAATTCCTGGCGGTCGAGGACGACGAGTTCAAGGCCGCCGAGACCGCGGGCGGCTACGCCAAGGAAATGTCGAAGGACTATCAGGCCAAGCAGGCGGCACTCACCGCCGAGCATATCGCCAAGCAGGACATCGTCATCACCACGGCGCTGATCCCCGGCCGGCCGGCGCCGAAGCTCGTCTCGGCCGCCATGGTCGCCTCGATGAAGCCCGGCTCGGTGATCGTCGACCTCGCCGTCGAGCGTGGCGGCAATGTCGAGGGTGCCCAGCCAGGCAAGATCGTCACCACCGCCAACAATGTGAAGATCGTCGGCCATCTCAACGTGCCGGGTCGCATCGCGGCATCCGCCTCGCTGCTCTATGCCAGGAACCTGTTCGCATTCCTCGAGACGCTGGTCGACAAGACCACCAAGACGCTGGCCATCAACCGCGAAGACGATCTCGTCAAGGCGACGATGCTGACCGATGGCGGCAAGGTCGTCCATCCGGCCTTCGCCAAGGCCGACCAGCAGCCTTATATCGAGCCGCCCGCGATCCCGGCCACGACCATGGTCGCCGATGCTTCGGCTGCGCCGAAGAAGTCAGCGACCCGGAAGACCGCCGCATCCAAGTCACCCTCGCCGAAGCCGAAAGGGACCGCGTGATGGATCAGACCTTGCAGAAAGCCCTGGACCAGCTCGACCAGGCGAGTGCCGCCGTCAGGCTCGCGGTGAAGAACCTGGCTAATGCCCCGGGCGGCACTGAGGCCGCCGGTGACGCCGCGCACGCGCTGTCGGGCGGCGCCATCGACCCCTTCGTCTTCCGTTTCGCCATCTTCATCCTGGCGATCTTCGTCGGCTACTACGTCGTCTGGTCGGTGACCCCTGCACTGCACACGCCGCTGATGGCGGTCACCAACGCCATTTCCTCGGTCATCGTCGTCGGCGCGCTGCTCGCGGTCGGCATAGCGGCCTCCGGCGTCGCAGCCGGCTTTGGCTTCGTCGCGCTGATGCTGGTCTCGGTCAACATCTTTGGCGGCTTTCTCGTCACCCAGCGCATGCTGGCCATGTACAAGAAGAAGGACAAGTAGAGCGCCATGAACGCCAACTTCGCGTCCTTCCTCTATCTGGTTTCCGGCGTCCTGTTCATCATGGCGCTGCGCGGCCTGTCACACCCGACCACCAGCCGCCAGGGCAATCTCTACGGCATGATCGGCATGGGCATCGCCATTGCCACCACATTGGCGCTGGCAGTCCCGTTGGTCCCGTCGGCCGGCCGCTACGGTCTGATCGTGCTCGGTCTCGCCATCGGCGGCGGCGTCGGGGCCGTGACCGCGCGCCGCATCGCCATGACCTCGATGCCGCAACTGGTCGCCGCTTTCCACAGCCTCGTCGGTCTCGCTGCCGTCATGGTCGCGGCCGCGGCCATCTACGCGCCCGAAAGCTTCGGCATCGGCACTATGGGCGACATCCATGCCCAGGCCCTGATCGAGATGAGCCTGGGCGTCGCCATCGGCGCCGTCACCTTCACCGGCTCGGTCATCGCTTTCCTGAAGCTCGACGGCCGCATGTCCGGCAAGCCGATCATGATCGGCGGCCGTCATTTCATCAATGCCGCACTTGGCATCGCCCTGATCGTGCTGATCGTGCTCCTGGTCGCCACCGAATCGAAGCTCGTGTTCTGGCTGATCGTCGCCGCATCGCTGGTGCTCGGCGTGCTCCTGATCATTCCGATCGGCGGCGCCGACATGCCGGTCGTCGTGTCGATGCTGAATTCCTACTCGGGCTGGGCGGCCGCCGCACTCGGCTTCACGCTCGGCAATCTGGCGCTGATCATCACCGGCGCGCTGGTCGGCTCGTCCGGTGCGATCCTGTCCTACATCATGTGCAAGGGCATGAACCGGTCGTTCATCTCGGTCATCCTCGGCGGCTTTGGCGGCGAGACGGCGGCAGTCGCCGCCGACGGCATCGAGCGCACCGTCAAGCAGGGCTCGGCCGACGATGCCGCCTATCTGATGATGAACGCGCAGAAGGTCATCATCGTGCCAGGTTACGGCATGGCGGTCGCGCAGGCGCAGCACGCGCTGCGTGAAATGGCCGACAAGCTCAAGGCCAATGGCGTCGACGTGAAGTACGCCATCCACCCCGTCGCCGGCCGTATGCCTGGCCATATGAACGTGCTGCTCGCCGAAGCCAACGTGCCCTACGACGAAGTGTTCGAGCTCGAGGACATCAACTCGGAGTTTGCCCAGGCCGACGTCGCCTATGTCATCGGCGCCAACGACGTCACCAACCCGTCCGCGCGTGATGACAAGAGCAGTCCGATCTACGGCATGCCGATCCTCGACGTCGACAAGGCGCGCACCTGCCTGTTCGTCAAGCGCTCGCTCGGTTCCGGCTATGCCGGCATCGACAACACGCTATTCTACAAGGACGGCACCATGATGCTGCTCGGCGACGCCAAGAAGATGACCGAGGAAATCGTCAAGGCCATGGATCACTGACCGGGCGGCCTTGAGACAAGATACGCCCGGCCTAGCGCCGGGCTTTTTCTTGGCTTGACGGCGGTTTCGAGGTTACGATGTCGAATTCCCGTCTTGCCGACGGGATTGTCGTCAACGGAGACGTTGGTGCCTGACCCCGTCGCATCACCGGCCACCGGAAAAGCGCCGCGCAAGCTTAGCCAGGCGGTGGTGATCGTGCATGGCATGGGCGAACAGCGGCCCATGGGGACGTTGCGGGGTTTTGTTCAGGCTGTCTGGAGCCATGATCCCGCCCGCGCGCCGTTTTATGCACATGTGGCCGATCCGGACGATCCCGCTGGCGCGAAGATCAACCAGAGCTGGATCACACCTGACAGCCGGACAAATTCGTACGAACTTCGCCGGATCACCACGCCCTATGATGTCGATGGCCGCCGCACCGATTTTTACGAGCTCTACTGGGCCGACATCACGCAAGGCACGACACGGGGCCGGCTTGCCGCATGGGTGACAAATCTGCTGTGGCGCAAGCCCGCCGACGTTCCGCGCGACGCCCGCGGGCTCTATCTCGTCACTCTTTTTGCCGTCATCGTCGTCCTGTGCGCGTCGCTGGCGCTGGCGACGTCGGTTTGGCAAGGCTATGTATCCTGGGCCGCCGGCGTGCTCGTCACGATCCTGGCCTCATTCATCATCTGGTCCGTGGACCGGTTTGGCCTTCCCTATTTTGGCGATGTCGCGGCCTATGTGCGAGCGGAAGCGGCAACGGTCGAGAAGCGCGCGCTGATCCGCGATCGCGGCCTGAGGCTGCTGAAGCGTCTGATGATGGACGATGCGTACGACCGGATCGTGCTGGTTTCGCACAGTCTTGGGTCAATGATCGCCTATGATCTCCTGCAGATATTGTGGGCCGATTTCAGGCCCCGAAAACTCGAGGCCATCCGCGACAAGGCGAAACTGAAGGCAATCCGAACTATTGAAAAGGAAACGCTTGTTGCCGATGGATCTGGATGGCCCGATGGCCTGGGTGATCTCGCCGGCTTCCGGCGCGATCAGTGGGAGCTCTACCGGCAACTCCGCACCAGGGATGCCGACCATCCACTGCCGTGGAAGATCAGCGATTTCGTCACGCTTGGCAGCCCGCTGACCCACAGCGAATTTCTGGTGACGTATAATCTCGCCGAATTAAGGCGCGGCATTGCCGAGCGGCTGTTCTCGGCATGCCCGCCGATTGCCGAAGGGGCGGTGGCCGGCGGCACTGTCCTTTATCAAGAAGGGCGCGGCCTTTCAGGCAAGCCGCAGCGCGCGGTGCACCATGGCGCGGTGTTTGCCGCGACGCGGTGGACCAACATCTTCGACAGGGGCAATGGCTGGTTGACGGGCGACCCGATTTCCGGATCGATGACGGAGAATTTCGGTCCCGGCGTCGAGAATGTCCAGGTCAAGCTGCGCGGTTCCCTCGGCCGTATCTTCACGCACACACTCTATTGGTCGCTGACGGCAAACGGCGTCGAGGTCGCGATGCCGGCTGGCGTTGCGTCGCGCTCGCATCTTGCCGTGCTGCGCGACGCTGTCGACCTCGGCCGCAAGCTGGAGCCGAGCCAGGCCAAAGCACCGGCGATCCGGCAGGGTCTTCCGTTCCAGCAGGTTATAAAATGATTTTGTCTGCCGCGGATGGAAACAATTGGCGCGCCGCGGCGCGCCAATTTCGAGATCCGGGGTCGAGATCAAATATCCAGATTGGCGACCGACAGTGCGTTGTCCTGGATGAATTCGCGTCGTGGCTCCACCTCGTCGCCCATCAGCCGCGAGAACAGGCTGTCGGCATCGGTCGCGTCGTTGACCTTGACCTGCAGCAGCGAGCGCACATTCGGGTCGAGCGTGGTCTCCCAGAGCTGCTCGGCATTCATCTCGCCGAGACCCTTGTAGCGCTGCATGGTCAGTCCCTTGCGTCCTGTCGCGAAGACCGCGTTGAGCAGCGCCAGCGGTCCCGAGACGGTTTCGGACAACTCCTTGCGGCGCAGCACCGGCGGCGTCCCGTAGACCTCGCTGAGGCGCTGGGCGTAGCGGTCGAGCTGGCGTGCGTCGGCGGAATTGATCAGTGCCATGTCGAGATGGGCATATTCCTTGACGCTGCGCACGGTGCGTTCGAAGACATAGCCGCCGATGCCCTCGTTCGAGGTCGACATGCGGCCGGTCCAGCCGCGCTCGGTGTCCTCGGCAATGATGTCGAGGCGTTGCGCGATCCGCTCGGCCATCGCGTTGGCGCGACCGAGATCGGCGAAGACATCGGGATTGAGCCCGCCGGCGATCGCCGCCTGCTCGACGACATTGCGGTTGTAGCGCGTGTGCAAGCCGTTGATGAGCTGGCGCACAGCCAGCGCATCGGCAACGGCGCCGTGCAGATCCTGTCCGGTCCGCACTTCCCCTGAGCCAAGCGTAAGGGAAGCTTCCTCCAACCCTGAAACGATCAGGAATTCTTCGAAGGCGCTCTCATTCTTGATGTATTGCGAGCTCTTGCCGCGTGTCACCTTATAGAGCGGCGGCTGGGCGATGTAGAGATGGCCACGCTCGATCAGCTCCGGCATCTGCCGGAAGAAGAAGGTGAGCAGCAGGGTCCTGATATGGGCGCCGTCGACGTCGGCGTCGGTCATCAGGATGATCTTGTGATAACGCAGCTTGTCGGCGTTGAATTCGTCCTTGCCGATCGAGGTGCCGAGCGCGGTGATCAGTGTGCCGATCATGTCGGACGAGAGCATGCGGTCGAAGCGGGCCCGCTCGACATTGAGGATCTTGCCGCGTAGGGGAAGGATCGCCTGGTTCTGGCGCGAGCGGCCGCCCTTGGCGGAGCCGCCGGCCGAGTCGCCCTCGACGATGAAGATTTCGGACTTCGCCGGGTCGCGTTCCTGGCAGTCGGCCAGCTTGCCCGGCAGCGAGGTGACGCCGAGCGAGGTCTTGCGGGTGATGTCGCGCGCCTTGCGCGCGGCTTCGCGCGCCGCCGCGGCCTGGATCACCTTGTCGACGACAACCTTGCCCTCGGCCGGATGCTCCTCGAGCCACGTGCCGAGCGCTTCGTTGACCAGCCCCTCGACCACGGGACGGACTTCCGACGAGACCAGCTTGTCCTTGGTCTGCGACGAGAATTTCGGATCGGGAACCTTGACCGACAGCACCGCCGTCAGGCCTTCGCGGCAATCGTCGCCGATCAGCGAGACCTTTTCCTTCTTGGTGAGGCCCGAGGATTCGCCATAACCGGTGATCTGACGGGTCAGCGCGCCGCGAAAACCGGCCAGATGTGTGCCGCCATCGCGCTGCGGAATGTTGTTGGTGAAGGCGAGCACATTCTCGTGGTAGCTGTCGTTCCACCACATCGCCACTTCGACGGTGATGCCGTCACGCTCGGCCCTGATGGAGATCGGCTTCCCGATCAGCGGTTTCTTGACGCGGTCGAGATATTTGACGAACTCTTCGAGGCCGCCGTCATAGTGCAGTTCATGCCTCACGACATCGGCATGGCGGGCGTCTGTCAGCACGATGCGCACGCCGGAGTTCAGGAAGGCGAGTTCGCGCAGCCGGTGCTCCAGCGTGCCGAAATCGAACTCGACCATGGTGAAGGTCTCGGACGACGGAAAGAAGGTGACCTCGCTGCCGCTGCGGCCCTCATTCGTGCCCGGGCGCTTGTCCTGCTCGTAGCTGCCGGTCGCCTTCAGCGGCGCGTCGGCATTGCCATGGGTAAAGCTCATTTCGAAGATCTGCCCGTTGCGGCGGATCTTGAGCTTCAGCCAGGCCGATAGCGCGTTGACCACCGAGACGCCGACGCCATGCAGGCCGCCAGACACCTTGTAGGAGTTCTGGTCGAATTTTCCGCCGGCATGCAGCTGCGTCATGATCACTTCGGCCGCCGAAATGCCCTCGCTGGGGTGAATGTCGGTCGGAATGCCACGGCCATTGTCGATAACCGTCACCGAGCCATCGGGGTTGAGCGTCACCGAAACCAGGTCGGCATGGCCCGCCAGCGCCTCGTCGATGGCGTTGTCGACCACCTCATAGACCATGTGATGCAGGCCCGAGCCGTCATCGGTGTCGCCGATATACATGCCCGGCCGCTTGCGGACAGCATCCAACCCCTTCAAAACCTTGATGGAATCGGCGCCGTATTCGGCTTCAGCGCCGTTGGTGTTCTCGGTCTGGTCGCTCATGAAAACCTATTGTCTAGATGCCGTTTTTGCAGCGCGAAAAATTGGCCCCGAATCGCGCTTCTGAGATCGACTAGATATAGGCGCTAAAGGCGGTTTTTCCAAGGTTTGCAGGCATTTCCGGCGCAAATCCCAAGCCGGCAGCCGGCTATTTTTTTCGGGCGTTGATTTTGGCGAGAAGGCCGCGCAAATATTTGATCGTGGATTTGTCCCTGGGCGTCAGCCGGCCCGTGCGGTCGAGCTCCAGCGTCAGGTTCAGCGCCTTGGTCAGCACCGCCTTCGGATCCTTAGCCACATACGCATAGTTGATGTAAGCCTGCACCAGATCAAATTGCCAAACCGCGTTGTTCGGATCGGACTGAGCCAGTTGCTGGCGGATGCCGAGGCTGGCTTCGAAGGCCTTCTTGGAGCCCTCGAAGTGGCGCTGCTTGGTCTCCAGCATGCCGATTTCCGACAGAGTGATCGACAGGTCGCGTTGCCAGTCGGAATTGCCTGGGTCGAGCTGGGCCAGCCGGTCGGCAATGGCAAGACTGTCCTGGTAGTTTTGCAGCGCCTCGCTGACATTGCCCTGCGCATCAAGCACACCGGCAACCTTTTCCAGACAGACCGACAGGTCGCGCTGCCAGCCGGTGTTGCCGGGGTCGCTCTGGGCAAGGTCACGCGCTACGGCCAGCGCTTTCTGATAGGAGACCAGTGCTGCCGGCCAGTTCTCCTGGTCGTTGAGCGCGTTGCCGATCTTGGCGTAACTGATCGACAGATCGCGCTTCAAGTCGGTATCGTTAGGGTCGCGGCGCACCAGGCTCCCGGCGATCGCCTGGCTCTTGTTGTAGGCCACAAGCGCCCCGGCGGCGTCGCCTCGCTCGCGCAGCACGTCGCCAATCCTCTCGTGGCTGACAGAGACAGCCCGCTGGCGCTCAAGGTCGTCGGGTTTGTTCTCGGCCAGCGCCAGCCGGATTCTCAGGCTCTCTTCAAAGGTGGTCTGGGCGCTGTTCAACTGGCCGGCGGTACGGGCAAGGTCGCCGATTTCGTCATAGGTTATGGTCAGGTCGCGCAGCAGATAAGCGCTGTTCGGCTCGGCGTCGGCCAATTTCTGCTTGATCGACAGGCTTTGTTGATAGGCCTGGGCCGCCGCACCCACATCGCCTTGCGTCGCCAGCACGTTGCCGATCTTGTCATTGGCCATGGCAAGATCACCGAGCCAGTCTTTCTTGTCCGGCACGCTTGCGGTCAGCTCCTGCAGCATGCCCCTGGCCGCCTCATAGTTTTCGAGCGAGTTTGGCAGGTCGCCTTGCGCCATCTCTATGTTGGCGAGCTTGATGTGGCTGATGGCGAGATCGCGTTTGACGCTGGGATCGGTTTCCCGAAGCGACCGCTGCTCGAGGTTGGCCAACAGGGCGGTGAAGGCCCGGCCGGCCGCCTCGACATTGCCGACCGTCGTATAGAGCAGACCGAGCTCGTCCAGCGTGCTGCTCTGGCGGTCGGCTTGTTCCAGGCTGAGCGAGGTCTGCCCGGCCTCGCCATACAGCGACAGCACCGTTTCATAGCCCTTGATGGCCGCTGCATAATCGAGGTCGGCGCGCGCCGTGCCCGCCGACAGGAACAGCGTCGCGGCCTGCGACAGCGTTCGATCGACGAAATTCACCTTCAGCGCCTTGCGCGACATTTCGTCGATGCCGACCGCCTCGGCCAACTTCGCCTGTGCGGTGCCGAAGGCGCCCAGGGCCAGCTGCTCCTCGGCCTGACGGCGCAGGTCCGTCACACGCGGATCGTCGGCAGCCAGCGTCTTCATCTCGGCGCGCACCTTGACGAAGGCGTCCGCCGCCTCGCGCAGCCGGGCATTCAGGCTCTCCGCCGACAGATGGCTGGTGTCGGCGCTGATCAACGCCCCATAGAGCGGCGCCAGCGGCATGTCAGCGTCGCTGGCGATCCGCTCGACCTCGCCCCGCGTCTCCGGCGTCACGTCGGCCATGGCCAGCAGCAGCCTTTCGCGCTCCGGCAATTGCTCCTTGGCGGCAGCGGCGAAAAACAGCTTAGGCAGGCCGCTCTCGACATAGGGTAGTTGCTTGCCGCGCGACAGGTCGTAGACCTCCTGCTGCACCAGCGTCAGCACCGAGCGAATCTCGAGCCCGTCGGTGCCGAGATATTTGGTCAACGCCGTAGTGAAGGGTGAGTTCTGGCCGGTGCCATCGACGGCCGTCTCGCCGGGTGCGGCCGAGAACGCGAACAGGATGTTTTCCGCCCGCCCGATGCGGCCAAGACCCGGTTTTACGCTGTCGGCGACATCCTTGGCCAGCGAGGTGGCGCCACGACCGGTGCCGCTGCTCCCCGAGAACGGATCGCTGCGGCAGGCATCGAGCACGATCAGCCCGACTTTCGCGGTGGCGGCGACCGCGTCGCGCACCTCTTCCAGCGGCAGGCTGGTCTTGTCCAGCGCATCGAGCGAAGACGCGTCGGCATCGACCGGCAGCAGCCGGTTGTCGCCCGATATTTCGACGCCATGGCCTGAGAAATACACCAGCGCCACGTCCGCGCCCTTGGCGTCTTCGCGGAAGTCGTCGAGCGCGCGGCGCATGCGCCTGAGGTCGCGGTTGGTTTCGAGCACCACCTCGAAACCAAGTTTCTTCAGCGCCGCCTCCATCGCCTCGCCGTCATGGATGGGGTTGGCAAGCGGCCGGACCAGCCGGTAGTCGTCATCGGCCATGACCAATGCCACGCGCCGCTCCGCCACCGCCGAGGCGGTGGTCGCAAGCATCAGCAGCAAGGCAAACAGCAAACGCAAGTCGAACCGCCCCCGGCTCAGTCATCTGCCGACCATTCCACCTCTTTATGGCGCGAGCAAGCCGCGCTGAGAGCGGCTCTATCAGGCAGCGCGCATCGGTTTCAACGCCTCGCTCCAGCGCAACAGTTCGTCCAGCATGGTCCTGGTTCCGCCCCGCACCTGCTCGCTGGCATCGAAGGCGCCATTCTCGTCGAGCAGTTTCTGGTACAGCGGCAGCGCGACACCTTCCGGGATCGGCATGATCCCGACCGCGGTCAGCAGCGGTTTCAGCGCCTGCGCCGCGCGCAGGCCGCCGGAAACACCGCCATAGCTGAAGATGGCGGCTGGCTTGTATTTCCATTCGCGGGCGAGATAGTCGATCGCGTTGACGATCGCGGGCGCCACGAAATAATTGTATTCCGGCGCCACGAAGACTAAGGCGTCTGCGGCGTCGATCGCCTTCGACCAGACCTTGGTGTGGTCGTTTTGATAATTGCCGAGCCTTGGATGATGGGGTTCGTCCAGCACCGGCAGACCGAACGCGGCGATGTCGGTCAGCACCGGCTCAAATTTTCCGTGCTCGCGCGCGAACGCCTCCAGCCACTCGGCAAAAACCGGGCCGGCGCGGCCGGGCCGCGTGCTGCCGATGATGATGTTCAACTGGTGCTTCAAGGCAGGCTCCTCTGTCGGGCGGTATCCGTTGGTGACCGTCACTACGGCAGAGCGTTCCAGCGGACAAGGTCGGAGCCCTGACGGAACGGTCACGATCGGATGAACAGACCGTCTGCCCTGCGTTCCTGAAGTCATGGTCCGCTCTGCCGTTTGGCCACATGGACGCCCGGTGTGCCAGCCACTACATTGATGGGAACAGCGGAGCACTCCATGGATATTCAGCCCGCCCCCTTCGTTCCTCCCGCCCCGAAGCCGCGCACGTCGCCGCCTTCGACGCTGGAGATGATCCGCATCGTCTATCGCAACCCGCTCGAACTCTGGGGCGAGCCGACCTACAACGAACCCTGGATTTCGGCCAAGGGCGCCGGCGGGCCGCTGGTCATCGCCAATGATCCCGCCCTGATCCGCCATGTGCTGGTCGACAACGCCAAAAACTACAAGATGGCGACGGTGCGCCAGAAGATCCTGAGGCCGATCCTGCGCGATGGCCTGCTGACCGCCGAGGGCGAGGTGTGGAAGCGGTCGCGCAAGGCGATGGCGCCGGTGTTCACACCGCGCCACATTTTCGGCTTTGCCCAGCCGATGCTGAAACGCACGCTGGAGTTTGTCACCCGTTACGAGGCGGGCGGCACGTCCGATATCGCCCATGACATGACGCTGCTCACCTACGACATCCTGGCCGAGACGCTGTTTTCCGGCGAGATCGCAGGCGAGCCGGGCAGTTTCGAAAACGAGATCGACCGCCTGTTCGAGACCATGGGCCGCGTCGACCCGCTCGACCTGTTGCGTGCGCCCGACTGGCTGCCACGGCTGACCCGCATCCGCGGCCGCAAGACGATGGCCTATTTCCGCAAGATCGTGACCGACACGGTCAAGATGCGCGAAGAGAAGTTCGGGCGCGACCCCGATGCCGTGCCTCAGGATTTCCTGACGCTGCTGCTCAAGGCCGAAGGCCCCGACGGACTGACACGCCCGGAAGTCGAGGACAACATCATCACCTTCATCGGTGCCGGCCACGAGACCACGGCGCGCGCGCTCGGCTGGACGCTTTATTGCCTGGCCGAATCGCCCTGGGAGCGCGACCGCGTCGAACAGGAGATCGACCAGGTGCTGGCGCGCGAGCCCGATCCGACGAAGTGGCTCGACGCCATGCCGCTGACACGCGCCGCCTTCGACGAGGCGCTTCGGCTCTACCCGCCGGCGCCATCGATCAACCGCGAGCCGATCGTGCCGGAAATGTGGAGGGATCTTTATATTCCCAAGCACGCCGCCGTGCTGGTGATGCCGTGGGTCGTCCACCGCCACAGGAAGTTGTGGGACCGGCCGGACGCCTTCCTGCCCGAACGCTTCCACCCGGGAAACCGTGAAAAGATCGACCGCTTCCAGTATCTGCCCTTCGGCGCGGGACCGCGGGTCTGCATAGGCGCCAGTTTCGCCATGCAGGAGGCGATCATCGCGCTCGCCATCCTTTTGTCACGCTTCCGCTTCGACGCGACCGCTGAAACAAAACCCTGGCCGGTGCAGAAACTGACCACGCAGCCGCAAGGCGGGTTGCCGATGCGGATCACGCCTCGTCAGCGTTGAGGGCTGACGCTTCTGGAGATTATACCGCGGGCTTGCGCTGCTGGAACTGGCCGGCGGCGCGGAAGCGCCAGAGATAGCTGGGCAGGATCGTCGCGATCGATTGCGGCTGGATGCCGAGCCCCGCCAGTGTCCGGTTGGCCTTGGCGGCTTCGTCCGAAACGATGTTGTGCTCACGCAGCTGCATCACTTGGTCCTTGGTCAGCATCGGGTTGGGCAGCAGGCCGAGGATCGAGGCCTGGATGTTGGCCACCCACCAGGGCACCGGCACCAGCAGGCGCTTGCGCTCGATCACGGTGAGCATTTCCTGCATGCACTCCTTGAAAGTGAGCACGTTGGGGCCGCCAAGCTCATAGACCTGGCCGCCATCGATCTTGCCGTCGACCGAGCGCGCAACAGCTTCAGCAACATCGCCGACATAGACCGGCTGGAACTTGGTCTGGCCGCCGCCGATCAGCGGTAGCACCGGCGAATAACGCGCCATGTTGGCGAAGCGGTTGAAGAACGCATCCTCCGGCCCGAAATTGATCGACGGCCGGAAAATGACGGCGTCCGCGATCGTCTCCAGAACGGCCTTTTCACCCAGCGCCTTGGTGCGTGCGTACACCGATTCGGACTCCAGATCGGCGCCGAGCGCCGAAATATGGGTGAGCCCGGCGCCGACGGCGCGCGCGGCCTCGGCGATAGCGCGAGCACCGAATTCGTGCACGGCGGAGAATTTCTGACGGCCGCTCTCATGCAGGACGGCGACGAGATTGACGACGTGGTCGGCGCCTTGCACGGCGCGGTCGACGGACCAGCGTACGCGCACATTGGCCTGCACCGGCTGGATCTGACCGACATTGCCGAGTGGCTGCAAATGGCCGGCAAGATCGGGCCGCCGGCAGGCGACCCGGATGCGATAGCCGCGCTTGGCCAGCGCCCGCACGACATGACGGCCGACAAAGCCTGACCCGCCAAAGACGACGACGAGCTTTGGGGTCTGCAGGATTTCGGTCATGGAGGGCTCCGGCGCGCGTTCCAGATGGCTTGGCTGAGCCGTTTCATAGTCCGTTTTGCGCTAAAGGCAAAGGGTGACGCGTCGTCGCGTCATCCTTGTCTCTTGGACAATTCCAGAAAAAGTGTGAAGCGGTTTTCCGCGAAAGCGCATGGCACTTTCATCATGTTTTGGCGCCGCGAACGATAAACGCAGAAAACCCCGCCGAAGCGGGGTTTTCCGGGTGACGTTCGCGCCGAAAGCAGGGTCCAACGAGGCGGCCTGACCTGAGACGGTATCAGCGTGGCGTGAAGCAAGTACGCCCGCCCCAGCCCTGAACGCATCCGGCAGAAGACACCGACCGGGCAAACCCGCCCCGGACAGCCATTGGTCGTCGGGACGCGTGGAAAGGTTCACCGACGCGCGGGAAATTTCGTCAGTTTCTTCAGGCCGAATAGCGCTCGGCGAATTCGGAGATGCGCTGGATCACCGCCTTGGGCGCGGTGATGCCGCGCGCCTGCGCCTTCTCGACCGCTTCGGCCCGGGCGCGGCCGGGCACATGCACGCCATAGCGTCGGCGCAGCCGGTCGAGCTGGTCTTTCATGCGCTGCTCGAAATCCGGATCGAGCAGCTTCGGCTCGACCGCGAGCACGAACAGGCCGGTTCCCGGACTGTCGGCGCCGCCGCTGAACCACGGTGCGTCGAGCGACCAGTTGGCGCCCGACAGGCCCGCCGCCAGCACTTCGACCATCAGCGCGATGTTGGCGCCACGCTGGCCGCCAAAGGCAAGCATGGCGCCCTTCATGGCGGCGGCCGGGTCGGTCGTCGAATTGCCGCTGGCGTCCAGCGCCCAGCCTTCGGGAATCTTCTTGCCGTCTTCCGCCGCCTTGCGGATGTTGACGAAGGCGGTGGCGCTCGACGACTGGTCGATGACCAGCGGCGCGCCGTCGGCGGCGGGCGCGGCGAACGACATCGGATTGGTGCAATAGACCGGCTTGACCGACCCCGAGCCGGCCAGGACGGCCGGGCCGTTGGTGGCGGCGAAGGACACCAGTCCCTGCGCCGCCAGCCGGCCGGTGAAGTAGCCGAGCGCCCCGCACGTATAGGCGTTTTTCTGCGAGAAGATGGCCACGCCGAACAGTCTTGCCGCCTTGGCGAGGTCGTCGATGGTGCGGTCGAATCCGGTATGCGCCAGCCCGCGGCGCGCGTCCGAGAGATAGATGGCCAGCGCCGGCCGCGTGATCACCGGATCGGCATTGCCGTCGATGCGCCCGGCCTCGAACGCCTCGAGGTAATCGATGAAATGCGACAGCCCGACGGTGGCAAGTCCTTCCGCCTCGGCCGCGATGATCGAGGCGGTGAGCGATTGCGCCGCTTCCTCATTGGCGCCGGCGCCAAGTGCCGCCATCCGGCACAGTCCTTTTGCCTGGTCGAGACTGAGTTGCATTGTGCGTGCCTTTAGTGTGGTCGTTAGTGAGTAGTGAGTAGTGAAAGGGCTGGCCAGCCGGTCACCACTCACTACTGACTACTCACTGAACTTACCCGATCTTGACCGGAATCCGCGCCTCGATCCGGCTGAACGCGAAGACCAGAATGCCGGTGATCGCCATATAGATCAACGCCAGGAGCAGCAAGGGCTCGTAGGTGAGGTAGGTGTCCTGCCGCACCTTGGACGAGACGGCGAAGATGTCGATCACGCTGATGGTCGCCACCAGCGGCGTCGATTTCAGCTGCAGCACGGTCTCGCCGGTCAGCGTCGGCAGCGCCCGGTAGAAGGCTTGAGGCAGCCAGATGCGGCGGAAGATCTTCCAGCGGCTCATGCCGAAGGCGCGGGCGGCTTCCAGCTGCCCCTTTTGCACGCCGGCAAAGGCGCCGCGCATCACTTCGCCTTCATAGCCGGCAAAGGACAAGGTCAGCGCCAGCACGCCGTACGGCCAGGCCTGCCTGAGATAAGGCCACATCCAGGATTCGCGGATCCATGGATATTGCGGGAACAGCGAGCCCAGCCCGTAATAGAGCAGCCATAGCTGCAGGAGCAGCGGCGTGCCGCGAATGATGGTGCAGAAGACTTTCGCCGGTGCCGCGACCCAGATCGAACCGGCCGCCTGCGCCAGCCCGACGGGCAACGCGATCATGAAGCCGAGCGTACAGGTGACGGCCAGGATCCACAGGGCACGCCAGATGCCCATCAGGCCCATTTCCCAATATTGCGGCAGCCAGTCCCAGCGCATGAAATAGGCGGCCGACGCCACGAGCCCCAACGCGATGAGGATCAGCACGATGCGATGTGGCTGCAGCCAGAGCGAAGCGCGCGCCGCCGTGTCGATGACGGCTGTTTCGCTGGTCATCAGCGTGCCTCCTTGATGGAAGGCATGCCGCGCCGCGCCCATTTCTCGGCGCGGCCAAGCAGGAAGTTCGAAACCAGCGTCACGCAGAGATAAAGCACGCCCGCGGCGAGGAAGAAAACCAGATAGGCCTTGGTGACGCCCGCCGCCTGTCGTGTCGCCAGCGTTAGTTCGAAGAAGCCGACGACGGCCAGCAGAGCGGTGTCCTTGGTGGCGATCAGCCACAGATTTGCGAGGCCCGGAATGGCGAAAGGCAGCATCGCCGGCAGCGTGATGCGCCGCAACAGAAGGCCGGGAGACATGCCGAAGGCGCGGGCGGCTTCGATCTGGCCCTGTGGGATGGCGAGGATCGCGCCGCGGATGACCTCAGTCGAATAGGCGCCCTGGACGAAGCCGAGCACGGCAATGCCGGCCACCAGCCCGCTTATATCGACACGCTGGTATCCCGTCGCGGTCAGCACCTGGTTTATCAGGTCGGTGCCGGCATAATAGAGCAGCAGTATCAGCACCAGTTCCGGCACGGCGCGCACCACCGTGGTGTAGACCGCGAACAGGTCGCGCACCACGGGCCCGCCGTAGAGCTTGCCATAGGCACCCCAGGTTCCAATCAGCAGGCCGACGATCGTGGCGCCGACGGCGATCTCGAGCGAATGCAAGAGCCCGAGCAAAAGGGTCCCACCCCAGCCGACGGGCGCCGGCGAGAGGAGTTCGACGATGCCGGCCGCGGAGGCCGGAAGAAAGGATTCGATCAGCGTCGCCCCCGGATTGCTGGCTCGATCCGCCGGCACCAGCGGCCGGCGGCAAGCATGCGTGGACTGGCTAGCTGGAGGACGGGGACGTCAGCGCCCCGTCCTCCAGCCCATGCGAGGGTCGTCAGTTCGACTGCGTGGCGCCGCCGTAAATGTCGAAATCGAAGTATTTCTTCGAGATCTCGTCATATTTGCCGTTGGCGCGGATCGCCTTGATGCCGGCGTTGATCTTCTCTTTCAGATCGGTGTCTTCCTTGCGCACGCCGGCGCCGACGCCCGGTCCGAGCACTTCGTCGTCAGGGGCCACCATGCCCTTGAGATCGCAGCAGGCCTTGCCCTGGTCTGTCTTGAGGAACTCCTTGAGCGCGATGGAATCGGCCTGCACCGCGTCGAGGCGGCCGGCGGCAAGGTCATTGTTGGCTTCGTCCTGCGTCTGGTATTCCTTGATCTCGGATGCCGTGGGGCCGAAATGCTTCTTGGCGTAGACGGCATGCACCGTCGACACCTGGACGCCGAGGACCTTGCCCTTGAGATCGTCAGGCGTGGCGCCGAACTTCTGGTCCTTCGGGCCAATGATCGCGGTCGGCGTGTTGTAGTACTTGTCCGAGAAGTCGATGGTCTTCTTGCGTTCGTCGGTGATCGACATCGACGAGACGATGAGGTCGATCTTCTTGGTGGTCAGCGCCGGGATGATGCCGTCCCAGGCGACAGGGGTGATGACGCAATCGAGCTTTTCCTCGGCGCAAACGGCGTCGATGAACTCGATCTCCCAGCCGACCCATTTGCCTGAAGCATCGGGCGAGGTGAAGGGCGCGTAGGGTTCGGCAGCGACGCCGATCTTGACCGGATCGGCTTTGGCCACGCCCATGGCGGCGACGCCGAGCAGCAGCGCCGCGGCGAATGTCTTCAGAACAGTCTTCATTTTCAGAACTCCCAGTTTGTTGTTGGTTCCCGGTTTTCTTCCGTCCCGGCCGTTCCCTAGCCGATGTTGCGGATGAACTGCTTGAGCCTTTCGGATTTGGGCGCGCCGAAGATCTGCTCCGGTGGTCCCTCCTCCTCGACCAGCCCGTTGTAGAGGTAGACGACGTGGGTCGCGACCTCGCGGGCGAATTTCATTTCGTGGGTGACCAGCACCATGGTGCGGCCTTCGCGCGCCAGATCGCCGATCACCTTCAGCACTTCGCCGACCAGTTCAGGATCGAGGGCCGAGGTCGGTTCGTCGAACAGCATGACGCGCGGATTGATGGCCAAGGCGCGAGCGATCGCGGCGCGCTGCTGCTGGCCACCGGAGAGATAGGCCGGATAGACGTCGCGCTTCTCGGCGAGCCCGACGCGCGCCAGCAGCTTTTCGGCCTGGGCGACAGCCTCGTCGCGCTTGACGCCCAGCACATGCACGGGAACCTCGATGACGTTTTCGATCAGCGTCATGTGGCTCCATAGGTTGAAGTTCTGGAACACCATGCCGAGCTTGGAGCGGATGCGTTCGATCTGCCTGCGGTCGGCCGGAATGGTGTGGCCATGGCTGTCCGCCTTGAGCTTGATCTCCTCGCCATTGACCCGGATGATGCCGCTGGTCGGATTTTCCAGGCAGTTGATGCAGCGCAGCAGCGTCGATTTGCCTGAGCCCGAGCCGCCGATGATGGCGATGACCTCGCCGTCGCGTGCCGACAGCGATACGCCCTTCAGCACATGCAGTTGACCGAATTTCTTGTGCAGGTTCGCGACATGGATGGCTTCTGCGGCGCAGTCCTGCGCCTCGCCGGATGAGATCTTGGCAGCTGCCACAGCGCTCACCAAATGACCTCCATATGGCCGCCGGCGGTTCGTCGAACGTCTATCCGGCTAATCAACATACGCTGTACTGCCCTGCTCCAGATTTCAAGCATGGACTCAACAGAGCGAGCCCGTCAATCCCGCTCATTACGGCACTTGCGGCCTTGTTGTGCAAGTGTATAAATAACCTCTCATGAAATTTTCTCGATTTTTTTCAGCTTAAAAAGGGCATTGATGAGCGCTTTCGGATCACAGTCCATGGCGGCGCCGCTGCGGCGCGTGCTGATGCGGTCGGCGGCCAACGCCATGCGCGACGCCGACAGGGCCAAATGGCATTATGGCCCGGGATTCAACCCGGCGAAAGCAGCCTCGCAGCACGCGGTCCTTGCTGAACTGGTGGCCGCTTCAGGCGCCGAGATCGAATGGATCGAGGACAAGGCCGACGGACTTTCGGATTCGGTGTTCACGCACGATCCCTCGCTGATGACCGACCGCGGCGCGCTGATCCTGTCCATGGGTAAGTCGTTGCGCGCCGGCGAGCCTTCGCTGCATGAGGAAACCTACAGAAGACTGGGCATTCCGATCCTCGGCCGCGTCGAGGCTCCTGGCCAGGTCGAAGGTGGTGACTGTGTATGGGTCGATGCCCGCACGCTGGCGATCGGGCGCGGTGTCCGCTCCAACCAGGAAGGCATCCAGCAGGTTTCCAATCTGCTGACGCCGCTGGGCATTTCCGTCTACGGCTTCGATCTGCCGCTGTGGCAGGGCGAAGAGGCGTGCCTGCATCTGATGTCGGTGATCAGCCCGCTGGCCGACGACCTGGCGCTGGTCTATTCGCCGCTTTTACCGGCCCCGTTCTATCAGACGCTGAAGGCGCGCGGCATCCGGCTGGTCGAAGGCGATGCCGAAGAGTTCGCCGCTTCCAATGGCCTCAGCCTGAACGTACTGCCGACTAGCCCGCTCAACGTCATTGCCGTCGCGGGCTTTCCCAGGACCAAGGCCGCGATGGAAGCCGCCGGCTGCACGGTTGAAATCTTCGAGGCGGATGCGCTCTGCATCGCCTGCGAAGGCGGGCCGACATGCCTGACGCGGCCGATCCTGCGCCAATGAATGCGCGCCGCAAGTTCCGTCGCGAGGGCGAGGGGCGGCGGCGGCAGGATCTGATCGAAGCGACTCTGGACAGCGTGGCGGAACATGGCCTGCAAGGCGCTAGCCTGCGCACCATCGCATTGCGTGCCGGCGTCACCGCCGGGCTGATCGGGCACTATTTCCCGGGCAAGGAAGAATTGCTGCAGGAAGCCTATACGGCGCTGGTCAGCCGCATGACCGAGCAGGCGAAGGCGGCGTTGGTCATGGACGGCGCCTCGCCGCGCCAGCGCCTTGCGGCCTTCGTCACCGCCAATCTCAATGCGCCGATCATCGACGCGCGGGTGTTTTCGCTCTGGGCAACCTTCATCGGCCGCGCCAGTGCGGATCCTGCCCTGGCCCGTGCCCACCGCGAAGGCTACCTTGGCTTTCGCAACGAGGTGGAAGCGGTTGTGGCTGAAGTGCTCGCCGCCGAACAGCACAAGCCGGACGCAAGCGAGTTGCGCCACCATGCCATCGCGATCAATGCGATCATCGACGGGCTCTGGATAGAAGGCTGCCTGGCCGGCGAGATGTTCTCGTCCGGCGAATTGGCGGCGATTGGCATCAAGGCTGTCGAGGCCGAGCTCGGCCTCGCGCCGCTAAAGCAATTCCAGGAAAAGTGAGAAGCGGTTTTCCCGGGGAAAAGCGCGTAGCGCTTTCCCTTCGGAATTGCGTAAGAAACAAAGAGACAGAGCGGGAGAAAACCAATGACCACCATCGGCGAAGCATTGATTTCGCTACTCGAGGCCCATGGCGTCGACACCGTCTTCGGCATCCCCGGCGTCCACACGGTCGAGCTCTATCGGGGCCTGGCGAGGTCGAAGATCCGCCATGTCACGCCGCGCCACGAACAGGGCGCCGGCTTCATGGCCGACGGCTATGCCCGCGCCAGCGGCAGGCCGGGCGTCGCCTTCGTCATCACCGGGCCGGGTCTGACCAACACCATCACCGCCATGGGCCAGGCACGCGCCGATTCGGTGCCGATGCTGGTGATTTCTGGGGTCAACGCCACCGATACGCTCGGCAAGGGGCTGGGCTTTCTGCATGAATTGCCTGATCAGCGCGGCATGATGGAGAAGGTGGCGTTGTTGTCGGTACGCGTCACCGGGGCCAGCGAGTTGCCCGGTGCGCTGGCGCGGGCCTTCGCCCTGTTTTCCTCCTCGCGCCCCGGCCCTGTGCATATCGAGATCCCGACCGACGTCATGGTCAAGCCGGCGGACGGTGTCGCCGCCCTGCTCAGCAATGCGGCGCCTCCGGCACCGAATGGCGCGGCAATTGCGAACGCGGCCAAGCTCATCGCCGCCGCGCGCCGTCCGCTGATCCTTGCCGGCGGCGGCGCCAAGAAGGCGGAAGCCCCGCTGCGGCGCCTCGCCGAAAGGCTGGGCGCTCCCGTCGTCGAGACGACCAATGCGCGCGGGTTGCTGCACCGCCATCCGCTCTGCGTACCGGCAAGTCCGAGCCTGAAGGCGGTTCGCGCGCTGATGGCCGATGCCGATCTGGTGATCGCCGCCGGCACCGAATTCGGCGCGACCGACTATGACGGCTATGGCGACGGCGGCTTTGTGCTGCCTTCAAACCTGATCCGTATCGACATCGGTGCCGACCAGCTTGCGCGGCGCCCGGTAACGGTCGCCATCCAGGCCGACTGCGCCGAGGCGATCGAGGCCCTGCTTGCGGCGATCGATCCTGCCCACAGAGCCGGTGAAGACGGCCATGGCCGCGCCATGACGGGGCGAAAGGCCGCGTTTGCCGAGTTGAGCCCGGCCTATGCGGCTCAGGTACGTGCGGTGGAAATGATCCGCGATGCCTTGCCCGGGGCCATCATCGTCGGCGACTCGACGCAGCCGATATACGCCGCCAACCTCTATTACGACCACGACCGGCCTGGCGGATGGTTCAATGCCGCGACCGGCTTCGGCGCGCTGGGCTATGGTCCTCCGGCGGCGATCGGTGCGGCACTCGCCATGCCCGGTGCACCGGTGGTCTGCCTGACCGGCGACGGCGGCTTCCAATTCACCTTGCCGGAGATAGCCGTAGCGCTGGATTCCGAGGCGCCTGTCATCTTCGTCGTCTGGAACAACAGGGGCTATCGCGAGATCGAGACCTCGATGCTCGATGTCGGCGTGGAACCTGTCGGCGTGTCGCCGGCGCCGCCCGATTTCTGCAAGCTGGCCGAAGCCTATGGCATTGGTGCCGAAAGGCTGGCCGACATCGACGCCTTGCCACAGGCGCTGAAGCACGCCCGGGCAACGGGACTGCCGCGCGTGATCGAAATCACGGTCGTTTGAACCATCCAGGCCTGCCTTGGTCCCCCGTCCCGAAGCGGATCATTCGCCGGCTTAGTCCTGAAAGGCGTGTGCTGCTTCCGGGTGGCTTCGCTATTCGACGATGTCCTGACGCATGCAAAGACGTGACGGCTGCCATGTCGAGATATCGGTTGAGTGATCGGCTGAAAGGCGCGACGCTTCGCGTCGGCGCGGCAAACCAACGACAAAAGTCATAAAAATGACAGGAGCGGTCCAGGATGATGGAAACACTTGAAGGCAGGCATATCGTTGTGACCGGTGGAACCGGCGCGCTCGGTGGGGCGGTGGTCGGCAGGCTGCTGGAGCAGGGCGCGATCTGCCATGTGCCGAACGCGCACGCCGCCGCGCCTTCACATTTCCCCTTCACCGCGCATGACAATGTGAAGCTGGCGCACAATGTCGACCTGTCGGACTCCGCCAAGGTCGAAGCCTTCTATTCCCAGGTCCCTGCCTTGTGGGGATCGATCCATCTGGCGGGCGGCTTTGCCAAGGCACCGGTGGAAAAGATCGAATCGGCATCCTTTGCCGAGATGATGGACACCAACGCCCGCACCACCTTCCTGTGCAGCCGCGCGGCTATCCGCTCGATGCTGGCGTCGGGCTCTGCCGGCCGCATCGTCAATGTCACCGCGCGAGCCGGGCTCGACCCCAGACGCGGCGCCGGGATGGTCGCCTACACCGCCAGCAAGGCGGCGGTGGCCGCCATGACGGTGGCAATGGCGGAAGAGCTCAAGGCCAATGGCATCCTGGTCAATGCCGTCGCCCCCTCGACGCTTGACACGCCGGCAAACCGCGCCGACATGCCGGATGCCGATTTCACCAAATGGGTCAGCCTCGAAGCGGCGGCTGAAGCAATCGCCTATCTCGCCTCGCCCACCAACCAGGCGATGAGCGGAACGCTGGTGCCGCTTTACGGACGCGCTTAATGCATGTCGCCCGGAAGTGTCCTCGGTTCCGGGATAACGACATGCAAAAATCAGAAGCTTACAGCCGGTCGGGCGAACCCTATTCGCCGCGACATGCTGTAGCCGGCCTCCGACAGCATTCGTCAAAGAAAAACCCCGCCGGAGCGATCCGGCGGGGTTTTGTTTTCAAGGCTGCGAGAAGAGCTTAGCTGCCCTGCTTCTTCAGCGCGGCACCCAGGATATCGCCCAGCGAAGCCCCGGAGTCGGTCGAGCCGTACTGGGCGACCGCTTCCTTCTCCTCGGCGATTTCCAGCGCCTTGATCGAGACCTGCAGCTTGCGGGTCTTCTTGTCGAAGGCGATGACGCGGGCGTCGACCTTCTGGCCGACGGTGAAGCGCTCGGGGCGCTGCTCGTCGCGATCGCGGCTGAGGTCGGAGCGCTTGATGAAGGTCTCGATGCCGCTGTCGACCAGCCGCACTTCCAGACCGCCATCCTTGACGCCGATGACTTCGCAGGTGACGACCGCGTTCTTGCGCAGTTCTCCGCTCGTCGCTGCTTCGCCGACCGTGTCCTTGGCCAGCTGCTTGATGCCGAGCGAGATGCGCTCCTTGTCGATGTCGACGTCGAGCACCTGCGCCTTGACCATGTCGCCGCGATTGTACTCTTCGATGACCTGCTCGCCCGGACGGGTCCAGTCGAGATCGGAGAGGTGCACCATGCCGTCCACGTCGCCTTCGAGGCCGATGAACAGGCCGAACTCGGTCTTGTTCTTGACCTCGCCCTCGACCTGGCTGCCGACCGGATGGCTGGAGGCGAAAGCCTGCCACGGATTCTCGAGCGTCTGCTTGAGGCCGAGCGAGATGCGGCGCTTGGCCGGATCGACCTCGAGCACCACCACGTCGACTTCCTGTGTCGTCGACAGGATCTTGCCGGGGTGCACGTTCTTCTTCGTCCACGACATTTCCGAAACGTGGATGAGACCCTCGATGCCCGGCTCCAGCTCGACGAACGCGCCGTAGTCGGTGATGTTGGTGACGGTGCCCTTGATCTTCTTGCCGATCGGGAACTTGGTGCCGATCTCGGACCACGGATCGCTCTCGAGCTGCTTCATGCCGAGCGAGATGCGGTGGGTTTCCTGGTTGATGCGAATGATCTGCACCTTGACCGTCTGACCGATGTTGAGGATTTCGGTCGGATGGTTGACGCGGCGCCAGGCCATGTCGGTGACGTGCAGCAGGCCATCGATGCCGCCGAGGTCGACGAACGCACCGTAGTCGGTGATGTTCTTGACGACGCCCTCCACAACCTGGCCTTCTTCGAGGTTCTGCACGATTTCCGAACGCTGTTCGGCGCGGCTCTCCTCGAGTACGGTACGGCGCGACACCACGATGTTGCCGCGGCGGCGATCCATCTTGAGGATCTCGAAGGGCTGCGGGTTGTGCATCAGCGGGGAAACGTCGCGGATCGGGCGGATATCGACCTGGCTGCGCGGCAGGAAGGCCACGGCGCCGTCGAGGTCGACGGTGAAGCCGCCCTTGACCTGGTTGAAGATGACGCCTTCGACGCGCTCACCCTTGGTGAACTTCTCTTCGAGACGGACCCAGCTCTCTTCGCGGCGGGCCTTCTCACGCGAAAGCATGGCTTCGCCAAGCGCGTTCTCGATGCGCTCGACATAAACTTCGACGGTGTCACCGACCTTGAGGGTGGTGTCCTTGCCCTTGACGCCGAATTCCTTCAGCGGCACGCGGCCTTCGACCTTGAGGCCGACGTCGATGATGGCCATGTCCTTTTCGATCGCGGTGATCGTGCCCTTGACGACCTGGCCTTCGCCGGAGTGGCCGGCGGTGAATGATTCTTCGAGCAGGCTCGCGAAATCATCGCGAGTGGGATTTGCAGTTGACATTGTTTCTCCTGGAGTGCCCCGCATCTCAAGCGGGACGGGCGCCGTGGGTTAGCGTTGCGTTGGCCTGCCGGCGTTCCGGGCTAAAAGCCCTGGGCCGCTTTTTGGGCGGCAATTCCGGCGCATGAAGAATGCTGGCAGGCTGGTTCGTGCCCGATATGGGTATTTTCTTCGCCTCCGGCAATCGGAAGCAGCATGAAAACCCGGATCAGGCCTTGTTTCTCTTGGCCAGCACGTCGTCGATGACAGACATGGCCGCGAGAAACGCGGCTTCTATAGCCATTTCGCTGGTATCAAGCAAGTGCGCGTCGGCGGCCGGCTTCAGTGGCGAGTCGGTTCGGCCCATGTCGCGCTCGTCACGGCGTTGGATATCGGCAAGGATTTCGGCGAAATTGGCGGTGCCGCCGATGCTTTCGATCTCGGCCAGCCTGCGTTGTGCCCGCACTTCGGCGCTGGCCGTCACGTAGAGCTTTATGTCGGCGTCGGGGCATACGACGGTGCCGATGTCGCGGCCGTCAAGCACCGCGCCCGGCGGTGTCCTGGCGAAGTCGCGCTGCTTTTCGACCAGGATGCGGCGCACGGTCGGGAAAACCGCGATTTTCGAAGCCGCTTCGCCAACCGCATGCGCCGACAGCACCGCCCGGTCGAGTTTTGCCAGGTCGACCTGGCGCGCCGCTGTCTCGGCCGCCGAGACGTTGTCGAGCGGCAAGCCAAGCCGCAGCAGTGCGTATGCCACCGCGCGGTAAGTGAGGCCGGTGTCGAGCAGGTTCAGCCGGTAGTGGTCGGCGAGCCGCCGCGCCAGCGTGCCTTTGCCGGCACCGGCGGGGCCGTCGATGGCGATGGTGAAGGTAGCAGTCATTGGCTGGTCACCATGATCGATTCAGTCAGAGGGGGACGCTGTCCCGCTAGCATCTCGGTTTGGCTCCAACCCATCGGTCGCTACCCAATCTCCGCGCCAAGTCCCTTCATCAACCCCATGAACTCCGGAAAGCTCGTCGCGATCATCGCCTGGTCGTCGATCGTCACCGGCTTCTCCGTCGCCAGTCCCATCACCAGAAAGCTCATGGCGATGCGGTGGTCGAGATGGGTCTCAACGGTCGTGTCCCGCCCGTTGGGATGACCGCCCAGACCCTTGCCGCCCGGCTTGCCGCGCACGGCAAGCGAAGCTTCGCCCTCGGTGCAGTCGACGCCGTTGAGCTTCAGTCCGCTGGCCACCGCCGACAGCCGGTCGGATTCCTTGACGCGCAGTTCTTCCAGCCCTTGCATCAGCGTCTCGCCCTCGGCGAAGCTCGCGGCAACGGCCAGCACCGGATACTCGTCGATCATCGACGGCGCCCGCTCGGGAGGCACGGTGACGCCTTTCAGTTCGGAATAGCGCACGCGCAGGTCGGCGACGTCCTCGCCGCCGGCATTGCGCGGGTTCAAGATGTCGATCTGGCCGCCCATCTCCTGCAGCGTGAGAAGCAGGCCGGTGCGGGTCGGGTTCATCAGCACATTTTCGATCGTGATGTCCGAGCCCGGCACGATCAGCGCCGCCACCAGCGGGAAACCCGCCGATGAAGGGTCGCCCGGCACCGCGATGGTCTGGCCGGTCAGCTTGCCCTGGCCTTCGATGAAGATGTGGCGCACGCCGCGCTCGTCGGTCTCGACCGACAGATTGGCGCCAAAGCCTTTCAGCATCTTTTCGGTATGGTCGCGCGTCATCACCGGCTCGATCACCGTGGTGATCCCCGGCGTGTTCAGCCCGGCCAGCAGCACCGCCGACTTCACCTGCGCCGAGGCCATCGGCACGCGGTAGGTGATCGGTGCCGCGTGTTTTGGGCCATGCAGCGTGATCGGCATGCGGTCGCCGGGCGTGGCTTTGAGCACCTGCACGCCCATCTGACGCAAGGGTTCAAGCACGCGCCCCATCGGCCGGCCGGATAGCGAAGCATCGCCGATGAAGGTCGTCTCCATGTCATAGGTGCCGACAAGGCCCATGGTCAGCCGGGAGCCGGTGCCGGCATTGCCGAAGTCGAGCGGTCCTTCCGGCTGCAGCAGCGCGCCGTTGCCAGTACCGCGGATCACCCATTCGGCGCCGTGCTTCTCTATATGCGCGCCCATCGCCTTCATGGCCGCCCCCGTGCGCATCACGTCCTCGCCCTCGAGCAGGCCGGTGATGCGGGTTTCGCCGGAGGCGAGCCCTCCGAACATGAAGGAGCGGTGCGAGATCGACTTGTCGCCCGGCACGCGGGCCGTGCCGGAAAGGGCTGGTGACTTGCGGGCGGTGGCCGGCTTGGCAGCGGCGGCGTGAGACATGAAATTTCCCTGGACGGATGCCGGCTGACCGGCGCTTTTCATTTGTTGCGGCGGTCTCGTATCACGGCGAGGCGAAATGGTCATCCCCATGGTCGTCACTTGGCGCGAGGCCTTTCAATGCTTGGTTTTGTGACGCCGGCTTTTCGCTTTGACAGCGCTGCAAACTGTGGTTAAGGGGACCACTCTTTTATTGACGAGGCTTGGCCGTGGTAAAAACCGAACTTGGCACAAAACGCATCGACCCTGAAACGGGCCGGAAATTCTACGACCTGAACAAGGACCCGATCGTCTCGCCCTATACCGGCAAGAGCTATCCACGTTCCTATTTCGATGAAGGCAAGATCGCCGCCGTCGAGGAGGAGGAGGAAGTAGCCGAGAAGGAAGTGGACGCCGAGGACGAAGAGGGCGTCGAGGTCGTCTCGCTCGAAGAGGCGGAAGACGATGCCAAGAGCGACGATCTTCCCGATCTCGGCGACGACGAGGATGACGTCGACCTCGGCGACGACGAGGATGACACCTTCCTCGCCGACGAAGAGGAAGCAGAAGACGACGTTTCCGACATGATCGGCGTCGGCGACGACGACGACGAGGTCTGACAAGGTCTCGAACGCGAGCCTTTGCCGGCTTTCACCGCCTGTGAAGAAAAAGCCGCCGATGAAGGCTTGATATCTGGGAAAGGCGGGGTTAGAAGCCGCCTGCACTAACGGCGCGGTCTTCCAACCCGCGCCGATCTCTCGCCGGAAACGGCGCCGGCTGACTGCCGGGAGTGGGGCCATAGCTCAGTTGGGAGAGCGCTTGAATGGCATTCAAGAGGTCGTCGGTTCGATCCCGATTGGCTCCACCAAACAGTCTCCGGGGTGTTTAAGACAACCCTTTGATTTCAAGGCATTACTTTGAAATGTACTGATCTGGCGTGACGTCTCCAGCTTCGCGGTGACGTCTGACTTGGGTTGCGCATCCGGATGCGCATTCAACAGATCAGGGACGACCGAGCTCGAACGGTCACGGAACGTCGGCGTCGAATTCGATGGCAAATCCCGCATCGATCGCGCTTCGCGCTATGTGGTCGCCAAGTTCCCAATCCGTGAGCTCGCAAAGCGGAAACATCTTTCTCACGGCGCGGATAACCCTGGATAGCGAAACGCTGGGGCTGTCGACATTGTCGATCAGGTAGCGGACAATGGCCTGGCGAACGTCCGTGGAAGCAGTCCTCTGTGCAAGCGCGGACATCTCCCGTCTACGAATGGAGACGCGGTGCCGAGCCATCCGGCTCGGCTGCGTCGAAAGCGACGGGCACCATGTGAGCGATGCAGGCCGCCGCCAGCATTTCCTCCAATTCGTGATCGGTGGCCTTGCATGCCGGCATAAGTGTTCGGATGGCGCGGATTGCTTGTGCAATGGAGAGAAAGCGGGCCTTGCCCCTGGAAAGGACATAGGCTTCGGCCGCTCCTTCCACCGTGATGGTGTGAAACGTGTTGGTCATCAAGAATGCCTCCCTGAAATCCAAGCCAAATACGACTTTCGACCAACATGCGGCGGTCTTCAAGGCTATGTCCGATTCCGGACATTCAGCCGGAGGCGATGCCGAAGTGACGCTGCTCCTCCTCGCCATATGCGCCGTGCGTGAGTTTTATCATTCCGGTGCGGTCGACAATCGTGATCTCGCCGCGCTTGGCGTGTACCAGCCCTCGATATTCAAGCATCTGGAGAGCCGTGGTAACGCCGGGGCGTCGGGAACCAAGCATGGTGGCCAGAAATTCATGCGTCAGATAGATGATGTCTCCTTCGGCGCGGTCGTTGACCATGAGCAACCAGCGGGCCAGCCGTTCCTCGATTTTCGAGTGGCCATTGACCAGCGCCGTTCGCGACGACTGGATAAGGAATTCGTGGGCGTAGCGAAGCAGTGACGGGCGAAGGGTCTGGCTCCCGGCAATCGCAATGCGAAGCGGTTCAACCGGCAGGGACCAGCCTTTGCTGGCGACCTGGATATAGGTTTCATTGGGAGACCTGTCCTGGCCGAGGACGACCGCAATGCCCGTCATGCCGTCATAGCCGATCAGGCCGACTTCGCTTTGCCGCCCTCCGGTCATGGCGGCGACCACCGATGCGATACCGGTCTCGGGGAAATACACCTGCTCGATCGGCTGATATGCGATCTCCAGCCGGGCTTTGATGGCCAGTTCGACGTGATGCATCGATGGCCGTAAAAGCGCGAAATCCTCAGGCGTGAGGGTTTTCAAAACATGGTTGCGAAAAGTGGATTGAGGCATGGCTCTTCTCCCTGACGGGCAAGAGCGCGTACCTCTCACGTCGGCTGCACCCGGATAAATGGCGGCCGATGGTTAAGTTTACGCTCCACAGGCGGGCTTGGCAAACAATTGCGCCCGCGTCGGGCGAGGCCAGCCCAAGACCATTCTTCCTGCGACGGAACGCCATTCCTTTTCGACGGAACGAAGGAGCGGCTTTGGGCGCCGTCCCGTCACCACTCGGCGAAGGAGCCGTCCTTGTGGCGCCAGATTGGATTGCGCCAGCGGTGGCCTTCCTTGGCTCGCTCCTTGACATAGTCCTCGTCGATCTCGACGCCCAGCCCGGGGCCGTCGGGAATGGCGACATAGCCATCCTCGTAACGGAAGACATCCTTGTTGGCGGCGTAGTCGAGCAGGTCGTTGCCGGCGTTGTAGTGGATGCCGAGGCTCTGCTCCTGGATGAAGCAGTTGTAGCTGACCGCGTCGAGCTGCAGGCAGGCGGCGAGCGCGATGGGTCCGAGCGGGCAATGCGGCGCCACCGCCACGTCATAGGCCTCCGCCATCGCCGCGATCTTGCGGCACTCGGTTATGCCGCCGGCATGCGACAGGTCTGGCTGAATGATGTCGACGATGCCTTCCTCGAACACCGACTTGAAGTCCCAGCGGCTGTAGAGCCGCTCGCCCAGCGCGATCGGCGTCGAGCCGAGGGCGGCGATCTCCTTCAGCGCCTCGCGGTTCTCGCTGAGCACCGGCTCCTCGATGAACATCAGCCTGTAGGGCTCCAATTCCCTGACCAGGATGCGCGCCATCGGCCGGTGCACGCGACCGTGGAAATCGACGGCGATGCCGATATTGGGCCCGACCGCCTCGCGCACCATGGCGACGCGCTCGACGGCGGCATCAATTCTGTCGTGGCTGTCGACGATCTGCAGTTCCTCGGTGCCGTTCATCTTGAGCGCCAGGAAGCCGCGCGCCACCATTTCCTTGGCGCCCGCCGCCACTTCCGCCGGCCGATCGCCGCCGATCCAGGAATAGACCTTGATGGTGTCGCGCAGCCTGCCGCCGAGCAGTTCATGCACGGGCACGCCGAGCGCCTTGCCCTTGATGTCCCACAACGCCTGGTCGATGCCGGCAATGGCGCTCATCAGGATCGGCCCACCGCGATAGAAGCCGCCGCGATGCATAACCGTCCAGTGATCCTCGATCAGGCGCGGATCCTTGCCGATGAGATAATCGCCAAGCTCCTTGACCGCCGCTTCGACGGTCAATGCGCGGCCCTCGACCACCGGCTCGCCCCAGCCGGTGACGCCGGCATCGGTCTCGATCTTCAGGAACAGCCAGCGTGGCGGAACGATGTAGGTGGTGAGCGAGATGATTTTCATGCGCGGTCTCAGTTGTTCTTGAGTTTCTTGGCGCTGACGAGGTCGCGCGCCGCAAGGTCGAGGATAAGGTTGGCCGCACTCCGCGCCGCCTCGGCATCGCGCATGCGCAGCGCCTCCACCACTTCGCGGTGCGCGGCGACCGCTTCCATGCGCCGTTCGAGCGAGATCGTCGCCGAGGCTTCCAGCGAGAATTTCAGGCCGGTGTCGATCAGATTGCCGATCTGGCGGAAGATCGGGTTGTGGCTGGCGGCATAGACGATCTGGTGGAAAACTATGTCGCTGCGCGAGAAGGCGGCGAGGTCTTCGCCGGCTCCGGCCATGCCGCGCCATGCGGCTTCCAGATCGGCGATCTCCTGCAGTGTCGCGCGCGTGGCGGCAAGCTCGGCGACCAGCGGCTCGATGGCCCGGCGCGTTTCCAGAATGGCATCGAACAGCTTATCGTCCAGTGCATGCGGCGCATGCCAGGCCAGCACCTGGGGGTCGATGATGTTCCAGTCATCCTCGTTGCAGACGATTGTGCCGACGCGCGGCCGCGACAGCACCAGGCCCTTGGCGGCGAGAACCTTCAAGGCTTCGCGGATGACGGTGCGGCTGACGCCATACTCGACGCCGAGTTCGTTTTCGGTGGGCAGCGAAGAGCCGGCCGGATAGCGTCCGGAAAAGATGTCGGAGGCAATGGCCTTCGTCACATCGGGCATGACGCGCGGGCGGCGCGGGGCCGTATCGGCTGAAGCCTTCTTAGACGTTTCAGTCACCTCAGCCCTCCTCCAAGGCAGCGAACCCACTGACTTCGCACAACCGGCCCGGCCTTACCGGATGCGGATGATTTGCGCCAGCGATCCTTGGTCGGAGCATGTAGCTTAATTATCATACCAGATCAATTGACGAGTATGATAAAACCGAATACAGACTCCGGCACCCGGGCCGAGCGCCCGGCCTATCGCTGGGAGGTAATCATGCGACTTTTGAAGACCGCGCTCGTCGCGGGCGCGCTTGCCGTGCTGTCCGTCACGACCATCGCCGCATATGCTCAGGACACCAAGATCGGCTTCATCGTCAAACAGCCCGAGGAGCCGTGGTTCCAGGACGAATGGAAGTTCGCCGACCAGGCCGCCAAGGAGAAGGGTTTTACCCTCGTCAAGATCGGCGCCGAGGACGGTGAGAAGCTGATGTCGGCGATCGACAATCTCGGCGCGCAGGGCGCCCAGGGCTTCATCGTCTGCACGCCCGACGTGAAGCTCGGCCCCGGCATCGTCGCCAAGGCGGCCGCCAACAATCTCAAGCTGATGACCGTCGACGACCGTCTGGTCGGCGCTGACGGCAAGGCGCTGGAAGACGTGCCGCATATGGGCATCTCGGCCACCAAGATCGGTGAGGGGGTCGGCCAGGCGATCGTCGACGAAATGAAGGCACGCGGCTGGAAGGCCGACGAAGTCGGCGCGATCCGCGTTTCCTATGACCAGTTGCCGACCGCTGTCGACCGCGTCGAAGGCGCCATCTCGGTGCTGAAGGCGAACGGCTTCAAGGCCGAGAACATCTTTGACGCCCCGCAGGCCAAGACCGACACCGAAGCCGCGCTCAATGCGGCGACGGTGGTGCTCAACGCCCATGCCGACATCAAGAAGTGGGTCTCTTTCGGCCTCAACGACGAAGCGGTGCTCGGCGCCGTGCGTGCTTCCGAAAGCGTCGGCATCCCTGCTGATGGCATGATCGGCGTCGGCATCGGCGGCGCGGATTCGGCGATCAACGAATTCAAGAAGCCGACCGCCACCGGCTTTGTCGGCACGGTGATCATCTCGCCGAAGCGCCATGGCTACGAGACGGCGCTCAACATGTATGACTGGGTCGCCACCAACAAGGAACCGGAGAAGCTGATCCTGACCTCCGGCGCGCTCGCCAAGCGCGACGACTACCAGAAGGTCCGTCAAGGCCTCGGCATCGAATAATCCTCCATGTACAAACAGGCGGCGGCTCATGCCGCCGCCTGTTTGCCGTGGCATAAGAAGGATCGACGCCCGTGTCCTTTCTCGAATTTTCGCACATCACCAAGACCTATCCAGGCGTCAGGGCGCTGTCGGACGTCTCGTTCGGCATCGACAGGGGCGCCGTGCATGGGCTGATGGGCGAAAACGGCGCCGGCAAATCGACCCTGATCAAGATCCTGTCCGGCGACCAGCATGCCGATGTTGGCGAGATACGCATCGACGGCAAGGTCCAGGCCTATGCCTCGACAAGGGATGCCTTCGACAATGGCGTCATCGTTATCCACCAGGAACTGCAGCTCGTCCCGGAACTCACCGTCGCCGAGAACCTCAGCCTCGGCCGCTTTCCCGCCAGTGCCGGCGTCATCGCGCGCGGCAAGATGCTGGAAGACGTCGGCGCCAAGCTGAAATCGGCCGGCATCGACATCGATATCGGCCGCAAGGTCAAGACGCTGTCGATCGGCGAACGCCAGATGGTCGAGATCGCCAAGGCGATTATGCTCGATGCGCGTGTCATCGCACTGGACGAGCCGACATCTTCGCTGTCCTCGCGCGAAAGCGAAATCCTGTTTGCCCTGATCGACCGCCTGCGCGGCGAGGGCAAGGTCATCATCTATGTCTCGCATCGGCTCGACGAGGTGTTCCGCCTCTGCGACAGCCTGACCGTGCTGCGCGACGGCAAGCTCGCGGCGCACCACGCATCACTGAAAGGCGTCACCCGCGACCAGGTCGTCGCCGAAATGGTCGGTCGCGAAATCTCCGACATCTGGGGTTTTCGGCCACGCAAGGCCGGCGGCATCAGGCTGAAAGTCGAAGCTATCTCCGGGGCAAAACTGAAGACGCCGGCCAGCTTCGAGGCCCGCGCTGGCGAAATCGTCGGCTTCTTCGGCCTCATCGGCGCCGGGCGCTCGGAACTGATGCGGCTGGTCTTCGGCGCCGACCCGCGGTCGGGCGGCACCATGACGGTGGATGGCAAGACGATCCATGCCAGCGACCCGCATGGCGCGATCCGCGCCGGCATCGTCTTGTGTTCGGAAGACCGCAAGCATGACGGCATCATCCAGGGCCGCTCGATCGAGGAGAACATCAACATCTCGTCGCGGCGCCATCACGCGCGCTTCGGCATCTTGAACCGCGCCAGTGAGATCGCCACGGCCGAAACCTTCATCAAGAAGCTCAAGGTGCGCACCCCCTCGCGCAAGCAGGACATCATCAATCTTTCTGGAGGCAACCAGCAGAAGGTCATCCTTGGCCGCTGGCTGTCGGAGCAGGGTGTACGGGTCCTCATCGTCGACGAGCCGACACGCGGCATCGATGTCGGCGCCAAATCCGAGATCTATGAACTGCTCTACCAGCTTGCCGAGGACGGCATGGCGATCGTTGTCGTCTCGTCCGAACTGCCGGAGGTGATGGGCATTTGCGACCGCATCCTGGTGATGTGCGGCGGGCGCATCAACGCCGAGCTTACACGGGAAAAATTCGCCGAAAAAGCGATCCTGGCCGCGGCACTTCCCGACACCAAAACCCCCGACGCGATCGCATCCTGAGGACCTGACATGACCGATCAGTTGAAGAAGATCCTGCTCGGCGAACAGGGGCTCGTCGTCATCTTCGTCGTTGCCTTCGCGCTGGTCTCCCTGCTGGTTCCCAATTTCCTCACCGACCGCAACATGCTTGGCCTGTTGCAGTCGGTGGTCACGGTCGGCATTGTCGCCTGCACCATGATGTTCTGTCTCGCGGCGCGTGATTTCGACCTGTCGGTTGGCTCGATCGTCGCCTTTGCCGGCATGGTCGCGGTGATGGCGTCGAACTACACTGGCTCGATCCTGCTTGGCCTCTTGGCGGCGGTCGCATGCGGCGCCTTCGTCGGCTTCATCAACGGCGTCGTTATCGCCAAATTCCGCATCAACGCGCTGATCACGACGCTGGCGACCATGCAGATCGTGCGTGGCTTGGCGCTGATCGCATCCGACGGGCGCGCCGTCGGCATCAACAGCCCGGATTTCTATCAGCTCGCGCTGTCGAAATTCTTGGGCATACCGACACCCGTCTGGATGCTGGCCGTCCTGTTCGGCATTTTTGGCTTCGTGCTCAACCGCACCGTCTTCGGCAAGAACACGCTGGCCATTGGCGGCAATCCCGAAGCGTCACGGCTTGCCGGCGTCAATGTCGACCGCACGCGCATATGGATCTTTGCCCTGCAGGGTGTCGTCTGCGGCATCGCCGGCATCCTGCTGGCCTCACGCATCACCTCGGGACAGCCCAATGCGGCGGTTGGGCTTGAACTCTCGGTCATTTCGGCCTGCGTGCTCGGCGGCGTGTCGCTTGCCGGCGGTCGCGCCACAATGTCGGGCGTCATCGTCGGCGTGCTGATCATGGGCATCGCCGAGAATGCCATGAACCTGCTCAACATCCCGGCCTTCTACCAGTACATCGTGCGCGGTGTGATCCTGCTGCTCGCCGTGCTACTCGACAATCTGCGCTCGTCGGCTTTGGGCCGGCGTTGATCATCTTCGACTGGAGGGACACCCATGGCTGAGCGCCTGTCCGGCAAACGCATCTTCCTGACGGGTGCCGCGCAAGGCATCGGCCTCGCCATCGCAGAGGCTTGTCTTGCCGAGGGTGCGAAATTGTTCATTGTCGATCAGGACGGCACGTTGCTGGACAAGACCGTCGCTGGCCTACCGGCACCCAAGGGGCATCTCGGGCATGCGACGGCCGACATCAGCGACGGCGCGGCGATAAAAGCAGCAGTTCATCGGGCGAACGCCGAGATCGGCCCGATCAACGCGCTGATCAACAATGCCGGCATGAACGTCTTTTCGACGCCGCTCGAGGCCACCGAAGAGGAGTGGAACCGCAATTTCGATGTCAACGTCAAGGGCGCCTGGAACTGCAGCAAGGCGGTGCTGCCGGACATGCTCGCAAATGGCGGCGGCGCGATCCTCAACATCGCCTCGACCCACAGCTTCACCATCATCCCGCACACATTCCCCTATCCCGTCGCCAAGCACGCCCTGCTTGGCCTGACCAAATCACTGGCACTTGAATATGCCGGGCAAGGCGTGCGCGTGAACGCGCTCGCGCCCGGCTATGTCGCGACGCAGAAGGCCATCGACTACTGGAACAGCCTTCCCGATCCGGCGGCAGCGCGCGCCAACACCATGGCGTTGCATCCCGGCGGTCGCATCGCCTCGGTGCGCGAGATCGCGCTGGCCGCCGTGTTCATGATTTCCGACGAGTGCCCGTTCATGAACGCGGCGACCCTCGTCGTTGATGGCGGGCTGAGCCAGCTTCAGCATCCCGCTTGAATCCCGGGCGCGCGCCATCAATCTGCCGCCCGGCCGTTGATGGGTGCGCCGAAGCCTGCGCCGCGCTTTAGTAGGTTGTCCGACCGCCCGACAGATCGAAGGTCGAGGCCGTGGCGAAGCTGTTTCCCTGGAGAAGAGCCAGCTGATCGCCTCGGCCTTCTATACAAAGCCTCATTCTCTTCACGTGCTGATCGTGTCCGGTCGCGGGTTTTCAGCCGAGAAGGTCGGCGGCGACCTCGAGCGTGTTGCGGAACGACGTCTCGAGGTGGTTTTCCATCGCCTGTGCCGCGCCCTCGGCATCGTGTCGCTTCAGGGCGTCGAGAATGGCTTCGTGCTGCTCGATCGTCTGTTCGCCATAGCCGGGCTTTGGAATGGCGAGGTAACGGCCGCGGTCCATCTGCGCCTTCGAGATGTCGACCGCCCGCCAGATCATCGGCAGGCCACAGATTTCGGCAATAGTGCGATGGAAGACATCGTCGAGCTGGATCGCGGTCGCGTATCTGCCGCGCGATATGGCAAGCTTGTGCGCCGCCATATTGTCCTCCAGCAGTTCGGCGGACGCCGGCGTGAGCTTGACGGCCGCGCGCCTGGCGCTCTCCATCTCCAGGGCTCGGCGGATGACATAGGCTTCCTCGAGATCGGCGCGGCTGATCGGCGCGACATAGGTGCCGGTCTGCGCCAGGATCTTGACCAGGCCTTCGTCGCTGATGCGCTTGACCGCTTCCCGCACCGGCGTGCGCGAAACGCCGAGCGCCTCCGCGATGGCCACCTCGTTGATCACTTCCCCCGGCTTCATCTGTCCGACGACGATCAGGTTGCGGATCTTCTGATAGATCTGATCGCGGAGCGGTAGCGCCCGATTGAGGGTCGAAGGGTCCAGGTCCATGGCAAATCCATAGCTTCGTTCACCGGGAATGGTCAGATTATATTAGAATGTAAATCGGAATGCAGCCAATGAGAGGTTGGTCTCTGTCGACAAGCGCGCTCGATCTTTTCGGGCGCTGGAGCTGATTTATCACCGGCGGCCGGGACGAGCGGCACCGTCGAGCTAAGTGGGTTCGCCCATGTCGGTTATCCCGGGTGAAAGCTTACCCGCAATTTACGACCATCGGTTACATCAGTTCCTGTCTGATTCGCCCGGGACAGGAACATCATGAGCAAAGCCCTCACATCCTTCGCACTGGTCGCGGTGCTGACCGCCTTGCTCATGGCGCTGAGCCTGGCGGTGGCAAGGCACGGTTATCCCTATGGCGCGATCGGTGTGAGACGGCTAGACGGCATCGCCGATGCCGGCACGTTCATTCCACTTGCAGCGGTCTATTTCTTCAGCGCCCTGCTGATGATGATCCTGCCGATCAGGGCAGCCAGCATTGTCCTGACCAACGCCGCGGACGCGGTCTTCTGGACCGTCGTCGTGCTGTTCGCGGCCATCCTTGGCTGCCTCGTCGCCAGGTGGGCGTTCGGTCAGCGGGATGTCTTGTGGGCGGTGTTGAACTGGCGCTTCCTTTTTGCGGCCGCGATCATCGGCTGCCATTTCGTCATGAACGAGTTGCGCCGCAATGTGCTGCTGCGCAGCCTGTTCTTCGTGGTCTTTGCCGCCGCCACGCTGGCCTGCCTGTTCTGGTCGTTTACGCTTTGAGCATGATCAGCGCTGGCTAATTTTCGGCGGCGATGTCGCCGACATGGATGCGCAGCTTGCTTCCAGGGGATGGCTACCGGCTGCGGGAGACGGTCTTCTCGACGTAGCGCGAGAAATCCTCGATATCCTGGGGCGAGGGCTCCCGGCCGGTGAAGCTGCGCAGATAGGCGGCAACATGCGACAGGCGGCTGCTCATCGGCTCGTTGAGTTCCAGCGAATAGTAGCCGATCTGCATGAAATAGAGCACGCGAGCGCGCACGAACGCGTCTTCCTCCTCATAGCCATGACGCATGAACATGTCGCGTATGGCATTGACGCGTTCTTCGTCGGCCTCATCGAGTGCACGCCGGATGGTCGGGGAGCGGCGCGCCCAGGCCCGGATCGCGAAATCCAGCCGGGGGTCGAACAGCTTTTCGTCCACCCAGCATTCGAAAATGCTCATCACCCCGCGAATGACAGTCGCGGAAGGGCGTTGGGCGCGCTCGACGATGAATCGGGTATTGGTCTGTCGCCAGTGGTCCAGCAACTGGTCGAGCAGGTCCTGGCGGCTCTTGAAATACCAATAGAAGCTCGAGCGCGAGACGTCGAGCTGCTGGCCTAGCGTCAGCACACGGACGCGTTCGACGCCATCCGAGATCAGGGTTTCAAGCGCGAGCTTCAGCCAGTCGTCGCGAGTGGCCTTGATGTTGCCGGTGGCGCCGGCACGCTGGATCGTCGTCTCGAGTGCTGCCATCAGCACGACGCTTGACACGCCGCATCGGGCAAATCAAGGTCGTGGACATATCTGTACAGGGCAATTCAACCTTGACCCGGAGCGCTATCCACCGATGTTAGCCGGATTGGTGTCGACGCGGCACTGTCGCCGCTGCACCGAAGGCATGAGCGCGGGCCCGGGGACTTTTGTCGCGGCCTTCGAGCCCAGTGCGTGCTTTCCCGCAGCGCAATTGTCTGGCAAATACCACTTCAGACGGATGCGGCCGCGCGGCCAGCAAGCAGGAAGGCAAGGACATGACAGCGTTTCGAAAGAACCTCATCGATGGCGAATGGGTCGGCGATGCCGGGTCCCGCAACATCAATCCTTCGGATACCGGCGACGTCGTCGGCGAATATGCCTCGGCGGGCGTCGAACAAGCGGGCCAGGCGATAGCGGCAGCCAAGGCGGCGTTTCCGGCATGGTCGCGCTCCGGTCCGCTGGCCCGTCATGCGGTGCTGAAAAAGGCGGCCGACGAGATCATGGCGCGCAAGGACGAACTCGGCCGCAATCTTGCGCGCGAGGAAGGCAAGACGCTGGCCGAGGGCATTGGCGAGACCATTCGCGCCGCCCAGATATTCGATTTCTTTGCCGGCGAAACATTGCGCCTGTCGGGAGAGGTGGTGCCAAGCGTGCGGCCGGGCGTCGGCGTCGAGATCACGCGCGAAGCGGTCGGCGTGGTCGGCATCATCACGCCATGGAATTTCCCCATCGCCATTCCCGCCTGGAAGATCGCTCCGGCGCTGGCTCACGGCAACACCATCGTCTTCAAGCCGGCCGAACTCGTTCCCGAGAGCGCTTGGTCCATCGTCGACATCCTGCATCGCGCCGGCCTGCCCAAGGGCGTGCTGAACCTCGTCATGGGCAAGGGCTCGGTGGTCGGCCAGGCAATGCTCGACAGCCCCGACGTCAACGCCATCTCCTTCACCGGCTCGGTGGGAACCGGCAAGCGCGTTGCCGCGGCAAGTGTCGAGCACATGCGCAAGTTCCAGCTCGAAATGGGCGGCAAGAACCCGCTGGTCGTGCTCGACGATGCCGATCTCGCGGTCGCCGTCGATTGCGCGCTGAACGGCGCCTTCTTCTCGACCGGCCAGCGCTGCACGGCCTCGTCGCGCTTGATCGTCACCAACGGCATCCACGACCGTTTCGTCGACGCGCTCAAGGAGCGCATGGAAAAGCTGGTGATCGGCGACGCGCTCGACGCGCAGACCCAGATCGGCCCGGTTGTCGACGCGACCCAGCTCAAGCAGGACGAGGACTATATCGCCATCGGTGTCCGGGAAGGCGCCACGCTCGCCTTCGGCGGCGAGCGGCTCGACCGCAAGACGCCGGGTTTCTATCTTAAGCCGGCGCTGCTGACCGAGGCCACCAATGCCATGCGCAGTTCGCGCGAGGAGATTTTCGGCCCCGTCGCCAGCGTCATCCGCGTCCAGGACTATGACGAGGCACTTGCCGTCGCCAACGACACGCCGTTCGGGCTGACCTCGGGCATCTGCACCACGAGCCTCAAGCACGCCACGCATTTCAAGCGCAACTCCGAAGCCGGCATGGTGATGGTCAACCTGCCGACGGCGGGTGTGGACTTCCACGTTCCCTTCGGCGGGCGCAAGGGCTCGAGCTTCGGCCCGCGCGAACAGGGCCGCTACGCCATGGAGTTCTACACCACGGTAAAGACCGCTTATACGTTCGCGGGATGAGTTGGTTCGCCGGCTGACCGGCCGGCGAACCGTCACCTCACCAGAAACCGGACCGGTGCAAGCGATGACGTTGCAGGACCTGACCTGGCTCAACCCGCCGCCGCACCACGCCATCGAAGGTGATGGCGTGCGTGTGCGCACCGGCAAGGAGACCGATTTCTGGCGCGAGACCTTCTATGGTTTCTGGCGCGACAACGGCCACTTCCTGTCTCGGCGGGTCGAGGGCGACTTCACCGCCGAGGTCACCGTCAAGGGCGACTACAAGGTGCTTTACGACCAGGCCGGGCTGATGGTCCGGCTGAGCGAAACACACTGGATCAAGGCCGGCATCGAATACACCGACGGCCTTGCCTATGTCTCGGTCGTTGTCACCAACGACACCTCGGACTGGTCGCTGGTGGCCATCGCCGCTGGCCCGGACGGCGTCAGGATCCGCCTGACCCGCCACGGCGAAGCGATCCGTGTCCAGTATCTCGACGCTTCCGACGGTCATTGGAAGCCGGTGCGGCTCGCCTATTTCCCGATCTCGAAGATGGTCGATGTCGGCATGATGTGCTGTTCGCCGCAGCGTGAAGGTTTCGAGGTCACGTTCTACGGATTTTCGGTCGGCCCCCCGATTGCGCGGGACCTGCACGACTGACGCCCGCAAACTATCTGGAGCCTCTGCGCGAGGAGCTTCGGCGGGCCACGGGACGTGTAGGATTTCCAGCTTGGGCAGGCCGACCGGCCGGATGCCGAGGTCGTTGGCAAGGAGGCGCGACGAATCGAGCAGCATCCGGTCGCTCCTTTCGGGATTTTCGACGAGTTCCACACCAGGCAATCCGGCAGCGTCCGCACGGTTGCCTCGGGGATCGTCGGATAGAGGCTGTCGGTCGCGGCTTCGGCGGGCGGCACGTTGGGAATTCCATTGGGAGCGACATCGCTCGGCACCTTGTGCCGAAAGACCGATCAGCTTGTCGCAGTGGTTTTTGGGGTTATCGCCTGGACCATGCCAGCCAGCGCGCCGCCAGGCGCCTGCGCATGGAGGTGAACCGCGTCCGCCTGTAGGCGTCGCCCGCCATCTTGATGCCTTGCGTCTGTGTCGGGAAGGGATGGATGACATCGGCCAACGCATGCAATCCCATGCCCGATCGGATGGCGAAGGTCACCGTGTTGATCATCTCGCCGGCATGGCTGGCGACGACCGTCGCCCCCAGGATGCGGTCGGATCTCTCCCTGACATGGATCTTGACGAACCCTTCCTCCTCGCCGTCCATCACGGCGCGGGCGACATCGTGCATCAGCACGGTGTAGGTCTTGACCGGAATGCCGTTGCCGCGCGCCTCCAGGGGGTAGAGACCGACATGGGCGATCTCCGGATCGGTATAGGTGCACCAGGGAACGACGAGTTCACTGAGCCTTTCGCGGCCGCGAAACAAGGCATTGCGCACGACAATGCGCGCCGTTGCCTCGGCGGTGTGGGTGAACTTGTATTCGAGGCAGACGTCGCCCGCCGCGTAGATGTGCGGGTTGCTGGTTCGCAGATAATCATCCACCTCGATGCCGCTGGCGTCATACGCCACGCCAGCCTCTTCGAGGTCGAGACCCGCGACATTGGGTGAACGGCCGACGCCGGTGATGATCTCGTCCACCGAAATCGTCGTCGTGTCGCCATCCCGCACCAGGTCGGCGAACTTGTTTGCCCCTTCCCTGCGCACCGCCACCACTTCGGTGTTCAGGCACACCTCCACCCCCTCGCGCGCCAGCGCATCCGAAAGGATCTGCGCGGCGTCGCGTTCCTCGCCGGGCAGGAACATCGGATCGCTCTGCGCCAGGATGACTTTCGCGCCGAGCAGGCAGAAGGCCTGCGCCGTCTCGCAGCCAAGCGGCCCACCGCCGATGACGAGGAGCCGCGGCGGGCATTGCGTAAGGTCGAACATCGTCTCGTTGCTGAGATAACCGGCTTCGACCAGTCCCGGAATGGCAGGGAAGGCCGGATGCGCGCCTGTCGCAATCAGCGCCTTCTTGAAATGCAGCGTGCTGTCCGCGACCGTGACCGTATCGCGTCCGGCAAATCGCGCCTCGCCGAAATAAAGATCGATTCCTTCCGAAACCAGGCTCGCGGCGGAATCGGCACGGCTGATCCGCTGCCGGATCTGCCGCATCCGTGTCATTGCCCGTTGAAAATCGACACGAAGATGGTCCGGCGGGTCGCCGCCAAAACTCTCGGCATCGCGCATGTCGGCATAAAGCCTGGCTGTACGGATGATCGACTTCGACGGAATGCTGCCGGCATTGACGCAGGCGCCGCCGATCAGCCCACGCTCGATTAGCGCGACCTTCGCTCCAAGGCTCGCCGCGTCACGCGCAGCGGTCAACCCTGCCGGCCCGGCGCCGATGACGACGAGATTGTAGGGGCCGTTCGGGATCGGGTTCTTCCAGTGCGGGGGATGCGCGCCCCTGATCAGTTCGACGTCGTTGCGGTCGACGGGGAAGGCGGCGGCTCTCGTCGGTTCACCTGACATCGCGCCCCCCGGTTGCCGGCCGCGACAGCCACCCGCCGGTGAAGCCGGCCTTGCCCAAGCCGCGACGGATATGGGGATTGGAGCGCATGAGCTCCCAGATCAGGCCGGAACGGTGGTTTTCGATCATCATCACCGCAATACCCTGGTCCAGTCCGAAATGGCCTTCCGACACCCAGCCGTTGCGGCCGAATTTTCGCCGGTTGGCCAATGTCGGGTTGAAACCGCTCGGCAGCCGGAAATTGTCGATCACGTCCGGGTAACGATCGACGAGGTGGCGTAGCGCCGCCAGGCAGATATCCGGCGCGAAAGGCAGCGACGCCGGATAGGACCATGGCGCGATCGTGCCGTCATCCGGACCGAAAGGCGCGCCGCGCGCCGCATAACCGGAAAACCGGTGGCGCCGTCGCTCCACGCTGGCGCGGAAGCCGCCTGGTCCGTCGCCTGCCGAAAGGCCCCACAGGTTCTCGCCATAGCCGTCAAAGCCGTAAGGATTGTGCCGGGCGTAATCGCGGTGAAGGTGTGTCGAGCGGCGGCTGTTTTCGAAATAGTCCGAATTCTTCTCGCGCATGAAAGCGTCGCGGATGCCGGCGAAATCGATCCAGGCATGTGAGAACTGGTGCATGAACAGCGGTCCGCCATAGAGCACGTCGTGGCCGTAGATGTTTTCCCATTGATAGGTCGCCGTCCAGGCCTCGTAGCTGCCGTCGGAACTCGGGCGGTCCGGTGAGGCCATGGACAGCACATAGAGGATCGTCGCCTCGTTGTAGCCTTCCCAGCCATAGTGCAGAAAGCCGCTCCTGGCCTTCCAGCCCTGGCGGAGCGTCGGGCTGCTGCCTTGCGCCCATCGCCAGTCGACGCGCCTGTAGAGCGCCTCGGCCAGTTGGCGGATTTCGGCCTCATCGTCATTGTTCCCGGAAAAATAGGCGCCCGCCACCAGCATGCCGGCGATCAGCAAGGCGGTGTCGACCATCGACAGCTCGCAGCGCCAGACGCGCAAACCAGTCCGCATGTCGAGGAAGTGGTAGTAAAAACCCTTGTGGCCGGTGACGTCGTGGCCGCTGCCTTGCGTGCTGGTCTGGAAGAAGCGTAGCGCCGCAAGGGTCAGCCTGGCAGCCGCGTCGCGCGCTATCCAGCCACGTTCGACGCCGATCGGATAGCAGGACAGGGCGAAACCGACGACGGCGATGCTGCACGGTGAATTGGGCCGCGACGTGTCGGCGACCAGCCCGTTGCCGGGGTTCACATTCTCCAGGAAATAGCCGAAGGCGGCGCGTTGATAGCGGTCCAGAAGCTCGTCATCGGCCAGCGCGGCGGGATCTGCTCTAAGCAAACGATGCAAACTCCAACATGATGATCGCGGCTCCCGTTGGTCGCACGCCACCGGCACGGTGGCCGGGGGGCGTCGCACCTGCCGGGCTCTCTCGTCGTGTCATGGCATTTCCCTGTTATGGCACGTTCATTGAGACGTCAGCTTCCATAAGCCTGTCCAGCTCCAATCGTTGCTTCGTCACGCGGAATTGTAGTTGGCTCGCGCCAACTCGGAACTGCCTCGATACGGCTCAATAAGTGGCGCGGCCGCCCGAAACGTCAAACACGGCGGCCGTGGTGAACGAGCATTCCTCCGAGGCGATCCATGAGATCAGCGCCGCCACCTCCTCGACCTCGCCGAAGCGAGCCATCGGTATCTTGGACAGCATGAAGTCGATGTGCTCCTGGCTCATCTGCTTGAAGATCGCTGTGCGTACGGCGGCCGGCGTCACGCAATTGACCGTCACCTTGGTCTTGGCGAGCTCCTTGCCGAGCGACTTGGTCAGGCCGATCACCGCCGCCTTCGACGTGCTGTAGGCGGAAGCGTTGGGATTGCCTTCCTTGCCGGCGATCGAGGCAATGTTGACGATGCGGCCATAGTTGCGCTCGAGCATGTGCGGAACCAGCGCCTTGTTGCAGTAGAAGACGCCGTTGATGTTGATGTCGACAACTTTTTGCCAATCCTCGGCCGAATAGGACCAGGTTGTCATGTTCGGCCCAGTGATGGCGGCGCTGGTGACCAGTATGTCGACGCCGCCGAGGGCTTCGATAGTCGATTGTGCGGCGGCCTCCACACTTGCCGCATCCGCAACGTCCATCATCACCCCATGCAGGCCGGGAATAACGGCTTTCGCCTGTTCGATCTGTGCGGGATCGCGATCCCAGACACTGACGCGCCCGCCTTCGTCGACGATCCTCTGCGCGACCGCCAGGCCGATGCCCGAGGCGCCGCCGGTAATCACCGCCGCGCGGCCGGCGAAGCGTCCCGCGAAATTCATCGGCATGTGATTCCCCCTGTCCATCTTGACTGAAAGCCGATCTATGTGATGGCCTTTCCATCCGAGACTGTGAGGTTACCGCCGGCCGAGTTCAAGTCGGTATCCGGTCGGATCGTCTGGGCCAACACCGGCCGGATTATGGGGTGTGATCTCTCGGCGATCGCCGCGCTGTAAGACAAGGTGACCGGATTTGCCATTGAGCATGGGGTGCGATAGGTTATATTGCACTGCACAATGGAGACGCCGTTTCTTGCACGCCCATGTTTGCGGATATGCCGGCTGGTTTGCGACCTGCCGGTCCCGGGTCGTGTCGACGGGACCCTTTAGATGAAAATTCCCAAATCCCTGATCGTCGATCCCGAGAAGAATTCGGTCTATGGCAGCTTTGCCGTTGCCGTCTCGATCTGGGCGTTCTCCTATTCCGTCATTTTCGGCCAGGTGCTGATCCTGGCCTATTATGCCGTCTGGCTTCCGCTCATCCTGGTCGACTACCGCCGGTTCCTGCGGCAACTGTCCAGTGCCTGGCTGCCGCTGCTCTTCGTGGCCTATGTCTGCTTCTCCGTGTTCTGGTCGCAGGCGCCCGGCGTCACCGCCAGAACGGCGGTCCAGTACTTTTCGCATATCGCCTGCGCCTATGTCGCGGCGCGCACCGTCAGCGTGCGCACCCTGACGATAGGCGCCCTGGTCGGCATATTCTTCGTCCTGGTCTATTCTCTGAAGGTCGGTGGCTATTCCGAGGACGTGCTCGACGGCACCTATAATTTCGTCGGCGCCTTCGCCTCCAAGAACCAGATCGGTTTTGTCGGCTCGCTCGGCATCTATTTCTCCGTCGTGTTCCTTGCTTTTCTGCGGCGTGGCCGGCTGAGCTTCATGCTGACCGTGCCAGTCGTGCTTTTGTCGGCCTATGTGCTGGTCGTCTCGCATTCCGCCACCTCGATGGCCTCGATACCGGCCGTCCTGGCGCTTATTGCGCTTCTTGCGATGAGCAAGCTTTTGTCGCGGCGTTATCGCCGGGTGATCTTCCTGATCGGCGCCGGCATGATCGTCGTGGTGGCTATTGTCGCCCTCAATCTCGGGCTGATGGATTTCGTGCTTGGCATCTTCGGCAAGGATTCGACGCTGACAGGGCGGACCTATCTGTGGGAGCAGGGCTGGGACGCCGCGCAGCGCTCGCCGATTCTCGGCGTCGGCTATGCCGCCTATTGGGTGCAGGGTTTTGCCGAGCCCGAGCGGCTTTGGAACGAATTCTACATCGCCAGCCGTACCGGCTTCCACTTCCACAACACCTATGTCGAGGCCCTTGTCGAACTCGGCTTCACCGGGGCGGTGCTGATATCGCTGATCTTGCTGCGCACGCTCTATGGCCACGTCGCAGCGGTGATCTTCAAGAGGTGGCAAGCCGAACCGGTGGTTCTCTTCGGCGTGATGGTATTGCTGCTCATCCGTTCCTTCGTCGAGGTCGAGACCCTCAACCCTTACATCATGGGCTCCTTCCTGATGTATTTCAGCTACTTCAAGCTGGCGCGGCTGCCTGTTACCCGCACGCGACGGTCCCCCGCCATCGAGCCGGCGAATGCGAAGGGCGGAGAGGCCTGGCCTCACCGTCCGGCGGCGGCCGAGTAATGATGAGGTTCGCTGGATAGAGCCGTTCCAGGAAAAGTGCGTGGCGGTTTTCCGTCCGGCGCTAATGCATGTCGCGCAAAAGTGACCTCGGCTTTGCGACAACGGCATGCATCAAGCAACAGCCTAAAGCGCGCCGCATGAATCCGTTTCGACGCGACGCGCTTTAGGTAAAGCTGGAGCGGGTCAGAGCCATTCCAGGAAAAGAACGTGAGACGGTTCTCCGCCCGGTGTCGCGTCAACAGCCGTTCTGGTTTCCCGGTGTAGGAAATCCTGCCAGCAAAAACCTCCGCCCGGCAGGCCAGGCGGAGGTTCAAAGTCTTTGCGTTATGGATCGACCGCGACGGGCCGCGCGAACTTCCGCTTTCCTACTGGCTGGCCAGCGGTGCCAGCTTGATCTTGATCACATCGCCAGGCAGCACCGGTGTGTCTTCCTTGGCGGCGATTTCGCTGGTCTTGCCGTCGACATTGCGCACCAGCGAATAGAGCAAGCTAGGCTGCTGGTCGTTGGTGATGGCGGCCGTCGTCGCCGGATCCGTGGCCTGGGTTATCAGGCCTTTTTGCATATTCACCTTCAGCGCGGCCTCGTTCAGGTCGGCTTCGGTCTGCTGCCGGTCCACGGCAAGCTTCGAGCTCAAGGTGTTCTGGGCGTCGATGGCGTCCTGCGTCGCCTTGCTGATAGCCTGCTTGGCGGTGAGGATGGCCGTCTCATAATCCAGGATCTTGCCCTGCAGGTCGGTGACGGACTGCTGAGAATCCAGAAGTCTCGCATTGGCGACCAGGCCTTTCTGGGCAAGCGGACCGATGCTGGTCAGCTGTTGCTGCGCCAGGTCGACCTGCTTCTGCTGGTTGACGATCTTCTTCTGCAGCGATTCGATTTCGGCCTGCAGCACACCCTTGAGATCGTCCAGCGCCTCGAGCTTCAGCTTCAGCGCCTTCTGGTCGGCGGTCAGGATCGTCATCTCGTCATTGACGATGGTCGGCAGCCGCGGATCGCCCTCGACCTCCTTCGGCGCTTCGAAGCTCGTCTTGCCAGCCATATCGGCGTCGATGCGGGCGCGCTTGACGAGCAGTCGCACGCGCAGGTCGTCGGAGATATCGAAATTGCCCTTGGCTGTGACCAGGTCCTTGCCGAGCTGGGGACCGTAGTCGGCGTTGCGCCTGATGCCGCCGGCGACGCTGATCGCCTTCAGCACCGTAAGGTCGGGCACATAGGGAAATTGGCCGGGGTTCTGCACTTCGCCCGAAATGTAAAACGGCCGGAATTGTGCCATTTCGACCGAGGCTTCGGGCTTGTCCGACAAAGCGAGCTTGTGCTGCAGCGCCTCGCCGATCGCCGCGGCGATCTCCGCCGTGGTCTTGCCGGCCGCCGGCAGTTCGCCGACGAAAGGCACCGACAACGTGCCGGCCGGACCGACCGTGTATTGGCCATTGACCGACGACCAGTCGCGGAACGCGCTTTCGACGGTCTGCCATTCGGCAATGCGGATGGTGAGCTTGTCCTGGGAACCCAGACGGTAATCGTCGGCGGCGGCCAGCTGGGGGAAAGCGAGCGACATCGCAAGGCACGTCGCCACGAGCCGCGAGCGGCCGGAAAATGGGCCGCTGCCAAAGGCTTCCAACATGTCTATCTTCAACTGAACATTCCGATCCGTTTTAGCCCCATCGCCCAATGAGCTTGCCGCAGGATGCCTGGGGCAGCCGGCCGATCAATAAGAGCCGCGTGACATCCAGACGGCCGGTACGGTCCTGATGATGATGCGAACGTCCTCGAACAGCGACCAGTTCTCGACATAGTGGCGATCGAACGCGACGCGGCTGTCATAGGAAACGTCGTTGCGGCCGCTGACCTGCCACAGGCCGGTCAGGCCGGGCCGGGACTTCAGATAATAGACGGCCGCGCTGCCGTAGATTTCCAGTTCGTCACGGACCACCGGGCGGGGCCCGACCAGGCTCATGTCGCCCTGGAGGATGTTGATGACCTGCGGCAACTCATCGAGGCTGAGCTTGCGCAGGACCGCTCCGACGCGGGTGACGCGTGGGTCGTTCTTCAGCTTGCGGGTCGCTATCCATTCCGCATTGGCCTCTGGATTGGTCGCAAGATAGGCAGTCAGCACCTTGTCGCCGTTCGGAACCATGGTGCGGAACTTGAGGCAGGAGAACAGCCGTCCGCCGCGCCCGATTCGGCGGTGACCGTAGAAAATCGACCCGCCATCGGAGAACTTGACGAGCAACGCTATCATGATGAACAGCGGGCTGAGCGCGATCAGCCCAGCCAGCGAGCCGGCGATGTCGAAGCTCCGCTTGATGAGGCCGCCGATCGGCGGCGGAAAGTCGGTGTCAGCCTGCGAAAAGTCCGCCGTGGCCGACTTGGCAATATCCCTCATACGGAAACTCCATGCGTTGAACGAATGGTTTACCGCACGATACCAAAAAAATGCTGCAGCGCAACACACAATTTCCAACCCTCTTGAAATAGTCGCGTCATGAATTGACTAAATAATAAGCTCGCCCTGCACAAATTTCGAAATCTTTAGCACATTTGTGACAATAAATGGGCAAGGATAAAAAAATCAGGACATTTTTGAGGCGATTCCTAGGCGACGCGTTCTCGGGGCGAGGGCCTGGAGCATGTCAGTGCTTTAGGAAGATGCCATATTCGAAACTATTCACCTAAAATACTGCTTAATATTATAGATTGTACTCGCAGCTTATGGCGGCTGCAGGTTGAGTGAATTGCGATCGTGTGCGTTGCAGCATGGCAGAGTCGAAGGCGTAAGCTCAATCAAAAATATGTGCGGTTGGCCTTGCCGCCTTCTGCTCGCCTTAATAGAATTGCAAATTATACCTGTCATAGTGACGACAGGTTGAAAGGCCGGAAGCAACCGGTCGGCAGCGGGTGACTCAACAAGCCCGCATGACAAGGGACGGCGCTCGGGTGGGGCTATCGTTGGATATGACCCGAGCCGGTTTATGGGCTATTGGGTATGTCGCTTCCAAAATTCATCGTTGGGATGCTCTTCGCGCTCGCGATCGTCGTTGCCTGGTCCTGGCTAGGTGGGGCTTCGCTTGGCACGACACTGATGCGCATCATCATCTGCGCCGTGGTCATCCAGGCCGGTTATTTCGCGGTTGTCTATGCCATGATCGCCAGTAGCGCGCCGACACCAGCCGACAGGCTGCGCGAAGCCGAGAGAAAGCAGAACTCCACCGAAGTGCCCAAGGGCGAGAAGCTTGGCAGCGCCCGGCGGGGCCTGCATTAGATCCCACGGGGACATCACAGTCCTCAAGCCACATCGGCGGGTTCAGTCTCCGATTGTTCTCCCGACAGCATCCGGGACAGCCGGCTCCCCGGCTTCGCCTTCAGCCGCTGATATTGCCCGACTTCCACGACACGGCCCCCTTCCATTGCCACCACCCAGTCGGCGAAGGCGATCATCGATGGCCGGTGCGCGATGGTCAGGATCGTCATCGCGCCGCGCAGACCGTCGATCGACCGGGCGATAAGCGACTGGTTCTGCCAGTCGAGCGCGCTTGTTGCCTCATCCAGGATGAGCAGCGAGGGTTTGCGCAGCAGCGCGCGCGCCAGCGCGATGCGCTGACGCTCGCCGCCCGAGAGGCGTACGCCGCGGTCGCCGACCACCGTCTCCAGTTCCCGGTCAAGCCGTTCCACGAATTCGCCGGCGTGCGCGGCGCGCAGTGCCGTCCACAATTCGTCGTTGCTGGCCTGCGGGGCGGCAAGCCGCAGGTTCGCCGCGATCGTGTCATGCAGCAGGAACACGTCCTGCGGCACATAGGCCACCCGATCGCGCCAGCGGCGGCGATTGCCGGCATCGATCTCGACGCCATCGACGAGGATCTTGCCGGCGGTCGGCTCGAGCAGCCCGAGCAGCATGTCGGCGATCGTGCTCTTGCCTGATCCGGACGGGCCGATCAGGGCGGTGACCTTGCCGGCCGGGAGGCCGAAGGTGATGTCGCTCACCACCGCCTTGCCGGCACCGTCGTCATAGGCGAAGGAGACATCACGAATGTTCAGCCCCGTATCGAGCGACAGCTTGCGGGCGTCCCTGGGTTCGATATGGCCCGGTTCGCGCTCGGCGTCGAAACGTGCCTGCAGGCTACGCATTGCTGTGTAGGCGGGCAGGTTGATCAGCAGCTGCTGGGCCTGCGTCTGCATGTCCATGAAGCGCGGCGCGATTCGCATGAAGACCAGGAGCAGCACGACGATCTCGGCCAGCGACAGGTGGAAGCGGACCAGCGCCACGTAGATGAAGACGCTCAAGCCCACGACGCTCGCCACCTGGAACACGGCGGTGCCGATCGAGGAATTGCGGACATAGGCGATGTTGTCGGCCTTCATCTTTTCGAGCGTGGCCTGCAGCTGCGCGAAATAGCTGGCCTCGACGTTCAGGCTCTTGGCCACCTTGATGCCGCCGAGAAATTCCGAGACCGTGCGGTACTGATCCTGGCGATTGGTCGTCAGGATCCGGCCGAAAGCGGTGGCCCGCGAGCGAAACGGCTGCAGCGCTATGAACATCACGATGCCGATGACAACGGCAAACGCCGTCATGACCGGCGAGATGAACATGGAAATCAAGAGATAGCCCGCCAGCAGCACGGCGATCTGCACCAGCATCAGCAGGGAAAAGGCCGCCCCCTGGACGCGGTCTATGTCACCGGTCAGGGCATGGTCGAGATCGGAGCCGCGCATGCGCGTGAACACGCCCCATCGCGCCTTGCCGATGCTCTCGAACAGGTTCATGCGCAAGCGGTTGATGAAATCGAAGAGCAGCCTTGCCATATAGACCGACTTGAAGCGGTTGAAGGCTGCCTGTACGGCAACAAGCCCGACCAGCGCACAGAGCACCGTGGTCAGCTGCAGCGTTCCGCCTGGCACCAGCCAGCGCACAAAATCAATGTTCGGCAGCCTGACCGCGAAATCCTGGTCGGCGCGGCCGACCAGATGCAGCAGCGGCACCAGCAGCAGGATGGAGATGCCTTCCGTAAGGCTGCCGAGGATCAGGAACAACAGCGCCGTCCAGGTTCGCCGCCCGCCGATCTGGGCAATGACGGCACCGAACGCCGCGACATCGCGAAACAGCGACAGGCTGAAGACCAATGACCTAGGCATCTCCAGCCAGTTCCTTCTCGATCAGCGCTACGGCCTCGCCGATCCTGTCGATGCCCGTCGGAACGTCCAGCCGGCGCACGCTGACATGGTTAGCGATTGCTGAACAGTGGCGAAGATGCGTCGCCGCGAAATCGCCGGAGAGTGCAGCGCGGCCAAACCGCGTCACGTAGGAGAATTTGATGATGGCCGGCAAGGCGGCGATGTGAGGCAAGGGGGTGATCCCAGCCCTTTCGCCGCGCTCGAGGATGTAGATCCTGGCCGCCGGCACCTTGTTGCCGGAGAAGGCGCCGTGCAGGCGATGCTGCATTTTCTCGATCGCGGGATGCACTTGCGGCCGCACGTGCGCCTGCCCAAGCGAGATCGCCGCCGCGGCATCGGCGGCAAGCTTGATCTGCGGAAACCCCGGAACGATCATCGGCTGGTTCGGGTGTGCCAGGTCGATCGCCACGACGTCGTCGGTAAGCAGATCGTGTCCGGCCCGGACCAGCGCGCTTGCCGTCGTCGATTTGCCGGCGCCCTTGTCTCCCATGAAGATGGCGCCCCTGCCGGTCACCGCAATGGCGCTGGCATGCAGAACCAGCAGGCCGCGCTGGTGCAGAAGCAGCGCCAGCACCGGCCCCAGCAGCGGGAAGGCAAGCAAGGCGTCGTCGACGCCGGGCGCCGGCTGGACATCGATGCGGCGCGCGTCGCTGATCAGGAATGCGCCGACGGCCTCCCAGGCCAGATACTGCCGGCCGGGCTCGAAGCGGAAGACGGTCGCGGCCTCCGCCGAGGGCTTGGGCATGTCGATCGGGCCGATGGCGATCTCGATGTCGGCCGTCGCCGGTTCCGCCGGCTCCAGTTCGGGCAGTGACACGTCGGATGCGATGATCAGGCCGTAGGCGCGGTAGTAACGTCGTTCTCCCGCGATCCCGCCGCGCTGGGCAAGATGGTCGAGATCGCCGCCGAACGGCTCATGGCGAGACATCATGCGGGGCCCCCGCCATGCTGGACCTGCCGCAGCCACAGCGACAGTGACGCCGAGCGCCAGACATACTGGACATCGAGCGGTGCCGCCTGGTCCGGCTGGCGCAGCAGCCGCGCATAGGCGGCGTTTACTTCAGGCAGGTTGACATAGGGCGCGATGCGACCCGCATCGCCTACCAGCAACTGCTCCAGCAGGTCGCGATGATTGCGCACCATGCCGTTGACGAGATTGGCGGTGAAATCGATCTTGTCGCGCCGCCATTGGACCGCCGCCGGCAGGATGCCCTGCATGGCCTGGCGCAGCACGTAGCGGCCAAAGCCGTGACTGAGCTTCCGCTCGCCCGGCAGCCCCAGGCAGAATTCGACCAGCGGCTTGTCCCAGAACGGATAACGCGGCTCGACGCCGAAATTGGCGGCGGCCTTGTCCAGAACCTCGAAAGAATGCGGGACATATCCGTTGGACAGGATCCAGCGGTGGCTGAGCGCGTCGCTGGCCTGGATGTTGGGCGGCATATAGCCGGCTCGGTGGAACCGGTCGATGAGCTCCGTTCGCCGGGCAAGGTCCGGATTGATCAGGTCGCGCCAGCTCCGGCCACGCTGCGATTTGGCAGGCCTGCGTATCCTGTTCAGGGCTCGGTTCCCCAGCTGCCTCAGCCTGGCGATGCGCCAGGCCGGTCCGTAAATGGTGAGAAACTGGAAATAGAGGCCGAGCGTGCTGCCGCCATAGGTGTTGGAGGCGCTGCGGACCTCGCGCCAGAGGTCCAGCCATCGGCCGCCATTGGCAAGCTCGTGCAGATGGCCATGTCCCTGCGAAACGACTTCGTCGCCGCCATGGCCGTCGAGCAGCACCTTGATGCCCTTGGCGCCCGCCGTCCGGTAGATGCCGCGGGTCAGCGTCAGGCCCGGCGCCAGGAAGGTGCCTTCCTGCTCCTCCAGTACTCGTTCGAACTCAGCGAAAGGCGCATAATTGCCGACAGGGATCAGCGTCGGATCGGCCTTCTGCTGATCCAGCACCGCATCGATGAAGGAGCGCTCGTCCATCGACGAACCCTTGTCGAAAACCAGTGAGAAGGTCGGCAGCTTCGGCTTGCGCCCGGCCGCATTTTGCTGCCCGGCCACGCAGGCGATCGAGGAGGAATCGAGGCCGCCGCTCAGCATCGCGCCGACCGACGGACTTCCCCGCATGCGATTTCGGACCGCTTGCGAGAACAGATGGGCGAATTCTTCCGCGGCATCAGACCGCGGCACTCGCTGCGATGGTTCGATCTGCCAATACCGGCGCAGCACCAGACGTTGCGCGGTGACGGTGAGGCTGTGACGCGCCTGCAGGGCGAAGATGTCGCTGTAGGGCGTGGATTGCGGGTCATCGGCAAGCCCGGCCAGGAATCCAGAAATCCGGTGCTCGCTGAGGCGCGCATCGACCCCGTCGAGGTCGAGCATTGGCCCGATCTCGGAGGCAAAGGCAAAGCGTCGCTCCGCGGCGTGGTAGTAGAATGGCTTGACCCCGAAATGGTCCCTCGCGCAGAACAAAAGTTGCCGCTCGGCATCCCAGACGGCAAAGGCGAAATCGCCTTGCAGATGCACGGGGCAGGCTTCACCCCAGCGCAGATAGGCTCGCATCAGCAATACCGCATCGGCGACTGAGCTGTCCCTGATACCGAGCCTGGCGAGCAACTCGTCGCGGTTGTCGAGCCGGCAGTCGGCGGTGATGGCCAGCTTGCCGCCGGCCATGGTCAGCGGGCCGGGGCCGGCTTCGTCGGTCGTGTTCAGCCAGGCGTGGCCAAGCGCAATGCCGCTGTCCTGCCACCATGAGCTTCCGTCTGGGCCACGATGGCGCATGCGCGCCAGCATCTGCTGGATGCCGCTCGCCGCTTCAGCCGGCGCGGGGCCCTGTCGCAGCAGGATTCCGGCCACGCCGCTCATCGGCTGCCGTGGTCGACCAGATGGGCGAAACCATCGACGGATCCGCCAAGCACGATGTGGTTGTCGCTGACCAGCCAGGCATGCGCCTTCAATTGCTCGCCCGTGCCGCGCTCGATGCCGATGCGGACATTCGAGGCATTGCCTTGGCGCGCCAGGAGGTATTGGCCCGAAAGCGCCTGGGTCAGGCATGTGGCGCCCGGCACCAACCGTGCGGCCGCTGCAACCCCCCAGGCGACAAGCCGCAACTCGCCCATGCTGGCACATTGGCGCGCGTTGAGCCGTGTCACCATCCCGCGGACGCGGTTGTAGGAGAACAATGTCAGCCCGAGCCGGACGGCCGCGACCACCAGCAGGCAGCGGCACAGGAAAAGCGCTTCCGAGCCGCTCAAGGACAAAATCCTGGCCAGGCGCCGCCCGCCAGGCCGCTGCTTCATCGGCCGGGGATGTCTCTGTGTCACAGGTCTTTGCTGCGGAACCATGGCCATTTGCGACACCTGCCTAGACGAGGGCCTCATGCTCAAGCCTCGCAAGCCCGTTTTCCATTAAGCCTTTCAGCAATGCATCGACGTCGGCCTTGCAGCGTTCGGCGTCGACATTGTAGCGAGCGAGAACCGCGCTGCGGATATCGGCGATCGATTTGGGTTCCTGGATCAGTTCCCAGATGAAGGCCCCGACACCGTTGAGGCTGTAATAAATATTGGATTTCAGGTTGAGAAGCGCGAGGCCATTGCCGAATTCGCAAGCAACGGCGTCCTTGGTGGCCCTTACGCAATCGTGCTCGGAGGGGTTCCAGTTCATCCTAAAACCTCGTTTGCAACACACGGCCTACACGTCGTCGGTTCAAGGCGGAAAGTCGGGGATTTTCATCCCCGGCTCCATTTTGGTCTTGGATCCTGGAGGCCCAACGTCACTCCTCCAGCATCGGGCTGGTCTCAGGAGAAAGTCAGGTCGCCGATCGGGGTGTGCGCGGGAAACGACGCGTCGAGTGCCGTGCTGCCACCGCCGCCCTGCGTAATGGTTTCAATTGAACCATGTACCGTCAGGTTTGGCGTTTCATACTCATGCTTTTCAACATTCTGTTCCATTTTACTCTCCATTAGGACTTGAAACGGCCTGTCGATTGCCGTCAGCACTTTAATGCTGCATTGCAATAGCTGCACGGCAACATTTATGAGTCAAGCCTCATTTACCTTGCGTTAATCAATTATGGGTTGCGGACGTCACCCGGTATAAGAGACTCGCCTCTTTTGACATAAAGCCGCGTGCAATCGCCGCTTGCTGCTATAAGCCCTGTAAACCTTTGATTCTACTGTTTTAAGGGAAAATAACGGAGGCGATTGATTTTAGACAACACTAGACTATATCCCTCTTTGAACTGACCGCCGCCGATAGCCCGGCGGTCGCAAAATTTTGCACTGCGAAAGGAAAGGCTTTACGGCGCCGCGGTTTTTAAGGATGCTTTGCTTCGCAGTTGCAGCATAGCGCGACGCGCAAACCGTTTTTGGAGACTGTGCGCTCAATGGCCTTGCCGGAAAGCTCTTATGAAAGATTGCGCGCCACGGACTGCGCCAATGAGATCGCCTATGTGCAGGCCTGCTTACGATTGTATTTCGCAGGAACGGCCGCCTCGGCGGGCGAGGTATCGCCGGCGGGCCTTTCCGTCGCTGTCGTCACCGATATCGCCAGGCTCAACAAGGTCGGTACCTTCGTTCTGAAGGTGCTGTCGCGTGCGCCGGCGAATGAGAGGCCGGCCGAGCTCTTCCAGTGGCTTGAAACCTATCGTAGAAGGACGGTTTCGATGAACGCCGCCTGCCTGATGGATTCGATGGCCATCAACGAGGCGCTGCTCGACAGGCGGATTGATTTCGTCTTCCTGAAAGGGCCGTTCCAGCAGCATCTGCTTTACGACGATCACTTCATGAAGCCTGCGGGCGATGTCGACATCCTGGTCTCGCCGGCCGGGTTCTCGAAGGCACGCGAAGTGTTGCGCTCGATCGGCTACGAGGTGTCAGGCAAGTCACGTTCGGTCTGGTGGGTCCGCTTCCTCGGCGAACAGCACATGGTTCGCGGCAATGGGCCGAAATCATCCACGGTCGATCTTCATTACCGGCTCCAGCAGCCCGGCTCGCCCAGTCCCCGCGATGCCGACGGGTTCCTGCGGCGAAAACGGCTGGTCGAGATCACCGGCGCCGAAGTCCCCTTCACGTCAGCCGCCGACACTTTGATGCTGTCCTGCATAAGCGTCGCCAAGGCCCTGTTCAACCGCGAGCCCTGCGCCGGCTATGTCTGCGATATCAGGGCCAGCGCCAGCCGATTCGACGAGGCTGATCAGCAGCGTGTGCTCGATGCCGCGGTGAGCCAGGGACTGGAAGACACCTTGCTGCTCGGCCTGCGCGCCGCCGATGTGCTGCTGGGCGGCACCGGCACGCTTCTGTCGGAGCGGGCCAAGCCGATCCTGTCGCGCATCGGCAATGAGGATCTGCTCAACATGGTCATTGCGCCATGGCTGTTGTCGCTGCGCTGGCCGCAGCGGCGGACGGTGTTGTGGGAATTGTGCGGGCGGGCTCCCGTCCGCTATCTGGCCGAGGTTGGCTGGGCCGCGTCGGCGGACATCAGCCGCCGCATCTTCGAACGGCCGGCCAGTCCATGATGGCAGTGGGTATCGAACGGGTACAGGGCGAGGGCAGAACGGAACCTGTGCAAGAGGCAATTCCATGTCGATGACGAAATCCCAGGTCTGCGTGATCATCGCGGCCAAGAACGCGGCGCGCACCATCGCGGTCGCCATCGGATCCGCGCTGCGCGAACCGGAAGTGGCGGAGGTCGTCGTCGTCGACGACGGCTCTACCGACACTACGGCCGAGGTCGCCCGCTCCGCCGATGATGGCAGCGGTCGGCTTACCGTCATGCGCCTCGATGTCAACCGCGGCCCGTCCTTTGCCCGCAATGCCGCGATCGCCCGCTCACGAGCGCCGTTCGTCAGCATTCTGGACGCCGACGATTTCTTCCTCGAGGGCCGGTTTCGCAACCTGTTTGCCGGCGCCGACTGGGATTTCGCCGCCGACAACATCATGCTTATCAGAGATGACGCGACCGGTGACGCGACCAAAATCGTCGCCCCGGATTTTGCCGCCGATCCGGAATTCCTGGATTTCGAAAGCTTCGTGGAAGGCAACATCTCCAGACGCCGGGTGCAAAGAGGTGAACTCGGCTTCTTGAAGCCCGTGATCAGCCGTGCCTTCCTCGACCGCCACGGATTGCGCTACGACGAAAGCCTGCGACTGGGCGAGGACTATGAGCTTTACGCGCGGGCGGTCGCCCACGGGGCACGGTTCAAGGTCATCCGCTCCTGCGGTTACGGCGCCATCGTGCGCGCCGATTCGCTCAGTGGCCGCCACAAGACGCAGGACCTGAAGCGGCTGGCCGATGCCGATCTGGCGCTGCTGGCCATCGACAGCCTGCCGGAAGGGTCCAAGGCGGTACTGCGGCGGCACGAGCGGCATGTGCGCGACAAATACCGGCTGCGCAATTTCCTCGATGTGAAGGCCGAGCGAGGCCTGGCTTCGGCCGCGGCCTACGCCTTCGCAAGCCAATCCAACCTCATTCCCATCGTCCAGGGGGTGGCATCCGACAAGCTCGAGGCGCTGTTTCGCAGTGTTGGCCTCGTGTCCAGGAACAAGCGCGTGCCGACGCTGCGTTTCCTGATGGACGGAACCAGCACGGGCAAGGGACGGTAAGGCGCGGGACCGTCCGGTGCTGCCCGCCGCCCGGAAGCGTGCCACGCAAACCATTTCGATCGGATTTATGAGTTTACGAATTGGGTGGTTGCCTCGCGGCTCCGGGGATGGCAGTCTATGTTGCGGTGCAGCAAATTGACGGCCAGCCGAATTGGCCCCCGGTCGAACTGGTCCGAAGTCTCTCTTCTTCGGCGAAGTGGACGCGGTACGAGTTTTCAGCCCCGGTTGCGGGGATCGGCCAGTGGCCCGGCCGGAAGCCGGCCCGGAAAGCCGGCGATGACGGGAATTTAAGCTCATGGCCTCGATATTCGGCTTCAGATCAAGGGATCCTATCCGCGACAGGCAGACAGACGTTGCGCGTCTCGACCGGCTGGCGAAGCTGTTCGAGCAGGTCGCGGCTGAAATCGATGCCGAGAAAACCAGCCTGGAGAGCCGCTACCGCAAGGAGGCGACCAACGCGGCCTTCCCGGTCGAAGCCGTGGAAAACGGTTCCGCCTCCGACCGCCGTTCGTCCGAGGTCAGCGCTTTGACGCAGTCGATCTTGAACTGCGAGCGCCGCATCGCGGCACTGTCGCGCCAGGGCGGCATGATGCGCGAGCTCCGTCATTCGCTGGATGTGGTCTTCGACGAGAATGCGGCCACCGATTCGCCGGCCACGGTCGCATCGGCCTGGCGGGCAGGAGCCGGCCGGGGGTGAAGGCGGCGGCGCGGGACCGTTACGACGGAGGTGATGCAAGACTGGAGGAAGTCGGGAGGGTGATTGAAGAGGTCAAGGTTGGCCCGTTTGGAGGCGGTTCAAACGTCGACTTTGGGTTGGGGACGCACAGCGCAAAGGTGAGTTTGTCATGAATTCGGATCCCAAAATCATGTCCACGACAGCAATCGACGCCCCCCTGCATTTCGGCTGGCGGTCCTGCCTGGCAGTCGCTTTGCTGCTCGCCGCTCTTGGCAGCCTGCCGGCAACCCCGTCTCATGCGCAGGATGTCCAGTCCGCGCCCTCTTTCGTCGACGACTTCAAGAGTTTCGACCACGAGCGCTGGTACGTTTCAGATGGCTGGACAAACGGCAGCCATCAGAATTGCACCTGGTCGAAAGGCCTGGTCCAGCTTTCCGACGGCGTTCTTTCGCTCGGTTTCGCGAAGCAGAAGACCAAGGATCGTGAGTTCGCCTGCGGTGAGGTACAGACCAAGCAGCGCTTCGGCTATGGTACCTATGAGGCGCGAATGAAAACCGATACAGGCGCCGGCCTCAATGCGGCCTTCTTTTCCTATATCGGCCCGTCCGACAAGCAGCCCTGGGACGAGATCGATTTCGAGGTCCTCACCAAGGACACGTCCAAGGTGCAGGTCAACGCCTATATCGCCGGCAAGGGCAAGAACGAGAAGCTGGTCGACGTGCCCGGTGGCACCGACAGTGCCTTCAACGACTACGCCTTCGTCTGGGAGAAGGATAGTCTGCGCTGGTACCTCAACGGCCAGCTTGTGAACACCATCACCGATCCTGCGAAGCTGCCCAGCCATGCGCAGAGGATTTTCTTCAGCTTTTGGGGCAGCGATACGATGAAGGGCTGGATGGGAACGTTCGCCGATCCGGGCCGCAAGCTTTCGCTGCAGGTCGAACGTGTCGCCTTCACCGCGCTCGGCCAGCCCTGCCAATTTCCGGAATCGCTGGTGTGCAGTATAAAGGAGTTGGGAAAGACGAATTGAACCGGCAGGGCCGAGAAGAGGCCCGCTGCCTGATGGGAATCAAACCGCATGAACTTGACGGTGTTTGGAATTGGCTATGTCGGCCTCGTGCAGGCGGCGGTGCTTGCCGAGGTTGGACACCAGGTCGTTTGCGTCGACATCGACGCAAGCAAGGTGGAGCGGCTCAACCAGGGCCTCGTCCCGATCTTCGAGCCAGGCCTTGAAAGCATCGTCAGGGAGAATCACGCCGCCGGCCGCATCAAGTTCACCACCGATGCGGCGGCCGCCGTCAGGCATGGCGAAATCCAGATGATAGCGGTCGGCACGCCGCCCGGCGAGGACGGTTCGGCCGACCTCAAATACGTGTTGACGGTCGCCGAGACCATCGGCCGCGAGATGGATACCGCCAAGATCGTCGTCGGCAAGTCGACCGTGCCGGTCGGCACCTGCGAAAAGGTGAAGGCCAGGATCGCCGAGACGCTGAAGAAAAGGGGGCGCGAGGATTTGCGCTTCGATGTCGCCTCCAATCCCGAATTCCTCAAGGAGGGCTCCGCCGTCGCCGACTGCATGAAGCCCGACCGCATCATCGTCGGCACCAGCAGCGAGGACACCGAAGCGGTGATGCGCGAACTCTACGCGCCCTTCAATCGCAACCATGAGAAGATGATCGTGATGGACGTGCGGAGCGCCGAATTCACGAAATACGCCGCCAACTGCATGCTGGCGACCAAGATCAGCTTCATGAACGAGATGGCGAACCTCGCCGAGCAGCTCGGCGCCGATATCGAGGAGGTGCGCAAGGGTATCGGCAGCGATCCGCGCATCGGCTACCACTTCATCTATCCGGGTCTCGGCTATGGCGGCTCGTGTTTTCCCAAGGACGTCCGCGCTCTGATCAAGACCGCCGAGGGCGTCAAATTCGACGCCAAGCTGCTGCGCGCCGTCGAGGAGCGCAACAACGACCAGAAATCCGTCCTGTTCGACAAGGTGCACCGCTATTTCAAGGGTGATCTCACGGGCAAGACCTTCGCGCTGTGGGGCTTGGCCTTCAAGCCCAACACCGACGACATGCGTGAGGCGCCGGCGCGTGTGCTGATGGAAGCGCTTTGGAACGCCGGCGCGACCGTGCAGGCCTATGACCCCGAGGCCATGCAGGAATGCCAGGCCATCTATGGGCTGCGCGACGACCTGATGCTGTGCGGCACCAAGGAAGCGGCATTGCGCGGCGCCGATGCGCTGCTGATCGCCACCGAATGGAAGAATTTTCGCGCCCCGTCCTTCGATGCGCTGAAGGCTGCACTGACCACGCCGGTCATCTTCGATGGCCGCAACCTCTACGATCCCAAGGTCGTGGCGCGCCACGGCATCGAATATCACTCGATTGGCAGGCTGGTGGCGTGAGCAGCTGAATGCAATCACGACAGCTGTTAACCCGGCGTCGTGCGCTCCGCGCTCTGGGCAGTTTGCGCGACATGCATCAGGTCGACGGAAATAGGCCGGCTTGAATTGGATAGCCGGCTTTGAATTCGTGTAGCCCCGTGCAACGTCACCAACGCGCCCTCACTCCAGCTGAGCAGCGCGTCATCGTGGTTGTGTGAATTGAGGCGATCATGTCGATCGCTCGACGCTCACGGGGCTGGCCACCACGCCACTTCAATGCGACGCGCTTTAGGCGGTTCGGGGCTTGGCCGAAAACATCTTGTTGAGATTTTGCACAGGGCTATCGACCATTCTTCGGAAAATGTCGGCCACCAAAAGCGACACTGCAAGAACCATGGGCAGGACGATCCACACAGGAGCATCAATCAACGTACCTATTTTCGCGACAGCGATGAGCACAGTGAAATGAGTGAGGTACAATGGGTAAGATATATCCCCCAGCCATATCAGCGCCGGCTTATCGAGGAAACGGCTACTCCCGGGCGAAGCGAACGCCATAAGAATTATGAGGCCAGCACCAACCCCGGAGGAGATGTGGCTGAAAAGTAACCCGTCATAGATGATCCAACGAGCCTCCAGAAGAAGAATTCCCATGGCCCACATCAACGCAACGACAACGGTTGGATATTTGGCGATAGCTGTTTTCAGTGTGTCTCGATAGACGGCCAGGAAAGCTCCGCCGACAAAGATCGGGATATAAATGGAGGTCTGCAGAAGAGACTGCGTTACGCTGCTGGCGGTAAGGCTAAATGCTTCGGGCCAGATCGCCCCGGGCACCAAGAGGACCAACGACAAAGTTACCATGGCCTTTGGAAATTTCAGAACGCCCCAGACTATGAATGGCATCGCGATGGATATTCTTATCTCGTGTACGAGAGACCACATTATGGGCGATAGCGTCATATGTTGGGTCAGTCCTGTCATCAACAAATGACCCACGACGGACTTGATTGAAATCGCACCAGGTGGCATTTGCTGGAGCCATTCGCTGTATCCATCTCCGATGGGTTGAACGAAAAGAGCCTTTGATGCAATTATTGCCAGCAACAATGCGACGGCAAAGGGCATCCAAATTCGCACTATTCTCTTTGCGGCATAATTGGCAAAAGAATCCCGTGCCTTGAGAATAGCCAACGTCAAGACAAAGCCGCTTAATATGAAAAACACCAGTACCGCTTCGTGCCCACTCCAGAAGATGTGGAGCGGAGAATAGGTAATTACGTTTTCCCAGCGCCAGGTGAAATGGCGTGTCGCGTTTGGGTCTGCCCACATAAGCAAATCGATACCTGGAATAGCCAACACCAAGTGGCTCGTTAGTACGACGATAGCTGCAATTCCACGAATTGCATGCAGGGAATTGAAACGGTCTTGAGTCAATATTCGCGCCCTGAATTAATCGACATAGCGGCGGTTATCTAACTGCGAAGAAGTCCCGCTTGACATAGGCACGAAATGCCCGGCGCTGGGATATTCGAGTGCGAGCGCCCCGAAGGGTTGAAATCCTCGCACGCAGGCCGGGTGTCGGCTGCGGCGCGTAAGGTTCGACTTTGAAGACCGACGCAAGCTCCGGAAAGCGCTCCATGAGATCGGTATAAGGCTTGTGGAAACGCCATCCCCATGGCGGGACGGCAGCCTTCCAAGGTTTGGCGGGGCCGGTGAAATGGATGATCTTTGGCGCGAGAATTCCGTGGCACTTGAGCTTGGCGTAGACATTGTGGAAATTATAGGCCGGCGAGAGCGGTTCGACATTTTGCTCAAAGACGGCATTAAGCGCACTCTGGTCGTGCCGAATGAATGTGTCGCCGTTGCTGAAGAATGCGTTTAGCGCTTTGGGACCATAAATGGCCCAAGTGTCCCGGTTGCATGCCAGCACTCCGGAGTTGAAGTAGCTCTGACGCGTGGCTCCCGCCAACACATCGAAATAGCCTTTAGGATTAAGCCCCAACCTATCGTCGGGATCGAGCCAGGCGCTGCCCCTGCCGGCCGCGATCCAACCGTCCCGGACCCGATGCCGAACGAGCGGCGCAATGTCTCCAACGATTTGGATATCGCCATCAAGATAAACGATGTTGCGATACTGCGAAGGCAAATGGTCGGCTATCACGAGCCGCGCCAAAGCGGTGACTGGCACGTGGTTCTTGGCAAACGCCACGCCATCCGGTGGCACATAGGACGTGTCGGGCAGCGCGATGAAGGATATCGCCCGACCTGCACGGTTCTGAAGTGTGTCGATCAGTGCTGGATCGACACCGACCGTGTAGATCATGATGTCGGCCAACGCGTCGATGCCTTGCGCCGTCAACTGAAGTGCCGCCAGGAGTGATGGACCGAGATATCCGTTGTCGGTCACGAAGACGACCGCGGTGTCGTGCTTTTTCCCTGTCATGCCCACCGTCCAAGCAGGCGTGCGCCCCTGCCCATCAAAAGCCGCTTGCCCAGGGCAATCAGTTCAGTTTCGGGTCCTACAGGTCGTCGCATCAAATTCCACTGCAGCAATTGCGCTCCGGCAAAAGAGATCGCTCCAATGGCGATCTGTGACGCGAGGTTCAAAATCATCTCGGACGTTTCGACGCCGTATGGAAGCGCGGACCGAGAGACGAGCACGGCCGCGATCATGACTCCGGCACTTGCCAGGCTTCGCAGATTGGGGCGCACCTGTGCCAGGTAGCCAATGCCGGTGAGTTGCCGCACGACCTGAAGATTGAAAAAGATGCCGATGACCCCCGCCACCGCTCGCGCGATCGCCACGCCGGCAAGTCCACCAAGCCAAAGTCCCACGATGACCGAGGGGACGCGCAGGATGAATGCCTGAACGTCACGCTTGAACAGCAATCGCGTGTCGCCCGTTGCCATCGCCAGCGGTTGCGCCAGGCTTCCCAGGGTTTGAATGGCAAACACGGCAGACAACGCCTGGATCACGATTACGGCGGGAAGCCACTTGTCCGTCATCGTCAGCCGGACCAATGGTTCGGCGATCAGCGCCATTCCGACACCGACGGGCAATGCGATCATCGTGACGAGCGCTTGCGACGACTGGTAGACCTTCTCCAGGCCGCCGTCGTCGCGGTTCTTCACATGGGCGAATGCAGGAAACAGCACCGAGGTCAAAGGAGCGATCGCCTCGCGCGTCGGCATGGCGGCGAGATTGTCGCCCACCGAATAATATCCAAGCGGGGTCTTGCCGAGGAAGGCCCCGATCAGCAGGTGGTCGAACCGCCAGTTCAGTGTGTTGATAGCCTGTGCAAGGGTCAGCCAGATGGAATAGCCGAACATCTCGCGCCAGTGCCGCAAGCCGGGCTTTGGCTTGAAGGGCGCGACTACATAGGAAATGACGAGGCCAGTGAAATCCGATGCCAACGTTCCCGCAACAAGCGCCCAGTAGCTTTTGAAGATGAACGCGAACACGGCCGACACGATGAGCCCGACAAGCTTCTGGGAAACTTCGACCAGGAATTGCTGCCAGAACACCAGGTCGCGCGTGAGGAGAATTCGACGCGGACTGCCAAGCCCTGCTATCAGTGTCGAAATTGCCAACGCCGCCAGCACCGGCGGCAAGCGCGGTTCCGCGAACGCCGATTCGGCCGGCATCGCGACGACCATAAGCATCGCGGCGACCGCCGCGGCACGCACTGCGCTGAGCGTCCAGGCGGTATCAAGATGTTCCTTGGTGGGATTTGGATGATGGATGAGCACAGCGCCGATCGAAATTTCGGTGACTGAGTTCAAGATCGCGAGCACGGTCCAGCCGAGGGCGACAATTCCGAAATCGCCGGGAGTGAGCAGCCGCGCTAGGACAAGCGTGCTTACCAACCCCAGGAGATTGGTGATGAGCCGAGCCGCGGTGATCCATGCCGCGCCCTTGGCCAGTCTTCCCTTGATTCCATCCACGCGCCGGCGCCTCCAGTACACTCAGAACCGACACATCCCCGCCCGCGATCGATATTCGATCAATGTCCGATGCGACCGTTTTTATTCCCCGTCGGGTCAGGGCGCAAGCATTTATGCCGCAGTGCAGCATTAAAACGGATGTGGCTATTGTGCACCGCAGTCGGTGGGGCAAGATGGAAAAGAGCGACACACAAAAGGATCGACTTCTGATGACGCACCAGAAATGGCTGGAAGACCCTCCGCAAGGGAGCCGAACGACCGAAGATCTTCAAATTGCCTTGCGGCATCGTATCAGAGAAGTCTTGCTCCCGCTGATAGCCGGACGCGGCGAGCGCATCCACCTTATTGATCCACCGGAGCATCCCAACGTCGGCGACTGCGCGATCTTGTTGGGCGAATTGGATTTTTTCAAACGCGAGCTTCCCGGCAGCCAAGTGGCATTCCACGACTGGAGTACCTACAGCCCGTCATCTGACCGACACATCGAGCGCGCATCCGTTCTCTTGATGCATGGCGGGGGCAATTTCGGGGATATATATCCTCACCACCACGAGTTTCGTTTGAAAATCCTTCGGCGCTTTCCCAATCGACCGACCATCCAGCTGTCTCAAAGCATCCATTTCGACTCACCGGCGGTGTTGCAGGAAACGCGTGACGCCATCGCCGCGCATTCCGATTTCACATTGCTGGCTCGTGACACAAAAAGTGAAGCCTTTGCCCGGGCGAATTTCGATTGCCAGGTGGTGCTCTGTCCGGACATGGCATTCGCCATGGACCGGATCGTCCGCAAGCCGGCAAATGTGGACGCGTTCTGCCTGTTGCGCACTGACAAGGAAGCGGTGGCGCCGCATGAGGAAATCAAGAGGCAGCTGAACCAGATGGGGCTTTCCGCAGAGGCGAGAGACTGGTTGGATGATCCCAGGACCGCGGCTCGATTGGGGGACATATTGTTCTCCAAATTCACGCGTAAGTTTCCTGCCGCCTATCCGCTGCTGGCACCCTTGGCGCTTATCGCACGCCGACGCTACGCGGAGACCCGGCTGAGGGTGGGTATCGATCTGTTGAGCCGCGGGCGTATTGTGGTCACCGATCGGTTGCATGCTCATATTCTGAGCACGCTTCTCGGAATCCCGAACGTCGTTTTCAGATCCTTCGATGCCAAAGCTGCTGCTTTTTACGACACTTGGACACATGCGGCGCCCATCTGCCGGCTAGCTGATGGTCCCGCCGACATGGTCCATGCTGTCCAAGCCGTGATGCCGCCGAAATGAGCCAGGTCATTGGAATGCCGGATTGCAGCTCTTCGCCGCATTACGCGGCGGTGATCCGCGCATATCAATGCACGCCGCTCCTGATCGAAGTGATAGAAGCGCTGCGAAGACAAAGCGTGCCTCCTAAACGGTTGATCATCGTGGATTCGTCGCGCGATCCGGCCGTATCCAGCGCGTTTGAAGAGCTTGGTGCGGATATCGTGACATATCCTTCCGAGGACTTCAATTTCTCGAAAGCGATCAATCTCGGTGTCGCAATCAACGACCAGCCTCTCACGCTCATCATCAGCAGCCACATGCTCATTCGGGCGCCTGACCTGATAGCGAAAGGATGGGACGCTGGTCTTAGTGGGGGCATGGAGATTGTCTACTGGAGGCATCCACCAGCACAGGATGCCCCACACGAGTGCCACACCGTTATGACCAATCACAACTTCAACGGCAGAAATGGCCTGTCCAACACCATGGCCATGATCCCTACTCGACTGCTACGAGAGCGTCCCTTCCGGGAGGAGGTCTTTTCGGCCGAGGACCAGGAATGGACCAAGTACTATTTGGCATCCCGCCGTCACGCGATGTTGCGCATCGACACCAGGGATGTCAGCTACAGCAATCCCAACCACAACGCCGAGACATGGAGCGAGACCAAGCTTCTGCGGGAGGAATTGGCAATTGGATACTTCGTCAATCGGCGGCTACTTTTGCCGGACAGGATCATCGCTCGGCTTCTGCGAGGTATTCTCGCCACTTTGCGCCGCAGACCAGAAAAAGCTCGAATACATTTCGGCTTTGCCTGGGCCATGACTAAAGCAAATTTCAAGCAACCAAGTGCAAAGTCGCGATATTTTTGAGCCGTGGAGCGTCTCCCAGGGCATGGTGGCTGACACTTTTGGCGTTCAAAAGACCAGAACGGCTTTTTTTGATTTTAAGGAGCGGTGATGAGGAATTCTGTTGATGAAAATATCAACATAGTATGCGTGTCCGACACAAACTATGTGCCGCATCTGGTTACACTATTGAAATCAGTCCAATCAAATTCTGACCGTGATGACACCTTCACGGTGCATATTATACATGACGCCATAAGTGAAGATTTGCAAAAATTAATATCGGCAGAATTGAGAGGAATGGAGGTTCGCTGGTATTCAATTGTCGGCCACGACGCTCTGACATTGCCTCCTCTTCTGCAAATAAGCCGCGCTACATATTTGCGTCTTATCATGGACGAGGTTCTGGATGAATCGATATCCCGTCTCATATACCTGGATATCGATATGGTTGTAACGGGCAGCCTGAAAGAGCTTTGGCAATGTGAGTTGGGTGACTGTGTTTGTGCGGCTGTTCCTGATCCTGGTATAAATATCGAAGCGTTCGCGCAGAAGTATAATTTGGCCCTCCCCGGTCAATATTTTAACGCGGGGATGATGGTATTTGACATGCAGCGCGCTCGTATTGACGGAATTCTGAGAGGTGCATTGAATCTGTTGCTGGAGCATCCATCCAAGTTTGAATATGCCGATCAGGACGCCCTGAATGTCGTGTTGTGGGGTAAGTGGAAGCAGGTGGATGCGACTTGGAATTTCCAGAGAGAGTTTATGTATGATGATCTAGCCGCATGGCGCGTGATGTCGAGAGATAGGCACACCGTGCCGAAAATCATCCACTTTACGGAGAGCGTTAAGCCGTGGAAGGCTGGAGAGTGGCACCCGTTTGCGTGGCTTTATTGGAAGCACCTGCTCCGGTCGGGATTCGCCGGGGAGGTCATGCGAAAAGAGAACATCAGGTATCGAGACATTATCAAAATGTGGCTTAAGTACCTATTCAAGAAACCGAATTTGGCTCGGGGCTCGGCCAATCCGTAGGGCGCCATCCTGCTTCGTCTCGATCCACGCATTTTATGCTGCAGCGCAATATGCACTGTGGACAAATTTATCGCCAGTCGATGGTTTTCCGCGGCCTGACTCCCCAAGGGAAGCGTCCCGATCTGGCAAGCCTTTGAAATAACGTAATAAATCTATTCAGAGCGAGTGGTTCTCCTGACTGCCGGGCATTCGCCTTGATCAACGCGCCGGGTCGATTTTTGCTACGCCGCAGCAAAAATGTTGCGATGCAGCAAGAGCTGTACTAGGCTCCCCTCGGGTGGGTCAAACAGCGGTCGAGTTTTCATGCTGCATGTCTTGTACCTTGTACACGATGTTTCCGATCCGGCGGTTCGCCGGCGGATCACGATGCTCCGGACAGGTGGCGCCCAGGTCACCCTGGCTGGCTTCCGCCGTACCGCCACCCCGGTTGCCGATATCGAAGGATTGCGGCCGGTCGACCTTGGCGCGACGCGTGACGGCCGATTCGCGCAGCGTCTGACGGCCGTGGCGAAAACAGCAGTTTCAATAGGTTCGAAGCTCAAGGGCATGCCGAAGCCCGACATCATCATCGCGCGCAACCTGGAAATGCTGGCGTTGGCGCGCCGGGCAAGGTCGGCTTTCGGCGCCGCGGTCCCGATCGTCTATGAATGCCTTGACATTCATCGCCTGGTGCTCCGCGACGATGTCCTGGGCAAGGCGCTGCGCGCCACCGAGCGCCATCTGGCGCGGGACGTGAAGCTGCTGGTGACCAGTTCGCCCGCCTTCATCGCCAATTATTTCAAACCCTTCCGCCAGGTCGCGGCACCGGTGGAACTGGTCGAGAACAAGTATTTCGAGGCGGCGGCTGTTCTGCCTGGCGAACGCGCTGTTCTGCCTGGCGAACGCGAGGCGGTGGAAGGACCTGGCGCGCCGCCATGGCGTATCGGCTGGTTCGGGGCGCTTCGGTGCCGCCGCTCGCTCGAACTTTTGGCCGGCTTCACGCGCCGTATGGAGGGCCGGTTCGAGATCGTGCTGCGCGGCCGCCCGGCACTTTCCGAATTCCCGGATTTCCATGCCTTCGTCGATGCCGAATCTTACCTGTCGTTTCGCGGGCCGTATCGCAACCCGGAGGACATGGCGGCGATCTATCAGGACGTCCATTTCTCCTGGGCGATCGATTTCTTCGAGGAGGGACAGAACTCCGAATGGCTGCTGCCCAACCGCCTTTATGAAGGCTGCCGCTTCGGCGCGGTGCCGATCTCGATGGACAACACCGAGACCGGACGGTTCCTGCGGCATCGCGATATCGGCGTTTTGTTGCCGCAGGCCACGCCCGAGGCGCTGGAAGCAGCACTTGGCAGGATGGAACAACACCGCTTCGGCAGGCTCAAGGCGCGCGTGCTGGCCCACAATCCGAGGATGTGGAGCTACGATCGCGGCGACTGCAGCGCCCTGGTCGAGAAACTTCGCCGACTGACCATCGGGCGCGAGCCTTTCACAACCGAAGTTTTGGCCTAGGAGAAACATCGCCCGATGACGCAAGCGCCTGCCGCCAGCCTGATCGTGATCCCGTGCCTCAACGAGGCAACTCATATCGGTGCACTGCTCGACCAGCTCTGCCCGGCGGCGGAACGGCTTGGCGCGCGGATCCTCGTTGCCGATGGCGGCAGCACCGACGGTACGCTGGCAATTGTCGGTGAGCGCCAGAAGAACGATCCGCGCATCATCCTGCTTCACAATGAAAGGCGCATCCAGAGTGCCGCGATCAACCTGGCGGTGTCCAAATTCGGCGAGGGCGCGCAATATCTGATCCGCATCGATGCCCATGGCGGTTATCCCGACGACTATTGCGACCGGCTGGTCGAGGAGGCGCAGGCCACCGGCGCCGATTCGGTGGTGGTTTCGATGCTGACCAGCGGCAGCGGCACCGTGCAGAAGGCGGCGGCGGCGGCGCAGAATTCCAAGCTCGGCACCGGCGGCTCCAAGCATCGCCACCTCTCCGCCGGCGAGTGGGTCGACCACGGCCATCACGCGCTGATGCGGATATCGGCCTTCCAGGCCGTCGGCGGCTATGACGAGACGTTCAGCCACAACGAGGATGCGGAACTCGACTATCGGCTGAGGCACGCCGGCTACAGGATCTGGATGAGCGGCAGGACGCAGATGGTCTACTATCCGCGTACTTCGCTGCGCGGCCTCTATTTCCAGTACCTCGGCTATGGCCGTGGCCGGGCCAAGAATGTGCTGAAACACCGGGTGATCCCGAAGGTTCGGCAGATGGTGCCGTTGGCGGTCTTCCCGGTGGTTCTGTTGGCGGTCTTCTCCTTCGTGCACTGGATTGCCGCGCTGCCGCTGTTGCTGTGGGTGGCGGTGTGCCTGGGCTACGGCCTGGTGACGGCCATCAGTCAGCGCAATGCCGATATCGCGCTTGCCGGCGTCTCGGCGATGGTCATGCATTTCGGCTGGTCCGTCGGCTTCTGGCTGCAGCTTCTCGGCCTCGGCGCGTGGCGGAGGGCGGCGTGATGGCGGTTGGGGCCAGGAACCGCAGCATCGACGTCGGCGTGTGCACGTTCCGGCGGCCGGAACTGGCCGACACGCTGCGCTCGCTCGCCGCGCTTGCAATGCCTGACGGCTTCGAGGTCGGCGTCATCGTCGCCGATAATGACGACATGCCAAGCGCCAGGGCGTTGGTGACGGCGCTGTCGCAGGAATTGAAGCTGCCGGTCCGCTACCGGCATTGCCCGGCGCGCAACATCTCGATTGCCCGCAACGCTTGCCTCGACGCCAGCGAGGCGGATTTCCTGGCCTTCATCGACGACGATGAGACCGCCACCGCCCACTGGCTCGCCGAACTGGTGGCGATGGCTGAACAGAGCGGTGCCGCCGCGGTTCTCGGCCCGGTGCGCGCGCTCTATCGCCCGGATGCGCCGGACTGGATGCGCCGCGGCGATTTCCATTCCACCTTGCCGGTTCGCGTGCGCGGCGAAATCCGCACCGGCTACACCTGCAACGTCCTGCTGCGCATGCGATCGGACAGCCTGCGCGACCGCCGCTTCAGTCTGGCGCGCGGCCAGACCGGCGGTGAGGACACCGAATTCTTCGACCAGATGCACAAGGCAGGCGGCCGGATCGCCTTTGCGCCGGGAGCATGGGTGGACGAGGCGGTGCCGAGGGCCAGAGCCGCGTTCGACTGGCTCAGCCGCCGCCGTTTCCGGGTCGGCCAGACGCACGGCCATCTCCTGGGCCGCAATGCCAGCGGCATCGCGCGGGTGAAGCAGGCCGGCCTTGCCGCGGCAAAGGCCGCTTATTGCTTCGCCGCCGCACTTCCGGTTGCCGCCAGCCCGATTCGCAGGAACCGCAGCGTACTGCGCGGCATCATGCATGTCGGCGTCGTCAGCGGCCTTGTCGGTGTGCGCGAACTGCGCCTCTACGGCCAGCCTTCACCAGGGGAAGGGGGCAAGCATGCAGCCTGATGGTACCTTTGTCCCCGATGTTTCTTTTGTGATTGCGGCCTTCAACGCCGAGGCAACCCTTGATCGGGCGATCGCCAGCGCCATCGCCCAGCAGGGTGTCAGCCTCGAAATCATCGTCGTCGACGACAAATCGCGTGACGGCACACTCGATGTGGCGCGAGCCTATCCCGAGCACATCGTACGCGTCGTGGCGCTCGAAAAGAACAAAGGCCCCGGCGGGGCCAGGAATGCCGGGCTCGACGCCGCGCGCGGCAGATGGATCGCGGTTCTCGATTCCGACGACGCCGTCTTTCCCGGCCGCATCGCCGCCATGATAGGCCGCGCCGAAAAGGCGGACGCCGAGATCGCCGTCGACAATCTCCAGGTCGTCCGTGAGGACGGTGTGGTCGAGGACGCGATGTTCCCGCACCAGTATCTGGAAGATCTGCGCGAGATAACGCTCGCCACCTACATCGCCGGCAACGTCGTCTTCGAATCGAAATTCAATTTCGGCTACCTCAAGCCGATCTTCCTGCGCAGTTTCCTCGACGAAAACCGGCTGCGCTATGATGAGAAACTGAGGATCGGCGAGGACTACATCCTGTTTGCCGACGCCCTGGCCAAGGGCGGCAGATGCGTGGTCGAGCCTACTATCGGCTATGCCTATCATATTCGCAGCGGCTCCATCTCCCGTGTGCTCGAGCTTCATCATGTCGAAGCGATGCGCAAAGCAGATGCGGTATTCGCTCAAACCCACCAGATGGATGAGGCTGCCCAGGCAGCGTTCGCCCGGCGCGGCCGCAGCCTGCGCAAGGCAGCCTCGTTCCTGGCGATGGTTCAGCACATCAAGGCGCGGTCCCCGCTCAAGGCGATCCGGACTGCGCTCAGCGACCCGGCGGCGGTCGGGCATATGGGCATGCCGATCGCCGTGCGGTTGCGAAGAGTAGCGGCACAGTTTGCCGTTGGGGTGGGGAGGTGAAGATGCAGGCACATGGAGGGATTTTCGTGGCCTGTGAATGGACTGAAGTCGATCTCCTCAGAAGGAATTTGCGATGAAGAAAATCAGGAAGGCCGTGATACCGGTGGCGGGGCTTGGGACAAGGTTCCTGCCGGCGACCAAGTCGATGCCGAAGGAAATGCTTCCCGTAGTCGACAGGCCCGTCGTGCAATATGCGGTGGACGAGGCCTTCGAGGCCGGCATCGAGCACATCGTGTTCGTGACGGGCCGCAACAAGGCGGTCATCGAGGACTATTTCGACCTCCATCCGGAATTGATCGGGACCCTGGAGCAGACCGGCAAGAAGGCGCAATTGCAGTCGCTGGAAAGCCTGCTTCCGGTGGCCGGCGCCACCTCCTTCATCCGCCAGCAATCGCCGCAAGGCCTCGGCCATGCCGTCTGGTGCGCGCGCGAGGTCATCGGCAACGAGCCCTTCGCCCTGCTTTTGCCTGACATGGTCTCCTTCGGAGGGCGCGGATGCCTGGCCGAGATCACCGATCTCTATGCCGAGACCGGCGGCAACGTCATCGCCGTCGAGCGCTGCGATCCGACCGAGACCAACAAATATGGCATCGTCGGCCGTGGCGCCGACATTGGCGGCGGCTTCGAGGTGACCGCCATGGTCGAAAAGCCGGCGCCAGCCAATGCGCCGTCGAACTTCTACATCAACGGCCGCTATATCCTGCAGCCCGAGATCTTCCAGCTTCTGGGCAACCAGCAACGCGGCGCCGGCAATGAGATCCAGCTGACCGACGCCATGGTCCGCCTGTCGCAGGAGCAGCCATTCTTTGCCCAGCCTTTCAAGGGCCGCATGTTCGACTGCGGTTCCAAGGAAGGGTTCATCCAGGCCAATATCGCCTTCGCGCTGGCGCGCGACGACATGAAGGGCCCGGTTTTCGAGATGCTCCGGGAGTTCGTCCGGACGCATGAACGCCAGGAAGAAGCCGCATAATGCCCATCTTTCGGGAGCATTGTCGGATGGCTGACGGCGGGGGGGCCGGTCGGCTCCTCGCTGTCCGGCACCAAGCGTGTGTCGCGTCCGCCAATGCTCCCGATCTTTCTGGGGCCCGCGAGCGAGACAAGCCAGAATTGGACCGAAGATGAATTATGCCAATTTTCCTCTCGACAAGAGGATGCCATTGCCGAATTCGGACGCAGGAGACGGCGACGACTTCATCGATATCGAGCGGCTGCTTGGCATGGCCGCACGGCAGGCCAAGGTGGTTGGCGTGTGCGCCATCATCGGTCTTTTCCTGGGCTTGCTCTATCTGCAGACGACGCCGCCAAAATTTGTGTCGGTCTCCAGCGTGCTGATCGACGAGGGCCTGAACAAGATCGTCGACGACATCTCGGCGACATCGACAACCATGCAGACCGATTCGGCCATCCTGAGCCAGATCGAGATCCTGACCTCGACCCGGCTCGCCGCCGTGGTCGTCGACAAGCTCAAGCTCGACCAGAACGACGCGTTCATGAACCCGCCACAGTCGGCGCTTGCCCAGGGCGTCGGCATGATCCGCGGTCTGATCCAGTATGTCCATCCGAGCCAGTCCACGCCAGGCGCCGGCGATATCTCCAAGCTCGACCCCGCCGCGCGCGATGCGCTGATCGCCACGTCGCGACGCGACTATGCCATCCTCAAGCTGCAGAACGAGATCCGGGCCGATCGCGTCGGGCGAAGCTACGTCATCGCGCTTGGCTATCAAGCGACGGATCCGGGTTTGGCGAAAGCCATCACCAAGGCCTATGCCGACGCCTATCTCGCCGATCAGCTCGATGCCAGCTTCGACGCCACCGAGCGCGCGGCGGTCTGGCTGCAGGGCCGGCTGACCGAACTGCGCGAGAGCTCGCAGCAGGCATCGCTGGCGGTCGAGAAATTCAGGGCCGAACATGGCCTGTCCGCCAACAGCGACGGTCAGCTGATGAGCGACAAGCAGCTCGCCGACCTGAACGCCCAGCTCATCGTGGCGCAGGCCGACACGGCACGTGCCAGCGCCCGCTACCAGCAATACAAGTCGATCGTCGACAGCGGTTCGGACAACGCTTTCAAGGACGCCGCCATATCCAGCGACCAGCCAAGCAGCGCAGTCATCGCGGCGCTGAAGACGCGCTACCTCACCGTCGCCAAGCGGCAGCAGGATGTGGAGGCGAATTTCGGCCCGCAGCATCCGCAGGCGGTGGCGCTCGCCAAGGAGAAGGCCGACATATCGGCGCAGATCTTCGGCGAACTGAAGCAGCTGACCCAAAACTATCGCAACGAGTATGAGGTGGCGCTGGCGCGCGAGACCGCGCTCAGGGCCAATGTCGCCGCCGCGCAAGGCAAGAGCTCCATCGACAACCAGTCGCAGGTGAAGCTGCGCGACCTCGACCAGAAGGCGACGGCGCTGACCACACTCTACCAGACGTTCCTCGGCCGCTACGAGGAAGCCGCGCAGCAGCAATCCTTCCCGGTCGGCAAGATCCGCATCATCTCGGATGCGTCGACGCCGCTTGCCGCCTCGAGCCCGCGCACCGTCATCGTGCTCGGCCTTTCGCTGGTGCTCGGCGTTCTGATGGGCGCCGGCTTCGGCGGGCTGAACGAATTCAACGAGCGGTTCTTCAGGACCGGCGAGGAGGTGCGCGACCGCGTTGGCCTCAAATTCCTCGGTTACCTGCCCACCATCGGCAGCAAACCGACGAAGGAAGACAAACCGGACGAGCCCGATCTCAAGGTCGCCAGATCGCCGGCCGCCATTGAAAGGCGCGCGCGAATGCGGGTGAGCATCGACGCTCCGGCGTCGATGTTCTCCGAAACGCTGCGCAGCGCCAAGATCGCTTTCGATGTCGTCATGGAAGGGCAAGCCAGCCGCGTCATCGGCGTGGTCTCGGTGCTGCCCGGCGAAGGCAAGTCGACGGTCGCGGCCAATCTCGCCGGTCTGCTCGCCGCCAACGGCGCCAGGACGCTGCTCATCGACGGCGACCTGCGCAATCCGGGCCTCAGCCGCAGCCTCGGCATGGAAGCCGAGCAAGGGTTGATGGAAGCCGTGGTGAGCGGCCAAACCTGGCAGTCCGTCGGCAAGATCGACAGGCAGACCAAGCTGGCGATCATTCCGGCGGTGTCGCGTGGGCATTTCTCGCACACCAGCGAGCTTCTCTCCTCGGCCGGCATGCGGCGCTTCATCGAGAACGCCAAGGAGACGTTCGAATACATCGTCGTCGATCTGCCGCCGCTGGGGCCGGTGGTCGACGCCAAGGCCTTCGCGCCGCTCGTCGACGGCTTCGTTCTGGTCGCCGAATGGGGCCGCACGCCGCGCGCCATGGTGCGCTCGATGCTGGAATCCGAACCCTATGTCGCCAACAAGATCGTCGGCGCGGTGCTGAACAAGGTCGATCTGAAGAAGCTGGCCAAATACGGAACGTTCGGCGCGTCGGAGAAATTCTTCGACAAGTACTCGAGCTACTATCTCGACAAGTCGGAAGTGCGGCCGAAGACAGCGGCCTGAGATAGGCCGCCGCTCTCATTTCGAGATTGCGCAAAGTTTCAGCCGTCCCGCCCTGCGGCCGGCAATGCTCCCTACACGCCGATGCCACGCGCCTTCAGCGCCGCCGTGATTTCCTCGAGAATGGCGGGGTCGTCGATGGTCGCCGGCATCGTCCACGCTTCCTTGTCGGCGATCTTCTGCATGGTGCCACGCAGGATCTTGCCGGACCGCGTCTTGGGCAGCCGCTTGATGGTCACCACGGTCTTGAAGGCGGCGACCGGGCCGATACGCTCGCGCACCAGCGCGACGACCTCCTTCTCGATGGCGCCGCCTTCGCGCGCGACACCGGCGTTCAGCACCACGAAGCCCAGCGGAATCTGGCCCTTCATCGCATCGGCGATGCCGACGACGGCGCATTCGGCGACGTCGGGATGGGCGGCCAGCACTTCTTCCATCGCGCCGGTCGACAGCCGATGCCCGGCGACGTTGATGATGTCGTCGGTGCGGGCCATCACGTAGAGATAGCCGTCCTCGTCGATCATGCCGGCATCGGCCGTCTTGTAGAAGCCGGGGAACTCATCGAGATAGGCCTGGCGGAAGCGGGCATCGGCGTTCCACAGCGTCGGCAGGCAGCCCGCCGGAAGCGGCAGCTTGACCACAACGTTGCCCAGTGTGCCGCGCGGCACCTCATCGCCGGCATCGTCGAGCACGCGGATGTCGTAGCCCGGCATCGGCACACCGGGCGAGCCGTATTTCACCGGCAATAGGCCGAGCCCGGCGGGGTTGATCGTCATCGGCGAGCCGGTCTCGGTCTGCCACCAATGGTCGATCACCGGCACGTTGAGCTTCTGCTCCGCCCATTTGATGGTTTCGGGGTCGGCGCGCTCGCCGGCGAGGAACAGCGTGCGGAATTTGGACAAATCGTATTTCGGCACGAACTCGCCCTTGGGGTCCTGCCCCTTGATGGCGCGGAAGGCGGTCGGCGCGGTGAACAACGCGACCACGCCGTGTTCCGCGATGACGCGCCAGTAGGTGCCGGCATCGGGCGTGCCGATCGGCTTGCCTTCGAACAGCACGCTGGTGCAGCCATGCAGCAGCGGTCCGTAGACAATGTAGGAATGGCCGACCACCCAGCCGACGTCGGACGCCGCCCAGAACACTTCTCCCGGCTTGACGCCGAACTCATTGTCCATCGTCCATTTCAGCGCGACCATGTGGCCGCCATTGTCGCGCACGATGCCCTTGGGCTGGCCGGTCGTGCCCGAGGTGTAGATGATGTAGAGCGGGTCGGTCGCCAGCACCGGCACGCAGTCGACATTGGCGCCGGCCGCCCGTTCGCGGGCGACGGCGTCGGCATAGTCGATGTCGAAATGGTCCTTCAAATCGCAGCGCAACTGGTCGCGCTGCAGGATCAGGCAGGCGTCCGGCTTGTGGCGGGACATCTCGATCGCGTTGTCGAGCAGCGGCTTATAGGCGACCACCCGGCCCGGCTCCAGGCCGCAGGAAGCCGAGATGATCAGTTTCGGTTTTGCGTCGTCGATGCGGGTGGCAAGCTCATGCGAGGCAAAGCCGCCGAACACGACCGAATGCACGGCGCCGATGCGGGCGCAGGCGAGCATGGCGATGGCCGCTTCGGCCACCATCGGCATGTAGATGATGACGCGGTCGCCTTTGCCGACGCCGCGGTTCTTGAGCACGGAGGTCAGCGCCACCACTTCGCGTTTCAACTCGGCATAGGTGAACTTCTTCACCGTTCCGGTGATGGCGCTGTCATGGATCAGTGCGATCTGGTCGGCCCGCCCGCCGGCGACATGCCGGTCAAGGGCGTTGTAGCAGGTGTTGCAGGTCGCGCCGGTGAACCAGCGGCCATAGACGCCGGCGGCGGCATCGAACACCTTGTCCCAGGGCGAATACCAGTCGATGGCCTCGGCCGCCTCCGCCCAGAATTTTTCCGGGTCGCGTTTCCAGCCGTCATAGACCTCGTGATAGCGTGAAGCCATCCGTAACCTCCCCAGGAACGATTTGCGGTCCTCGGCAATAGCCTATGTTGTTTCTTCGGGCGATGTCTCCCTGCATTTTCGTCTCAGTCGGCCGCGTCTTGACCTGACACGCGCGGTGTCGTGAAGTGGCGGCTATAGAGGGGGGTGAACGAATGCACCATCGGTGGTCTATCGCGGCAAGGCCGGCGATTGGGCTGGCAATTAGCGTGGCACTGGCGGTTTCAGCCGGGACCGCCCATGCCGGAGATGCCGCGGCACGGCGCATCATCGGCTTCTCGCCCGATGGCGTCTATTTCGCCTTCGAACAATACGGAACGCTCGACGCCGGTGCCTCGGCCTCCGGCTATTCCGAGATCGATATCATCGATATCAGAACCGACGAGTTCGTCGGCGGCAAGCCGATCCTGATCGTCGACGAATCCGAGGAGTCGACGCTGAGCCTCGATCAGGCAAGGGCGCAAGCGACCGCCAAGGCAGGACCCACCCTTGCCAAATATGCCATCGCATCGCGCGGCAAGCAGACGGCTTCCGACAAGTTCACCTTTCCCGGTGAGATGGTCGCCTACAACGACATTCCCCGCCTTGAGCAGGTGTCACAGAAATGGCTTTCGCCGCTCTATGACGAAACCGGGGTTTCGACGATCCAGTTGGAACAGCTTCTGGCCGGCAGCACGGCCGATTGTTCGGCGAGCTTCGATGACACCCAGCAAGGCGACTCATCGGGCAAGGCGCTCGGGTTCCGGCTGACGCTGCAAGGCCAGGACGGCAAGCCTTTCAGGACCTTGCATGAGGACAAGGCCGTGCCGGGCTCGAGGAACTGCCCGAGCTCCTACAGCCTGTCGGAATCCTATGAATACACACCTGCTGGCAAGCCGGCGGTGATCGTCGTGCTGGTGCAGCGCTTCAGCCAGGGCTTTGAAGGGCGTGATCGCCGCTTCATCGCCGTGACCGGAAAGCTCCGCTGAGCGATCCATCGATAGCCGTCTAACGACCCGGATTCGCTAGACAAATGTGGATTGCACTAGATCGGCAAGGCCACCAGCATGAGGCCGACACCGCCGAAGATCAAAATGGCTGTCGCAAGAGCTTTTCGATGACGTTCGAAAGTCGTTGGAGCCCGCTCCCAATTGTAACGCATACGCTTATCTCCCCAAGTCCCGGGGAGTTCTTACCTTACCCAAGGGAAGAAAAGCAACGGTCTTGCCGGTCAACGCACTCGCCTGGCACGTCATTCCGGCGACTATTTCTGGGACGATTTCGGTCGTGGATGAACGTTGCGGCCTGACAAGAGCTTGTCGCAAACACAGAGCTGCGCGGGCCATCCCCCGGACGGCCGATAGACAGCGCCCCACCACCGCGCTATCTCATTTCGGGGTTTTGCATGGCTTTTGGGGGTCGTGATGGAAATTGCCTCTGGAACGGTTCTGCGGCTGGCGGACGATGCCTCGGTTCAGCATGTCGGCGACGGCGCGGTCGTGCTTTTGGCGCGCAGCGGCCAGCTCTATACCTGCAACGGCACGACCGAAGCTTTTCTCGACAAGGTGGATGGCGCGCGCAGCCTCGGCCAGATCGTCGGCCTGCTTTGCGAGGAGTTCGAGGTCGACAAGGACACGCTTGACGAGGACATGGCGGCGCTGGCGACCGATCTGGTCTCGGAAGGCATCCTCGCCGCTCCAGGGCTTGATAGCTGAAGGGCTGCTTGATGGCGGACAGTCCCCTCCTGCGCGCCTTGTTCCGCTGCCATCTCTGGGCAAGCGCGCGGCTGATGCCGGTCCTCATTGCCAACCGCAGCTTCGAGGAGGTGCTGAAATGGGCGCCGCTCGCCTCGCGGACGCCCTATCGCGGCTTGCCAGCCGCCTACATTGTCGCCCGCGTCAACCGTGCCGTGCGCCGTCCCTGGCTGATGCGCGACCGCAGATGCCTGCGGGAAGGACTGCTCGGCCATCGTTTCCTGCGCCTTGCCGGCTTCGATCCGGAGTTGCGCTTCGGCGTCGATCCGAAGTCGCTGCAGGCGTCACGGCTGTCGGCGCATTGCTGGGTCTGCCTCGACGGCAGGCCGGTGGTCAGCGACAGCCTTCCCGGCATGGTCGAGATCTATCGCCACCATGACCGCGCCTCGAAAGTGCGCGCCGCTTGACCAGACCTTGCGCCTTCTATGATCTCAACGGCCATGTCCTCGGCATTTCGGCCGACCGTGCCGAGCTATGGCGGGACTTCGACAGGATGCTCGCCAGCCTGCGCGTCGAAGGTTCGACCGAAGCGGATTTTCATCTCGACATCGTCGAGGCGGAAGCATTGGACGAGACACCCGCCGGATCCCTGGTCTTCGACGGGGAGATCCTGGACGACGGCTACTGCCGGATGATCACGGACGGCGCCAGCGTCCATCTGGTCCTGCCAGGACGCCAGACCGTCGAGATCAACGAGAAGGGCTGGGCTCGACTCCGCATCGTGCCCGACAGCAAGGCCGCCTGGACGCCTTCGATGCTGATGCTGGACGCTGCACTTGATGCCGGCGGCCAACATATGCTGCACACTGCGGGCCTGACGCTGCCGGGCCGCGACGCCGTCGTGCTGGTCCATGCCCCAAGCGGTACCGGCAAGACCACCACATCGCTGGCCTTGGCAACGCAAGGATTCGGCCTGTGCTCCGACGATGCCATGATCCTGAATGTCGCTTCCGCCACGCCTGTTGCCTGGGGTTTGCCCCGCCACATCAAGATCCATGAGAAGACAGCGCGGATGATCCCGCTTGTGGCGCCATGTCTCGGGCCGTCCTGGGACCGTAACGGCGAACAGGCTGTTTCGCTGGAAAAGCTGGGCGGGATCGTAAAAATCGAAAACCCGACCGCCCGTCCGGTAGCAGCACTCCTGCACCTCGCGCGATCGGCCGACGAAGAAACCCGGCTCGCGCCCATGGCCCGGACCGACGCGATGGTGGCGCTGGCGATGGACAATGTCCGCACCGGCATGACCGGCCTGCTGCCGCTGCAGAAGCGCCGACTGGCGACGATCGGCAAGCTGGTCTCCTCGGTGCCGACCTTCACCCTGGAAGTGGGCGCGCGTCCGGCCGATGCGGCGGCGCTGATAAGCGCCACATTGAAGTCACGGGACTGACGGCCACTTCAAGCCGCGTATGGCCTGGCCTTGGCCAGCCGCTGGATCCAGCGGAACGCATCGCGACGCAGGCGCGAGCCGATCTTCTCCCGGGAATTGACCCTGAGCAGCGTGTTCGTCGTGATCAGCTTTTTGGCCAGCCGTATCGACAGGTCGGGCTTGATCCGTCCGGCCAGTTCGAGCGCATGCGGTTCGTCGAACAACTGGCCGGTCACGTTGAGCACGATCGCCAGTTCGAGTTCGATGCCGGTCATGCGGGCGGCATCGAGCAGACGTTGCTCTGCTTTCAGCGACTGTAGCGCCCGTACGCCTTGCAGCGCGTCGACACAAAGCTGCAGCCGGTGGAATTTATGCCCCCCTGCAGCATGCACGATGGCGATCGTCAAAAGGGCTGCCGGCGTGTCCGTCGCCTCGCCGTCAATGATGCCCAGCTCGCGAAAGCCCAGGGACAGGCGCCGCCGCATGCCGGTATCGTGCACAAGGTCGCCATGCAGCTCGACCAGCAGGCTGGCGTTCTCCTTTTCCAGCCATTTGAACTCCTGCAGCTGGTAGGATTCGGCTTCGTTGCTGCCAAGCTCGAAGCCTGACGCCGCGATCACCTGGTTTGCCCGCGCAAGATTGGCGGGCTCGACGAGGATGTCGATGTCGGTGAACGGCCGGTCGGAAATGTTGCGGTAGAGTTTTCGCGCGAAGACCGGTCCCTTGACGATCCGCGCCGGAATGCTTTCCGCCGCCATCCCCTTCATGATGCGGTCGCCATGATACTGCAGCAGCATCGACTGGCCGGTGGCGATCGTCGCCTTCTGGCGCAGATCGTCCAGCTTGGATTGCAGGCCTGGATCTTCAGGCAGGCGCGCGCCGCCGCGCTCCCTGAGCTTGCGCAGCATAATCGGCAGGACGCCGTGGAATTCGGCATTGTCGAGCAGCGCCGACAGTGCCTTCGCCGACAAATTGTCCTCGACCGCCGCGGCCTCCGGATCGGCCAAGCGCAGCAGCAGTCTTTCTTCTGCGAAGGTGAGGGAGGGCAGCATCAACCCGGGCAAATCCATGGCTAAGTGGATTGTCCAGAATGGTTGCAGAAAAGCGCGGCCGAAGCCAGCCTTATAGGCCCCAGCGCAGCGCGGCCGTGTGGACAGGTGCGTCCCACCAGTCCGTCAATTCGTCGTCGAGCAGGGTCAGCGTGATCGAGCAGCCGGCCATGTCGAGCGAGGTGACATAGGTGCCGACCAGCGAGCGGGTTACCGTCACGCCATGTTTCTCGAAAATCCGGCGAGCGCTGTTGTACATCAAGTAGAGCTCCATCAGCGGCGTGCCGCCGAAACCGTTGACGAACAGCAGCGCCGGGCCTTTCGCCTTGCCATCCAGATCCCCAAGGATCGTGGCACAGATCTCCTGCGCGATCGCATCGGCGCTCTTCAAGGTGTCGCGGCGGCGGCCGGGCTCACCATGGATACCGACGCCGAATTCCATCTCGCCATCGCCGATGTCGAAGGTCGGTTTGCCGGCCGCCGGCACGGTGCCGCTGGTCAACGCCACACCCATCGAGCGGGTCGCGTCGTTGACGCGCTCGCCCAGCGCCTTCAACGCCGGCAACCCCAGCCCGTGCTCGGCGGCGGCACCGACGATCTTTTCCACCACCAGCGTGCCGGCGACGCCGCGCCGTCCGGTCGTGTAGGACGAATTCTCGACAGCGACGTCGTCATTGGTCACCACCTGAAGCACGCCTTCCGACATTTCCGCTGCCATGTCGAAGTTCATCACGTCGCCCTCATAGTTCTTGACGATGAACAGGCAGCCGGCGCCTGTGTCGACGGCTTGCGCGGCCGCCAGCATCTGGTCCGGCGTCGGCGAGGTGAACACCTGGCCGGGGCAGGCGGCGTCCAGCATGCCATAGCCGACAAAGCCGCCATGCAGCGGCTCGTGGCCGGAGCCGCCGCCGGAGATCAGCGCCACCTTGCTCGGCTTGAGCATCTTGCGGCGGATGAATTTGTGCTCCTCGCCAAGCACCAGGATGTCGGCATGGGCGGCCACGAAACCGTCGAGGCTCTCGGTCAGCACCGTGTCCACCGAGTTCATGAATTTCTTCACGGCCGTCTCCTCCCGAAATAGCCTGACATCAAGGGGTCAATCAGCCACTCTTGCCGGTGATGCTGGTGACCTTCTGGATGAATTCGTTGATCGCGCGGTCGAGCGCCGCATTCTGTTTGTCGTCGCCGAAATCCGGCACGATGAGCGAAACGTGCCTTGTCTTGCGCGCGCCCGCGGCGACCGAGATCTTCCCTGGATGCGCCTGATGGTAGGCGGCGAGAAACTGGTCCCGCTCGGCCTGGCTGAAATGGCAGACGGAAAAGATGGCGGGCAGATGCTTCGACGGAATCGGGATCGAATAGGTGGGGCTCGAAATCTGCGTGACGAAACTGCGGTGTTTGCCAAGCGCGTCGGCAAGGCGCTGGCGCATGCCGGACGGGCGCTGGTCGATGACCTGTGACAGGATCGTCTTGTAGGCGCGGATCGCTTCTTCGGAGCCGGGCTCGGGTTTGTTGTCGATCATGCCTGCCGCCTAGACCGGGACGTCCGCGATGGCCGCCTTGGCCATGGCGAGTTGCGCCGGCGCGACCGAGAGATCGCGCAGGCCGGCCTCCAGCAGCGACGGGATCGAGGCGGGGTCGCCGCCGGCATCCCCGCACAGGCTGACCGGAATCCCGGTTTCCCGTCCGAAGGCCGAGACCGAACCGACCAGCCTCAGCACCGCGGGATGACGAACAGAATTCAGGTGGGCCACAGCGGCATTGTCGCGCGCGGCCGCCATCACATATTGCGTTAGATCGTTGGAACCGATCGACAGGAAGGCGACGCCGGCGAACGCCTCCGGCGCGATGGCCACCGAAGGCACTTCGACCATGATGCCGAGCGGCGGCATCTCTTGCGCGATGCCGCGCGCGGCAAGGGCTGCTCGTTCCTCGGCGAACAGGGCGGCGGCGCGTTCATACTCTTCTGATGTGGCGATCATCGGAAACATGACTTTGAGATTGCCGTGTGGTGCGGCGCGCAGCAATGCCCTGATTTGAACACGGAATATGTCGAGCCTGGCCAGCGACAGCCTGATGCCGCGCAGGCCAAGGAACGGATTGCCTTCCTCGACGGTGAAGCCCGGCACCGGCTTGTCGCCTCCGGCATCGACGGTACGGATCGTCACTGGTTTTTCGCCGGCCCATTCCAGCACTTTGCGATAGGCGCGATACTGGGTCTCTTCATCCGGCAGCGTCTTGCCGAACAGGAATTCCGTGCGCATCAGGCCGACACCGTCGCAGGTTTCGATATCGATGGCGTCGACATCGCTGGGGTCGGCGATGTTGACCTGCACGCGCACCGCGATACCGTACTTCGTCGCCGCCGGCCGTGCCAGAAAGGTCCGCGCGTCGCCTTGGCGGGCGGTGAAGGCGGAGGATGCCTGCCGGAACGAGCCGATCTCCACAGGCGAGGGCGCCAGAACGATATTGCCGTGCTCCGCGTCGAGCAACGCGATGCCGGCAACAGCGGTGAGCGGCTCGCGCAAACCCACGACCATCGGCACGCCACGCGAGCGCGCCAGCATGGCGACGTGGCTGGCGGTGCTGCCTGCTTTCAGCGCGATGCCGCCGCCATGGCTCCAGTCGGTTTCGAGAAAGCGCGTCGGCGCGATATCCTCGCCGTGGAGGATGGCGCCGGCCGGTGCCGTGCTGCCACCGTCCTCGGTCAGGGCGCGCAGCACCTGGTCCCTGATGTCACGCAGGTCCGTGGCGCGGGCGCGGAAATAATCCTGGTCCGAGGCGTCGTAGCCGGTGATCTCGGCATCGAGTGCCTGCCGCCAGGCCGCGTCGGCGGGTTGTCCGGAAGCGATCGACGCGAAGGCCGGTCCGCTCAGCGCGTCGTCTTCCAGCATGGCGAGGTGGAATTCGAGTATGCCGGCGGCATCGCTGTCGGCGGTCTCGATCATGGCAACGAGCCGGTTCGCCGCCGTGCCGATCGCGGCCTCCAACGATGTCTTCTCCTCGGCAGGGCTCGCCTTGCTCGCGTAGATGCTTGCAGGCCGGCCGAGGTCGAACAGAGGCCCCTCGGCATAGCCGGCCGATGCTGGAACACCCTCAATGCGCATGGCCCGCATTCCCAGCGGGCAGGCCAAGGCATGCATCGACCTCAAGCCGAGCGGACATGGCCGGCATCCTCGTCGAAATCGCGCTGCACCAGTTCGATCAGCGCGCGGACAGCATCATCGGCACCATCGCCTTTGGCCCTGATGTGCAGCACCGTGCCCTTCGGTGCCTTGGCAGCCATCACCTTGACGATGCTCTTGGCATCGAACCATGGGCCGTTGGCGGCGAGTGCAATTTCCACGTCGGCGGCAAAGCTCTTGGCCAGCCTGGTGAACTTCACCGAAGGACGCGCATGCAGGCCCACATCGTGGGTGATCAGGACGGTCGCTTCAGCGGTTGCGGACATGTCTTCAAAAATCCCGTTCACTCACGACGGCGACAATTCGTGCGCCGTCGCGACCACTTCCCGCAGCGAGGCGCCGCCGGATGCCTCGGTCGCCGCCATCACCGCGCCCTCGACGATCGGCGCGTTGCAGACGATGATTTTGTGCGCCCGCGGCTCGCCGATCATTTCGACCGCCATTTCACTGTTGGTCTCGGCGCCGCCGAGATCGACAAGGACGGCAACGCCAGCTTCCGACCAGGCCCTGTCGATGGCGCCCATGATCGCCTCGACATTGGTGCCGAGCCCGCCATGGCCATTTCCACCGCACCACGCTAGCGGCACTTCGTCGCCCACCATCTGGCGTACCATGTCGGCCGTGCCCTCCGCGACCAGCGGCGAATGCGACACGATCACGATCCCGACATTGCTCATGCTTTGTCCCCGATGATTTGCGCCACTGTGCGCACCAGCAGCGCGGTCGAGCGCGCGCCGGCATCCATATGGCCGATGGAGCGGTCGCCGAGGAACGAGGCACGGCCGCGCAGCGCCTTCATCGGCACGGTCGCTTCGGCGGCGGCGTCCGCGATGTCGGCTATTTCAGCCGCCGTTTTGCCCTTGGCCAGCGCGTCACGCACCGGCTGCAGCACATCAAGCATGGTTTTCTGTCCAACTTGGGACTTGCCGCGCGCGGCCACCGCTTCGATCGCCTTGCCGAAGGCAGCCGTCAAATTGGCATGGTCGGGCTCCGCCGAAATCTCCTTGCCGAGCGCCATGAACAGCGTGCCGAAGAGCGGGCCGGAGGCACCGCCCACCGTCATCACCAGCTTGGTGCCGATCGCCTTCAGGGCGTCGGGCAGCGGCTTTGCCGCGAACAAGCCGGTCTCGGCGCGCACGGCTTCGAAGCCGCGATTCATGTTCAATCCGTGGTCGCCGTCTCCGATCGCCTGGTCGAGCGCCGTCAATTCCTCGGCGTGAGCGGCAATCGTGTCCGCGGCGGCCGTGATCAGCCTCGAAAGGTCCAGCGCCGTCATGTCGCCCGAATTCCCGGTTTCCACCTTGCCCGCAGTAGCGAAAGAACGGTCGTTCGACAACTGGTGCATGCGTCAGGCCGTGACAAGCAGCGTAGCGGCAGCCGCGAACACTTCGGCCACGGCATGGGCGCCGGGGTCGACCACGCCGTGCAATTTGGCGCCGACATAGGCTGACCGGCCGGCCTTCGCCTTCTCCATCGCGGCGGTTGCCTCGGCGCCTCGCCGGGCCGCTATCGCGGCTTCCTCCAGACCCTTGCCGTCGAGCGCCTTCAAGGCCGGCTCCAGCGCGTCGACCATGGTGCGATCGCCCGGTTTGGCGCCACCGTAGAAGGTCATGCGCTCAAGCCCGGCAAGCAGCCCCTTGGATAGCTTCGCACCGCTGTCCATTGCCTGCGCCGCCGCCGTGAAGAAGATCGACAGCAGCACGCCGCTGGAGCCACCCATCGAGGCGCTCAGGATATCGCCCATCGCGCCAAGGGTCGCGGCCGGGCCGGCAAGCGGCAGCGAATCGAGCCTTTCGAGGATGCTGCGCGCGCCGGTCGCCACGGTCGAGCCGGTGTCGCCGTCGCCCGCCTTGGCGTCCAGCCCGTTCAATGTCGCTTCGAGCGAAATCAGCCTTTCGCAGACACTGGCGATCAAGCGCCTGGTGCCTGCATCCTGGCTGGCCTTGCGCGCCGCGCCTTGTCCGGCTGCCTTGGTCATAGGTACGACAGCAGGCGCAACGACCGGCTTTGCCGGCATCCAGGCATGCGGGCCCACCGGCGCCAGCAAGGCAGCCTCGCGCGCCGCATCGAGCTTGATCAGCGACAGCGAGAACCCGTTCATGTTGAGCGCCGTCATCAGCGGCCCGGGGCCGATCGTCAGCTCGACGGTCTTGGCGAGCGGCGAGGCAAGCACCGCATTGGCAACCAGCGACATTTCGAGCGGAGGCACCGAGCCCAGATTGTTGATCAGCAAGGCATAGGTGACCTTCGGGTCGAGCCGCGCCACGAGCCGCTCCGCCATAACAGCCACCAGCCGGTCGGCGCTTTGCACCGCGATGCGCTCGACGCCGGGCTCGCCATGGATGCCGAGGCCGAGCTCTCCATCGTCGGCGCCGAACCTGTCTTCGTGCTGTTGGCCTGGGATCGAACAGGACGACAGCGACATGCCGAGCGAGACGATATCCTTCGCTGCCGCACGTGCAGCTGACACGATCTCGGCCAGATCGCGGCCGGCTTCCGACAGATGACCTGATATCTTGTGCACGAACAATGTGCCGGCAACACCGCGCGGCTGGGCGATATCGGGCAGCGCGATGTCGTCGGCGACGATCACCATTTCGATACGAAAGCCTTCGGCGCGCGCCTTCTCGGCCGCCAGGCCGAAATTGAGCCGGTCGCCGGTGTAGTTCTTGACGATCAGCAGGCAACCCGCCGGCCCGGTGACCGCGCGGATGGCCGCCAGCACCGCTTCGACGCTTGGCGAGGCAAAGATCTCGCCCGAGACGGCAGCCGTCAGCATGCCCTTGCCGACGAAGCCGGCATGCGACGGCTCGTGCCCGGCGCCGCCGCCGCAGACGATGGCAACCTTGGACTTGTCCCAATCGGCGCGCAGCACGACCTTGATCTCGGGATAGCCGTCGAGGCGCGCGAGGTCGCCTGAGCCGATGGTGCGCAACAATCCGTCCAGCGCCTCGGTGACGATCGTTTCCCTGCGGTTGAAAAAGTGCTTCATCGAATTCGTCCCGTATTTCGCAATCGTCAATCAGAAGCCGGCATCACTTCGCGGGGATGCCGAAAACCATTCACATCAGTCGTTGTCCGTCGGCGCCGAAATAGAGCGGCGACCGGTAGCGGATCACCACTTTGTCGCCCTGCGCCAGATCGGTGTCGGGATCGGTCAGCGTCACCAGTTTCTTCGGGCCCACCGTCACATGCAGATGGTTCTGGTCGCCGAGATGTTCGACCCAGTCGACGACGCCGTCGGCATGGCCGTTCATGGCTTTCTCGATCGCCAGGTGCTCGGTGCGCGCGCCGATCGTCTTGGTGCCGGCCGGCGCGCCGCCGTCAGGCAGCAGCCCGGTCGGCAGAAGATTGATCGCGGGCTGGCCGAGCCGTGCCGCCACATGCAGGTTTGCCGGTTCGGAATAGATGGTTCGTGGTGAGCCGATCTGCACCAGCACGCCGTCGGCGAGGATGCCGATCCGGTCGGCCATGGTCATGGCCTCGATCTGGTCGTGCGTGACGTAGAGCATGGTGGCGCCGAGTTCGGACTGGATGCGCTTCAATTCGAGCCTGAGATCCGCGCGCAGCTTGGCGTCCAGAGACGACAGCGGTTCGTCCATCAGGTAAATGGACGGCTTGCGCACCAGCGCGCGGCCGATGGCGACGCGCTGCATTTCGCCGCCCGACAATTTCGTCGACCGGTTGGCGAGCTTGTGATGAATGCGCACCATCTTCGCCACCTCCTCGACCCGGCGGCGGATCTGGTCTTCCGGTATTTTCCGCGCCGGCGAGCGCAGGGGGAAGGCGAGGTTGTCGAACACCGACAAATGCGGATAGAGCGAATATTGCTGGAAGACGAAAGCGGTGTCGCGCTCGGCCGGCGACAGGTTCGTGGCATTGTGGCCGCCGATCTCGATCGTTCCGGCATCCGGCCGCTCCAGCCCGGCGATCAGCCTCAGCGTCGTCGTCTTGCCGGCGCCGGTCGGTCCGAGCAGCACGACGAATTCGCCGTCCGATATATGCAGGTCGAGACTGTTGACGGCGGTCTGCTCGCCAAAATTCTTGGTCACGCCCTTGATGCGCACATCAGCCATGCTGCACTCTCCGCTCCGAGGCAGTATCGTGGATCGCCGTTCTCACCGCGCGCCCGGAGCCCTTGTCGAACAGCGACAGCCGCGCGCTGTTCAGCGTCAGGCCGACATGGTCGCCGGCGTTGAGCCGGATTTCGGCCGGCACGCGCGCCTTGATGATGCCGTCCGCCGTCTCCACCGCGACGATCTGCGTGGTGCCGAGATATTCGGTGCCGTAGATCGCGCCGCGCAGCTTGGAGGCATCGTCGAAGCGGATGTGCTCGGGCCGGATGCCGAGCGCCATATCGGCCGGCGCGATGTCCTCGCGCACTTCCGGCACCGCTACCTTGGCACCCTGGACGACGATCTCCTTGGCGCCTTTGGAAAGCCCACCGCCGAAGCCCAGAAAATTCATCGGCGGCGAGCCGATAAAGTCGGCGACGAACATGGTAGCGGGGCGGTCGTAGATCTCGCGCGGTGTGCCGAACTGCTCGATGACGCCGTGGTTCATGACGGCGATCTTGTCGGCCATCGACATCGCTTCCATCTGGTCATGTGTGACGTACACAGTCGTCGCATGGATACGGTTGTGCAGCTCGCGCAACTCATGGACCATCAAATCGCGGAATTCGGTGTCGAGGGTCCCCAGGGGTTCGTCCATCAGGAAGCATTTCGGCCGCCGCACGATGGCGCGGCCGAGCGCGACGCGCTGGCGGTCACCGCCCGCCAGTCCCGAGACCGATTTGTTGAGCAGATGGTCGATGCGCAGAAGCTTCGCTGTCTCCTCGACGCGGGTGCGGATCTCGGCCGACGGCATGCCTTGCGCCAAAAGCGGGAAACCGATGTTCTTGCGCACATTCATGTGCGGATAGAGCGCGAACAGCTGGAAGACGAAGGCAATGTCGCGCTCGCGGGCCCGGAGCATGGTGACGTCGTCGCCGCCGAGCAGGATTTGGCCGCCCGTCGGCAGCTCGAGCCCGGCGATCATACGCAAGGTGGTGGTCTTGCCGCAGCCAGACGGTCCGAGCATGACGAAGAACTCGCCGTCCTCGACGACGAAGTTGGAGTCCTGCACCGCGACGAAATCGCCGAAGGCCTTTCTCAGATGTTGGACGCGGATCTCGGCCATGATTATTCCGGGAACTTCGAGACGATGATGAACATCACCGTGCCGGCAAGCATGGTGATGAAGGAATAGGTGTAGAGCGACAGCGCGAAGGGCTGGAACAGCATCAGGAAACCGATGGCGATCAGTGCGGTCGCGATGTTTTCCATCAGCCCGCGCCTTGCCCAGCGTGGCCATGATGACTTCCTAGAGATGGCGGGGCGCGTCATGCGTAGCTCCCTTCCCTTTCCCCCTTCAAGGGGAGAGATGGCTGCCAAGTGGTTCCCCCACTCCGTCGCTGCTTCGCAGCGACACCTCTCCCCGCTCCGGAGGGAGAGGAAGGGAGCCTTGCTGGATGAAGTTCGCGCCCTTCCTCTCCCCCGCCGATCGGGGGAGAGGCGTCGAGCGAAGCTCGACGGAGTGGGGGTCGACTTATTCCCAGATCAATCATTTGCGCACCGCGCCGAAGGTGATGCCGCGCAGCAATTGCTTGCGGAGCAGGATGGTGAAGACAAGGATCGGAACCAGGAAGATCGTCGTGCCGGCCGCGACCGCCGGCCAGTCCTGCCCGCCTTCGCCGATGATGGTCGGGATGAAGGGCGGCGCCGTCTGCGCCGTGCCCGAGGTCAGAAGAGCGGCGAAGGCGTATTCGTTCCAGGCGAAGATCAGGCAGAAGATGGCGGTCGCGGCAATGCCGGTGGTCGCCTGCGGTAGCACGGTGCGCCAGAAGGCCTGCAGCCGCGTGTAGCCGTCGATCATGGCGGCTTCCTCGTATTCGCGCGGAATCTCGTCGATGAAGCCTTTGAGCAGCCATACCGCCAGCGATACGTTGACCGCCGTGTAGAGCAGGATCATGCCGAGCGCGGTGTCCGACAGGCCGAGTTCGCGGTACATCAGGTAGATGGGGATGGCGACCGCGATCGGCGGCATGAAGCGTGTCGACAGGATGAAGAACAGAAGGTCGTCCGCGAGCGGCACCTTGAAGCGCGAGAAGCCATAGGCCGACAGCGTGCCGAGAAAGACGGCGCAGAAGGTCGAGCCGAAGGCGATGACCAGCGAATTGATGAAGCGCGGCAGGAAGTTGGACGGGCCGGCAATCACCATGTTGCGCTTGCGCACCGTCTCGTCGCAGAAGCCGGTCGCCGGTCCGAGCGAGTTGATGTATTCCGGCGTCTGCCTGGTCCGCGTCGTGAACAAATTGCAGTAGCCCTCGATGCTGGGCTGGAACACGATCTTCGGCGGATAGGCGATCGAGTCCGGCGGCGTCTTGAAGCTGGTGGCGAAGATCCACAACAGCGGCACGATCGAGATCAGCGCGTAGGCGATGATGATGGCGCCGGCGATACGCTTCGAATTCGACGAAGGCGCGACGACCGAATGGGCAGTGGTCAGGCTCATCTCTGCTTCACCTTGTTGAGCGCCTTAACGTAGATGTTGGCGAGACCGAACACCGCGACGAACAGGATGATGGCGAAGGCTGACGAATAGCCGGTGCGCCAGCTTTCGAAGGCCTGCCGCTTCAGCGTGATCGAGGCCACCTCGGTGGTGGAGCCCGGTCCGCCGCCGGTCAGCAGATTGACCATGTCGAACATCTTGAAGTTCTCGATGCCGCGAAACAGCACCGCCAGCATGATGAAGGGCAGCGCCATCGGCAGGGTGATCGACCAGAACTGTCGCCAGTTGGAGGCACGGTCGACCTCGGCCGCCTCATAGATGTATTCAGGGATGGAACGCAGGCCCGCGAGGCAGATCAGCATCACGTATGGCGTCCACATCCAGGTATCGACGATGATGATCGACCACGGTGCCAGCGAGACGTTGGAGAGCATCTGGATGCTTGTCGGCGGAATGCCCGACACGAACGAGATCACATAAGAGAACAGCCCGATCTGAGGCTCGTAGAGGAAGCGCCAGAAATTGCCGACCACCGCCGGCGACAGCATCATCGGCACCAGGATCAGCGTCGTCCAGAAGGCGTGGCCGCGGAATTTCCTGTCGATCAGCCAGGCCAGCGTGAAGCCGATCAGCGTCTGCAAGAGGATGGTCCAGAACACGAAATGCGCCGTCGTCTGCATGGCGATCCAGATGTCCTGGTCACCGAGGATGCGCTGGTAGTTGGCGAAACCGAGGTTCTTCACCACTTCGTTGGGGCGGTTGGCGCGGAAATTGGTGAACGACAGATAGATCGCCCAGAACAGCGGAAAGATGTTGATGGCGAGCAGCAACAGGATCGTCGGCGAGATGAACAGCCAGGCGAGGCCCTTGTCGCTGATGCCCCGGACCTTGCGCGCCAACGGTTCCGGGGTTGCCCGGGCAACGTTCTCCGCGGTCCGATTGAGCATGGTAAGTCCTGCTTCGGTCACTTGGCGTCTCTGTGATGGAATTTATCTGAACCGCGTCCCGTGCCAAGGGCGGCACGGGACGCGGCGGTCACAGCTCGGGAGGAGCCTTGGATATTGCCTTGCGGCTACATCTTGCCATCGTCCTGGAAGACCTGCGTCCAATCCTTGACCAGCCCGTCGAGCGCATCCTTGGCCGAACCCTGGCCGGCGACGACATAGTCGTGGAAGCGCTTCTGCGAGGCCTGCAGCAGCGGTGCGTAGCTCGGCTCGGCCCAGAAGTCCTTCACAATGGCCATCGAGTCGAGGAAGGTTTGAGCATAGGGCTGGCTGGCCGGGAATTTCGGATCCTTGACCACCGCGTTCAGGCAGGAATAACCACCGAGCGACCACCACTTGGACTGCACGTCCTTGTTGGCGAACCATTTGATGTATTTCAGCGCCGCTTCCTGCTTGTCGGAATAGGACACCACCGAAATGCCCTGGCCGCCGAGCTGGGCGAACTGGTCGCCGTCCGGCCCCTTGGGATTGACGAAATAGCCGATCTTGTCGCCGCCGACATTCTCGTCCTTCTGCAGGCCCGGCCATGTGAAGGCGAAGTTCATGTGCATCGCCACCTGGCCGGATTTGAAGGCATCGACGCCTTCACCCATGTAGCTGTTCGAGGCGCCCGGAGGGGTGCAGCAGTCGTAGAGCGCCTTGTAGAATTCCAGCCCCTTCACCGATTTCTCGGAGTTGACGAGGCCTTCCATCTCGTAGGGCTTCTTCGGGTTTTCGTACTGGAAGCCATAGCTGTAGAGCACGTCCATGGCGCCCATGGTGATGCCTTCGGAACCGCGCTCGGTGTAGATCGAGGCGCCGTAGACCGTCTTGCCGTCGACCTGCCGCTTCTGGAAGAATTCGGCGATCTGCTTCAACTGGTCGAAGGTGGTAGGCGGGCCGAGATCCCAGCCATACTTCTCCTTGAACTCCTTCTGCAACTCGGGCTTGGAGAACCAGTCCTTGCGGTAGGTCCAGCCGACGACGTCGCCCATGGCCGGCAGCGCCCAGTAGTTCGGCGTGTTCTTCGGCCATTCCGAATAGCCGACAACGGTCGCCGGCACGAAGTCGTCCATGCTGATCTTCTCCTTGTCGAAGAAGTCGTTCAGCTTGACATAGTGGCCGTTCTCGGCCGCGCCGCCGATCCACTGGCTGTCGCCGATGATCAGGTCGCAGAGCTTGCCGTGTGAGTTCAGCTCATTGAGGAAACGGTCGGCATAGTTGGTCCACGGCACGAATTCGAATTTCATGCCGATGCCGGTTTCCTTGGTGAAATCCTTGGACAGTTCGACAAGCGCGTTGGCCGGGTCCCAGGCGGCCCAGCACAGCGTCAGGTCTTCAGCGTGCGCGGCGTTCGAGACGGCTGTCGACGCTGCGATCGCCGAGGTCAGTCCCAACGCCAGTTTCAAGCTCGATTTCATGCCTTCCTCCCATTTGTGAAACACGCCCGGATGGCGGTCTCAAGAACCTCAACCTCTCTCCTCAGAGGCCCAAACATGGCGGCATCGTTGCGCCGCGGGATGTTTAGTAATTTGTTTAGTGATGCAATTTTTACTAAACAAGGCAAGCGAATTCGTTGCTGCGCCGCAACATGCTGAAGTCGGTCTCTGAAAACGTTGGGAAAAGCGCCAAAGGCCCGGCCGGATGAGCGCGGATTGTGGACGCGGTCCGGAAGGTCAGTCGACCCGCTTGGTGCTCACCATCACCGTCCTGATCGGCGGGGGTGGCGGAAGCAGCGCGCGGATGTCGCCGAATGGAAACGTCGGCTCGAAGCGGAAGGCTTCGGCCAGCGAGCCTTGCGCGCCATTGCATTGGCCCGAGCGAAAAAGGTTCTGCGTCAGCGCGATATCGACGAAGCGATCCGGGTCCTGCGACTGGTGCATGCGGATCGCCCGGGCCTTGATGTCGGCATGAGCGGAAATATCGACATAGTGGGTCGGCGAGAACCCGGTGCCGCCCATCGTGTCGGCATGCAGCACGGGGACGCCGAACGACGCAGCGATGCGCACGCCGTCCGACAGCGCGCGATGGTCGGCGTGATAGTCGTTGGGCGCGTGCGTGATCACAAGATCCGGCCCGATTTCGCTGATCAGTGTTTTCAGCGCATCGATCAGTGCGGCGTCCGCCACCAGCCCGCCATCGGGAAAGTCGAGGAAGCGCGGCACCGCCCCGAGCAGCGCGGCCGCGGCCATCGCTTCCTGGCGGCGGACACGAGCCAGAACGGCGGGATCGCTCTTGCCGCCCCTGGCACCATCGGTGGCCACGGCAAAACTGAGTTCCGCGCCTTGCGCGGCATAGGCGGCCATCGTACCGAACATGAAGATCTCGATGTCGTCCGCATGCGCACCGAGCGCCAGTATTTTCAACTTTCTCTCCCGGAAATGAAAAACGTGCCGAACGGAATCCTGCTCGCCCTGATCGCCTATGCAAGCTATTCGGGCAGCGATGCCGTTATCAAGAGCCTGGGGGGCAATTCACGGTGTTCGAGATAGGCTTCTTCTCGACATTGTTCGCCGGCTGCTTGGTGTGCGAGGAAGCGCGGCTGCGTAAGGTGCGCTGGAATCCGTTTTCGCGCACCCGGCTTTGAACCGGCGCGACTTTCGCGAGTTGCACGGCGCCCGCGACCGCTGATATGCGATCGCAATGACGACCAGACCCTTGCCGGAGCTTCCGGTATCCGCCGTGCTGCCGGCGCTGAGCGAGACGCTCGGCTCCGGCAACAGCGCCGTGCTGGTGGCACCGCCCGGTGCCGGCAAGACCACGCTGGTGCCGCTGGCGCTGCTCGATGCGCCCTGGCTGGGCACGGGCAAGATCGTGTTGCTCGAACCACGCCGGCTTGCCGCCCGCGCCGCGGCGCGCCGCATGGCCGAACTGCTGGGGGAAGAGCCCGGCGCCACGGTGGGCTATGCCATGCGTATGGAAAACCGCACCTCGGCGCGGACGAAAATCCTGGTCGTCACCGAGGGCGTGCTTGCGCGCATGATTCTTGATGACCCTGAACTGCCCGGCGTTTCGGCCGTCATTTTCGACGAATTCCACGAGCGCTCGCTCGACGGCGATTTCGGTCTCGCTCTCGCCCTCGATGTACAAGGCGCGCTGCGGCCGGATCTGCGTTTGCTGGTGATGTCGGCAACGCTCGACGGCGCACGGGTCGCAAAACTCCTGTCGGGCGCGCGGGTGATCGAAAGCCAGGGCCGCGCCTTCCCTGTCGATGTCAGGTATGACGAACGACCGGCCGGGATGCCGACCGAGGACGCCATGGCCAAGGCAATCCGCTCCGCGCTTGCCGACGAGAGCGGCAGCGTGCTTGCCTTCCTGCCCGGCCAGCGCGAGATCGAGCGCACCGCCGAGCGGTTGGCCGGCAAGGTCGGCGCCGACACCGATATCGTCCCGCTCTATGGCCAGCTCGACGGCAAGGCGCAGGACGCGGCGATCAAGCCGGCGCCGGGGGGCCGCCGCAAGGTGGTGCTGGCGACCTCGATCGCCGAAACCTCCATCACCATCGACGGCGTGCGCGTCGTCATCGACTCCGGTCTGTCGCGGCTGCCGCGCTATGAGCCGGCCAGCGGCCTGACACGGCTGGAGACAGTTCGCGTCAGCAAAGCTTCCGCCGAGCAGCGCGCCGGCCGCGCCGGCCGTACGCAGGCCGGCGTCGCCATCCGGCTGTGGCGGGCTGAGCAGACGGCGGCACTTCCCGCCTTCACGCCGCCGGAAATCCTCGAGGCGGACCTATCCGGCCTGCTGCTGGACTGCGCCGCCTTCAGTGTCTCCGATCCCGGGACGCTCGCTTTCCTCGATCCGCCGCCGGCTCCCGCGCTCCATGAAGCAAGGGCGCTGTTGCGCGCGCTCGATGCCATCGACGAGGCAGGCCGGTTGACGGAGGCGGGCGCTTCGATGCGCAAGCTCGCTCTGCCGGTACGGCTGGCGCATATGGTCGCCGAGGCGGCGAAGGCCGGAGAGGTGCAGGAAGCGGCCATGCTCGCCGTGCTGCTCACCGAGCGCGGCCTTGGCGGCGACGGTGCCGATCTCGAACGGCGGCTGATGCGCTTTCGCGGCGAGAAATCGCCGCGTGCCACGTCGGCGCGCCAGCTTGCCGAGCGCCTGGCCAGGCAGGCAGGCGGCGCGAAGACCAGCGGAGCTGTTCCAGCCGGAACCCTGCTCATCCACGCCTGGCCGGACCGCGTCGCCAAGGCGCGCGGCGAGCGCGGCCGTTTCGTGCTGGCCAATGGCTCCGGCGCCATGCTCGATGCCGCCGATCCGCTGGCGGGCGAACCCTTTCTGGTCGTCGCCGACCTGCAGGGCAAGGCGCAGAATGCCCGCATCACGGCGGCGGCGGCAATCAGCGAGGAGGACATCCGGTCAGCGCTTGCCGGCAAGATCGAAACGCGCAGGCAGACGAGCTTCGACCGCGAGCGCCGCGCCGTGCGGGTGCGCGAAACCGTGCGCCTCGGTGCCATCACGCTCGCCGAACGCATGCTGCCGGCGCCGGCCGGCGCCGATGCCGACCGCGCCATCATCGAGGCCTTGCGCGAGCATGGGCTTTCCCTTTTGACCTGGAGCAAGGAGGCCCAGACGCTGCGCCAGCGGCTGTCCTGGCTGCACAAAGGCTTAGGCGCGCCCTGGCCCGACATGTCGGATGAAGCGCTCATCGGACGCCTCGACGACTGGCTGCTGCCGTTTCTGTCCGGTGCGGCATCCCTGGCCGCTATCGACCCCGGCACTGTCCCGGCCGGGCTGGCGTCGCTCGTGCCGCACGACCTGCAGCGCAAGGTCGAGACGCTGGCCCCGACCCATTTCGACGCTCCGTCGGGCAGCCACGTGCCGATCCGCTATGACGGCGAATGGCCGGTGCTGGCGGTCCGCGTCCAGGAACTGTTCGGCCTCGACCGCCATCCTTCGATCGCCAACGGCACCGTGCCCTTGACGCTCGAATTGTTGTCGCCGGCACACCGGCCGATTCAGACGACGCGCGACCTGCCCGGCTTCTGGCGCGGCTCCTGGGCCGACGTGCGCGCCGACATGCGCGGCCGCTATCCCAAACATGTCTGGCCGGAAAACCCGCTACTCGCCGCCGCCACCGCCCGCGCCAAACCGCGAGGGACCTAGCCTTGGCGATTGGCGCTCATCATTTCGTCATCCACGGGCGAAGCAAGGAGCGTAGCGACGCAGCGTAGACCCGAGGATCCATGCCGAGACATCAAGGCCACGCGATGGTGCGGAATTCTGCTCCGTTGCACGCTCCGGCTAAGGTCACGGCCTGGATCCCAGGTTCTCCGCGACGGAGCTTCGCTCCTGCTTCGCCCAGGGATGATGGGTGGACGGCCCCTTGCGGCATCGAATGTGCCAAACTGGTCGTGTTGAAACCCAGCGGAGGAGACCGTCCGTCATGCAAGCTATCAGATTTGGTATCGATTTGGCCAAGAATGTGTTT